>NZ_LLER01000002.1 GCF_001500315.1 Staphylococcus auricularis | reverse complement strand
AATTGGATGTTAATGAGTCCGACGATATTTAAGCCTTTTGCTAAGCGAATGGTGAAATCTTCTAACGTATCGATATCTTCTTGAGACAATGTTTGTGGCGGATAAACAGCGATAGAGTCACCTGAGTGAACACCAGCGCGTTCTATGTGTTCCATGATACCTGGAATAATGACTGTTTCACCGTCTGATATCGCATCGACTTCGATTTCTTTACCTGTTAAGTAACGATCGACTAATACAGGATGATCTGGACTTGCTTTAACGGCTTGGTTCATATAGTCTTTCAATTCATCATCGTTACTTACGATTTCCATCGCACGTCCGCCCAGTACATATGAAGGACGTACAACCACCGGATAACCAATTTCGCGTGCGTTGTTTAATGCTTCATCTGGTGATGTCGCTGTTCTACCTTTAGGTTGCGGAACATCAATTTGATGTAATAATGCTTCGAACTCTTTTCTGTCTTCGGCACGGTTTAAATCTTCAAGTGTTGTACCTAAGATTTTAACGCCATATTGTTCTAGTTTATCAGCAAGGTTAATCGCTGTTTGACCACCGAATTGTACGACTACACCTTCTGGTTGTTCTAAGTTTACAACGTTCATAACATCTTCTACAGTTAATGGTTCAAAGTATAATTTATCTGAAATAGAGAAGTCGGTAGATACCGTTTCTGGGTTGTTATTAATAATGATAGCTTCATATCCAGCGTTTTGGATTGCCCACACTGCGTGAACAGTGGCATAGTCAAATTCTACCCCTTGTCCAATGCGGATTGGAC
Organism: Staphylococcus auricularis; assembly: GCF_001500315.1. GTDB lineage: Bacteria > Bacillota > Bacilli > Staphylococcales > Staphylococcaceae > Staphylococcus > Staphylococcus auricularis. The sequence goes on along the minus strand of NZ_LLER01000002.1, from coordinate 315,713 downwards.
CTGAACCTAGTACTAAGATTTTTTTCTTATCTGTCACAACAGATTCGTTTTCTTGTTCATACGTGCCGTAATAGTATGGTGTTTCTGACTCAAATTCTGCGGCACATGTATCCACCATTTTATATACAGGTGTAATACCATGTTTTTGACGGAGATCGTAGACTTCATCTTCAGTCATATCGAAACGGTGTGCAATCACTTTATCACTGAAACCGTAGTTTTTAGCGTATTCAAGGTAATCTATGTCACCTTTGTGTGCTTTTAAGTCATGTTCGATATCAATGATGTGTTGGAACTGATGTAAGAAGAAGTAATCAATTTGCGTCATCTCATGAATTTCTTCGAGTGTTGTACCTCTACGGATGGCTTCACCGATGAAGAATAAACGCTCATCATCTTGGTCTTTAATACGTGATTTAATATAATCTAAGTCAAAGCTTTCGCCGTTTGGTAAGCCGAGGTGATGCACGCCATATTCAAGTGAACGAATTGCTTTAAGTAATGACTCTTCGTACGTACGGCCAATTGCCATGACTTCCCCTGTCGCTTTCATTTGCGTACCTAAGACACGTTCACCTTTTTCAAATTTATCGAATGGGAAACGAGGGATTTTAGATACAACATAGTCTAGTGCAGGTTCGAATGCTGCAAATGAAGTACCTGTAATTGGGTTAATCATTTCGTCTAATGTTAAGCCGACTGCAATTTTTGCTGCTAATTTAGCAATAGGATAACCCGTTGCTTTAGATGCTAGAGCGGATGAACGTGATACACGTGGGTTCACTTCGATGATGTAGAAGTTCATTGAGTGGGGATCAAGTGCGAGTTGCACGTTACAGCCACCTTCAATACCTAAGGCACGAATTACTTTTAATGATACGTCGCGTAGCATTTGATATTCAACGTCAGATAAAGTTTGACTCGGTGCAACAACGACAGAGTCACCCGTATGGATTCCGACTGGATCAATGTTTTCCATGTTACATACGACGATAGCGTTATCGTTTTTATCGCGCATTACTTCGTATTCAATTTCTTTAAATCCTGCAATTGATTTTTCAATTAAACATTGTGTTGCGGGACTATAATGTAATCCGTTAGATACCACTTCTTTTAATTCATCATCGTTATGGCAAATACCGCCACCAGTACCGCCCATTGTGAAGGCTGGACGAACGATAAGCGGATAACCCACTTGCTCTTTAAATTGGAATGCTTGTTCAACGGTATTGACGATATCACTTTCTGGTACAGGAACATCAAGTTCATTCATCAAGCTTCTGAATTGTTCTCTGTCCTCAGCTTGTTGAATAGATTGTAATTCTGTACCGAGTAGCTGTACGTTGTTCGCATCTAACACACCACTATCATGTAATTGAATCGCCATGTTTAAACCTGTTTGTCCACCTAGTGTTGGTAACAAGGCATCGGGTTGCTCTTTACGAATGATACGTGCGATAAAATCGTGTGTTAACGGTTCGATATAGACTTCATCTGCAATTTCTTTATCTGTCATGATCGTCGCAGGGTTTGAATTGACGAGGATGACACGGTAACCTTCTTCTTTTAATGCTAAGCAAGCTTGTGTACCGGCATAGTCGAATTCTGCTGCTTGTCCAATAATAATTGGACCTGATCCTATAACTAAAATTGTGTTGATATCTTTACGTTTAGGCATTTGTAGTACACTCCTTCGCTTTAAATTCGTTCATCATATCGATAAATTGATCAAATAAATAGTTTGAATCTGTAGGACCTGGAGACGCTTCAGGGTGATATTGTACAGAGAAAGCAGGTAATGATTTATGTCTCAAACCTTCTACTGTACCGTCGTTTAATGCGATGTGTGTGACTTCTAAATCTGTATCTTTTAATGAATCTTCATCAATAGAGTAACCGTGGTTTTGACTCGTTAAAGCAATTTTTCCAGTGACTAAATCTTTAACTGGATGGTTTGCACCGCGGTGACCGAATTTCATTTTGAATGATGTCGCACCTTGAGATAAGGCGAAGAGTTGGTGACCTAAGCAAATACCGAAGAATGGGATTTTGCCTAAGATGCTGCGGATCATATCAATCGCAACTTGCACTTCTTCTGGATCACCAGGGCCATTGGATAGCATTAAGCCATCTGGTGCCATTCGGATGATTTCTTCTGCTGATGTATCATATGGTACGACAGTTACATTACATCCTCTTGCATTGAGTTCGCGTACAATGTTTTGTTTTTTACCAAAGTCAACGAGTACGACACTGAGGTCAAAACCAGTTGACACATAAGGTGTTTTAGTAGAAACGGTATGCACTTCATCGCGAGGGAAGGCCGCTGTTTTAAGTGTTTCAGCTAGGGATTCTACCTCATCCTTGTCATCTGTAAATCCAGCTTTTAACACACCATATTGTCTAATCTTGCGTGTAATACTACGTGTATCCACTCCATAAATACCTGGCACATCGTATTCATCTAACACTTCATGAAGTGATTTTTGCATTCTAAAATTACTTGGGTGTGTACTTGCTTCTTTTACAATCACCCCATTTAATGTGGGTACTAATGATTCAAAGTCATCGCGATTGATGCCATAATTACCGATTAATGGATAAGTAAAGGTAATGATTTGTCCTGTATAAGAAGGGTCTGAAATCGTTTCTTGATAACCTGTCATCGCAGTATTAAAGACAATTTCACCCATTTTTAATTGATCTGAACCTAATGGGTATCCTTCATAATATGAACCATCTTCGAGCACGAGATAACGCTTTTGTATCATAATTGTTCCTCCTTATATTTAACTTCACCTTCGACCATAGTGAGCACAGGATTACCGTATACTTTGTAACCTAAGAACGGTGTATTGCTTGCTTTTGAAGCAAAGTCTTCTGCTTTAATTTCACGTTCTTCATCTAAGTTGATAACCGCTAAGTCTGCAAGCGCACCTTCTTCTAAACGTCCATATGGTAAATCGAATGTTTCAGCCGGTTTAATTGTTAGATAATCCACTAATTGTTGAAGTGTCCAATCTCCATTTTTAACAAAGTGTGTATAGAGTAATGGGAACGCAGTTTCACTACCGACAATACCGAATGATGCTTTAGTCATAGGTTGATCTTTTTCTTCTGCTGCATGTGGCGCATGGTCTGTTGCGATACAATCGATTGTACCGTCTAATAAACCTTCAATTAATGCTTCTCTATCTTCTTTACTTCTAAGTGGAGGATTCATTTTGAACATGGCATTATCGCCAGGGATGTCATCCTCAGTAAGTAACAAGTGATGTGGTGTCACTTCTGCAGTGACATGAATACCTGCTTTTTTCGCATCACGAATTGCACGGACGCTTTCTTTTGTAGAGACGTGACACACGTGATAATGTGCCCCTGCTGCTTCAGCGAGTAATACATCGCGAGCAATTTGTACGGCTTCACAGATGTTAGGGATACCTGGAATACCTAATTCTTCGCTACGTTTACCATCATGCATCGCACCACGATAGATCAAGCTATTATCTTCACAGTGCGCAACCACTGCTTTATTGACTTTGGCTGCTGCTTGCATCGCTTCGTACATCATGCTGGATTGTTGAACACCGACACCGTCATCAGTGAACGCAAATGCACCTTCATTTGCAAGTGCTTCGAAATCGACATGTTCTTCTCCAGCTTGTCTAACTGTAATTGCAGAATAAGGTAAGACACGGACATTTGCAGTTTGTTTAATGATGTCATTAACTTGTTGCATGTGTTCAACCGTATCTGGCACAGGGCGTGTATTTGGCATTGGGCATACAGTTGTATACCCTCCACGTGCAGCTGCTGCAGTACCAGTTGCAATCGTTTCTTTATGTTCGCCACCAGGTTCACGTAAATGAACATGGACATCAACTAATCCAGGAGCAACGAATTGTTCATTCGCATCAATCACTTCTGTTTGATCATCCACTTCGATATTTGACGCGATCTGTTTGATGTATTGTCCATCGATTAAAATGTCTGTGTTAACCAGTTCTCCAGCTTGTAAGACTTGAGCATTTTTAATGAGTTTCATATTAGACTTCCCCTCTCGATTTTAAGATTGTATCAATCACTGCCATACGCATGTACATGCCGTTTTCCATTTGTTTAAAGATGCGTGATTTAGGTGCTTCAACTAAGTCACTCGCAATTTCTACGCCGCGATTTACCGGTGCAGGATGCATGACTATCGCATGATCTTGCAACTGATCGTAGCGACCTTGCGTTAAACCAAAGCGTTCGTGGTAAGTGTCTGCTTCAAACGATGTCACTTCATTTGCTTCATGACGTTCATGTTGTACACGTAATAACATCACAATATCAACTTTATCGATGACTTCATCGATATCTACATAGGCACCATGTAATGTGTCATCTTGCCATGCTTCTGGACTTGAGAACATCACATTCGCACCGAGTGCAGTTAAGCTATGATAATTACTGCGTGCAACACGAGAATTTTTAATATCTCCACAAATCAATACGTTGAGATCTTTAAACGATTGAAATGTTTCATAGATTGTCATCAAGTCAAGTAAACATTGTGTTGGATGCTGACCACTGCCATCGCCTCCATTAACCACTGGAATGTTAAGTCCTTCGAGTGAATCATAGTACGCATTTTGAGGATGTCGGATGACAAGCATGTTCACACCAATACTTTCCATCGTTTTACAAGTATCGTATAACGATTCTCCTTTTTGCACAGAGGATGTTGCTGTTTCAAAATCGATCAACTGCATTCCTAATTTCTTTTCAGCTACTAAAAAGCTTGATTTTGTACGCGTTGAATTTTCAAAGAATAAGTTGGAAACAAACACATCTTGATAGTTAGGTATTTCCACTTCTCCCGCTTTAAATTGACTTGCACGTTGAATGAGTCCATAAAGTTCCGTTGTTGTTAAATGTTCGACAGATAATAAATGATCCATGAACAAACCTCCCGCTTTATTGATTAGATGCACCTTTAGGTAAAATGAGATTCAAGATGATACCTGCTAATGCTGCAAGTGCCATCCCTTCGATTTGCATGTTCAAACCGAGATCTTTAAAGTTAATGACTAAATTTCCAATTCCTATGACTAAGATAGAAGACGCGATAACTAAGTTTCTATTTTCTGCAAAATCGATTTTACTTTCTACAAGCATTCTTAAACCGCTTGATGCGATAATACCGAAAAGTAAGATCGATACACCGCCCATGACAGGCGTTGGGATAGAGTCAACCAGCGCTGAAAATTTACCGACAAAGCCAAGTAATACGGCTATGACAGCTGCGCCGCCTATCACGTAGATGCTGTAGATTTTAGTAATGGCAAGGACACCGATGTTTTCACCATATGTGGTACTTGGTGGTCCACCAATGATACTCGCTACCATCGTAGAGACCCCGTCACCAATGATTGATCGATCTAATCCTGGATCTTTCAAGAAGTTTTTACCGACAATTTTATTGATCACGAGTTGGTGACCGATATGTTCACTGACTGTAACAAACACAATCGGTATCATCACGAGCACCAGCCCCAGATGAAAGGAGGGCGTATAATCCTTAAATGGTATGTAAATATCCGGGAACTGTAGCCATTTCGCTTTTGCAATTGGTTCAAAGTTGATTAGGCCCATAAATATTGAGATGACATAACCTGTTATTATTCCAATCAATACAGGAATGAGTGATAAGAATCCTTTAAAGAACCCTTGAATACTGATGGTCACAAGTAAGGTTATGATTGCCACTAGCACATAGCTCAAGTTGTAGCCTTTCATGTCATTCGAATTCTCAAACATGGCCATGTTCACTGCGGTAGGCGCTAAGCTTAACCCAATCACCATAATGACAGGTCCTACTACAACAGGGGGTAATAAATTCATCAGCCAATTGGTACCGCTAATGCGAATCGCGAGACCAATGATGACATACATCAGTCCACTCATGAATAAAGCGACTAACATGTCCCCTAGACTATGCGAATGGATACCTGTAATAATTGGAGTGATAAACGCAAAGCTCGATCCTAAATAGGCAGGTATTTTCGCTTGTGTAATTAAAATGTATAACAGCGTGCCTAGCCCTGAAGCAAGCAATGCAGCTGAGACTGGCAGACCGGTTAAGAATGGCACTAAAACGGTCGACCCAAACATCGCAAATAAATGTTGTGTACTCAACAATGCCCACTGTGAAGGTTTCGGCTTATCTCTAACGTCTAATACTGGCTTGGCGGTACGTTCAAACATTGTTTCATTATCCATGATTTTTCTCCTTCAAAAAAAGTCCCTTTACATTTTCAGTAAAGAGACTCAAAAAGATGACCCCATACTGTATGTTTCGTTCCTTCGCCCTTCTATTACAGGGCCATTAATCATACCTAGCCTAGGTCATTACAAAACCTGGATAGCGTAGTTATACCTTATAGCTATGCCTTGGTTTCGTCCTTTTTCAGTCTCTCGTACTGATTTAAAAGGTTAATTATTCAATTATGACTGCGTTTCTATCATCATTTTCTTCTACATAAACTGCGACCGCTTCATCTTTTGCTGTAGGGATATTCTTACCAACGAAATCCGCTCTAATCGGTAGTTCTCTGTGACCACGATCAACTAACGTTGCAAGACCGATTTTACGTGGCCGAGCATGTTGTAATATGGCATCTAGAGAAGCACGTACCGTTCTACCGGTATAGAGTACATCGTCTACAATGATGACAACCTTGTCGTTGATATCAACATTAATGTCATATGCTTTTTCTAAATCTTGCTTACCCGCTTGTTCTAGATCATCTCTAAATTGGGTCACATCTATGGTACCCGTTGGAACTTGTACATTCTCAATCATTTCAATTTTATGTTGAATGCGTTGTGCAAGCGAAGCTCCTCTCGTTTTAATGCCTAATAAGACGAGTTGTGAGGTGCCACGATTGTACTCCAGGATCTCATGGGCGATTCGAGTTAACGTTCGTTCTATAGCCGCTTCATCCATGATGACTCTTTCAGACATCTTACTTCACTACCTCCTTTACAGCGCTTCATTTAGAAAATTTATCCATTGAATGCAAGGCATGTATTTTTCCAATAAAAAAGCCTCATGCCTTAGAAAGACATGAGGTCTATGAACAGAATTTATACTTCACCGTTAAAATATTTCATTTTGAATGTGAATGCGATAGACGATACCTATACTTTAAATCTCATTCACATCGTTACATAATCTGTTTATATTCATGTCTTCTAAGCCTCACTGGACTTCTATTAAAGACGTTGGTTTTATTTATTAAACTAATGATAGTTTACCGCTTTCGCTGATTGAAGTCAATAGGAGAGAAATAATCGCATAAATATACTTTTTCTGCCTATCCTATATCGAGGATTAAGTCTGTCGAATCCCTTAACCTTGTTCTCTTCGTAATGTTTCTAGCACTTGCTCAAATGATTCCGGTAACGGCGCTTCACGTTCGATGTACTCACCTGTGACAGGATGTTCAAATCCAATGACACCAGCATGTAACGCTTGGCCGCCCATTTCAATCGTACGCTTAGGTCCATATTTAGGATCGCCGACAATAGGATATCCGATGTATTTCATATGTACACGGATTTGGTGTGTACGACCGGTTTCTAACTGACATTCAATGAGCGTATAATCCTTAAAATGTTCAAGCACATTAAAATGCGTAATCGCTTCTTTACCCTCGTCAACGACATCCATGGATTGTCTATCTTTCGTATTACGTCCAATCGGCGCATCTACCGTACCATAATCATGGGGAATATTGCCGTGAACGAGTGCTGTATATTTACGGGTCACTGTTTTAGACATTAACTGTTCAACTAAGTTTCGATGTGCCACATCGTTTTTTGCGACCATGAGTAACCCTGACGTATCTTTATCGATACGGTGCACAATACCAGGGCGTACTTCTCCATTAATGCCGGAGAGGTTTTTCATTTGATACATGAGCCCGTTTACGAGTGTACCACTGCGATGACCCGCTGAAGGATGGACGACCATGCCTTTAGGTTTATAAACAATCGCCACATCATCATCTTCATAATATACGTCTAAATTTAAATTCTCGGGTTCAATATCCGCTTCAACCACTTCTGGTTCATTTACGACAATGACATCGTCCTGTTTCATTTTATAATTAGATTTAATGGTTTTACCGTTTACTGTGACATGACCTTCCTTCACCATATCTTGAATTTGAGTACGAGACCAATCTTGATTGAATGACGTGAGACATTTATCAATGCGTTGACCGACGTACGCTTCATTATCTATTTTAAACTCATGCGTTTCCATAACTTTCCTCCTATGATGCTTTGTTCATATCTTTTAATAATAAAACAATCATAACAATGACACCGATTGTTAAACTTGAATCCGCTACATTAAAGATAGGAAAATCATAACCAAATATATAAGTGTCGATGAAGTCGACTACTTCTCCATTTATGATACGATCAATAAAGTTACCAAGTGCCCCTGCAAAAAGTAGACTGAGTGTCACTTGCATGGCTAAGTTGCCTTTCGCTTCTTTAATATAGAAACCGACTAATACAATCAATATGATGATGGTAATGATGTAAAAGAACCACATCTTACCGCTTAATATGCCCCAAGCTGCTCCATTATTACGATGAGACGTAATATTGAGAAAACCCGGAATAACTTCAAAGGATTCACCTACGCGCATAGAAGTAGCGATCATCCATTTTGTAAGTTGATCAAACACTAAAATAAAGATCGTTACAGCCAAAGATATTCCTATATAATACTGCCTTTTCATAGGCGACCTCCTCAATTTCTCTTTTCACAATTTCGAACAATCTATATTATAGCTATTTCACAGTATAAAATAAAGCAGACGAAGCAAAATGTCGATATTAAGTGGCAACCGTCTGACTCTTTATAAATTGAAAGCCCAAATTTTCAAAATATCCATAAACCCCATTGAAAATTGATTTATATATAAAAAGAGAGCAAGATCAAATCCTAAGATTCAATCTTGCTCAAATTCAAAGATCTATAGATTTAAATTTACTTTTTATAGTGAAGCTACGACTTCTTGACAGCGAGGGCAAAGACCAGTGTATTCCCCTACATTGCCAATTTCTGTACTATAGTTCCAACAACGATCACATTTTTCACCTTCAGCATGTTCAATGCGGATATCACCATATTGGTAAGCTTGGCCATCTTCCACGTGATCCACTACTTCTGCTTGAGAAGTAATAAAGAGTTGATGTAAATCATCAAACTGTTGTAAGAATTCTGTAGCGTTGAATTGGTCGTTGCTACCAATTATGACTTTTGCTTCTAGAGATTTACCGATGACTTTTTCGTTTCTAGCAATTTCTAATGCACGATTCACATCGTCTCTCAAGTGCATGAATGTATTCCATTTTTCAACTAATGCTTCATCAGGTTCTACAACTTCTGGCATGTAAGTTAAATGAACACTTTCTTCTTTCACATGTGGGATGTGTGACCAAATTTCTTCAGAAGTATGCACAAGAATTGGTGCAAGTAATTTCGTCATATCAACTACAATTTGATAAAGCACGGTTTGCATGCTGCGACGTTTATGTGCGTCACGTTTTTCGATGTAAAGAATATCTTTACCATAATCTAAGTAGAAGTTACTCAATTCTACGTTAATGAAGTTTTGAACTTCTTGGTAAATATTTAGATAGTCGAAGTTATCGTATTTATCTAATACTGTTTTCGTAAATTCACGGAAACGATTTAAGATATAGCGATCGACTTCGAGTAAGTCCGCTTCAGCAATTTGATCTGTTTCTGGATTGTAGTCTGCTACATTACCTAACATGAAACGGATTGTATTTCTGATTTTACGGTAAACGTCTGATGTTTGTTTTAAGATTTCATCGGAAATACGTACGTCTGCAAGATAATCCACACTACTTACCCAAAGACGTGCAATATCTGCACCTTTTTGTTTAACGATTTGATCTGGCACAATGACGTTACCTAATGATTTACTCATTTTTTTACCTTCGCCGTCCATGACGAAACCATGAGAAAGTAACATTTTATATGGTGAAATACCTCTAGTCGCAACAGATGTAGTAATAGAAGAGTTAAACCAACCGCGATATTGGTCACTACCTTCAATATAGAGATCTGCTGGGTATTCTAACTCTGGACGTTCTTCTAATACGCCACGGTGAGATGAACCTGAGTCGAACCATACGTCCATGATGTCTGTTTCTTTTGTGAATTCGCCATTAGGACTACCTGGATGTGTAAATCCTTCTGGAAGTAAATCTTTCGCTTCACGTTCAAACCAAACATTAGAACCATATTCTTCAACGAGATCAGCTACGTGATTGACAGTTTCTTGTGATAAGATCACATCGCCATTTTCTGCGTAGAAGACAGGGAGTGGTACACCCCATACACGTTGACGAGAAATGACCCATTCACCACGGTCACGAATCATGTTATAGATACGTGTTTTACCCCAGTCGACTTTGAATTTTGTTTCATCGATAGCATCTAAGATATCTTGTCTTACTTTATCGATAGAAGCGAACCATTGAGGTGTCGCACGGAAGATCACTGGTTTTTTCGTACGCCAATCGTGTGGGTAACTATGTGTGATAAATTCTAATTTGATGAGTGCGTCTTTTTCATCTAATAAGTCAGTCACTGCTTTGTTAGCTTTGTCATAGAACATACCTTCAAATTGACCTGCTTCTTCAGTGAAGACCCCTTTGTCGTCTAATGGACTGATGACGGGTAAATCATATTTTTGTGCAACGACGTAGTCATCTTCCCCGTGTCCAGGCGCTGTATGCACAACACCTGTACCAGCATCTGTAGTGACGTGTGTACCATTGATGACGAGAGAAACGCGATCAATAAATGGATGTTGCGCTTCTACATATTCAAGTTCAGAACCTTTGTATTCTTTGTCGAGCACGATGGCTTCTTTATCCCAATCAAGTGCTTCAGCCACATCATCTACTAAATCTTTACCGATGATATATTTTTTACCATCTACAAGATATTGTCCATAAGTTAAATCAGGATGAACTGTGATCGCTACGTTAGATGGCATAGTCCATGGTGTAGTTGTCCAGATGATGAATTGTGCATCTTCATCTACAACACCTTTACTATCACGCACATCAAATGCGACATAGATAGAAGGAGAACGTTTATCATGATATTCAATTTCTGCTTCTGCAAGAGAAGATTCACTAGATGGTGACCAATAAACTGGTTTTTTACCTTTGTAGATTAAACCTTTGTCTGCCATTTCACCAAACAAACGTAATTGAGCTGCTTCGTATTCAGGTTTTAATGTGATGTATGGATTATCAAAATCACCGCTCACACCTAAACGTTTGAAGTCTTTTTTCTGAAGTTCGATTTGTTCAAGCGCAAAATCTTTACATTTTTCTCTAAACTCAGAGACAGACATTTCTTTACGTTTAATACCTTTTTTCGTTAAGGCTTGTTCAATCGGTAATCCGTGTGTATCCCAACCAGGAATATAAGGTGCATAATAACCACGCATTGTTTTGTAACGTGTGATGATGTCTTTTAAAATTTTGTTTAGGGCGTGACCCATGTGTAAGTTACCATTCGCATATGGAGGACCATCGTGAAGAATGTATGCAGGTTGGCCTTCGTTTTGTTTCACTGATTTTTGATAAATATTGTTTTCGTCCCAGGCTTGTTGGATTTTAGGCTCTTTATTTGGCAAGCCGCCTCTCATAGGGAAATCCGTCTTCGGCATTAATAAAGTATCTTTATAATTCATTTTTTCACTCCTCTTAACTTAAAAAAGAACTCTAAGTTCAATTAACAGGGACGAGGTTATCGCGGTACCACCCTGATTAACTCAACTTAGAGTTCTCTCAATTTTTTTATTCATCTTGTCAAAACAGTGATATAAGAAATAAACATATACTAGGCTTTCACCATCCCTAGCTCGCTAAGATATGCGACTTATTTCTCACGCGTCTGTTTGATGTGATTAATTAATTATTTTTCATCGTTATCTTGTTGGTCTTCTGTGCTATCTGTATCGTTTTGTTCATTTTGAGTTGAAGCTTGTGCACGTTCAGCTTCTGTTAAATCTTCATCGTTTAAATGTTGTATATTTTCTTCTGTCACGTGTTGAGCATCTAGATCGTAGTTGAGTAAATAATCCCAATCATCATTTTTGAGTAAATCTAACTGTGCTTCAACTAACATACGGAAGCGTGATCTAAAGATTTTAGATTGACGTTTCATATCTTCAGTTTGGAAGGATAAACGGCGTGCTTTTTCAATCGCGTCACCGACGATACGGTCAGCCTCACTTTGCGCTTTATTGATTGTTGCTTGCGCTTGTTCTTGGGCTGCGTTTTTTGTTTGTTCGCCTGCTTGTTGCGCTTGAACTAACGCATCACTTACAGATTGATGCACTTCTTTGTAAGAATTTAAGTTCGTTTCTTTATCTTCTATTACTTTTTCTAATTGTTGTTTATCTTCTTTCAAACGTTCAATTTCATCACTTAACTGAGTTAAATAATCTTGTACTTCAGTTTCGTCAAAACCGTTTCTTACTTTAGTAAATGCTTTGTTTTTGATTTCGTTCGGTGTAAAAGGCATCGAATTTCCTCCCTTTAATCGTACCACTGATATTACTATAACGAACAATGATACTATTTGAAAAGTGTTTTATATGAAATGTGTATCTTATCTTTCTTAGTTTTGCCTCCCACTTCAGAAATTTTGGCTCTACCAAAAACTTGAATGGACAATAGATCACCTTGATCAAGTTTGAAATCAGCTGAATCTATAATCGTATGATTCACTTTGACACGCTTTTTCTGAATCAGTTGTTTCGCAATATCACGTGATTTGTGAATCATCTCTTTTAATACAACATCAAGTCGTAATGCACTGACTGTTGCTTGTGCATGTTGCCATGACTCTTTTGATTGTACCATATCTTGTGGCGAAATTGAATGCAGTTTAACTGAAGCTCCTTTAATCTTCGTTAAATGCATTTTAACATAATCAACTAATGGAGAGGCAATGACGAACTGAATTTCGTCATTTACTGCGATATCCCCCAGTTGATCTCGAGTGATCCCTAGAGACAAGATGGTCCCCATCACGTGTTGGTGCTGTATCGTCACAAACTTTTTCGGGTAATCGAGCTGAAGTACAGTGAGTTCAAAATCTTCAAGCTGAGGTTCAAAATAATCCGGTGCGATTAATGCACGCTGTCTTTCTGCATGTGGACCACCATAAAAATGCACCTGTAACATGTCATAGCTCCCAGCGACCACTTCAAGTATGTATTGCCCTCTTGGGTCTAAAAAGTGAGTCAACACAGGTGCATACGTTTGATCAGCTTGATTACACTTATCTATTAATTGGTCAATCAACTCGTGTTCTTCAGTTCTAAAATGTTGATATATATTCATCGATTCTACTCCTAAAGTGTCTGTACATCGCTTAATATGATCACAATTTAAAATTTGGATTTTGATAACGAAAGCTGGGGTATCATGACACCCCAGCCTTTATACTTTATGCGTTATTTCGTTGCTTCACATGGGTTGATGGGTTGTTTTTAGCAACTCAAACCATTTAAATCATATTAAAATAAATGCGTGATAATCGTATTAAATATCGCATTTACACCCATGCGGAATAATTGTAAAGTAAAAAATGCAACCAATGAAGAAATATCCAGCATACCAATAGGTGGAATAATTCTTCTAAATGGATCTAAGAACGGTTCATAGATTTTTGCTAGGAAACGTCCGAAGGCATTTTCACGTGCCCCTGGAAACCATGACATAAGGAAATAAACAATCATTCCCCATGAATAAACTTGCAATACAAGATTGATGATCCTAAAGACAATAATTAAAATACTTAATAAACTCATACTATGTTTCCTCTATTCATGTTGGTAATCTGTGTATTCTACTTGGTCTGTAATCGTACCAGCAACTTCAACATTATCAGGTGTACATAGGAAAATGTCACTACCTACGCGTTGAATATCGCCACCGATTGCATATACAGTACCACTTAAAAAGTCAACGATGCGTTTTGCTGAAACTTTATCAATGCGTTGTAAGTTCACTAGTGTTGCACGGCGATTTTTTAATTCGTCGGCGATATCTTGTGTATCTGAGAAAACACGCGGTTCAAATAAACACATTTTTGAACTATCTTGCATTTGTGGTTCAAGCATCTCTTCATTATTCATATTTACAACATTTCTATTATTTCTCGCTGTATTATTCATTTGATACTTCCTTTCACTTTGAGATTGAGAAAGTCTTGATGCTTTTTGTTTTTTAGGTACAGATTTTAATGAACGGCGTGTTTCCGTACGATCTACATCCTCTTGACTATAGTTATTCTGAGACTGTGCTTGTTGTTGTCGTTGGTTTGTTTGTTCGGGTTCAGATGGTGTGTTTGGTTCATCCTCTTCCTCTTCAACTACAAAGAATCCGTTAAATAAATCTTTTAATGCCACTAGGGTCACTCCTCTTTTCCTACAAGTTTAGTCCCAATTCGTACAAATGAAGCGCCCTCTTCTGCTGCGATATGGAAATCGTTACTCATTCCCATGGATAATTCTGTACATGGCGCATGCGTTAAATTGAGTGCTTTTATTTCATCTCGTTTATTTTTTAATGATTTAAATAGCTGATGAATATAATCTTCATCGTCGGTTAAAGGTGCCATCGTCATCAGACCTACAACTTCAATATGTTCATATTGTGCTAAATCTTGAATGAAATCATTCACTTCTGACAGTCCAATACCATGCTTAGAAGATTCGCCTGATACGTTGACCTGTACAAAACAGCGTATCGTATGGTCAGCGCGCTTGTCGATTTCTTTAGCTATCTTCATACGATCTAACCCGTGAAAATAATCTACTTGGTTGATGACATCTTTTACTTTCCGTGATTGAAGCGAACCGATAAAGTGCATTGTCACGTCATCTGGCAACTTGTCTTGTTTCTCTATAAATCCTTCGACACGGTTTTCGCCGAAATGACGTAAGCCTGCGTCATACGCTTCCTTTGCTCGCTCCATTGTAACATATTTTGTGACTGCAATCACGTTCGGTTCTGTCTGTTGCTGTCCTTTTTCAGTAGCTGCTTGGATTTGTTGCTGTATAGTTGTAAGATTTTCTTTTACATTCACCATTATCTCACGTCTTTAAAGGATCGGACAAGCGATTTCAGTAATGGTTCAAAAGTCATGATGGCTCTATGAACCGTTTAAGTTATAAAGATGATGGTAACTTAATATTGATCCGAACCTTTATGACTATTTCCCCCTTTTACTTAATGTTGACCGATAAATGCTAACATGCGACCAGTCTGCCCCTTTTCAACACGATAGGAGAAAAAGAGTTCTAAGTCTTCTGAAGTCGCATATGTTGTGCGATAAATATTTTGTGGTGGCACTCCGGCATGTTCTAAAAGCAGTGCGTTAGCTAATTTTAAATCAATGCCGTGTCGATCATCGCCACGTGTCTCAATATATTGAGTTGAATCAATCGGGAGTGTTTCAAACTTAGATTTAATGTCATCATTAATTTCATAAGACATAGACGTAGATGGACCAATGACGACTTGAAGTTCACTCAGATCAAAATCGATGGCTTTGATGAGCTCTAACACAATTTGGCTATAGGTTCCTCGCCAGCCTGCATGTGCAAGTCCAATAAAGTGATGCGGTTCACTGTAAAAATAGATAGGTACACAATCAGCATAACACATCGTTAGGAGCAAATTATCATAAGAGTACATACCATCTACACCGTATAACGTATCTGTTAACGCATCAATATTCGTGCCTTTATCTTTTGATGTCACTTCTACGACTTTATTTTCATGCGTTTGAATTGGAAACACCCATTCCGACGTTGGAAAATCAATCATTTCTGCTAGTGTCTGTTGGTGTTGTGAAATATGATCTGGATGATCATCAATGTAACGTGCCATATTAAACGCGTTTGACGGGTATGGACTCACACCATCTTCTCTAGTTGTCATACCAATTGTTACATGGGATAATTCAGGATCTTCATATTGCAATATGTGTGGCTTTTTCACAAATTTATCTTCCATCCCTTAACACCCTCCATTCACTCTTACATTGATTTTCAAGAGACTTCATTACTGCTATTTATCGCTTTTTCACAAGACTTCACATCACATGATTATGTATTGGTTATGAAAAAGGAGCGGAAGACAAATCTATTAGCACATGATGA
Organism: Staphylococcus auricularis; assembly: GCF_001500315.1. Taxonomy (GTDB): domain Bacteria; phylum Bacillota; class Bacilli; order Staphylococcales; family Staphylococcaceae; genus Staphylococcus; species Staphylococcus auricularis. The sequence continues at coordinate 299,418 of NZ_LLER01000002.1, read as the reverse complement.
ATCTCGTACGATCCATAATGTGTCTGATACAGCAGCCAACGCTACTATAAACCTCTGCTGGATAGATTTCGTATTCCCGCCCCATCATCGATAACACAAAGTATATTTAATACTTACATCGGTTACCTGTTGCGATGCATTTATGATTGTTTGTTAAACGATGCACATAAATAGATATACGTACATCGCTACAAACACGATTCAATATTTAATATTGATTAACGTCTAGATCTTCTAGAACGTCTTTCTTCTCTATTTCTGATAAAGCTGGGGATGTCATCTTCTTTAGTAGAGTGACCTCTGCTTTCAGAGCTTGTATCTTGTTGACCTTCATTTGAGCTGCCAACTTGTGATGCGTAGCTATCTTCTTTATTGCTGCTACTGTTTGCACTTGAACCAAAGCCTGTGTTTGAAGCTTTGCGACCTTGTGAAGTTGGTTTATCTTCAAAACCAGTAGCGATAACTGTAACTACGATTTCATCTTGTAATTCAGGATTGATTACGGTACCAAAGATCATGTTTACATCTTCGTCAGCTGCATCTTGAACGATGTCTGCTGCTTCTTGTGCTTCGAATAGTGATAATGATTCTCCACCTGTGATGTTCATTAACACACCTTGCGCACCGACAATAGAAGTTTCTAATAATGGTGAAGAAATCGCTTTTTTAGCGGCTTCTACTGCACGGTTTTCACCAGAAGAAACACCGATACCCATTAAGGCAGAACCTTGGTTAGACATGATTGTTTTAACGTCGGCAAAGTCAAGGTTAACTTCCCCAGATACTGCGATAAGGTCTGAGATACCTTGAACACCTTGGCGTAATACGTTATCTGCTTCTTTGAATGCTTCCATCATTGGTGTAGATTTATCAACGATGTCTAATAAGCGGTCGTTAGGGATAACGATTAAAGTATCAACCGCTGCTTTCATTGCTTCAACACCTGCAGCAGCTTGAGTTTGACGTTTACGACCTTCAAAGCTGAATGGACGTGTAACGACGCCGACTGTTAAAGCGCCCATTTCTTTAGCGATTTTAGCAACGACAGGTGCAGCACCAGTACCAGTTCCGCCGCCCATACCAGCAGTTACGAATACCATGTCTGCGCCTTGGATTGCATCTTCAATTTGTTCGCGTGATTCTTCAGCAGCTTTTTTACCGATTTCAGGGTTAGCACCTGCACCAAGTCCGCGTGTTAATTTTTCACCGACTTGAATTTTAGATTCAGCTTTAGACAAGTTCAATGCTTGTCCATCTGTATTAATTGAAACAAATTCTACGTTGTTCATGCCGTGATCAATCATTCGGTTAACGGCGTTGTTACCGCCGCCCCCTACACCGATGACTTTTAACGTCGCTAAATGATTAAATCCTTGTTCAAATTCTAACATTATTCTTCCTCCTAGTTATTATGGCCAATCACTCAAATAGAGATTTCATCAGTTTTTTAAATTTACCTTCTTGCTCTTGCGGTTGAGCGTCACGATCTGATTCTACTTCTTCATGTTGTGTCGTATTTTCGTTAACGCTGTCTACATCAGGCTCTTCCGGTTTATTATTCGTATCTTTAGATGAATCAGCTTTACCAGTTAATTTTTTAAACCAGCCTAATCCACCTGACTCAGAAGTTTCTTGTACACCATAATCTGTATCCTCAACTTCTTCATCAATTTCTTCACCGTCATGATTACTAATTGTAACATAATCTAACAATTCATCGAAAGTAATGCTGCTAGAAATTGTAGAAATTGCTGAAGAAAACTCTGGTTTGCGGATACCCATTTGTGATGGTACATGAATTCTCACTTTTTCGCTCACCATATCTTGAAGCAATTCTTTGACACCAAGAAGATTAGCTGAACCACCTGTTACGATAAAGCCACCGTGAACTTTGGTTAAACCTAAATCTTGTAATAAGTCAAATACGTTGAAGAAGATTTCTTCTACGCGTGCTTCAATGATATCTGCTAAATCTTTTTGCGTATATTGTTCACTTTCATCGCTGTCTACTTGTTGTACACTGAAAACATCATGTGTTGATGCTGAGTCATAAAATGCATGACCGTATTGATGTTTGATTTTCTCTGCAGCGTCATATGTGGTATTAAAGCCTTGGGCGATATCACTTGTAATATCTCTGCCCGCCATTTCAATTGAGTCTGCATCCACGAGTTCGCCGCGTTCAAAGAATGAAACTTGTGTCACATCTTCGCCAATATCGATGACACAAGCACCAAGTTCACGTTCAGTTGCTGATAATAATGAACCGTAGTTATATGCATCTGAGAAAACATCTAATACGTCAACGCCACATGATTCTACACATTTAATCATATTGATTAAAATAGATTTTTGAATAGCGATGACACCTGATTGAACTTCTAGAGAATGTCTAGCCACAAGTTCTTTAGGATCAGATACTTCATTTTCATCATCTACAATAAATTTAATTGGGAACGTATCGATAACTTCTGTTTCCGGAACATCATTTTTATCGCGAATTCCTTCTAATACTGATTCGATATGTGTTCCATCTAATTCTGTATCTTCAGTAAATTCTATTCTATTCGCTTCATCGTACACTTCTGTTCCAATAATAGGTAATTTTAAGAACACTTCTTTAATATCAACACCAGAAGCTATTGACGCTTTTTTAATTGTATCTTTAATCGCTTGTTGAGCGATGTCAAAATCATCTATTAATCCGTTTTTAACACCACTCGTATAGGTTTGTCCTGTACCTATCACGTTGATACCGTTGTGAAATTTTTCGCCTACTATTGTTTTTATACTTGATGAACCAATATCTATACTTACGTAATAATGCTCTTCCATAGATAGGCACCTCCTGACAATTACTTTACTCTAAATCACACTACTCTAAGTTTACAATAGGTTTGTTTGCTTGTGAACTATAAACACACTCAAATAAAATAAATTTTAATCACTTTCGTCCGTGTTTTTCTGAATTTTATTTAATGTGCTTTGTAGTTCATCTTTCGCTTTATCTTCTTTTTGTGTTCCTTGTTCTACATTTTTATCACTTTGTGCTTGTTGACTGCTCGCTCCATCATACGGAATAAATGAAGCACCGACAGTTAAATCAATATAACCATCTTTTTGAAGTGCACCCGAATCATCTCGCTGGAGTGATTGTGACATTTGTCCGTAATATTTCATTTTATCTCCAACTGTTCTCAAATCAGCAATTACTTGAATGTTATCAGATGTGAAGAGTTGGATTTGATTGCGTTTATTCGTTTCAGGATCATAAGTGATTTCTGAAATCATATTTCTAACATTTTTAGGCATTTTTGCGAGTTCAGACACGAGTTGTGCCCGTTGTTTTTCTTTAAATCCGCTGAGAATAGGACCTTCTTCCAATTCATCATTAGAGCGATTTTTAATCGATTTACCATTTTCTAGAATCGGTACGTATTCTCCTTTTTCTTTAACGACCCCAGCTATTTGATGTTCTGTGATTTTTACATGAAGATCTTTCGGGAACTTTTTAGAGACTTCAGCTTTTTTAATGAGCTCATTGGATTCCAATCGTTCTTTCGCGTTGTTCGTGCTGTATGTATACATGCGTGCCTTGTTATTCAACTTGAGCATCTGATTGATTTCTTTATCAGATACAAGGTCGTTACCACTAATCTTTACGTTGCTGATCTTACTTAAGGGAGTGAACATGTATAAGAGAATTAAAATGATCAGTAATAACAAAATGCCGAACACGATGTACTGGATCTTTTTTTGACGTTGCTTCCGAACTTGCCGCTGTTCTTGTAAATATTCTGAATCGAATTGTTTCACTTTTTCCGCCATCTTCATTCACTTCCTTTAAAATTGTGGTAAGTGCGCACGGAAACTATCGATGAAGCGTTGTCCTCGTTGTTCAAATGTATCGTATTGGTCCCAGCTCGCACATGCTGGTGAGAGTAATACGACATCATTTGGCTCAATGATATCTTGAATTTTTGCGACTGCGTCTTCTACATCGGTTGCTTTAATGACGTATTTACCTTGGCTTTCCCCTAGTTTTTTAAACTTCTCTTGGGTTTCACCAAAGGTAACCATAACACGCACATTCGACATATAAGGAATTAGTTCGTCAAAACCATTACCTCTATCAAGACCACCGCACAACCAGATAATCGGTTGATCAAAGGCATTCAGTGCAAATTGCGTTGCTAATGTGTTAGTTGCTTTTGAGTCATTGTAATATTTATTTGTTTTATTAGTACCGATATATTGTAGTCTGTGTTCGATGCCTGAAAATGTTGTCAGACTATCGATAATCGCACGAATAGGTACACCTGCGATCATAGCTGCAAGTACAGCAGCCAAAATATTTTCTAGGTTATGTTCACCCGGTAACACGATATCATCGGTATGAATTAATCTTAAACCTCTAAACGTAATATAACCATCTTTGATATAGATGCCATCGACTTCTTGTTGTGTAGAAAAATAATATGTTTTCGCTTTTAACGATTCTGTTTCAATCAGATGACGTTGATGATAATTACATATTAAGTAATCATCTTCTGTTTGATTTTGATAAATACGGCGCTTCGCATTCTGATAATTTTCTAAGGTTTCGTGATAATCCAAATGAGCAGAGTAAATGTTTGTGATAATCGCAATGTGTGGTTTGTATTGATCAATACCTAACAGTTGAAATGAAGATAATTCAGTAACTAAATAATCATCTTCATCGACTTCTTGTGCTACTTTTGAAGCTACATAACCAATGTTACCTGCCAAGCGACCGGTCACTCGACTTTTTCTAAACATATCTCCTATCAATGATGTAACTGTCGTTTTACCGTTCGTACCTGTCACACCAATGATAGGTGCCTCAGAAACCAAGTAACTTAATTCAACCTCAGTTAAGATCTTCAATCCACGTTCCGTCGCTGCTTTAATGATAGGCACATTATACGAAATACCCGGGTTTTTAATTACGATAGGATCATTATCGAGCAGTGATAAAGGATGTTCTCCGCCAATCACCTCAATGCCCATGTTTTGTAAATCTTTAGCATGAGAATCTTGACTGATATCTTTACCATCATTAACAACGACTTTTGCGCCTAATTTATTTAATAATTTAGCAGCTTCATAACCGCTCTTTGCTAAGCCAATAACTAATACATCTTTACCTTCCAAACCTTTGTAATTCAGCATCTTAATGCACTCCAATCCATAGGCCGATTAGTCCGAAGATGATACCAACTGTCCAGAAAACAGTGGTTACTTTTGTCTCATTCCAGCCACTTAATTCAAAATGATGATGTAATGGTGACATTTTGAAAATACGTTTACCTGTTAATTTGTATGACGTTACTTGCATCATAACAGAGAGTGTTTCAGCGACGAAAACGAAACCAATAAAGAGTAATGAGATTTCTTGGTTTAACATGATAGAAACTGTCGCGAACACACCACCAAGAGCAAGGCTACCCGTATCACCCATGAACACTTTGGCTGGATTTAAGTTAAATGGTAAGAATCCAAGTAAAGCAAAGATCATGATGATACAGAAGAGGCCGATTGCTGGCGCATCTTGAATGTATGCCATAATCGCATACATGATAAATCCAATGATAGATAAACCTGTTGCTAAGCCATCGAGTCCATCTGTAAGGTTTACAGCATTTGAAAATCCAACTTGCCAGAACACGATGAAAATGACATATGCATAAGATAATGGTAAGTCAAATGTGGTGAATGGAATATGAATCGCTGTATCAAATTCTGTTAATCTGAATACTTCAGTTAAAATGAAGAAAATGACAGCGATCGCAATTTGTGCTAAGAATTTTTGCTTACTTGTTAAGCCTTGGTTATTCTTTTTAACTACGATGATGTAGTCATCAATAAATCCAATTAAACCAAAACCTAAAGTCACTAATGTAAGTAGTAAAATGGTTACCGTATGTTCAGTGAATAGCATTGCGATAATCGCTGTCACCAGAATACTAATTAAAAACGTGAGTCCGCCCATCGTTGGCGTACCCGTTTTCTTCATATGACTTTGAGGACCTTCTTCTCGAATACTCTGCCCAAATTTCATTCTTTTTAATGTTGGAATAAGCACTGGAACTAAAATCAATGTTATTAGAAGTGCGATGATTGCTAATAAGTAAACCATAATATTCTCCTTTTCATCATTCAACGCTTGTACGACTGAATCCGCAGATGTACAAACTTTATATGTATCACGTCCAGAGCCGTAACGCCGCTTGGTATAACGAGTTACGAGACTCTGACGTGGATTAAATCTTACTTCTATAGGGACAATTGAACGAGTGAACTATGTTTTAAAATCATTCGACCTAAAGATGGAACACTCCAAAATCACTCATCACCTTCTTTAGATGATGTATCTTTAGATGTGTCTTTCGAAGATGATTCTGATTGATTTTCCGCTTTGTCATTTGAACGACTTCCGTCACTAGAAGCGCTACTGTTTTTAGAACTTTGATTATCGTCGTCCGATGACTCGCCATCTAATCCTTTGGCATTTAATGTCACGGTCACTTTATCATTTTTGCTGATATTTTGACCTTTAGAAACGCTTTGATCTGTAACAAAGCCACTGCCTTTCATGTTGATATTCAGTTGCGTCATTTTTTCAAACGCGAGGACATCTTCTTTCGTCCATCCTGACATATCAGGCATAGTCAAATCCCCATCTGTGAGTAAGAGTACTCGACTATTAGGTAATAATTGGTTATCTGTTTGTGGTGATTGGGCTTTAATCTTATTACCGTTACCAATGATAGTCGCATTCAGTGATTTAGATTGCAACATTTCTTGCGCTTTGTCCGTAGATTGTCCTTCAACATTCGGTACTTTGCTGTATTTGACATCTGAATTAGATTTAGTAGCTTTACCATCTACATTTAAGTATTTGAGTGTGTTTTCCATGATTGGATTAAACGCTTTACTTACACCCATTTCGTAAGCTTCTTGATCATTTTTCTGAGCTAAGCTCATACCTGCATAAACAATGACTTTCGGATCATCTTTCGGTGCGTCACCAATAAAGCTTACAAAGTAAGGATTTTCACCTTCAACGTAACCACCGTTGTCATTATCCGCGACTTGAGCGGTACCTGTTTTACCTTCTAAACTATAGCCATTCAAACGATAATTGACTGCGTGACTTTCCTTACTATTAACGACTTTATCAAGTTCAGAACGTACTTTTTTGGCAGTATCAGCATCGATAGGTTTACCTGCGATTTCTTTTTTACCTTCGTAGTACGTGTCTTTTTCGGTTGGATTGTTAATGCGATCTACGAACCATGGTTTTAACATATTCCCATCATTGAGGAATGCTGAATGTGCTTGGATCATCTGAGCCGGTGTAACTGTCGTAGATTGACCGAAGGCAGATGTTTTTTGTTGCGCTTCATTTTGCCAAGCAATTTGGCCAGGCGCTTCACCATCGAATAAACTTTGTGTTTCTTTACCAAAGCCGAAACGCTCATACCAAGATTTCATCTTATCTGCACCGACTAGATCTTGAAGATGCATCATAAGCGTGTTTGATGAATAAGTGAATCCGAGTGACATCGGAATATCGCCCCAACCTACTTCGTTCCAGTCAGATATGCGAGAACCCATGACATCTCGATGGCCAGATTTATATTTTTTATTCGGTTTAAATTCGCCTTCTTGAATAGCAGCAGCTAAACCAAATGATTTAAACGTTGAACCAGGTTCATACGTGTTTTGATAAAGGTCATTCGCCCATTTTTCGCCTAAACCTGAGCCTGTCTCTGGGTTAAATGTAGGACGTTGACTAGATGCTAAAATTTCACCACTGTGCGCATCCATAACGACTGCAAAAACATCTTTAGGTTTAAAATGGTCTACCATGTCATCTAATGCTTCTTCAACGAAAACCTGGATGTTTGAATCTATCGTTAGATGCACGTCATCACCACGTTGTGGCACTTTTTCTTTCTTCGTATTTGGAGCGATGTAGCCCCAAATATCTTGGATATAAGATAAGGATCCTTTACGTCCACTGAGGTAACTGTCGAATATTTTTTCTACACCCATGACCCCTTTCAAATCACCAGAATCAGGATTTTTCTGAGCCATACCTACGAGGTGAGATCCAAAGTTACCGTTTGGATAGAAACGTTCAGTTTCTGGGAATAAGTTAACACCAGGTAACTTCATATCCTCAATTTTTTCTTTTTCTTGGTAAGTCAAATTCGTCCCTTTTTGACCGAATTCAACTTGGAATGCTTTATTATTATCTAATTTCTTTTCGATTTCTTTAGGTGATAAATCGATGACTTGTGATAATTTTTTAGCTGTTTTTTTCTTATCGACGACGTGTTTCGGTTTCTTACTGCCTTCACTTGCCTTTTTATCAACGACAGCTACAAGCTTATACCGTTCGACATCTTCAGCTAAAATCTTCCCGTTCCTATCGTAAATCTTACCTCTTTCAGGTTGTTCTTGCTGTTGTGCTAAATATTTTTCATTGGCTTTCAACATTAAATCCTCACCAGAAGAATGACCGGTAAACATGATATATGAGTATCTTAAGATCAACGTAAAAAAGAGCAGTCCGAATCCACAAATGAGTAGGACTGCCCCTATTTTATTCTGTTTTATTTTGAATTTCGGTTTTTTCAGCTTAATTTTTCGCTTCGCCATTATTACGCACTACCTTTACATTATCGTTCTTAAGGCCCATTCCTTGATCTTTTGCCTTTTCGTAAATGCGTTCATATGAAGAGTTCTTTTTGATTTCAGATTCTAATGCGCTATTCTCACTGGCTTGTTGTTCAATTTTTGTATCTAAATCCGCAATTTTTCCTCGAGTATCGTACGCATCCATTTTTAAAGATAGCATATAAATACTTATTAAAGCAATTACAGTTATTAGGCTTATGTATAACATTTTTTCAAATTTAGTTAATCCAACAACGACTTTCTTAGTTACAGTTTGCTTCTCGGTGGAAGGTCTCGTCTCTGGTGTCGGTTGTTGCTCTGCTTGGTTATAAGTTTGATATACCTTTTCTACTGCCATTCCACATTCACTCCTATTTCATTATTTCAGCGACACGTAACTTAGCACTACGCGCACGATTATTTTCTGATAAATCTTCTTCACTAGCGGTAATAGGTTTGCGATTCACACGTTTGAGTTTGGGTGTATACGCTTCAGGTAACACTGGTAATCCTCTGGGAACATCCGGACCTTTTTCGTACTCTTGGAACATTTGTTTACATAAACGATCCTCTAAGGAGTGGAACGTGATGACAGAGATTCTTCCGTTTACTTTTACTAATTCGATCGCTTGTTCTAATGAATCTTCAAAGGCTGCAAGTTCGTCGTTGACTGCAATACGTATAGCTTGGAAAACGCGTTTAGCAGGGTGTCCACCTTTCCGTCTAGCTTTGGCTGGTATACCTTCTTTTATAATGTCTACAAGTTCTAATGTTGTGTTAATCGGTTTTGTTTCACGATGCTGCTCAATACGTCTGGCGATTTGTTTCGCAAATTTTTCTTCACCATAACGTTGGAAAATTCTCATCAAATCATTGAATTCCCAATCATTTACGACATCGTAAGCGGATAAGGATTGAGTCTGATCCATTCTCATGTCTAGAGCAGCATCATGATGATAGCTAAAACCACGCTCTGGCACATCGAGTTGTGGACTCGATACCCCAAGGTCGTAATAAATGCCATCTACCTTTTCAATATTTAAATCCTCTAATATTTGGGTGATATTTCTAAAATTATTATGTATCAATGTCACTTTATGCAAATGATCTTTCAGAACTTCTTTCGCGTTCTTAAGTGCTTCTTCATCTTGATCAATTGCGATGAGGTGACCGTCATCGCTGAGCTGTTCTAATAAATAGAGTGCATGTCCCGCGCCACCAAGCGTGCAGTCCACGTAGACACCATCTTCTTTTATATTTAATTCATCAATGGTTTCTTTAAGCATCACGCTAATATGATGAAACACGATCATTCCTCCATTTACATATCAAAATCTATTAAGTCTTCAGCGATATCTTCAAAACTTTCTTCAGAGGTTTCATAGAAATCATTCCATGTATCTCTATCCCAAATTTCTATGTGGTTTGAGACACCAATCACAGTACATTCTTTTGTTAAATTGGCGTATTTTCTAAGGTTTTGAGGAATGTTGATACGTCCTTGTTTGTCTAACTCAACTTCAATGGCACCTGAGAAGAACATACGCATGAATTTACGCGTATCTTTTTTTGTCATAGGTAAGGTTTTCATTTTTTCTTCTATAATTTGCCATTCGTCTAAAGTGTAGCCAAACAAACATTTATCGAGGCCTCTAGTGATAATAAAACGTTCATTTAATTCAAAACGAAACTTGGACGGAACGATCATACGCCCTTTGGTATCCAATTGGTGTTCGTATTCTCCCATGAACATTTTATATCACCTCACCTTCCATATCTATAATTTACCACATCTCACCACTCCCCTCCACTAATTATGCAATTTTCCTCTAAATTTCTTTAAAAAGCATAAAAAATACCATTCATCAAATTGATGAATGGCTCTAAAATCCTTGTCGCTCTAAGGCTCTATAATTATTTGATCAAAAGTGTAAGAAAGTGGAGGGAAAGTGGAGGGATTGAACATGTTTTTCCCAAAATCGTTCATCACTTGCATTGGATTCCATATTCTTTCTTGTAATCCACCCATTGGATGGAGGGTGTGGTCTAATTCATTAAAATGTTTCATACTCACGTCATTCTCACGTTCGATGTTAAGCAAATAGCGATTTAATAAATAATCATACTGTGCTTGGTGTATTTGATTGTTTTTTTCAAGCAATACTTGATTGTCATTATTATTTGCCACTTCCTGAGATAATGTTTCATATACTTTTGCTTGTTCGTCCTTGAGTTGTTCAACTGATTGTATAAATGTATCAGAAGCTTGTGCACGAACAAAGTGTTGTTTATAAGAAGCAATACCTTGATTGATTACTTCTTTTTCATCGAGATCATACATATTTAATAACTTATTCGTACGCGGATATTGATATGTGATGCGCATACGTGGCAGTACGATTGGCATCGGTACTTCTAAGGTTTCGAAAACACGTCGTAACTCAGCCCAGTATTTGATTTCACTCGGACCACCGACAAATGCGACGGTATTAAACAACCACTCTTCCATAATGGGTCTTGTGACTACATTATTTGAAAAACGTTGTGGATCCGCTTCGACGAGCTCAAGTAATTCTTGTATTGTGTATGTCTCATCACTTTTAGCCATCGTGAAGTGGCCATCTTCAAAATGTAGTAACTGTCTACGATCCTCTTCGTGTAAAAACAAATGCACATTGGTATCAGTTTGAATCATTTGCGTTAAACCGCTGTCCATCGTCTCTTTTTGATTGGCACGAAAAACTTGATCAATCTGCTCATGAGATTCGATCATTGTTTTTAACATCGGTACTTCTAACTCACGAAGTTGACGATCATGGGCATCAATCACTAACAACCCATAATCTTTAAACACTTCATGAATCAAGGCTTTAAAGATATCCGTCCAGCTATCATATGTATCAATAATACGCTGGTACATGTTTAAAATGGCTCTCGTATGCTTAGTTTCATCTAATTGTTTAAACATGTCGTGCAATGCTGCTCTTAATTCACCTTTGTCTGGTATAAATCGAGAAACATTTGATTCAGGTGGTTCTAACGTATGGTATTTCACCTTATGAAGTGCTGCATCTTTTCCATTATAAGTGTAGGTATGATTGACTTCGTCAAAATCGTGATCCTCACCTGCAATCCAGAAAACAGGTACCACATCAGTCTCAAATTGCTGACTCAAACTTTGACTGAGCTGTATAATGGATAAAATTTTATGGAAGGTATAGAGCGGTCCCCCTAATAAACCAGCCTGTTGTCCCCCGATGACAACCTTTGCCCCTTCACTTAACTGCTTGAGTGATTGATGTTGCTTATCGGTCAAATCCAGATCACTCATATAGTCTTCGATGACATGGGCAAGTGCACTTTCTCTACCATTATTTGGACTATTTATTTTCTGTTCATAATGTGCCTGTGACATGGCATCAAATTGATAAAAATTCATTAAAGTCGCATCGCTTTGTTTTATTCGATTAATGAATTGATCCTTTTCATCTAATTTTACTGTCTTACAGTCCATTCGCTATTCTCCTTATATTACTTTATTAAGACTAAGTATAAAGTTTACCGGCTTGAATGACAATTTTAAGGCTTGCATACAACACATTATTTTCAAAATATTCAATTTAACTTTGAGACTTATGAAAATGTGTATAGAACTTGTGCAATAGAATGTAGATTTTACACATCCTAGCATGAATTAAATCCTTACAATACAACTGTGTGGTTACAAAATCTTCATTTATAATAGCTGTTTTAATGTAGTAATCGTATAATCCGGTTTAATATCCGTATGGTTCTCTAATTCGTTAGGATTAAACCAATACGTTGTGAGGTTGGCATTTTCACCGCCAAGGATATCTGAAGTTAACGAATCACCAACAATAACTGAACGTTCCCGTTTATCATTTCCAATGCGTTCAAAGATATAGTCGAAAAACTGCGGCAGTGGTTTTTGATAACCTGTATCTTCAGAGACGAACATGTCATTCACAATATCTTTAAAAGGCGTGCGCACAATTCGATCACGTTGTGTCACACCCACACCGTTTGTCACAATGTATAATTCGTTTTGTTCAGCTAACTGTTTTAACGTCGTGACGATGTCAGCTTCACGAAACTGCGGTGGTGCAATGGCAAGCCCTGCTCTAAATACTTCATCCGCATCCTTTCCATCGACATCGATTCCGCGTTGATCAAAATAAACTTCAAAACGTTGGCTGAGTACTTCTTCTTTAGACAGCTTTGCTTGCTGAAATGCTTCCCAATGTTGTTGGTTAATCGTCATAAAACGTCCGAGTTCTTCATCATTGCCATCCACTTGGAACAACTCACAAAGACGAAAGAAAGCAAACCGTTCTGCACTTTTAAAGTCTACGAGTGTATCATCATAATCAAGTAAAATGACTTTATTTTGCATCTTAATGATCTCATTTCTATTTCAAAAGTCATTTTCTAGCATAAAATGAAAGCTGAGATTTGGCAATGTGTAACGGTTTTTAAAATAAAAGGAGTGAGAAAATAAAATAGGAGGAAATTTTTAGAGAGTGAGTAAAATCATATGTAATTTACATAGAAAAAGAGGTTAAGACAGACGTCCTAACCTCATTGGAGTAATTTTAACTTATGGTAAGAATTAAAGTCCGATAACTTTACCTAGTAAACCTACACCGCTTTCTACGATATCAACGATGCTTGAACCTAATTCTGAGTCGTTATTGTTTTGAGCTGCTTGTACAGTGTTTGCGATTGCTTGAGCTAAATCTTTCATGTATATCTCTCCTTTAAATTTAATGAATTAATATGTGTCTTATAGTCCGAAAATGCCAGTTGCTACGTTTACGCCTTGTTCTACGATGTCAACGATGCTTGTACCTAATTTAGCGCCGTCTCCGTCAATGCCTGCTTGAACTGTGTCTCTGATTGCGTCGAATAAACCTGTCATGAAAAACAACTCCTTATAAAAATTTATTGTCTCATTTAATTGTTAAAACGATATCGCAACGTTGTTTGTGTTTTGTTATCGTTTCGTTATCTTTACTATAGTACATCCCACTTCAGTTGTTGGGAATTTTTCTCAAGTCATGCTTTTGCACTCAAACCTGTTGAATACAACCTATTAAATGACAGTTAGGCATCCGATTCTGTATGACTTTTCTGTAAAATAAGCCTTATTAATGTGTCTTTTTGTAAAAAAGTATGATACATTTTTCACTTAACCGCTTACACCGTGTTTATAAAAAGTTAAAAAAGCTCATTATATAAATAGGGAGAAAATATTTAAATACATATGAGAAGTCTTAACTGTACATATTCGTTGCATAACTGTAAGTCGTATCCTATTTCAAACATATTTTAAATTCAGACTGTTAAATATGTACAAAGTTAGGCAAGCATGCAAATAAATATATTTAAAAGATGGTTATCAAAATAAGTGGCAACCTACTCTATTTAATTACTGTGAGATAATGTCTATCTTTTTAAATTTTTACACAACTCTGGAAATATGATATCCAAATCGAATGTGTTTAGCTCAATTACAAAAAAGCGTATAATATAAAATTGTGACATTATAGAAATGGAGTGATAATAGTGAAGTATCTATTGTCGAGAAAAGAGAAAATGACTGAACTATTTATCTTAGCATTTATTACCATCTTTGGTATCGGTTCTCAATTCTTCACAAACTTATCTTACAGTTTAAATCAAGGTGTCATACAAACATCTTTTGGGATTGGTTCTAAAGATTTAGTCATTCCCGCTATTATAGGAAACTTTGCCTTTGCAGCAGGTACTCCATTAGGACATACCTTCTCACATCGATTAAGTTTTAAAAGAAGTTATATGTTATTTATTTCACTCTTCCTATTAGGATCAGTGATTGGATTAATTTCTTTCAATCTCCCTGTCATTACGATTGCAAAAACCATTCAAGGTTTTAGCTCTGGCGTACTATTTTTCATTTTACTTCCGAAACTATTTAAATCATTTCCAAAACGTTTTAGAAACATTTTCTTATTCATGATCATCGTCGGCATGTTCGGCGCAAATGCACTTGGTGGTTTATCTGGATCATTCTCCGTTGAACTTAACGAATGGAAATGGATTTTCTTAACTAACGTTATCGCATCTATTTTATGTCTGATTCTCGGTGCATTTCACTTAAAAAGACAAGAGTACTACGTAAAAGAAACACACCACGTAGATTGGGCAGTCATCGTGCATTCATCAATTGGTATTATTGCTATGACTATTCCAATGGTTATTCTCGTACATAATGATTTAAGCACAATTTGGTTCTGGATTTCAATCGCTTTCGCAGTTATTTACATCATTATCTTTTTAGCTGCGAATAGTCGATCATTATATCCGATTATGCACTTTAAATCATTATTATCAATCAAACCATTCTTCGGAGCTATTATGGCAATTTCAACCCATTTAACCTTATTGACCGCAATTGCCGGTATTAATATTTTCTTATTAAAAATACTAAGAACACCTTTTGAAATTAACGCGAAATTCTATGCGTTCTTCTTCGTAGGTGTCATCATTGCAGCGACAATTAAAATGTTATTCTTCGATAAACTCGGCGCAGGTATCTTAGGGGTATTCGGTGCCGTCTCCATCTTATACGTCAGTGTACACTGGATCATCCTACGAGATACTGTTAACCTTCCGTTACTTTATACGCAAGGTGCACTCCTCGGATTTGGTGCAAGCATGACGCTCGTAAGTGGTTCAATGGTAACCTTATTAGATGGTGACTTAGATGAAGCACCAGATACAGCACGTACCATGCATTCTATTAGAAATTTATTTGCAGCCCTTCTCGTTCCAGTCATTTCTTTCATTACGAAAGCAAATGTTCATAATGGGGTTGAAGAGCTTAAAAGCCAAAACATCACAAGTAAAGCTGAATTTTTAACTAAATTCCAAGACGTTGCGATTTATGCCGGCCACGTCGTGTTCTACCTCATGATTTTCTTCAACATCATCATGTTGATATCTTCTATCATTCAAATCATCTTAGGTAAAGGTAGAAGAATTACGCCTAAACCAAATTAAGTTGAAACAAATGAGTGGTACAGGCCATTGATTATAACATGGTACGTACCACTCTTTATTTATATTTGATCCCTTACATTCTTTACAATTTTTTCATAAAACACATTAAAGTCTCTGTGATAATTTAGAAGTCGTTTCAGAAGTGCCACATTCGATCGTGTGTGACGCTGTAAAAGGAAATAGAGCGACTTTTTAGCTATTACTTTCAGTTTGATGGAAATAACAATATAATGAAAAATGTATCAACACTTTGAAAAAACGCCTATTATAGTGCAAAATCATCATTATTTTTCATACACGTCCTATTGATTTCTTTACATTAATTAGATATAATTAATCTTGTGTTAAAAAAGTCATGTCCTGGTAGCTCAGATGGATAGAGCAATGGCCTTCTAAGCCATCGGTCGGGGGTTCGAATCCCTCCCAGGACACTAACTGATATTTTAGATATCCCGAAAACCTTGATATATCAAGGTTTTCGGGATTTTAATTTTCCAAAAGTCGAATCATTTTGACGCAAATTTGACACAAAAGGACACAAATCTGGCACAAAAAGGCACTTTTTTGACACGTAAAACGCTTAAACTATATACATATCACATGACGATTTTCACACACAAACCACAAAAAGCGTGGTCACCAATTTAAACGACCAAATTGATGACCACGCTTATCTTATGAGTAGCTACCTCTTTGCTTCACTACCTAATTTTCAAAATATATTCTAACTTACTAAATATCAAACTCTACTGTATCGATCACTGCATGGTCTCTATTTCTAAAATGCAGCGTTGCATGTTGTCTATCTTCATCGATGAGGAGTTGTGCATAAGTTTCTTCAATATCACTTCTTGATTGTGAAATACTACCTGGATTGATCACGTGCACGCCACCGATATTTTCATACTTCGCAATATGTGTATGTCCATAAAATGCGAATTGGCACCCTTCTTCTCGTGCTTTCTGTGCGAGATATTGCCGTGTCATATTCACTTGATATAGATGACCATGTGTTACAAATGCTCGAATATCATTTTGTTTCACTTGCGTTTCGTTAGGAAATTCTGGATAAAAATCTGTATTCCCTTTAACTCTGGTATAATAGCTCAATTCAGTATCATTATATGCAAACTCTGAATCTCCTAAATGTAATGCCACATCGACGTCTGTATAGTTTGAAATTACTTCATACAAAATACCTTGTTCTGTGTGATTGTCACTGACAATAATCCATTGTTGTGTCATCAGTCATCGCCTCTATTTAAATAGGTTTGAAGTTGGTCAATCGCACGGCGTCTATGACTTACCTCATTTTTCTCCTCTGCAGAAAGTTGGGCCATTGTTTTATTTTTCTCTGGTAAGTAAAAGATTGGATCATAACCGAACCCATTTTCACCTATTTTTTGCAGTGTGATTTCACCTTCGACGACGCCTTTAAACTGAACAGTTGGGCCGCCTGGTGTACTCATACTAACCACACAAACAAATTGTGCGTCTCTCGCTTCACTATCACCTAAGATTTTTAACAGTTTTTCAATATTCGCATCATCGTCTTTATCTTCTCCAGCAAAACGTGCGGAATATACCCCTGGCGCACCGTTTAAACTCATCACTTCCAAGCCACTGTCATCCGCAATCACACGTTTATTCAGTGCTTTTGCAGCCGCTTCAGATTTGAGCTTAGCGTTTGCTTCAAACGTATCTCCTGTTTCTTCCACATCGAAGCCTTCAATCAATTCAGAGATCCCTATGACGTTATATTGAGGAAAGATTACTTTAAAATCATTTATTTTACCTTGATTATTCGTTGCGATAACAATATCTTCCATTTATATCACCTATTCATCTACTTTAATTTGCTCCACAGTTACATCCATATTTAACCACTCAGAAATTATATATTCAATATATTTCGTTTCCCCAGTAGAAAAGAAACGATGGGGTGGGTTTTTAGTATGACCGGCGTGTTCATTACTGAATGTCAATAATGCGCTTACTTCTCGTGCAGTTTCTAAACCTGAAGAAATAACCGTTTTTTCACCATTGAAGAAATCGTTGATTGGACGATAAAGTAACGGATAATGTGTACACCCAAGAATAACCGTGTCTGCTTTACAATGGCGTACGTCTTTTAATGTTTTATGTACAATAATGCTCGTAATCGTTGGATCTTTATACCGGATTTGTTCTACTAATGGCACAAAGTCAGGACAAGCGACACCTGAAACAGAAACATTAGGATTAATATTTTTAATGTGTCGTGGGTATGCTTCAGATTTGATTGTACCTTCTGTCCCTAATATTAATACTTGATTATTTTTTGTCGTCATAATCGCTGTTCGAGCACCAGGTTCGATGACGCCAATGACAGGTATCGGTAACATTTCTTTTAACGTTTTCAATGCCACCGCTGTTGCTGTATTACAAGCAATGACGAGCATTTTAATATCCATTTTCATTAATTTTTTTGATAGCTGTAAGGTAAATCGTTTAACTTCGTCACCTTCACGCGGACCATAAGGACAGCGCGCAATATCACCTAAGTAATAAATAGTTTCGTTTGGTAATTGACGCATAATCTCTTTTGCAACGGTTAAGCCCCCAACGCCTGAGTCAATCACACCGATTGGTTTATCCATAATTTCAACTTCCTTATTTTAGAGTCGCTTTTCATTGTAGCATATCAGATTCACGTAATTCATATCTGACGCATGTAAGTATGACATCATAAGTGTACGTGAAAGCAATTTTTCACAAGTAAAAAGCCTCCATCAATGTGACATGTTCGGATAAACAGCATTGATAGAGACCTTAGCACTCTGATAGATCATGATTTTGCCATACTCAAACCCATTATTCGACTTTATGGTCAGAGCCAAAGAATGATTTAAACATATGGAATGACGTTTCTCGGTTCATCGCTGCGATAGATGTCGTTAAAGGAATGCCTTTAGGACATGCATTCACACAGTTTTGTGAGTTACCGCAAGCTTGTAAACCACCAGCACCCATTAAAGCATCTAGACGTTCATCTTTAGTCATCGCACCCGTTGGATGTAAGTTAAATAAACGTACTTGAGAAATAGCTTGTGCTCCAACGAAGTCATTATTGCGTGTAACGTTTGGACACACTTCTAAACAAACACCACACGTCATACATTTAGATAATTCATAAGCCGTTTGACGTTTTTTCTCTGGCATACGTGGTCCAGGACCGAGATCATACGTTCCATCGATCGGTATCCAGGCTTTCATACGTTTTAAGTTGTCGAACATACGCGTACGGTCTACTTGTAAGTCACGTACCACAGGGAACGTATTCATCGGTTCTAAACGAATCGGTTGTTCTAACTGATCCACAATGGCAGAACAAGATTGTCTTGCGCGACCGTTGATAACCATTGAACAAGCCCCACACACTTCTTCTAAACAGTTCATATCCCATACAACAGGTGTCGTTTTTTCACCTTTCGCATTGTATGGATTTCTACGAATATACATTAAACATGCGATGATATTTAAATTTTCTTTATAAGGGATTTCAAATTCTTCCGTGTAAGGCTTAGAATCTTTATTGTCTTGTCGTTTAATAATTAATTTAATTGGTTTACGACTTTTTGCAGTTGCACTTCTTTCGTCTGTTTCAACACGATTATTTACCATTACTTACTGCCCCTTTAGATTTAGAAGTGTAGTCACGTTTACGCGGTTTAACTAGGCTTACATCGACATCTTCATAAGTGAATTTGGGTTTTTGTCCTTTGCCTTGGAATTCGGCTAACGTTGTCTTCAACCACTCTTCATCATTTCTTTCAGGAAATTCAGGTTTGTAGTGAGCGCCACGAGATTCATTACGGTTATAAGCGCCAATCGTAATCACCCGTGCCAGCTCAAGCATGTTCCATAACTGACGTGTAAAGAACACAGCTTGGTTGCTCCAGGTTTGTGTATCTTCCATATCAATATCTTTGTAGCGCTCCATCAGCTCTAATATTTTTTTATCGGTTTCGAGTAATAAATCATTTTTACGTACTACAGTCACGTTATCTGTCATGACCTCGCCGAGTTCTTTATGCAACTGATATGCATTTTCTGTACCGCGCATATTGAGTAAGGCATCGAATTTCTCTTGTTCTTCTTGAACGCGTTTTTCAAAAATACTTTCATCTAAGTCTGTATATGATTTCTCTACGTTAGAAACATATTCTACTGCATTTGGACCTGCGACTGTACCACCGAATATAGCAGATAATAGTGAGTTCGCACCGAGGCGATTACCGCCGTGTTGAGAGTAATCACATTCACCTGCCGCAAATAGTCCCTTGATGTTCGTCATCTGATCGTAATCTACATAGAGTCCACCCATTGAATAGTGCACAGCAGGGAAGATCTTCATCGGTACTTTTCGTGGATCGTCCCCAGTGAATTTTTCATAAATTTCAATAATACCCCCGAGCTTAACATCTAACTCGTGTGGATCTTTATGTGATAAATCAAGGTACACCATGTTTTCACCATTAATACCTAATTTTTGATTTACACAGACATCGAAAATTTCACGTGTTGCGATATCACGCGGTACGAGGTTACCGTAGTCTGGGTATTTTTCCTCTAAGAAATACCATGGTTTTCCATCTTTATATGTCCAAATACGACCGCCTTCACCACGTGCTGATTCACTCATCAAACGCAGTTTATCGTCACCAGGAATAGCTGTTGGATGGATTTGTATAAACTCACCGTTCGCGTATTTCACCCCTTGTTGGTAAACGATAGATGCTGCTGAGCCTGTGTTAATCATAGAGTTCGTCGTTTTACCGAAGATGATACCAGGACCACCCGTCGCCATGATAACCGCATCTGCGCCAAAGGATTGAATCTCAGCTGTCGTTAGATTTTGAGCGATGATGCCTCTCGCGGTATTGTCTTCATCTTTTACAATACCGAGAAATTCCCAACCTTCATATTTAGTAACGAGCCCGTCTACTTCGAAACTACGCACTTGTTCATCTAGCGCATATAATAATTGTTGCCCTGTTGTCGCGCCTGCATAAGCAGTTCGATGATGTAATGTGCCACCAAAACGACGGAAGTCTAATAATCCTTCATTTGTTCTGTTAAACATCACACCCATACGGTCAAGTAAGTGGATAATACTAGGTGCCGCATCGGTCATCGCTTTAACTGGCGGTTGGTTCGCTAAAAAGTCGCCACCATAGACTGTGTCATCTAGATGGATAGCCGGTGAATCACCCTCACCTTTCGTATTTACCGCCCCGTTGATACCCCCTTGGGCACATACAGAATGTGATCGCTTAACCGGAACAATTGAAAACAGGTCAATATGTGCACCTTGTTCCGCCGCTTTAATCGTTGACATGAGACCTGCTAAGCCCCCACCAACAACAATGATTTTCTTCTCTGCCATAAAATTTCACTCCCCATATATAACTCAGAGACTATTGCCTAATTAAAATCGTGTGATTACACAAAAGCTAAAATTGCGCTAATACCAATGTATGAAACAACTAAAAATACTGCGATAGAGACGAATGTAAACATCTGTTGTGATCTTTTAGATTGTAACACGCCCCATGTCACTAAGAATGACCATAAACCATTAGAAAAATGGAACGTTACCGCAATTGTACAAACAATATAAAATATCAACCAAAGCGGGTTAGATACGATATCGTTGACTAAGTCGTAATCAATTTCATGCCCAAAGTACTTTTGTAAGTGGGTTTGATACACGTGAATTGCGATGAAAATGAATGTCAAAATGCCTGTGACACGTTGTAATAAGAACATCCAGTTTCTCATCAATGAGTAATGTCCTACATTCTCGTTTGCAGTAAAAGCAATATAAATACCATAAATCGCATGATACAGAATAGGTAAGTAAATAAATAAGATCTCCATAACAACTAAGAATGGTAAAGATTCCATGAAACCTGCCGCTTGGTTAAACGCTTCGGCTCCTTTCGTCGCTTGATGGTTAACAATCAAATGCACACATAAGAATGCACCAATTGGAACAACACCTAGCAACGAATGTAGGCGTCTCAAATAGAATTGATTTTTCGAATATGCCAAAAGGAGTCCCCCCTGAAAACAATTGTTGAAATTAGATTTCTCCCTTACTTGTGCCGCTTTCGCACTACACACATTCATATATCCCCTGTTTATGATTATTTGTGTTTTGACTTTTTTGCAATTTCTAAATATTAAAAATACTTTAAAAAACAGAAGTATTTCTTAATATTTTCAGTTGATATACGTTCTCAATTAGAAAGCGCTTTCACAAAATTGTAAAAGAAATCTGTTTATTCGTATTGTAACATTATTTGGCATAAAAATGGGCATGAGAATGATTTTCATGCCCTAATTTTTTTGTTTATTTTGTTGTTTTAACTTTTCGTGCAGGTTTTCAGCGACTTTCGTTGGCAATCCAGCACCTTTTAACTCATCGACAGACGCTTCTCTCATTTTTTTAATTGAACCAAACGTACGCAGTAATTTCGTCTTACGTTTGGAGCCGATGCCCTCTACTTGGTCTAGCACAGAACGCATAGCATTTTTTTGACGTGTCTGTCTGTGGAACGTGATCGCAAAGCGGTGTACTTCATCTTGAATCCGTTGTAATAAATAGAACGCTTGGCTATTTTTCTTCAACGGTACGACTTCTGCATTTTCACCATATAATAATTCTGATGTTTGGTGTTTGTCATTTTTTTGGAGCCCTGCAATCGGAATATCAAGTCCGAGTTCATTTTCCAACACATCAATCACACCGTTCATATGTCCTTTCCCACCATCGACGATAATGAGGTCAGGTAACGGCAGTCCTTCATTTAATACACGTGTATAGCGACGTCGAACGACTTCACGCATTGAGCTATAGTCATCTGGGCCTTCTACAGTTTTAATTTTATATTTACGATAGCCTTTTTTATCCGGTTTGCCGTCCACGAACGATACCATGGCTGAAACGGGATCCACACCTTGAATGTTTGAGTTATCAAACGTCTCAATACGGATCGGTGTTTGAATACCCATCGCGTTTCCGAGTTCTTCGATGGCTTTTACGGTTCTGGATTCATCTCGCGCAATTAATTCGAATTTGTTATTTAACGCCACTTCCGCATTATGATTCGCTAAATCAATCATTTCTTTTTTCTTACCACGTTGCGGTTGAACAATCCGTGTATCGACGACGGACTGTACAATATCTTTATCCAGATTATTAGGAATGTGCACTTGTTTTGGTAAAATGTGTTGATTTAAGTCATAGAATTGGCCAATAAAGGTATAGAATTCTTCCTCTTCAGTTTGTTGTAGTGGAATCATTGTCGCATCACGTTGAATCATATTACCTTGACGGATGAAGAAGACTTGGATACACATCCAGCCTTTATCGACACTATAACCAAAAACGTCACGTACTGTATTATCTTTAGAGATGATTTTTTGTTTTTTATTGAGATTATGAATATGTTGAATGAGATCGCGATATTCTTTAGCTTGTTCGAAGTCAAGATTTTCACTCGCTTCTTGCATTTTGCTTTCTAAGTTATGCAAAATCGTTTGGTCTTCCCCATTTAGAAAATCTGTCACTTCTTTAATCATTCTGGCATATTCAGATTGCTCTACAGGATAAACACAAGGACCTAAACATTGTCCAATATGATAATATAAGCAAAGTTTATCTGGCATATTATCGCATTTTCTAAATGGATAAATTCGATTTAATAATTTTTTTGTTTCTTGTGCTGAATACGCGTTTGGATACGGACCGAAGTACTTACCTGTTCCTTTTTTAACTGTACGTGTGACAAGTAAACGTGGGTATTTTTCACGTGTGATTTTAATAAACGGATAACTTTTGTCATCTTTTAACAAAATATTATAACGCGGTTGGTGTTGCTTAATTAAGTTTAACTCAAGCAGTAAAGATTCAGTTTCACTTGAAGTCACAATATATTCGAAATTGCGGATTTCACTGACAAGACGTGTCGTTTTTGTATCATGCGCACCCGTAAAATAAGATCTCAAACGGTTCCGTAATTTCTTCGCTTTACCCACATATATAATTTGATCATTGCGATCTTTCATTAGATAACATCCCGGTTCCATTGGGACAACTGAAAGTTTCTGTTTAATTCTTTTTTCATAATCTTCCATACGTCGTTTCACCTCACCTTCGTTTTCTTTTGAGGCGCTTAAATATCGTCAGGTGCGCTTTTTGATTGCGATTGATCTCGTTACTTATCCTTTTCTAGTTTTACGCTTCTGGAGGACTTCATTTTCTCCATAAAAACAAGGAGTGAAACAGAAATCAGTTCGATTTCAACGTTCCACCCCAATTGCTGAGGTCGTGATAGTTGTGTTAAATGAACTTCGACAACTCGCTTTCTTGTCATGCAACAACTCACCTGTAAAAAGCGGTGGTAAATCAAAGCTCTCGGCTAGCGTTATGAAGCCGATGACACGTTTTATCTCAACCTGCTATGTGAATACCATTTAAGCATTCGTTCAATTTAAGTGCAATGTGCACTTATGAATTAATGCGTGTAACTTATGCGTGTTTATCTAACACTGCAGCTAAGTTTTCTTTTGGTTGGAAACCGACAACTTTATCTACCGGTTCTCCATCTTTAAATACGATTAATGTTGGAATACTCATCACTTCATATTTAGCTGCTGTTGATGGATTTTCATCTACATCTAATTTAAGTACATTTGCTGTACCATCATAATCTTCTGCAAGTTCTTCTAATACTGGAGCGATCATTTTACATGGGCCACACCAAGTTGCCCAGAAATCCACTATATTTAAACCAGATTGAATATTTTCTTCAAAGTTAGCATCTGTTACTTTTACGATTGCCATAATGCCAGTCCTCCTTATATTTCAAATGATGAACAAATTATAACAGACAAGTTTTATTTATGCATATACGTTGCTCATCGTTATTTGAGTTGAGCTACAGTCACACCATAGCCACCTTCACTTGGCATCCCATTTCTGTAGGAAGCAACGCTCTTATGTTGCTTCAAATGTTTTTGGACACCTTTTTGTAAAGCGCCTGTCCCTTTACCGTGAATAATATTTACACTTTCATAGTTGCTGAGCACCGCTTGATCGAGGTACTGATCTAATTCAACAAGTGCCTCTTCATAGCGATAGCCTCTTAAGTCTAATTCCATTTTGACGTTTTGTCGATTTTGACGCTTCGCCATTTTTGCAGGTTGTTGTTGTTTTTCTTTTTGTTTTTTCTCTAAATCAGAAAGCGGTAATTTCATTTTAATAATACCCATTTGAACGACCGCTTCATCGTGATCTAGTAATTCCAGCACTTCTCCGACTTGGCCGTAAGTCAGCACTTTAACTTCATCGCCTGCTTCGATTTTATCCCATTTTTGTTTTTTGACGTCTTTTTTAAGAGAATCTGCTTCATACTGATTATCGAGACGTTTTTTCTTATCGATTAATTCGTGTTCTTTCACGTCCGCACCTTTTTGGTCTCGGAGTTGTCTCAACTCTTTAAGTATGTCATCTGCTTCTCGGGTAGCAGATTTCACACGTTGATTGGCTTTGTCTTTAGCCTGGTCCATCAGGTGTTTCTCATAGTTTTGATATTTATTGTATTGTTTTTCCAAATCATCATGAACACTTTGGGCTTCTCTCAACAAACGATCTAAATCGATGCGTTGATTTTCGACGCGTTTCGCATTCTGTTCGAGTGAAGCAATCATCGCATTAATTTCTTGTTCATCTTGTCCGATCATTGATTTTGCTTTTTGTATTACACCGATCGGTAAACCGAGCTTTTTAGAAATATCAAATGCATTGGAACGGCCTGGCACACCCATGAGTAATTTATAGGTTGGACTTAGTGTATTCACATCAAATTCAACACTCGCATTCATGACACCTTCACGATTATAACTATATGCTTTTAACTCTGGATAGTGGGTTGTTGCCATGACAAGTGCACCCATCTGATGCGCATAATCAAGAATACTCATCGCAAGCGCCGCACCTTCACTAGGATCTGTACCTGCACCTAACTCATCAAAGAGGATAATGCTGTTACGTGATGCTTCTTGCAAGATGTCCACGATATTTTTCATATGTGATGAAAAGGTTGAAAGTGACTGTTCGATAGATTGTTCATCACCAATATCACAATAAACATTTTCAAAAACACCTAACTTACTGCCATCTAAAGTTGGAATAAGTAGTCCTGATTGTCCCATGACAATGATAAGACCGAGTGTTTTAAGGGTAACGGTTTTACCCCCTGTGTTAGGTCCTGTAATGATCACGGTTTGAATATCTTCTGCAAACTCAATCGTATTGGCTACAACCGTTTCTTTATCTAACAGTGGGTGGAAGGCTTTAGGTAAATAAACGTCGCGATTTTGAGTAAAAGTGGGTTTCGTGCCCTTAATTTTACGCGCATAGCGTGCTTTTGCGGTCAAAAAGTCAAGCTGTCCCATAATTTGTTCAGAAATCAAGCATGACTCGGATTCGGCAGCAACCTCTCCGGTTAATTCAGTTAAAATACGTTCTCTCTCGACCGCTTCATCGTTACGTAAACGACTGATTTGGTTGTTCATTTCTACAACGGAAGCTGGTTCAATATACAACGTTTGCCCAGAGGAAGATTGATCGTGCACAATTCCGTTAAAATCTTGACGATATTCTGCTTTCACAGGTATCACATTCCGTTCATTACGCACTGTGACAATCGCATCTGATAGTTTTTTCTGATTGGATTGACTTTTAATGATTTTATCTAAGTTTTGACGGATGCGTTGTGTTGTTCCTGAAATTTTGCTGCGAATTCGTTGGAGCTCTATACTCGCATCGTCGAACAAGTCGTGGGCATCGCATTTTTGATGAATACTTTGATATAAATCAGTTAACACGGGAAGCTGATTCATTCGATCATCCAAAATAGGATAATTGATTTGTTCATCATCTTCTAATAATTGGTTGTAAAACGTTTTAAATTGATTTTGAATTTGTATGAGGCGTTTAATCAAGTTAAGTTCATTAACATTGAGCACGCCTCCAATTTCTGCTCTGTGTATAATTGAAGCAACCTTTGCAAGCCCGCTTAAGCTTGGCATGCGTTCTTTATTATAGATTTGTGAGATTTCATCTGTTTCATCCATTTGAAAAGTCACGGTTTCAAAATCAGCGCTCGGTGTTAGGTCTCGCACCTTTTCTCGACCGAGATCGCTGATTGCTTCTTCTTCTATGAGTGATTTGATCTTATCAAATTCTAAGACCTCTAATGATTTCTGTCTCATACAATCCCTCTATTTCTTCAATTTTTGGTTATGTTCAATGAAGTCCTTGAATGCTTCTCTAGATTTAGTATTTAATACGCGAGATTTCGTTACGAAACCTTTTTGTGCAGTGGCCACCCCATATTTCATAAATTCAAGATGGTCTGTATGATGGGCGTCCGTATTAATCGTTAATTGAACATTCGGATGTTTTCTAACTACGTCAGCGCTCAAGTCTAAGCGACTCGGACTCGCATTAATTTCTAATATCGTACCTGTTTCTTCAGCCAGTTCACATAATCGGTCAATATCTGGTTCATACCCTGGTCTTCTACCAAGTATGCGACCAGTTGGGTGTGCAATATGTCGTACATATGGATTACGACATGCGTTTTCTAAGCGTTTCATGATTTCTTCTTGTGATTGATTAAAGCTTTGATGAATCGCAGCAATGACATAGTCTAATTGTGCTAACACATCATCGTCATAGTCGAGTCGTCCATCCGGTAAAATATCCATTTCTATACCAGAGTAAATATCGATTTCATCATATTGTTCATTTAATTTTTTAATTTCTTCATTTTGGCGTAATAAACGATCTTTCGACAAACCATTCGCCACTTTTAGACTTTGGGAATGGTCTGTGATAATCATAAATTCATATCCTTTATTAATATTGGCTTGGATCATTTCTTCTAAACTAAACGCACCGTCACTCGCTGTCGTATGCATATGAATATCACCATTAATATCCTCTAGACGGATAATATCGGATAAATCTTTATCAAATTCACTGCCATCTTCTCGCAACGCTGGCGCAATCCAGTCATAACCGTAGTGTTGATAAATTTCCGCTTCACTTTGGTACTGAATCAATTCCCCATCAGGTTGTTCTATACCATACTCACTGATCTTTTCACCTTTATCTTTAGCAAGTTGACGAATTCGGATATTGTGATCTTTTGATCCAGTAAAATGTTGTAATGTGTGATAAAAAGCCGCTGGTTCAATCAAGCGGAAATCCACGCCTATTGTTTCGTCATCGTATTCTAACTCTACGGATACTTTAGTCGAACCTTCTGCAACCGTTTTTACAATATTCGGTAGTTCAAGTAACTGTTGTTGTACACGGTCTGGATCATTGGTACTAATGATGTAATCTAAGTCTTTGCTCATTTCTTTAAAGCGTCTGAAACTACCTGCAACTTCATACTTTTCAACCGCATCGAACGCATCTAAGTGTGCATTGATTTCTTCGTGCAAACCACGAATGGTATTGATTGGATAGTGAGATTTTTTGGCACCGAGTGCTTTTACCGCTTCTAAAATATTTTGTTCTGTTTTTTTCGCAAAGCCACTCAGTTGGCTCACTTCACCAGCTTCACATGCTTTTTGAAGATCTGTCTTATCTTTAATATTGAGCTCTTTGTATAATTTCGCGATTTTTTTACTGCCTAAGCCTTGAATTTTTAACAATGGTACTAAGCCTTCTGGCACTTCCTGTTGTAACCCTTCAAGTGTAGAAGATTCACCCGTTGAACGATATTCGTCAATGACCTCACCGACACCTTTACCAATGCCTTTAAGTTCAGTGACATCCTCGATTTCATCTAGCGAACGTTCATCAATTTCTAAACTTTGTGCTGCTTTGCGATAAGCTGAAACTTTAAATGTGTTTTCTCCTTTAAGCTCCATATAAGTCGCAATTTTTTCTAATAACTGTATTACATCTTTTTTCGTCATCGTACATCCTCCATGAAAAAAGCCAAGACAAAGCGCGGTTGCTAATCAAAGCAAATTGGCCTAAATTGTCCTGACTCAGATTTATGTTTATATGTTGGTAACGGCGCTCTTTCATTATCATTATATTTGTTGTACAAAAGTTGAAATATAAGGAATTTCAAATAAGATATAACCTGCTAGACGTGATTTTGACAATTGTTGTTGTAAAAAGTCATTAGGGTATAAAGCGATGAAATAGGTCACAAACATCGCCACTATCAATGAAGTGATTAGACCCAAAACAGTGCCTAAGATCTTACTGATAAAAGATGGATTTGCTGTACCATTATAGAATAACATGATGATAAGATTTGTAATTACTTTTGCTACTACTACGACGATAAGAAATACAACAAGGTTTTCAAAACGCTGTTGTATCACATCAAAGTTATAAGCAAAAGGTGTGTTTGTAGCTGTGATGTCTGGAAGTGGTATTAACGATAAAATTCTTTGGCTAAACTCATGTGCATAACGATCAGCAAACCAAAGAGATAGAAGCGTCGTAGCGAAATGTAACACACCAGCCCACAGCCCTCTGCGATAGCCTGTTAGACCAATGCTAAGTATAATAACGACGATAAGTATGTCAATAATCATTATTCTTCAGATCGACTTCCCTGTTGCAAATCTTTAAGCTGTTCTTCTAATTGAACTTTTTCGTGCATCACATTCACTGCAGTCAAGATCGCTTTACGAGTCGTATCTAATCCTGCATTTTTACTACCTAATTCCTTCATTTTCTCATCGACTAAATGTGCGACATAACGAATATGTTCAGGATTATCTTCACCTACGATTGTATAATGTTGATCGTTGATTGTAACATTAATGCGATTTTTAAATTCACCCATATTATTACTCCTGACTTTATTGTTTATCTCTAGTTTTAATTCAACAAGTATTCCTTTTAAAAAGTTAAATTTTTTATCATGACCCATTATACACGAGAGCAGCCTATTTTGTAAGTGTAAAGAACGAGATAAATCAAGCACAAGCAATCATTGTCTGACATACTGTTGCAACTACCGAAACATGGTTTAAATGTCTTAAATATACCTATCCGAACACATCTTTGTCCAGAGTGTTTCGAAGTTTAAAAAATCTCTCTCTTCTTTCTGTTTTCATGTTTTACTCAACGTCGTGATTCAATCTGTGTTAAAATCATTCTTATCAATATTTTACCCATAGTGAGGAGCGAAAATGATGGCTCAAGTCGTCGTAAAATTGAGTGATACAGATATACAATCACTCTTAAACCAAAAGCAATTTGAAACAGAACAGTTACCCCAAGGCATGAAAGCAAAAGTTAAAACTAATGGCGTTACGATATCGGTATATAATTCAAATAAAGTGATGTTTCAAGGAAAGCAAGCTGAGTCAGTCGCTGAGGCCTTATTACCAAGCGACGTTTATCAACCTGATACCGCTTCAGCTTCCTCTAAAACAACAGCTTCAAACTCTATAAATTATGATGCGTATCATTGTATTGGAAGTGATGAAGCCGGAAGTGGTGATTACTTTGGACCATTAACCGTCTGTGCAGCTTATATGGATACACACCAAGCTCAAATCCTCAAAGAGTTAGGCGTTCAAGATTCAAAAAATCTCTCAGACAAGAAAATCACTGAACTGGCTGAACAAATCATCACGTTCATCCCTTACTCTCTCATGATATTAACAAACGATAAATACAATGAACGTCAAGCAATGGGCTGGTCTCAAGTTAAAATGAAAGCAGTCCTACATAATGCTGTTATCACGAAAGTATTAAAAAAGATCGATGCAACAGAATTAGATTACATTGTCATCGACCAATTTTCCCAACCGGCTGTTTATAAAAAATATGCACTCACAGCATTACCTGAAGCTCAGAAAACATGCTTTGAAACTAAAGGTGAATCTAAATCGATAGCCATCGCAGCAGCCAGTATCATTGCACGCTATGCTTTCGTTAAACAAATGGAAAAAATCGGTGCTGAAGTCAACGATACAGTGCCTAAAGGGGCGAGTCATAAAGTCGACTTATTCGCTGCACAGATTATCGAACGATGGGGGCTCCCTCATCTAGATCACATTTCCAAAAAACACTTTGCCAATCGTGATAAAGCAAACCAACTGGTTCATAAAAAATATCATTAATATCAAAAAGACTGAGACGCAAATACGCCTCAGTCTTTTTTTAATCTTATCTAATTGTAGCTCCTTCATCTTGTAGAGCCGCTAAAATTTTATCGTGCACTGCAGTGACACGTTCATCTGTCAGTGTATTTTCAGGATCTAAATAATCTAAGCGAATTGCAATAGATTTTTCATCTTCTGCAACGTGTTTCCCTTCATACACATCAAATACATAGGCACGTTGAAGGATATCTTCACCATGTTCATATATCGTACGACGAATGTTTGAAGCAGGTACGTCGCGTTTCACTACTAATGCGATGTCGCGTGTGATACCAGGATATCTTGGGATAGGTTCGTAGTTAATATAGCCTACAGAGATTTGCATTAATTTATCATAGTTCAATTCAAACACGTAAGTGCGTTTTAAGTCATTGGCTTGTTCCACTTCTGGATGTAATTCACCTACAAAACCGATTGTTTCTCCTTCATGATAAATCATCGCCGTTCTGCCTGGATGTAAACCTTCAATCTCTGTGGCTTCATATTCAAATGTTAAATCTAATTTTTCAGCGATACGTTCTACAATGCCTTTCGCGATAAAGAAATCGATAGCTTCTTTTTTACCTTGCCAAGCATTCTCTACAAATTCGCCAGTTAAGATACCACTTAAATACTCAACTTCAGTTGGTAATTGACCTTCTCCGTTACCGAAGAATACACGGCCGAGTTCATACAATCGTACATCGTGGTTTTTACGTGCCACATTGTATGCAACGGCATCAATCAAGTGTGGTAATAAACTTTGACGGAGTGTCGCATGCGCTTCACTCATCGGCATCAATAAATCAATCGTAGGATGAGATTCTAATGTAAAATCTTGGGCACGGTCTTTAGATACTAATGAATAAGTAATCGCTTGACTTAAACCGGCACCTTCTAATAATCCTTTCACAGTACGTGTCTTCGCTTGACGATCAGTTAATGCGCCATGAGTCACATTTTCAAACATAGGTAATGTAACTGGTATTTCATCGTAGCCATAAATACGTGCAACTTCTTCAATTAAGTCTTCTTGAATAGAAATATCTTTACGTCTTGATGGCACATAAACAGTCAACTGATGATCGTCACGTGTCGTTTCAAAGCCAAGTTGAACAAATAAGCGTTCAATGTCTTCTGCTGCTAAATCAAAACCGATTGTTTGGTTAACCTTTTCAACCGTAATATCAATTGGAGTGACGAATTCACCTAAATCGCCAGCAGTGACCCGGTCTTGATAAACAGATCCATTCGCATATGTTTGTAATAAATAACAAGCACGGTCTACCGCTTTATCCACAAATTCAGTTGCAATGCCTTTTTCAAAACGGCTTGATGCTTCACTACGTAAATTCAAACGACGAGACGTATGACGGATACTTGCTGAATCAAAGATTGCCCCTTCGATGACGACATTCGTTGTTTGATCTGTGACTTCTGAGAAATCGCCACCCATTACACCTGCAATGGCGATGGGTTCTTTACCGTTACTGATGACGATATCACCAGTTTCTAATTTACGTTCTTGACCATCGAGTGTTGTCATTGTTTCATTTTCTTGTGCTTGTCTTACTACAATATCGGATGAACCGATGCAATCTTTATCAAACATGTGTAACGGTTGACCGTATTCGATAAGAACATAGTTTGAAATGTCGACCACATTATTGATTGGACGAATGCCCGCTTTGATTAAGCGCATTTGCATCCAAATGGGTGAAGGTGCAATGGTTACATTTTCAACGACACGTGCACTATAATATGGCACGTTTTCTGGGTTATCGATAGTCACATTTAATTCATCTTGAGCTGATTGACTGACTTCATCACTCTCTGTCTCAGGTAATTGGACAGGTTCATTATAAAGTGCTGCGGTTTCATAAGCTGTACCAATCATGCTGAGTGCATCTGCTCTATTCGGTGTTAAGTCGAATTCCATCACTTGATCGTCGAGATATAAAGCAGCGAGTGCATCTGTACCTGGTGTTACAGCTTCTGGGAGGACGAAGATACCATTTTCAAAATGTTTAGGTGTGAGTTGGTTAGATATGCCAATTTCTTGTAATGAACAAATCATACCTTCTGATACTTCACCACGTAGTTTGGCACGTTTGATTTTCACACCACCAGGTAAGCGACCGCCCACACGTGCAACAATAACGGTTTGTCCTGCATCTACATTCGGTGCACCACACACGATTTGAACGGGTTCATCTTCACCGACATCCACTTTACAAATGTTCAATTTATCCGCATTAGGATGTTTTTCAATCTCATCGACATGGCCTACGACGAGTTTTTTAATCTCAGCTGTATAGTCAATGATATCTTCAACTTCAATTCCTGTGCGGGTGATTCTTTCAGCTAATGTATTTACAGGTTGATTGACTTCTACATATGTTTCTAACCATTCTTTGGAAATTAACATTATATTTCACCTCTATCTTCTACGGCTTTAAATTGATTTAAGAAACGAACATCGTTGGTATAGAAATGACGGATGTCTTCAATCCCATATTTCAACATTGCGATACGATCTGGTCCTAAACCAAATGCGAACCCAGTGTATACTTCTGGATCAAATCCGGCCATGCGTAAGACGTTTGGATGCACCATCCCAGCGCCTAAAATTTCAATCCAACCTGTCTGTTTACAAACGTTGCATCCTTTTCCATTACATTTAAAACAAGAAACGTCCACTTCTACTGAGGGTTCAGTAAATGGGAAGTAACTTGGGCGTAGGCGAATTTCACGATCTTCGCCGAATAATTGTTTCGCTAAGAGTGCTAATGTCCCTTTAAGGTCACTCATTTTAATGCCTTTATCTACAACGAGACCTTCAATTTGAGTGAATTGATGACTGTGTGTCGCATCATCTGAATCACGGCGGTACACTTTACCTGGACAAATGATTTTCACTGGGCCTTGGCCATTACGTTTTTCCATTGTACGGGCTTGTACGGGTGACGTATGTGTACGCATTAAGATTTCATCAGTAATATAAAAGCTATCTTGCATATCACGGGCTGGATGAGATTTTGGTAAATTTAACGCTTCAAAGTTATAATAATCTTCTTCAACTTCATAACCGTCCACAATTTCATAGCCTAATCCTAAGAATAAGTCTTCTATTTCTTCTACAGTACGTGTCAGTGGGTGTTTTGCCCCAATATCAATGCGGCGACTAGGTAACGTCACATCGATCGTTTCACTTTCAAGTTGTTTGTCTAATTTTTCTTTCGAAAGTACAGCTTGACGTTCTTCAATCTCTTGTTCAATCGTTTGACGTACTTCATTCACTTGTTGACCATAAGCTGGTTTTTCCTCTTTAGGTAAATCTTTCATGTGTTTCATTAAACCAGTTACGGAACCTTTTTTTCCTAAATATTTAACTTTCACATCTTGTATTTCTTTTTCATTATTCGCTTCATTAATGTCGACTAACGCTTGTTGCTTTAAATCAGACATTGCTTCTGTTTGTGCCATATAAGTCCTCCTCACAATCACCTTATTCAAGTTTCGCGTTCTACCATTTCTGTACTCATAAAAAAAGACTTTCACCCCTTTTTACGATAAAGGGACGAAAGTCTTCCGTGGTACCACCCAAATTTATGCCTTGGCATACACTTGTATTTATTGATAACGGAGTGTCACTCCGACTTAAATTTCTTTAAGTAACTAAAAAGACGAAAGAATATCCAATGACAGGAATAACTTGCAGTCCATGGTTATTCTCCCTGAGACTATCATGCGTAGGACATTCACTTCTTTTTATCAGTTCGTATTTCATTTTACGTGATTTATAGTTATTATATCTGATTTCACTGAACGGGGTCAACCTTTCAAGTGATACATTAAAATGCTTCCAGCGATGGCAACATTTAAACTTTCTGCTTTTCCATAAATTGGGATAGTTAAATTCTGTAATGTTTGAGCAAGTAGTGAAGGATCTACGCCCTGCCCTTCATTTCCCAGTAACAACGCAAATGTTTCAGTCGCATCCACCTGACGATATGGCACTGCGTCATCTAATGCTGTACCAAAAACAGGCCCCTCAAACTGTTCGATAAAGTCAGCAAGGTCTCCAGTTACAATAGGAATATGGAAGATGCTACCTTGACTTGCACGTATCACTTTATCTTGATACGCATCAACCGTACCTTTTCCTAATACGATCATATCTAATCCTGCAGCATCTGCTGTACGTATCAAAGTACCTAGATTACCTGGATCTTGTATGCGATCGATGAGCAACACTTGGTGTGCTGTCGTTGCCTCATACTGTGGCTGTTCGATCACTGCAAAGAAACCTTGAGGTGTCACAGTTCCTGATAGAGCTTCAGCCACCTTCACATTGATTTGAAACACCGTTTCCGCTGCTTGGAAAATGGAATCATCTAATCGTGATGGGTCGACTACAAATAACTGTTTAATCCTAATATGACTGTGAACAGCTTCTTCTATTAAATGATAACCTTCGACTAAAGCGAGACTCAATTGATCTCGGTCACGTTTTTTCTTTAATTTGTTAGCTTGTTTAATCTTGTTATTTTGGGGAGACGTTATGGTTTCCATATGAACTCCTCTCATGATTATTCCCTTTAATTTTAGATAAAAAAATCGTCCAAAAATTATTATATGCGGAATAATTTTTGAACGACCGTCAATGACACATCATGTCAAAGTTCAACTTATTTTACGACTTCTTCACCATTATAAGAGCCGCAGTTTTTGCAGATACGGTGAGATAATTTATATTCACCACAGTTTGGGCATTCAGTCATACCAGGTACTGAAAGTTTAATGTGTGTACGACGTTTGTTTTTTCTAGTTTTAGACGTTCTTCTTTTTGGTACTGCCATGATTAATCCTCCTTATATTTAAACACAAATAATAGTTTTTTAGACTCAATAATTTATTATACTATAAATTATTTCAATCTGCTATTGTTCTTTATCATATAATTGTTGTAATTTTTGAAGCCGCGGATCAACTTGACGTTGTTGTTCTTCCTCTTGCGCTTTTTCAAGCTCAACTGCTTGATCCTCGTCAATAACTTCCCAGCCGTTGCCTTCAGTGAGCATTTCGTCACTGTGCTCTGAATAGGCACGCATTGGTTTTTCAATAATGACAATTTCCTCTGCAACGTCTTTCAAGTTAATCATACCATCTGATGCATCATGATAATGTTCATCTTCATCTTCAGATTGTTCGTAATGATCTAAATCAAAAATCTCTTGTGTTGTGACATCGAGCGGTACTTCAACTGGCTCTAATGTACGTGCACATGGCATCGTATACGTACCAGTTAAATGCATGTCCGCAATGACTTCACTTGATTTAACAGTGAGTTCACCGTTCACAGCAATTTCTGATAGATCGATTAAATCCAACGCTTCAATTAAATAATTGAAGTTTACAGTTTCACGAAATTCAAATGGTTTATCTTGAAATTTTCTTAATTGCGTTATTGACCATTTCATATGGCTTCACCTCTAACAAGCACAAAATTTATTTTAACTTTATCATTATACATTGTCAAGATTTTTTCTTAACAGTCATCCATTTTTTACATAATTTAGTTATTTTTTACATCTATATGACTGACGAATGTTTCAAATTGTAAGTCATGTTACAATACCCATGATGAATTCTGAATGGAGGAATTGCAAATGAAAAGCGTTGCATTAATTACAGAATACAATCCATTCCACAATGGCCATGTATTCCACGCACAACAAGCCAAACAAATCACCCAAGCTGAAGTCACTATCGCTATCATGAGCGGTTCCTTCGTCATGCGCGGCGAACCAGCCATCTACAACAAATTTACGCGCACAGAGATGGCTTTAGATCAATGCGATCTTGTTGTTGAATTACCTGCATATGCCTCCCTTTCTGCTGGAGAATACTTTGGCGATATGGCTGTTCAACTGGCACACTATTTAGATAGTGATGCGCTTGCTTTTGGCAGTGAAAGTGGCGATACAGATGCATTCCTTTCGATGAGCCAGAAACTCAATGATCTAAAAGCAAGCCCTATTTTTCAACAAAAAATAAAAGAAGGAAAAAGTTATCCTCGCATTTTGAGTGAACTTTTTCCTAATGAACCCTTACTTGCCTCTCCTAACGATACATTAGGCTTATCGTATGTTCGTGCGATTCAACAACACGGTTATCAAATAACGTCACATGCAATCCATAGACAAAGTAGTCATCATCACGATCAAACATTGTCTCAATCTCCAATTGCGAGTGGATCGGCAATCAGACATGCGATGACACACAACGATTCAGAGTGGCAACATGCAGTACCTGCTTCGATTCAACACCTTTACACAGAACCTCATATCGATAAAGCAGATACTTTCCCGTTATTAAAATATGCCATTTTATCACAAAGTGTTGAGACATTAAATCAAATCTATACCATGAGTGAAGGTCTAGAACATCGTTTAAAAAAAGTCATTTTAGAAGCGCAATCGTTTGATCATCTGATACAACTATTAAAATCTAAACGTTATACATACACGCATCTCCAACGTGTGTTGATGAATACATTATTACAATTTAAACAACAAGATCGACCAGAGACGATACATGCTGCACGAATACTCGGTATGACACCACAAGGCCAGCAATATTTAAAAGAACTAAAATCGAAATTTCCTGACAGACATTGGATCACGAATGTCAATCAACAAAATGCATCATGGTTCACACATAATATTCATGCCACGCGCATCTATAATTTGATGAGCGGCGAGCAGCAAGATGATTTTAACATGCCTGTCATTCGCACTGATGCACGCTAAACCATCAACTGTAGTTAATCATGAGAAACACTGAATTTTTTGTACAGTTCGTCAGCGACATTCGGAGGTACAAAATCTGAGATGTCTGCGCTATATGATGCTACTTCTTTGACCACACTTGAGCTTATAAATGAATAATCAGTACTTGTCATCATATAGAACGTTTCGATTTCATTGTTTAATTTGCGATTCATGGAAGTCAAGCGCAATTCATATTCAAAGTCACTGACCGCTCTCAATCCTCTGATAATGGTTTTAGCGCCAATTTTAGTACAGAAATCAACCAACAATCCATCATAATGATGCACGATCACGTTAGAGAACTTTTCTGTAGATTGTTTGATGAGTTCAATGCGTTCCTCTACTGAAAATGTGCCCTTTTTACTACTGTTTCGCAACACACAGATGTGTAGTTCATCGAATTGTCTTGCACTACGCTCGATGATATCAAGGTGCCCATAAGTAATAGGATCAAAACTACCAGGTATAACTGCTTTAGTTGTCATGATTATCTCCTTTTTCCAATAACAAGGTATCCGTCAATCCGTAATGATAGCGTCGAATTGTTTGAAACGGTGCCACTTGGATTTGTTCTTTATGATTAAATTCACAAACGATGATACCACTATCCTTCAATAAATTAAACTCTGCGATATCAGCGAGAGCTTCGTCAATAAGGCCTTTTTCATAAGGTGGGTCTAAAAAAATCAGATCAAATTGAATATCGCGTTTAGATAATGCTTTTAACGCACGTGCGGCATTATTTTTATACACTTCAGCTTGGTCTTCAATCTCTAATTTTTTCAAATTACTTTTAATGACCTGCACAGCTTTAAAATTTTGATCGACAAAAATCATGCGCTCCATTCCTCTAGATAATGCTTCGATACCTAAAGCGCCGCTGCCCGCAAATAAATCAAGGCCCTGCCCAGAAATATCGAAGAGACTGTTGAAAATTCCTTCTTTAACCTTATCCATTGTCGGACGTGTGTTGCGTCCTTCTAAACTATTGAGCGGTTTACTTTTATGTATACCTGCAATGACACGCATCTTCTCATCCTTCCCAACTTAAAATATTTTCTTTATAATGCACTTATATAGGAGGCCAATTTATGAAACAATCATTTATTTTACTAGGTAATGGACTTACCGACTTATTCGAATTTACGACTTTAATGGAGTATGACCATCCACGTGTGGCATTTGTAGTTTATTTCCATACGCCGAGATCTGAACAACAAAAATCTTCAGTTGCGTTAGTCATGAATCCGACAAGTGGTCAACACTTTCAAGCAATGTATCTCATGTTGAACGCAGTTAAGTACCCTTATCCTAATCGTAATAAAAAATTCGACATGATTAATGAACAAGCTGAACGCTATGATATTGAAGTTAAAGAAATTGACGTCCATCCACCTGAAGACTATTACGATATTGAACTGTATTATAATTATCTCGTGAGTGTGCTACGTTTACAAAATTGGATTCCACCACTTCAATAATATGGACAACACCTTCACATCATCAACATTTAAGATGTCTCGTGGCGTTCTTTTTCATATGTTTTAGTTAAGTATTTATAAGGTGAGCTACTAATATGTTTGACGTATTTTAATTTTGATAAACGCGTAATGACCGAATCAGCGTCTTTAGCGTTAACATACATAATGACATACTTATGGTTTCTATTTATATGTACAATGTGTCCATATTTACGAAGTTGGCGTTCATGTTTAATATGCTTTAAATAAATGATTAAACTTGTTCTCTGTACTATATCCATATTTTTCACTCCAATTGATAATTATAATATCATGTATAACACCTTTTATAAATAACAATTACTTTGTCTCGTATCAAACTTTTGCTAGGATAAAATTAAACTATGCTATAGACTGGAGGATTTTATATGAAGAACTTCAAGCAATCACTCACAACGCTTTCTTTAGGTGCACTGTCGATTGCTGGCAGTTTGTTCTTATTTAATAAGTTCAAAAAAGAACCCGTACCGAAATCCGTACCCGCCTTTTTTGCTGAACCTGCACCGTACATCTTTGCGCATCGTGGCGGTATGGCTGAAAGACCTGAACAAACGAAACTCGCCTTTGATCACGCTGCTGAACTAGGACTTGATGGTTTTGAAACCGATGTTCGACTCACCAAAGATCATCAACTTGTCGTATTTCATGATGACATGGTTGATCGCACTACTAATGGCTCTGGATTTGTTTATGAGCATACACTTGATGAGCTCAAACGCTTAGATGCCGGTTATTATTTTAAAGACATCAATGGTAATACTCCTTATCGCGATCACGAAGACGCAAAAATTTTAAGCTTTGAACAGTTACTCATATTCTATCCTAACCAGCTGATCAACGTCGATATCAAAGATCACCCTGACACTGAAGCAGGAAAAATAGCGCCGAAAGTCATGTACGAAACAATTAAAGATCACTACGCTCAAAACCGAGTGCTAGTCACAAGCTTCCACAAAGAAAATATCGCTGCATTTAACCGATATAGTAACGGTGATGTCGCTTTAGGTGCGAGCGAACAAGAAGTGGCAGAAGGGTTTATTAAGTTTATGCTCGGTCTTGGAAAAAGTTTTGAAACAACTGAAAACACCTTCCAAATGCCAACTTCATTTAAAGGCATCAAATTAACATGGCCTAAATTCATTCAATGGCTACTTGAAAGTAACATCGTGCCAGGTTTTTATGGCATCAATAGTTTTGATGAGATGAAAGATCTAGCTGATCTTGGCGTACACACACTTGTAACCGACTATCCTGAATTAGGCGCACGTTTTAAAAATCACCATTGATAAATGCAAAAATTCCCTATGTAGTACTAAAACATACTACATAGGGAATTTTTATATCTTCCTATTCATTGAAACAACTCATATTTTAATGTGAATCTCAGAGCAAAGGTTTATTATAACGAACAGTGGCAAGAGCCACCTGATGCACATCCTTCTTTATCTTGTTGGAAGAATGGGTTGCCCGCTTCGATTTTGACATGGTCAGAGACTGAATAAGCGATCTTGCTAATGACTTCATCGACAAGCTCTTGCAATGCCACTTCTTTTTGTTTGTAATCCATAACTACGGGCAACATTTCATAAGCACGTTTACGCTTACGTGTTTCTAACATGATTTGACGATAATCTGGATGGTATTTCCCAAATCGCATAATGTCTTCATATTGTGCTTTAGATTTTAAAAATGCTTCATACATCAAATGCGCTTCTTCATCTTGATTTAAGCGTGCTTCAGCAGCTTTAAAGGATTGATACAAATCAGATTGTAAAATCATATCACCTAACACATCGATTTCATCTAACACATCAATGGTTTGTTGTGTAATCATTTATGAGCTCCTCCTTTACTCTTCTTCTAGGAAAATGACGGTATAATAACCATCGTTCACAACGCCACCCATTTCATCATATTTCGTATTGAGCATCCGTGATCTGTGTATATCAGAATTCAACCAATTTATGATAAGCGTAGGAACTTCATTGAAATCATATCCTACGTTTTGACTCGCCGATTGAAACGGTACTTGGTTTTGTTCTAATTGTTGCGTCAAGGCCCCTTCAGTAAATTCAACGCTATCTGTACCTGTAGCTTCATATAAATTATAACCTGCTATATTAGCGACGTCATTATTTACTTTTAGCGGTGGCACACCACGTAAATGACGCATTTGATTCGTCACTTCATACAGCGTCATTAACTGGTTAGGATTTTGTTCGTACGGTAAGTCATCAAAATCACTTTTAACTTCTTTATCATTGGAAGCATTCACCATTTGATAAGGTTTAAATTCTACCAACGCCTCACTATCTAAGTACCGTATCGCTACAATTTGATTGGTCTGTTGATCTATGTAAATTTGTGCGTAAATATCACCAAATTTAACAAGCATTTGTGTTTTCATATCTATATCTGATAGTTCGATATCATATTTGTCATCGTCCACACGGATGGTTGGCTCTGGGTTAATACTTAAATTTTCAAAAATATGCGCCGCGCTTTCTGAAATCTTGAACGGACTTACAGAGGCTTTTTCCCCTGTCGCATACACAGATTTTATTTTTTTACTTTTAGTAGTCACAATATAATACTGGTCTTCTCTTTTGAAAATATAGTTCTTATAGCCATCTTTATATGGGTAAGATCGTTTGGCTTGTCCAAACCGTTCCGTTAATTGGCCGATATCATCGCCAATCCAAGTCGCTATACCCCGCTGAGGTAACTGGTTATCACTATCAGATTGATGTCCTTCAAACTGAGATTCATTGGTCGTTTTCTTTGTATCTTTATTTGGGTTTTCTAACACATCGAATTTTAAACGTGGTGAGTTAAATAAATATACAATAAACAATATCAATAATAAGACACCAATAACTTTAATTATCAGCTTTTTCATCATTCACCCACCTATGTGCTATTACTCGTATTAATCATTCTACAGGTATCGGGTTCAAGCACGCAAGCTATCTAGCTAAAACAGCGTTGAACCACCTTGTTCCTCAAATATTCGCCATCTTACCCCCATATTTTTCCGAAATCTGTGTT
Organism: Staphylococcus auricularis; assembly: GCF_001500315.1. Taxonomy (GTDB): domain Bacteria; phylum Bacillota; class Bacilli; order Staphylococcales; family Staphylococcaceae; genus Staphylococcus; species Staphylococcus auricularis. The sequence goes on along the minus strand of NZ_LLER01000002.1, from coordinate 256,997 downwards.
TCAAAAATTCGAAATGGCTATCTGTTTTTTAATAATTCATATCCATTTAACTCATCACTGTGCTTTCATTTTTGAGCAGTTTGCGTGATTTTCACTATTTTAAATAAAACTTCCTGTTGTGAACGATTTTACTGTGCTTATCGAATCTTTACCCGTTGTCACTATTATTAATCAATAGACCACCTTCCCAATGGATGAGGCACACAGTGATTCGTTACATATTGTTTATCGAACAGGGAGCTTCACAATAGCCACTCAGGTTTTGTAGTTATAGCTACGGTGAAATGTGACAAGTATGCGCATAGACCAAAAAGACGAACTTAGCTCTTAAAAGTAACAATCATAGTGAGCTGTAACCGATAACGATAAAAAAGTACACCTCAAAAAGTTAGCTTCACCATCTAACTCTTTAGGTGTACTCTGTTATTGAAATATTTATTTTAAGGATGAATGAGATTTATGACGCTCAAACATGCGATTTCATTCCAAAGCTATAATCCGAGTGTCGCTTTGATTAATGATGTCGTTTCACCGCCAGGATATAAAATATAAAGTAGCACATAGACTGCCACACCTGTAATTGCGGTGAAGAACCATATGACTGAGACAATCGGTCCTGTTTTTCTATGAATATTAAATTTATCTTTAAACGCTGTGATGATTTGAACCAGACCGCCAATACCGCCTATAGTCGCTAAATTAATATGAAAGATTAAGAAAGTCGTATAGTAAGGTTTGACTGAATCGGGACCACCAAACGCTGTGTTCCCAATAAAGATTGTCCGACTAGCGTAAATGATAAAGAATAACAGTGCAAACACTGCTGCCCATAACATGACTTTTTCATGGCTCTTGATATTACGTTTCCATATCTGACGCCAACCAATTGCTACAAGTATCGCACTAATAACGATAAAACTTGTACTCAATGTGGGTAAAAAAGGTATATTCATTTGTAAAATCCTCACTTAAATAATTTAAAACATTTTAATGAGCGAAACGATCACTACTAAAGCAAAGAATACGACTAAATAATTCAATGAATAAATAAACATAGCTGTTGCCCATTTTGTTTTATTTGTTTGTTTTTTAAAGCTTGTTAATCCTACGTAGATCCAACCTAAGTTTAATAGTGTTGCAAGTACTACAAATGTTGTACCTAATTCATTGAGAAAGAATGGTAATGGTAGTAAACATACTAACCAAATGAACATGCTTACTCTTGTGCGGTTAAATCCTTTCACGGATGGTAACATTGGAATATTAGCTAATGAATATTCATCTTTACGTTTAATCGCGAGTGCGTAGAAATGAATCGGTTGCCAGCAGAAGACAACTAAGAATAATACAATCGCTGTCAGGCTTAAACTACCTTCAATCGCAGCCCAACCAATGAGTGGTGGTACAGCACCAGGAAAACTACCGACAACTGTATTCCACACGGTATGTCTTTTAGACCAGATTGAGTAGAATGAGACATATCCAACGATACCGATTAAACCAATGACGCCTGATGGCACGTTTAATACGAATAGTAATGCTTCCCCTATGAGCATCATTCCAAAACTAAGAATCAATAAATTACGATCTGAGATTCTATCATTGACTGTTGGTCTTTTTTGTTTACTTGGCATGATACTGTCAATATCTTGGTCATAGTAATTATTTAATGCGCAAGCGCCCCCCATGATTAACGTTGCGCCTACCAACATGATTAATATTTGTGGTATTGACGAGAGGAAGGAATGATTTGTTAACACGACTGCAAGCCACGCTCCAGCAAAAGCCGGGATTAAGTTACCTTGGACGAGCCCCATTTTAATAATTTGTTGGATCTCTTTAAACGTAACTCGACTTGAAGCATGTGACAAAGTTTGTTCTTGGCTCATAATTTCCCTCCTAATTTATTCATATAGTACAATGATAAAACAAATTTCCTCAAAAGACTACATATAACACAATTTATTTGTGACACTTTAGCGACATTATAAAATCGTCAATATTGTGACACAAATTGCAGACACATTATTGTTATAATAAGGAGAAGCATTTAATATGAAGATGTAACGGATAAAAGTTATAATAGTCAATTGATATAAACGGATAAACCCATGCTTGTTCCGGTCGACATGTACAGGGTTTGTCTTGCATTGACAGGGGGGGTATTATTGTTTAAGAAGCGCAACCTTAAATGGTTATCAGTATTAGCTACAATAATTATGGCATGGGTACAACTGGGTGGCGCGCTCGTTACAAAGACTGGATCTGAAGATGGTTGTGGTTCTGACTGGCCTCTTTGTCACGGTGCTTTCTTACCAGAAAATTTACCGATTCAAACCATCATCGAACTCAGTCACCGAGCAGTATCTGGTCTTTCACTTATCGTTGTCCTATGGTTAGTGATCACAGCCTGGAAAAATATTGGGTATATTAAAGAAGTTAAACCACTCTCAATTATTAGCGTTGGTTTCCTCTTACTCCAAGCATTAATTGGTGCTGCAGCAGTTATATGGCAACAAAATGCCTACGTGCTCGCATTACACTTCGGTATTTCATTGGTTAGCTTTTCTACTGTATTCGTACTTACACTTATCATATTTGAAGTTGACCATAAATATGAAGCAGATGAACTTATGATTCGTAAACCGTTACGTCGTTATACATGGATCATGATGATCATCGTTTATTTAACAATTTATACCGGAGCACTCGTCAGACATAAAAAAGCAAGTTTAGCTTATGGTGAATGGCCAATTCCATTCCAAGATCCAATCCCACATTCTGTAGTCGATTGGGTTAACTTCACCCACAGAGGCATGGCCTTATTAACTTTCATATGGATCATGCTTACATTTATTCATGCGGTGAAACATTATCAACATAATCGTACCGTGAGATATGGTTATACAGCAGCCTTTATACTTATCATTGCACAAGTGATTACAGGTGCATTATCCGTTATCACTAATGTAAATCTCATGGTCGCATTGCTACACGCATTAATCATTACGATTCTCTTTGGTCTCATCGCCTACTTCGTGGTGTTAATGATTCGAACGATCCGAAGTGGTGGATAAACAGAATAGATGTTGAACGTGGTACAAATTGATTTTTGTACCACGTTTTTTGTGTCATGATTACTTTTGAAAATCATTCCGTTGTTTCTCTCTATGTTTTTAAAAAGTAAGATGGCGATTCAGTTAAGCGGTTAGAGACCCATAAAAAAGCCCGTTACAACGATATATGATACATCTTTGTAACGAGCTTATTTGCGTTCAATTTACTATGTGTCGCGTTGAAATTTTACCACAATGTGACGTAGTAACCTCTAGGTTCCACTCTATTATTTGTCTTTTTTAATACCGAATTCGTCGATAAGTTCTTGGCTACGTGGTTCACCTTGTGCAATGTCACCGTGTAATTGATAGATTTTAACTTTCAATTGATCATCTTCAACTTCATATACAGCGTAGTTTTGATCAGATGAGTCACGGTTATTCACATGGTCACGATTTTTCATATGTTGAATATCGAAGGCATCTGTTTTTTGTGGTTGGTCTCCTACTGCGAATAAATTATGGAAGTAATCTAGTTGTTTTTGAGTAAGATCTTTGAATTCTGGTCTGAAGTGTTTAAGTTCTTTTAATGTACTATCTCCAAGATCCGCGTTCGCTTTTGTACCACCCATATTAGGAAGGACGTAAACAGAACCTTTTGGATTGTCGTAATATGTCACGCCATCTTCGCCAGTTTCTTGTTTCGCATCTTCAACTTTGGCATCAGCGAAACTGTTTTTCGTATTGCTGTATTGTAATACTTTTGAGCGTGAAAGCACGTGGTCATGACCTTGAAGTACTAAGTCTACATCTAAATCATCGAGTTGTTTAGCAAGTTCTTTGTGCACTTTTTGTACGTCTTCATCACCCATGAAGTAGAATGAATGAGCGTACATTGGTTTGTGGAGATTGAAGATAACCCAGTTTGCACCATTTTCACGTGCTTGTTTGATATCTTTTTTAATCCATTCCATTTGTTCTTTACCGATTGCTTTTTCTTTAGGATTGTCTTTTTTATCTTTTTTATTGTCGTTCGTATTGGCTACAACCATGTGTGCGCCATTGTAATCGAATGAATAGTAAGAACCACCGTTCACTGCATTGTTTGCTTTCGGAACATTGAAGTGATCATTGAAACTACCTAATAATTTATCATCGTCTTCATCTAATGCGTATTCATCATGGTTACCTGATACAGGTGCCATAGCCATATTCATAAATGAAGGTTGAGAACGATCATATAAGTCTTTCCATTCGTCTTCAACTTCCGCATTTTCTACCACATCACCAGAATGTACGACAAAGTCTGCATTGCCAGCAGTGTTGATTGCTTGATTTAACGTATCTGCCCCAAATAATGCTTCATCACGTACGTTTTCATTCCAGTATGCGTTTTGTGTATCGGCATATTGAATGAATTTGAATCCATCGTCTTTATTACCTGCTGTTTTGAATTGTCCTACTACACTTTTAGGTCCACTTTCACTACCCACATAATAATGATAGTTTGTATTTGGTTTTAAACCTGTTGCTTGTGCTTTATATGTATATTCTGTTTGTTTAGTTAAATTGGCTTTACCGTGAACGTCCCCTGCTGTCCATTCAGGACCGGATGCTTGAGCATCTGTGTAATAACCATTGATTGTTTCGTTGCCTTTTTTGTCTTTGATGATTTCACCATCGTCATCTTTTTTCACATCTTCAAAGATAATATTGCCATTTTCATCGCGTTCTAAGTACTTAGAGTCTACTTTTTTAGTTTTAGCATCAAAAACTTGTGCGTCACTAAAATCTCCTGTTCCTGACACCCATACTTTTGCGTCATCAAATTTGTCTGTTGTGAACCAATTGAATGCCATTTCTGTTTTAGGATCACCTTTAAAGTTCGTTGTGACACGGTTAGGTGCATTTTCAGTTTGTACAGGCGCAACGTCGGGTTTTTGATCAGTCAGTTGGATACCATTTTTTTGAGCTTGTTCTGTCGCTTGAGGTTGTGTTTGTTCAACTTGTTCTGGTGCAACTCCGCCGCCACTTGCCTGAGCAGTATTTGTCCCTTGAGTTAAAGTGAGTAATAACGTCAAACTAGCTAAACCAGTAAAGATACGTTGCTTATTTTTCAAAGAAAACCCTCCAGTCAATTAATATGTCGCACTTTAACGGTAACAATTGAACATTAATTGAGTGTAAAACTCGGGTGAGGATTTAGTTAAATGGATTTATTTAACATGAGGAAACACAATAAAAAAGTGAGACAATCGCCCCGAAAAAGGTTGTCTCACTTCTTTTAATATGAATTTTTAGCTACTTAAAGTAAATTTTATTGAACGCTTATAACTGCACGTTATTCCGCATTTGCAGGTTCAATTTCTACGAGTAAATCTCCGGTTTCAATACTGTCTTCGCTGCTGACATGTATCGCTTTCACGACAGCATCGAACGGTGCTTGTACTGTAGATTCCATTTTCATTGCTTCGGTAATGAGGAGTGGATCGTTCATTTTCACTTCGTCACCGACTGAAACTTTAACATCTGTGACTGTACCTGGCATTTGAGCGCCAATATGATTATTGTTTTGTTTATCTGCTTTCGGTCTCACTTGTGCATTAGTAGACGCTTTTTCATCTTTAATGTTCACAATACGTGATTGACCATTCATTTCAAAATAAACTTTTCGCATGCCGTTTTCATCTGGCTCTGATATGACTTGAAGTTTAATAATGAGTCGTTTACCAGTATCAATTTCAATTTCAACAGTTTCATCTGGACGCATACCGAAGAAGAAGGTTGGTGTATCGAGAAGTGATACATTACCAAATTGTTGATACGTTTGTAAGTATTGCTCATACACTTTTGGATAAAGTACTGAACTGATCACATCTTGTTCTGAAACATCGGTTTGTGTTTCTTCTAATTGATTGCGGACTTGATCAAAGTCAACATCATCTAAATACTCACCTGGACGTTCTTCAAGTGGCGTTTGATTTTTCAAGATGACTTGTTGTAATCGTTTATTGAAACCATTGACCGGTTGACCAATCTCACCTTTGAAGAAAGATACCACAGATTCAGGGAAATCAAGTTTGTAACCTTGTTCAATGACATCATTTTCATCTAAATCATTTTGAACCATGTAGAGTGCCATATCACCAACCACTTTAGATGACGGTGTTACTTTGACTAAGTCACCGAATAAGAAGTTCACGCGGCGATACATCGTTTTAACCTCGTCAAAACGTTCACCTAATCCAAGACTTTTCGCTTGTTGTCTTAAGTTTGAATATTGGCCCCCTGGCATTTCATGTTGATAAATTTCTGTGTTTGGTGAATAGATATCGCTTTCGAAATCTCTGTAATATTGACGAACCGTACTCCAATAATGTGAGAGTGTTTCAAGACCATCGATATCAGCTCTCATTTTACGGTCAAAGCCGTCTAATGCATAATAAAGTGAGTTTGCGCTTGGTTGACTTGTTAAACCACTCATGGAAGCTACAGCTGTATCAATAATATCTACACCAGCGTTGATTGCTTCTTTATATGTGAGTAGTCCGTTGCCACTTGTATCATGGGTATGAAGATGAATTGGAATATCCACAGCTGCTTTCAATTCACCGATTAATTCATAAGCTGCTTTAGGTTTTAATAGACCAGCCATATCTTTAATCGCTAAGAGGTGGAAGCCTTCTCTTTCGAGTGTTTTCGCCATGTTTACGTAGTAATCTAATGTGTACACGTCAGAACGTTTAGGATCTAAAATATCACCTGTGTAACAGATTGCACCTTCAGAGATTTTGCCAGCTTCTTGAACCGCTTCATTTGCGACTTTCATTTGTTCGACCCAGTTTAGTGAGTCGAAGATTCTGAAGACGTCGACACCAGCTTGAGCACTTTCTTTAACGAATTTTTGTACGACATTATCAGGGTAGTTTTTGTAACCTACTGCATTGGATGCACGTAATAACATTTGGAATAACACGTTAGGTACTGCTCGTCTAAGTCGTTCTAAACGTTCCCATGGATTTTCTTTTAAGAAGTTGAAAGCAACATCGAATGTCGCGCCGCCCCACATTTCTAATGAAAAGCTATCTTTCATCACTTCAGCAGTTTTAGAAGCGATATTCATCATATCTGCTGTACGCACACGTGTCGCAAGTAGGGATTGGTGCGCATCTCTAAATGTCGTATCCGTCACCAATACATCTTGTTGTGCTTTGACCCATTCTGCTACTGCTTTAGGTCCTTTTTCGTCTAATATTTGTTTTGTACCTTTAAATTGTTGCACTTTGTCGTTCGGTACTTTTGGAATCGTTGTTTGTTCAAAATGTGGTTTCATACGTTGTTCTACGTTTGGGAAGCCATTGATCGTTACGTTACCAATGTACTCTAACATTTTCGTACCGCGGTCTTGACTCAATTTAAGATCGAATAACTCTGGTGTGTTTTCGATGAATTTGGTTGTATAATCCCCTGATTTGAATTGCGGATGACGCATCACGTTAATTAAGAATGGAATATTGGTTTTCACGCCACGAATACGCATTTCTTGGAGTGAACGGTCCATTTTTTCTTCTGCTTGTTTAAAGGTTAATGCATGTGTAGACAATTTAACAAGTAATGAGTCATAATAAGGTGAAATTTCTGCACCTTGGAAACCGTCACCTGCATCTAAACGAACACCAAAGCCCCCGCTAGAACGGTAAGCACTGATACGACCTGTATCTGGCATAAAGTCATTTAATGGATCTTCTGTCGTAATACGACATTGGATTGCATAACCTAACGTTTGAATATCTTGTTGTTGCGGAAAGTTGATTTCAGAGTCAAATAAACCGATACCTTGAGCAACAAGTAATTGCGTCTTAACGATATCAATACCCGTAATCATTTCTGTAATCGTATGTTCAACTTGAACACGTGGATTGACTTCGATAAAGAAGAATTCATCACCAGATACTAAGAATTCAACGGTACCTGCATTGACATATTTAATATGTTTCATTAAGTGCACCGCTGCATCACAAATACGTGTTCTCAAATCATCTTCGAGTGCAACTGAAGGTGCAACCTCTACGACTTTTTGGTGACGACGTTGAACAGAACAATCACGTTCAAATAAGTGTACTAAATTACCTTTTTCGTCCCCCATGACTTGAACTTCGATGTGTTTTGGATTGTCGATATATCGTTCGATGTAAACTTCACTATCGCCAAATGATTTTTCTGCTTCTGATTTTGCACGGTTAAACGCTTCTTCAAGCTCATCTTCTGATCTGACGATACGCATACCTTTACCGCCACCACCACTAGTTGCTTTAATCATCAACGGATAGCCAGCTTCATCTGCGAATGCTTTAGCAGCTTGATAATCAGCAATCGGTCCATCTGTCCCTGGAATGACCGGTAAATCTGCTTCAATGGCCGTAGTTCTTGCTTTGAGTTTATCGCCAAACATTTCTAAATGTTCAATACGTGGGCCGACGAATTTGATACCTTCTTCTTCACAGCGGCGTGCAAAGGTTTTATTTTCACTTAGAAAGCCATAACCTGGATGAATCGCATCTGCACCCGCACGTTTCGCAACAGCAATGATGCTTTCAATATCAAGGTAAGACTCTGCTGGACCTAAATCCTCGCTAACTAAGTATGATTCGTCTGCTTTATATCTATGTAACGCGCTCTTGTCTTCGTTTGAATAAATTGCGACCGTTTTAATATTGAGTTCTGTGGCTGCTCTGAAAATCCGAATCGCAATTTCCCCTCTATTTGCAACTAATAATTTATGTATCTCTCTCATTAGCTTTCACCTTCTTATAAACAATTTCCAAAATATTAAATCATTTTCTTTTTGATACAAAGACATATTTCGGTGAACGACCATTGCAGCCCCCTTTGCTAATTCACCCGTTCCTAAATTGAACTATGTATTAAATCATACCAGAAATATGATACAAAACATAATGATTCTACTAAATATGTCATACTAATTATATATTCTATGCTTTTAAGTATATCTTTATATTACCATAACCATAATATTAAGTAAAACTTATCAGTAAACATTACATATTATTATCATACGTTTTTATAGCGATAATTAGACCGAATCGTTATAAATGATTTCTTATCATTGGTCTCTCATAATGATCCAATGACTGTCATGAAGGGATTGTTCGTAAAATAAAAACGCCTTTCCAAACAACTAAGCTGTTTAGAAAAGCGTTTCATCATTACATCATATATTCGTACTTTTAATCTGGTACATTAAAATATGCGGACAATTAAATTGTGAAATAAATGTGTCATACTAATTAAAAGTAGGGTTATTCATGTGTACTAAAAATTAATATCTTCTAGATATTTGTGTTGGTGCTTGTTTTTTAGCACGCGCTTTATCGATCTTAATCTGTTTCGCTACGATGAGTAACAGTCCAATCGCGATACTTAAACTTAACATAGAAGAACCACCAAAACTAATAAATGGTAACGGTACACCAGTAAGTGGGATCGTACCTGAGATACCACCTAAGTTGATGAATGTTTGGATCCCAATATATGTCGCGATACCGACACAGACTAATTTGTAGAAATAAGAATTGGTTTTATTCGCTAAGACAAACGCACGATAAACGATAAAGAAGAGTAATAAAATAACGAGTAATCCACCGATTAAACCGAGTTCTTCACAAATAATAGAAAAGATAAAATCGGTATGTGGTTCAGGTAGATAGCCTAATTTCATAATACTGTTACCTAAACCTCGGCCTAATAAACCACCATTCCCTATCGCAATCAATGAATTGGATATGTGATACCCTGTCCCTGATGCTTGGCTAAATGGATCGACCAGCGTACTAAAACGTGCTGTAAGATAACTAGGTAACCAACCAAATGCGAGTGCAATGAGAAGTCCGACTACGATAATAAAAATAATAGGTACAGCCCATTTCAATGCGATCTTCACTCCTAAGCCAGCGTAGAACAAGATAGCGAGTAAAATAATAGTTAACAGCATCACTTGTCCTAAGTCACGTTGGATGAGCACGAGCCCTATCGCAAAGAACATTAATCCTACAGGGGCAAACATAATCTTCGGATCTCTAAAGACTTGGGTTCTACGTTTTTCAATCATAAACGGAATATATAAAAGGATGACTAGCTTCAAGAATTCAGAAACTTGCAAGTTAATGACACCGAGTCGTAGCCAACTCTTAGAACCGTTAATGTTACTACCAAAAATGAGTGTCGCAACGAGTAAAATGATTATACCCACGACCATGATTTGTTGGATCTTCGTCTGTTGGAGCAACTTCGTATTGAAGAAGAACGCCATGAAAAACACGATTGCAAAACCGACGATGACATAAGCCAACTGACGTGTGTAAAAGTATGTACCCGAAACAGGCACGCCGCCGGTTAAGCTCCCTTTCGTAGCAGCAACCATGCTGGCACTGTAGACCATGACTAATCCAATTAAACATAACAAAACATAAGTCACTAAGAGTGAATAATCTATGTATTTCGCCTTTTTATTTATAATACTAAAAAATCGTTTTACTTTATTCATACTTTTTTATCATCCAATTCTTCTTGGTTATCTTTGTCCTTCTTCTTTTTATATAGAAGCACAATATGATATCAAAACGTGTTTTTGCTTATAGTTTATGAATTACTGTAATCATATTGTTGTTTCACGTATATTCAATATGTATGTATAAATTGAGACGCTAACTATCTCATTATCTGTTTATATGAAACCACTTGTGTATTATAGCAAAATTCAACACCATTTATCGAATAATGTCATTTTAATCCGTTAAAATATGAAATACTTGGAGGAGCATTCAATGTGGGATTTGCTTGTCATTGAAGTGTAGCTCATACCCAATCAACCACTGTCACGGAAACATTTGTGCCCCGAAAAAACAAAAGTGACTGCGATCCAAACATGTTGCAATCTCAGTCACTCCTATATTCATCATATGATATCTCATATATTTGCTATTGATCTTCTCTATGTACGACTTGCTATCCGTTTCTTTAACAGTAAATTGATCTATATTAATATTGCCGACGTTTAGACTGTTGTAAATGCATCGTGAAGTTTAGAAAGTTCTTTTTCTAAACGAAGCATAATTTCTTTACCCACTTCTTTGTCGACTAAGTCTAACTGAACCGCAAATTCAACTTCTTTTTGTAAGCCAAACATTTGGGTATCGAGTACTTCTTCGTATAATGGGCATTGAGGTAAAGTCAGGTTATCCATTTGAACTTTGATTAACTGAAGGATTCTATCAGCATCTTTATTTAGTTGATCATATGCCACATTGCTCATTTTTTGACTCTTTACCATGAAATGCTCCCCCTATCATTTGTATGTTCTTACACTAAATTCTATCTTACTACATATTAAAAAGCAAGCAGAATTCTATAATACACGGATGCTTCGAGAATATGCTAAAATACTAGGATGAAGATAATCTTTAAGCGACTTGAAAACGAGGATACGGTGATGTGAAAGTGTACTTATTTTCATGAAAATAAGTGCTTCAACTCGTTTACTGTAACCTAGTAGAATGAGTGTCATTCAATATTTTCAAGCACGTCTAGGAAAAGTTTCAATCGTTTTTGTAAGCGTATTTCCTAAAATGGGACAACAAGATGCAAAAATTTATGAGCAAGCTGTTCCAACTACTTCACCTATCACTATTATAATTCAAGTAAAGAGGAAACGATAAATGATTCAAATCACGGGGGAAGTTCAATTTCCAATTACATTAGATAGTACAACTTGGATCTTCGATGATCGTAAAGTACAAATAGAAGATTTAGAGGCTGGTGTGTTTGAAGGTACGAAACCGATTCGTTTTGAAGACAACCGTGAATGGAATAGAGCCATTCTAGAAGGTCAAACGAACCCACCGACTTTAAATTCAGAAATTAAATATAAAAAACAATCCATGTTGAAAGAAACGTATGTGATCAATATGACACCGTTCTTTAAACATGCAGAACCAACTGCGAAAGCGACAGCAATTCGCTTATACAATGATGAAGATGAAATCAAAGTACCATTAGATCTATTACCCTATTTATTCTTCCAATTTTCAAAAGATGGGAAACGACTTTATGAGGATGACGGTGTAGATAGCTTCGTCTTCATTCAAGATCAGGGTTATTCTTATCAATTTAAACATGCAACACGTATTGAGGTGGTTTAATTATATGAAAAAAGTACAATGTGTGATTTGCGATACAGAAGTTTATATCGACGAAAACACACTTGAAGCGAAACGGCTTCGCAATGATCCGATGCATACATTCATGTGTGATGAATGTAAGAGTCGTTTAGATAAGCCGAAACAACGTAAACAAGTTACGACATTTAATCATAGATAACAAAAAAGCAGGTAACCGTTCATGCTCCGTATAGAGCATCTCGGGTTACCTGCTTTTAATTTATATACGAGTCTAATGATTATTCATTTTCTTGCATCATTTGTTTAACACGTTTCGCTTCTTTTTCACGTGCTTGTTTATTAAGTGTTTTCTTTCTCAAGCGGATAGATTCTGGTGTAACTTCGACTAATTCATCATCATTAATGAATTGTAACGCTTCTTCTAATGTTAAGATACGTGGGCGTTTCATAGTTTCAGTTTGGTCTTTGGTAGATGAACGTACGTTTGTTTGGTGTTTAATTTTCGTGATGTTAACAGTTAAGTCATTTTCACGAGAGTGTTCACCAACAATCATACCTTCATAAACTTCAGTACCTGGTTCCATGAAGTTTGTACCACGGTCTTCTAAACCAATGATTGCGTATTGGCTAGCTTGACCTTGGTCCATAGAAACAAGTGCACCGTTTCTTCTTCCGCCGATCATACCTTTAATACGTGGTCTGAATTCTTCGAATGTATGGTTGATGATACCATAACCACGTGTTTGTGACATGAATTCAGTAGTGTAACCAATCATACCACGAGCAGGTACCATGAAGACTAAGCGAGTAAGACCATTGTCTGTAGTGACCATGTCTAACATTTCACCTTTACGTTGTCCTAAAGATTCGATGACTGAACCCGTATTTTCTGAAGGTACTTCACATTGTACGCGTTCAAATGGTTCGCACATTTGGCCATCGATTTCTTTTAAGATAACTTGTGGTTTAGATACTTGAAGTTCGAAACCTTCACGTCTCATGTTTTCAATGAGGATAGATAAGTGTAATTCACCACGACCTGCAACGGTCCATGTATCTGGAGAGTCTGTTGGTGTAACTTTAAGTGAAACGTCTGTTTCAAGTTGTTGATCTAGACGTTCTTGAATTTGACGTGCTGTCACGTAAGTACCTTCGCGACCTGCGAATGGTGAATTGTTCACTTTAAATGTCATTTCCAATGTAGGTTCGTCGATTCTTAGTACTGGTAATGCTTCTTGGTGATCGTGTGGTGTTACTGTTTCACCTACGTTAATGTCTTCCATACCAGATACAGCGACTAAATCGCCTGCTTGAGCTTCTTCGATTTCTTCGCGGTTAAGTCCAAAGTAACCGAATAATTTAGTGACACGGAAGTTTTTGACTGAACCATCTAATTTAATAAGTGATACGTTGTCCCCAACGCGCATTGTCCCTCTAAAGATACGTCCTACACCGATACGACCTACGTAATCATTGTAATCTAATAATGCGACTTGGAATTGTAATGGTTCATCACTATTATCTTTCGGTGCTGGTACGTAATCAATGATTGTTTCGTACATCGCTTGCATGTTGTCATCTTGTGTTTCTGGATCTAAACTTGCTGTACCGTTAACAGCTGAAGCATAAACAACTGGGAAATCGAGTTGCTCTTCAGAAGCTTCCAATTCGATGAACAAGTCTAAGACTTCATCGACAACCGCTTCAGGACGTGCAGCTGGTTTATCAATTTTATTCACTACAACAACAGGTTTTAAGTTTTGTTCTAACGCTTTTTTCAATACGAAACGTGTTTGTGGCATCGTACCTTCATAAGCATCGACAACTAAAACGACACCATCAACCATTTTCATGATACGTTCAACTTCACCACCAAAGTCAGCATGCCCTGGTGTATCTAATATATTAATTCTAGTACCTTTATAGTCTACCGCTGTGTTTTTAGAAAGGATGGTAATACCACGTTCTCTTTCTAAATCGTTAGAGTCCATCGCACGTTCGTCTATGCGTTCATTTTCACGGAAGATACCTGATTGTTTTAATAGCTCATCTACAAGTGTTGTTTTACCGTGGTCAACGTGAGCGATGATTGCTATATTTCGAACGTCTTCTCTTATATTAGTCATTTCATAATTTCCTTTCTTAAGTAAATTACCGCTTTTAATTGTAACTTTTTTATTATATCATAGATATGACTTTAGAATACAACCAAAGGGGTGTAGGGATGGAACAACCAAAAAAATCTAAGGCCATTTTCTTTATACTTGCGCTCGTTGCGACGATATTCTTAACGCTGTTCAGCTTTGCTATCGCTGCAACTAATGTACCAATGATGATTTTAACACTTATATTATTCATTGCAACATTTGGCGCAGGCTTTACATTAAAAAAACATTATCGTGAAAAAAATTGGTTCTAACTCGCACGTATCTTCATATCCTAACAAATAGACTGAAAGTAATCTCACACACCTCTTCACTGTGTAAGAATACTTTCAGTTTTTTAATTCTCGAGCATATTATCTTCTGTGATGGGCATGTAGTTCTTCGATGATTTCTTGGTGCGGTTTAAAGTAATGATTAATCAAATCTTCGTGCAACTGTGGATTGGCGACGACTACTGTATGAGGTTCGTAAATCGTTAATGCCTCACCTAAGAAATCTGTGCCTTTACCCCCTACTTCGTTTAAAATAATTAATCCGCCAGCATAATCCCATGGCTGTAATCGGGGTGTCATATAAGCAGCTAATCTACCTGTTGCGACATGCACAATCTCTAACGCAGCTGAACCGTATGCTCTTGCACTGCGAGATTGATTTACGATGGGGTGAAAAAGATCCACTAATTTAGGTTTCGTAAGCCAATTAGGGTTAATACCAATAATGCTCTTTTTGAGATCCGTATCTTCTATTTGTGGTAACGATTGATCTCCTACATATGCCCCTTCTCCGGCCTTCGCATGATAAAGCGTATCGTTCATTACATCATACACAAAGCCCGCATAAGGTGTATCGTCCTGAAAAATGCCGATTGAGATCGAAAAGTTTTCACGTTGATGCACAAAATTAAGTGTGCCATCTATCGGATCAATGACCCACGTCGTACCCTGACTGTGACTTAATTGATGGCCATGCCCTTCTTCACCAATTACCTCATGGTCCGGATAAGATTGGTGGATACGATCGACTAAGAACTGTTCAGTCTGTTTATCTACGTTGGTCACGAGATCATTCGGGTTCGATTTTGTTTCTATATGTAAAGTTTCATCCATCGTTTCTCTAATATTTTTTCCTGCTTCTAAAATGAGCGCTTTCGCAAATTGATAAAGTGTCATTTAATCACTCCTATGCTCACATTATACCCTAAATGGCTAACCTTTATCATGTGTACAAGACTAAAAAGGCCACGTTTTGAGAGGTGTTATAGTAGAAACGCATCGCCTGTGTCTCATAAAGTTATGTGCTACAATGTGGGTAAAAGATGTAACTAAGAGGTGAGCTCATGACAACTTATACATTTAAGCCGAATGACTTTAAAGCCTTCACTGTTGATGGTTTAGACGGTAGAATGGAGGCAATTTCTGAACGCATTCGCCCACAACTTAATGCATTAGGAGATTACTTCTCTCAATTTCTTGAAACAGAAACAGGGGAAGTCTTCTATCCACACGTGGCGAAACACGCGAGACGTAGTGTGAATCCACCCCACGATACATGGGTTGCTTTTTCAACGAATAAACGTGGTTATAAAATGCAACCTCATTTCCAAATCGGTCTATTTGAGGATCAATTGTTCGTTATGTATGGTGTGATGCACGAAGCGAAGAATAAAGCAGATCAAGTTAAAACATTTGAAAAACATTTTGATACGTTAAAACAATTACCTGAAGATTACAGCTTAGCGTTAGATCATATGAAAGAAGATAAGGAACCTATTCATTCCCTATCAGAGGATGAATTGCAACAAGCCATTGATCGGGTAAAAAACGTTAAAAAAGGTGAATTGTTCGTGGCGAGAACACTTGATCCAAGTGATGAAGAGTTGAAAACAGATAAAGCATTTTTAGCATTCTTAGAAGATACATTTAAACAGCTCGTGCAATTTTATGACTAAACTCAATCGAATAAAAAGAGGCTAGAAACGTAATGTTCCTAGCCTCTTTTCATGTGCTATTATTTATTGTTCTGATGTTCGAAGCGCATTAATAAAGATATGGATCGTTATCTTTTTTCTTTTGCATATCTTTTTCTGCATCATCTTCTAAACGATCACTTTCTTTTGTTTTAGGTTGTTGACCGTTGTCTCTAATGAATGGATTATCATCATTATCTTCATTTTCACCATCATGATTTTGACGGTTATCTTGAGGTTCAGTGTCATCTTGAGCAGTGCGATCTACATCGTCACGGATGTAAGGATTGCCTTCTGTGTGAACCTCATCTCTGATAAATGGATTCTCTTCGTTCGCGGTACCTTCACCTTGGATATCACTGTCTTTACGTACAAACATCATAATACCAGCGATTAACCAAAGGATACCAGCGAGCCAGTTACCAAATAAAATACCTACGACAAATGCTGCCATAAATAACGCACCTGATAAGACGCGTTTTTTCTTAACGAGTAATGTAGCAATTAGTCCTAATACTGTAGATACTAATAAGAGAATCGCTGAAACAGTAGTCAATCCTTTAATTGTATCGAAGGAAACGATTTGCGCCTCTTCTTGATATAGATTATTAAACTCTTCTTCAAATCCTGGTTGATTAAATCCAATCAATGCAAATCCTATAAATATTAAGAATATGATGCCGATACCAACACCTATCCAACCTAAAACACGTTCTGCCTTTCTCATCTTTGGACCTCCTATATTCAACTACTTCTGTTAATCATTTTATTGATTCTATTTCTTTTTTGATATATAGCCGTTTTCAAAACACATTAAACGCTTTATCAAAATTTTGATATCTAAATAACATTATATCTAGAGTTATATTTATAAAGCAATATATTTTAATATAAGAAATAAAATGAGACGAAAGCAGTAATTCATTTGCTTCCGTCTCAAGTGTAGTTTAAAGCTTATTCTTTATGTTCATTACGTTCTTCCGTCGCATCCACTTCATCAGTCGTTTGTGAAGTTTCTTCTTGAGCAGTTTGATCTTGATGGACGACTTTTTTACGTTCTTCATAGTTCATGCGACGTTGATTCACGGCACTCGGTTGTTGTTTTCTAAGTTCTTTTTCACGTTGTTTACGTTCTTTCTTAATCTGTTTACGTCTTGCTTTTTCTTCTGCATGTGCCTGTTTTTCTTGTTCTCGTGCTTCTTTTTCTTCTTGCTTACGACGTGCCTTTTCTTCAGCTTCTTGCTGACGTTGACGTTCTGCTTCTTCAGCTTCACGTTGGCGTTGTGCCTCAATCTCTTGTTGATGTCTTTCTTGTTCAAGTCTTTCTTCTTCAGTCATACCATCTTCGTGATCCTCATCATGTGTCGGTTTGACCTTGTTTTTATAACCGTATTTGACTTGTCTAGAAAGAATTTGGGGTTCGTCATCTTCCTCTGCTGTATCCGCTTGAACTGAATCTTCAGCAGCAGTTGGATGGTCCTGATCGTAAAAATGATCATATGAACCACGTCTTAATGGTTTGGCGTTACGATCGTAACCATTGTCTGCTTCGTATGCATCTTGATCATCTCGATCATCACTATAACGTGGTTGATTTCTGTAAACCGGTTCGTCGTAATCATAGCCTTGTGTTGGCGCTCCTTGATAGCCTTCCATATAATATGCAGGAACGGTATCAACTCTATCTTTACGTACAAACATCATAATAGCGATAATGAAGAATAAAATTGGGATAATCAACGTAATAAATAATAATACGAGTGGTAATGTCACTACCGCAGCAACTAAGAATAAGAAACCTGAAAGGAATCGTATATTCATAGAAATTAGTGCTAAAAATGAGATGAGTAAACATACAATGAAATATACGATGACAGCCCACACACCATTTTGTAACCAAATCACAAACTGTGTGGTATTTAGACCGTTATTCGCTAAAATTTGTTGTATTAACTCGTTATTATTCAGTGAAGCTTCTAAACTTTGTATCGATGTTTCACTACTAAATGAAACGAGTGCGATAAATATGGTTATCACTGTCAATGCTAATAGAAAAAGCCAGCTTAACCATCCAAGAACTTTTTCAGCTAAACGACTGACTGGCCGCTTAACCTGCATAAATTGCTCTCCTGACATACACTCACATCTCCTTATTCTACTTATCAAACTATTATATCGGATTCTACTTTAAATAACTACCAACTAAAGTCTAATTTAATGACATTTTAAAATTTAAAAAGCGCTCGTTATACTCACTGAGCGTTGATTTTCCCAAATCTTGATATACCTCTAACCGTTGTTGCTGCGCTTCTGTGGGATAAAATCGTGTATCCTCTCTGATGTCTTTAGGTAATTTATTTCTTGCCGCTTCGTTCGGTGTTGCATAACCGACCCATTCAGTATTTTGTTTATTATTGTTAGGTTCTAATAAGAAGTTTATAAATTTGTGCGCTGCAGCTTTGTTTTGTGCTGTCTTCGGAATGACGATATTATCAAACCATAAATTAGAACCTTCTTTAGGGATTACATAGTCGAATTGCTCGTTGTTAGTGACGATAGGTTGAGCGACACCACTCCAGACGACCGCAACGTTTGCTTCATGTTGTTCTAACATCATCGTAACCTCATCTCCGACTATCCCTCTCACTTGTGGTGCCAATTGATTAAGGTCTGTTTCAGCCTGTGCCAAGTGTTGTGTCGATCTATCATTTAAACTATAACCTAATTTATTTAAGGCTAAACCCATCACCTCACGGGCGCCATCTACTAATAAGACATCGCGATTGTATTTCTCATCATATAAATCTGCCCATGCATTGAGCGGCGCATTTGGATACGCTGCTTTATTATATAAAATACCGACAGTGCCAAAAAAGTAAGGCACAGAATATTGATTATGTCGATCAAAGTCCATGTTCATATAATCTGGATCTAAATACTTCATGTTAGGGATTTTATCATGGTCAAGAGGCAATAATAACTGATCGCGTTTTAACTTTTGAACCGTATATTCACTCGGAAAGGCAACATCATAGTGTGTACCGCCATTTTTAATTTTGGCTTCCATTGCTTCATTAGAGTCAAACGTTTCATAAATCACTTGAATCCCTGTTTCCTTTTCAAATTTGTCTATAAGTGCAGGATCAATATACTCTCCCCAGTTGTATACGTAAAGTTTTTCACCACTTGCGCTTTGCCCTTCTGAGGATAAACGATGGCTGATCCAAATACAAATCATCCCTATCACAAGTGCTGTAATGATGAGTTGAAGAAATCGTTTCATGAGCTCACCCCTTGCTGTGATGTTCTTCTACGTTTTAACCATGCTTGTACGAAATAATAACCGACGATGCCAATGATGATAAATAGGAATAACAGTGTAGATATCGCAATGATTTCCATGCTAATTCCCTTTCTCGCCATCGCATAGACTTCAACGGATAACACGCTAAAGCCATTACCAGTCACAAAGAAACTCACGGTAAAATCATCTAATGAATAAGTCAGCGCCATAAAAAAGCCACCGATAATCGCAGGCATGAGCTGAGGGAACATCACTCGATTTAACACTTGTAACTCAGTCGCACCTAAATCACGAGTAGCTTGTAATGTATGATCATTCATATCATACAGTTGTGGTAACACGATCAACACTACAATAGGAATGCTAAAGGCAATATGCGAAATGAGTACGGTAAAGAATCCCAACCCAAGACCTGTAAAATGTCCGATTGCGGTAAACATTATTAAAAACGAGGCACCGATGACCACATCGGACGAAACCATTAACACATTATTTAGCGTCAACATCGATAATCTTATCTTTTGATTTCTTAAACGATAGAGCGCGATCGCACCGAATGTTCCAATCACTGTTGCACATGCGGCAGATAATAACGCGACAGCAACCGTATTAAAGATAATGCTTAATAATCGATGATTGTTAAATAGTGACACATAATGCTCCAATGTGAAATGTTCAAAGTGGGCCATATTCCCTGCTGAGTTAAATGAATACAACATCAAGAACAAAATTGGTAGATAAAGGATGCCAACTAAGATGCCAATATAAAGTTTTCCATACCATTTCATTCACTTCACCCATTTCTCCGGTTATTTTTCACATTGGTCACGATGAGGATAAAAGCCATAAATAAGACTAAGAAGAGTGCGATAGTTGAACCCATGCCGTAATTTTGTATCACTAGAAACTGTTCTTCGATAGCCGTACCGATATTGATCACACGATTACCTGCAATCAATCTTGTAATCATGAATAGTGATAATGCAGGAATAAAGGTAATCTGTATACCAGTGAATATTCCTTTTTTCGTTAATGGAAAGATGATTTTACGAAAACGCGTCCATGAATTAGCACCCAAATCTGTTGCCGCATCTAATAAATGATTTAGTATTTCTTTCAAGTTATTGAAGATAGGTAAAATCATAAATGGAATATAAATATACGTTGCAACGAGGATAAATGCCGGTGCCGTAAATAATAAATCCATCTTTGGTAAATGTAAGAATGAAAGTAACCGATTGGCGAGACCTTCTTGGCTCAATATCCCGATAAAAGCATACGTTTTTAACAATAAATTAATCCATGTCGGTATGATTAAGACCAATAACCATACATTTTGATGTGCTGAAGCTAGAATAAAATAAGCGGCAGGATAACTGATTAACAAAGTGAGTAACGTAATGATGACCGCATATATAATAGATTCTAAAAACAACTTACCGTAAGTTGGGCTAAATATTTGTCGGTAATTATCAAAACTAAACTGTCCGTGTATGTCTATAAATGAAAAGTAGACGAGTAAACAGAGCGGAACGATGATAAAAAACAACATCCAAATGGCATAAGGCAACATGAACCATTTATTTATTTTTTGCATCTTCCTATTCCTCATAACTTTCTATTCGTTTATCAAATTCAGCTTCAGATTCTCCAGGCACCATAATATGGATTGCTTCTGGATCAAAGTATAGACCTACTTTTGCACCCACTTCCGCTTTTTTCGTCGTGTGAATAACCCATTCGTACTGTTTGCGGTCAATACAACAAATTTCATAATGGACACCTCTAAACAACATGGAATCGACTGTCACTTCAAATAACCCTTGAGAAGCTTCGACTAACGAAATATCTTCGGGGCGAATGACCACTTCAACATCTTTGCCAGAAGGAATACCTTGGTCGACACAGTCAAAATCTTGTCCATAAATATTTACGACAAAATCTTCTACCATCTGACCTTCCACGATGTTCGATTCACCAATAAAATCTGCCACAAAACGATTCACGGGCTCATCATAAATATCTGTCGGTGTGCCAAATTGCTGTACCTTCCCATCTTTCATCACGAAGATGTAATCACTAAGTGCAAGTGCTTCTTCTTGGTCATGTGTGACAAAGATAAACGTGATACCTAAACGAGACTGCAGCTCTCTCAACTCATACTGCATTTCAGTTCTCAGCTTTAAATCTAGTGCCGATAAGGATTCATCGAGTAGTAAAATTTCTGGTTCATTCACAATCGCTCTCGCAATCGCAATACGTTGTTTTTGTCCACCACTCAACTCGTCGATGTGTCGAGTTTCATAGCCTGATAATTTCACTAGCTTCAATGCTTCAGTAACTTTTTGATCAATAGCTTGTTGCTTCATTTTCTTTAACTTTAACCCAAAGGCAATATTTTCATAGACATTTAGATGAGGAAATAGCGCATAATCTTGAAAGACGGTGTTCACCTTTCTCTTGTTCGCTGGTAAATGTTGAATATCACGATCTTTATAAACCACTTGGCCTGTATCTGGCGTCTCAAAACCTGCAATCAGTTTGAGTATTGTAGTTTTTCCACATCCGGAAGGACCAAGTAATGTGTAAAAGTAACCTTGTTCAATGTCTAAATTGATTTCGTCTAAAATCGTTGTTCCATCATATGATTTTGTGATCCCTTTTAATGAAAATAATGGATTCATGGTTCCCCTCCTATAAATAAGATGATGTCGCTACAATTAATACACGCGTCGGTGCAGACGTTGGATTCGATAAGTGATGACGTTGATCTGCTTTAAAATAAAGCGCATCTCCTTCATTTGCGTCATAAACTTGAGATCCAAGTACAAGACGCACCTGACCTTCTAAACAATAGATAAATGTTTCTGAATTAGAAGGTTTAAATTGTTTATAGGCGGATTGCGGTCTTAACGTCAGCAATAAAGGTTCCATTTCAAATTCATTCGACTGGCTCACTAACCAGTTCAACACATAGCCTTCATCATATTCGTCATACGTCGTTTGAGACGCTTTGGGATAAAGGATTTTTGCTTCATCTTTAACTGAGAAAAATTCACTCGGTGTTGTCCCTAACACTTCTAAAATAAGCAGAAATGTCTCCATACTAGGAGAAGCATGATCACTCTCAATCTGTGAAATATACCCTTTTGATAAGTCCGTGCGTTCTGCTAACTCCTCTTGAGTTAAATCCTTTATGCGTCGTAAATTACGTAATCGATTACCAATATCTAAAGCCATCTATTTCACCTTTATCCTTTGATTTCCTTATCTTTGCTCACATAAAAAAGCTACATCCTGTTTACTTTTACTAAACATTTTGTTTACTGCTTAATAAAAATATCAGAATGTAGCTTTAAAGACAAGCTTTATTTTAAGTTTTTTCCAATCATTTTTTGATCGGGATGATTTTGAGCATCTTTCACAGCGTGATAACTACTGTAACCACTTGCTTTTTCAAACGATTTAAAGGTTTGTTTTTCTTCTGCTTTCCCTGGCACGATGCGTTTAAATTGTCGATAGCGTTCCATAAGTGTTTCACGCTCTACTTGATCTTCGTAATATGCTTCGATTGCATTGAAAAATGACACCACTCGCATCATTTCTTCGTTCGACCAGTCTAAATCAATCGGATATTGATATTCGATACGATTCATTCCTTTCTAATTGGAATTATTTACTTATCATAAACGAAAAGGCCGGGACGTATCAAAGTCCCAGCCTCTATATTATTGCTTAAAACGAGCGCTTAGCAAGCACGTTTCATTACATTGTGTGGATTGGTAAGCCTAATGCTTTTTCAGCAGCTTCCATAGTCATTTCACCTAAAGTTGGGTGAGCATGTACAGTTAACGCTACATCTTCAGCGTTCATACCAGATTCGATTGCTAAACCTAATTCAGCAATAACGTCTGATGCACCTGTACCTGCAACTTGAGCACCGATAAGTGTGTTGTCTTCTTTAGTAGTGATTAATTTAACGAAACCAGTTGTGTCATCTAATGATAACGCACGGCCATTTGCTGCATAAGGGAATTTAGAAGCTTTGTATTCAATGCCTTCTTCTTTAGCTTGTGCTTCAGTGTAACCAACTTGCGCAAGTTCAGGTTCAGTGAAAGCAACAGCTGGCATACCTACATAGTCTACTTCAGAAGCTTCTCCAGCAATCACTTCAGCAGCAACTTTACCTTCATAGCTTGCTTTGTGTGCAAGTGCTAATCCAGGAACGATGTCACCGATTGCGAAGATATTTTCTACTGAAGTACGGCTTTGTTTATCAACTTCTAATAAGCCGCGTTCTCCATATTTAATACCGATTTCTTCAAGTCCAAGTTCATCCGTGTTTGGACGACGACCTACAGTAACTAATACGTAGTCAGCGTCGATTGTTTTTTCTTCGCCTTTAACTTCGTAAGTCACTTTCACACCGTCTTCTGTTTCTTCAGCATTTTTAGCCATAGCGTTTGTAACAACGTCAATGCCTTTCGCTTTCATGCCTTTTTTAACGGGTTGTGACATTTGTTTTTCGAAACCGCCTAAGATGTCTTTAGCGCCTTCTAAGATTGTAACTTCAGAACCGAAGTTTGCAAATGCAGTACTTAATTCTGAACCGATGTAACCGCCACCGATTACAACAAGTTTGTTAGGTACTTCTTGTAAGTTTAAAGCACCAGTAGAATCTAACACGCGGTCGCTAAATTCGAAATTAGGAATTTCGATTGGTCTAGAACCAGTAGCTAAGATAGCGTGTTTGAAGTTGTAAGTTTGAGCGCTTTTTTCGTCCATCACGCGTAAGCTGTGATCGTCTACGAAGTAAGCTTCACCTTTAACAATTTCTACTTTGTTACCTTTAAGTAAGCTTTCAACACCACCTGTTAATTTGTTAACAACAGATGATTTGAATTCTTGAACTTTATCATAGTTAAGTTTCACGCCGTCAGCTACAACACCTAGATTTTCTGAATCTTGTGCTTCAACAAAACGGTGAGAAACGTGAAGTAATGCTTTAGAAGGAATACAACCAACGTTTAAGCAAACGCCACCTAAGTCGCCTTTTTCAACGATTGTTACTTTTTGACCTAGTTGCGCTGCACGAATCGCTGCAACGTATCCTCCTGGTCCTGCACCAATAACTATAGTATCTGTTTCAATAGGAAAATCTCCGACTACCATACTTTACCCCTCCATTAATAATAATTCTGGATTATTTAATAGACGCTTGATGTGATTCATAGCGTTTTGTCCAGTTGCACCATCAATTTGTCTATGGTCAAAGCTCAATGATAATGCAAGTACTGGAGCTGCAATAATTTCTCCATCCTTAACAATTGGTTTTTGTGCAATACGGCCAATACCTAAGATAGCAACTTCTGGTTGATTGATAACTGGAGTGAACCATTGACCACCAGCAGAACCGATGTTTGTGATTGTGCAAGTTGCACCTTTCATTTCATCGTTAGTTAATTTACCGTCACGTGCTTTACCAGCTAACTCGTTAATTTCACTTGAAATTTCAAAGATTGATTTACGGTCAGCATTTTTAACAACAGGTACGAGTAAACCTCTGTCAGTATCTGCTGCGATACCAATGTTCCAGTAATGTTTATTCACGATTTCGCCAGCTTCTTCATTGAATTCAGTATTCAATGCTGGGAATTTTTTAAGTGCTGATACAAGTGCTTTAACTACATAAGGTAAGAATGTAAGTTTGATACCTTGTTCTGCAGCAACTTCTTTGAATTTTTTACGGTGATCCCATAAGTCTTGAACATCGATTTCATCCATCAATGTTACGTGAGGTGCAGTGTGTTTAGAATTAACCATTGCTTTAGCAATTGCTTTACGCATTGCTGGTATTCTTTCAGTTGTTTCAGGGAATGCATCGTTGCTTGCTGCAGCTGTTTGTTCACTGCCAGTTGATTCAGCAGCTTGGCTATCTTCGCTATCAGCAGCGCTTGCACCGCCACCATTTAGGTAAGTGTCAACATCTTCTTTAGTGATACGACCATTTTTACCTGACCCTGACACTGCTTTAATATTAACACCTTTTTCGCGTGCATACTTGCGAACTGATGGCATTGCTTTAACTTTTCTGTTTTCATCTACATCTTCATCAGCAGGTGCTTCTTGAGTTGTTTCTTCTTTTGTTTCTTCTTCTTTAGGTGCTTCTTCTTTTGCATCGTCAGAAGCGTCGTCGTTGTCTTGACCTTTGAAAGTCATACCTTCAGCGTCTGGTGAATCCATACGGATAATTGGGTCACCAACTACGGCTACAGTGCCTTCTTCAACTAACACTTCTTCGATTTTACCTGAAACAGGAGACGGAATTTCAACTACAGATTTGTCATTTTGCACTTCTGCTAAGACATCATCTTCTTCTATTTCATCTCCAGCTTTAACAAACCATTTTACGATTTCACCTTCATGAATACCTTCACCTATATCTGGTAATTTAAATTCAAATGACACGTCTTTGTCCTCCTAATATTTCAATTTAAATCATAATATATGATATATCTCGAAAAAGTAGGCTATCTCAAGGGTAAGTTTTGCCTGCTCTTGATCGAAGCCTACTTTATCAAGTTATTACTAGAATTCTAATGTCGCTTTTGCTTGTTCAACAATATCGTTTTTGTTTGGTAACCAAACGTTTTCAGCTTGAGTGAATGGATATACAGTATCAGCTGCAGCTACACGAGCAATTGGTGCTTCTAATGAAAGAATAGCACGTTCTGAAAGTTCTGAAGCAACTGCTGCACCCACACCAGCTTGACGTTGAGCTTCTTGTACTACAACAGCACGACCTGTTTTTTCTACTGAAGCAACAAGTGTATCAATATCAAGTGGTTGTACTGTACGTAAGTCGATCACTTCTACAGAATAACCATCTTTTTCAAGTTCTTCTGCTGCTTTTAATGATTCTTGAACCATTGCGCCATAAGCGATTAATGTAATATCGTTACCTTCTTGTTTAACGCTCGCTTTATCGAGGTCAACAGTGTATTCTTCTTCCGGAACTTCTTCACGGAATGAACGATAAATTTTCATGTGTTCTAGGAATACGACTGGATCGTTACTTCTGATTGCAGAAATAAGTAATCCTTTTGCGTCGTAAGGATTTGAAGGGATCACAACTCTTAATCCAGGTGATTGAGCTAAGATACCTTCTAAGTTATCAGAGTGTAATTCTGGTGTGTGCACGCCACCACCAAATGGAGCACGGATTGTAACTGGTGCTGATTTAGAGTTACCTGAACGGAAACGTGTACGTGCAATTTGACCAGCGATTGAGTCGAATACCTCGAATACGAAACCTAAGAATTGGATTTCCATTACTGGACGATAGCCTTCAACTGCTAAACCAAGTGCCAAGCCGCCGATACCAGATTCTGCTAAAGGTGTATCGAATACACGGTCTTCACCAAATTCTTTTTGTAACCCTTCAGTTACACGGAAAACACCACCATTAACACCAACGTCTTCTCCGAAAAGTAAAACATTTTCGTCGCTTTGTAATTCAGTTTTAAGCGCGTTGTTAATCGCTTGAACCATTGTCATTTGTGCCATGGGTTACTTCGACTCCTTCTCTTTATAAATTTCATATTGTTCTGCTAAGTTGTAAGGCATGTCTTCGTACATGTTTTCGATTAAGTCTGTAACAGTTTGTTTTGCAACACCGTCTGCCTCTTTGATAGCAGCTTTGATTTCAGCTTTTGCATTATCAATAACTTCGTTTTCTTTTTCTTCAGACCATAAGCCTTTGCCTTCAAGATATTTTCTGAAACGTACTAAAGGATCTTTTTTCTCCCATTCAGAATCTTCATCTGAAGTTCTGTATTTAGTTGGGTCATCCCCAGCCATTGTGTGAGGACCATAACGATAAGTGATTGTTTCAATTAATGATGGACCTTCACCATTGACTGCACGATCACGTGCTTCTTTAGTTGCTTGGTATACTGCTAATGCGTCCATACCGTCAACTTGGATACCAGGAATACCTACTGCAATAGCTTTTTGTGCTAATGATTTAGCAGCAGTTTGTTTGTTACGTGGTGTTGAGATTGCATAGTTATTATTTTGTATTACAAAGATGGCTGGTACTTTATATGCAGAAGCAAAATTAATTCCTTCGTAGAAGTCACCTTGTGATGAACCACCGTCACCAGTGTAAGTGATTGCTACAGAATTTTTACCGCGTTTTTTAATACCGAGCGCAACGCCTGCTGTTTGAACATATTGAGCACCGATAATGATTTGTGGGCTCATTGCGTTCACGCCTTCAGGCATTTGGTTACCTTTAAAGTGTCCTCTTGAGAATAAGAACGCTTCAGTTAATGGTAAACCGTGCCAGATTAATTGTGGCACATCACGGTAACCAGGTAAGATAAAGTCATCTTTTTCTAAAGCATATTGAGATGCTAATTGTGAAGCTTCTTGACCTGCTGTAGGCGCGTAGAAACCTAAACGACCTTGTCTATTTAATGAAATAGAACGTTGGTCGAGGATACGTGTCCACACCATTCTTCTCATTAATTCTACTAATTCTTCATCAGATAAGTCAGGTACTAAGTCTTCATTTACTACATTACCGTCTTCATCCAAAACTTGGATCATTTCAAATTGAGATTGAGTATCTTCCAATACTTTCTCTGCATCGAATTGGGCTTTCAACTTCGTAGCCATTCAATTCACCATACCTTTCCCATATAATAGAAATCATTTTATCCTCTGATATTGTACCATAAAATTTACAAACTGTTAACTTTTTAAATAACTTCTGTAACACCTTGGAACAGTACAGTTTCAGAGCTGTACTAATACTTTGTTACCATCTGTATTAGTATAATATAACAATTTCTTACACTCTTAATTATACTATTATATATCAAATGATTTAAAGCATTTTCATTAATTTTAACAATTTCGTCTAATTTAAATTAAATCGCGTTTTTGTGCTAAGTGAGTTCGTCTACATCTTGTTTTTCTTTGTTCACTTTATTCATTGCTTTAGAGTATTTCTCGAAAGCTTTATCCATTTTTTTATAAGAATCAGTTACTTTTTCAGATCTCTCATCGATACCATTTTGGTCAATGTCTTCACCTGATGTGTAGTTAAAGAGAGACTTCTCTGCATCCATCACATTATGATAGGCTTTGGCATATGAGTCATGGGCTTCATATTTTTCTACTAATGCATCGTCTAACTCTTTGACTTGTTTATGTTTATCGTCATCGCTAATATTCTCGACGTGTTTTTGTGCTTCTTTGAATTCATCTTCTGATGCGTCAATTGCTTTTTCTTCTTTTTTGAATTCTTTTTTACGCTCGTCGATGTTATCGATCACTTTTTTAGAGGCGTTTTGCATTGCACCTTCACTGTTGCCATTCACATCTTTCACTAAATCTTGTTTCTTTTCTTCTAATTCATTTAAATTTTTTCCAATTTCAGGGATTGCATTCTCTTTATCGAATGCTTTTTGGATTTGTTCATTATAATCTTCAATTTCGCCCTTGTCCGTTGTACAGGCCGTCAATAGTAGGCTTGAAGCGAGTAATACACCTAGCCCATGTCTTAATTTCATTCTCAATAAACCCTCCTTCTATGATAGTGGCTATATTATATAATAAAATGATCATAAGCAAATAGAATACTGTATTTCAAACCATCATTTTTGGTAATATAATAAGTAAGGAAGGTGTATGCAATTTATGTTAACAATGAAAGACATTATTAAAGATGGTCATCCAACATTGCGTGAGAAAGCGCAAGATGTTGAACTTCCGCTTTCTGATGAAGAGCGCGAAACATTAAAATCAATGAGAGAGTTTTTAATAAATAGTCAAGATGAAAAGATAGCCAATAAATATGGCTTGCGTTCAGGTGTAGGTCTCGCTGCACCACAAATCAATGTCCCTAAACGTATGGTTGCTGTTTACTTACCTGACGATGGCGATGGCAAATCTTACGACCTCATGCTCGTGAATCCAAAAGTCATGAGTCACAGTATCCAAGAAGCATACTTACCTACAGGCGAAGGATGTTTGAGTGTCGATGAAGATATTCCAGGCCTCGTACACCGTAAATACAGAGTGACAGTACAAGCGAAAGACATTGATGGTAAAGACGTCAAATTACGTTTGAAAGGTTATCCAGCTGTTGTAGTACAACACGAAATCGACCATTTAAACGGTATTATGTTCTATGACTACATTGATAAAGACCAACCATTACAACCACATGATAATGCAGTAAGTGTGTAAGCATTTTGCACATGCTATAGCGTGATCAATAAAGTCTCATACTTCGATCATACATCAAGATGAAGACTTTGTTGGTCACTTTTTTTACATAAATACATCATCTCTTAACTCGTAAGCTGTCCCTATGTGATTGAGTTCATTGATGAGTTTATCGAGTTCACTGTCTGTGAGAAAAACTGGGTCATGGTGATGCTGGATAAAATGTGTGTCATCTAACTCGTTATCAATTGTTTCCTCATAGTTGAAAAATACAACCACCTCATCCCCTCTCCTTTCTAAGGACAATGCTTGAAACATTTTATCTGTGCGTTTTTGTTCGCGCTTCACAATTTCTATGAGATGTTTCACATCCATGTAGACACCTACCTTTTTACGGATTTCTTATTTTTCTCAATTTTCTTATAATATGTATTATATCACATTGTTGATGAACTCATGTCATTTGAAACATTACTCGCTCATTTTTGCGCCAGTGCAGGAGCGTTAAAATTTGTCTTTAAAAATAAAACTGCTTTATTTATTCACGCACATCATGTAAAATAGGAAATAACTGAAAAACACGTAGTTCTTACGTGTTTTCTTCATTTGAACGTAATTTAGAAACCCTAAACATACTGGGCAGAAAAGCTGGTATGTTCTATTTTTATTTAAAACATAACCTACGTACTATAGTAATGGTCATTCTTAATTAGCTTTTACTATCCATATTCGACCAAGTATTCGACTAGGGTTTTCACAATAAAGAGAAATTATATAAGTTGCAGGAGGAACAAATTATTATGTCAATTTTTAAAGTATTTTATCAAGAAAATAACGATGAAGTCATCGTTCGTGAAAATACACAAACAATTTATGTAGAAGGCGAAAGCGAAGAACAAGTAAGACGCTATTTAAAAGATAGAAACTATAACATCGAATTCATAACTAAATTAGAGGGCGCACATTTAGAATATGAAAAACAATCCGACCATTTCAAAGTGGAGCATGCTGAATAATGAAGCAAATTCATAAAAATGAAGTAGCTGTCTATGCATTAGGCGGCTTAGGTGAAATAGGTAAAAATACCTATGCCGTTGAATATCAAGATGAGATTGTCATCATTGATGCAGGAATTAAATTCCCTGATGACAACTTACTTGGTATTGATTATGTTATCCCTGATTATACTTATCTTGAACAAAACCAAGATAAAATCGTGGGATTATTTATCACACATGGACACGAAGACCATATAGGTGGTGTGCCCTACCTACTCAAACAAATCAATGTGCCTATCTATGGTGGCCCATTGGCTTTAGGTCTCATACGTAATAAATTAGAAGAGCATCATTTACTTCGTAATGCTAAATTAAATGAAATCGATGAAGATAGTGTCATTAAATCAAAACATTTTGAAGTATCATTTTACTTAACGACGCACAGTATTCCAGAAACATACGGTGTCGTCGTGCATACACCTGAAGGTAATATCGTTCACACTGGTGACTTTAAATTCGACTTCACGCCAGTTGGTAAACCCGCAAACATTGCAAGAATGGCGAAACTCGGCGATGAAGGTGTCCTTTGCCTTCTTTCTGATTCCACAAACTCATTAGTACCAGATTTCACAATGAGTGAACGAGAAGTGGGACAAAACGTCGATAAAATTTTCCGTAACTGCACCGGACGTATCATCTTTGCGACGTTCGCATCTAACATTTATCGTGTCCAACAAGCGGTAGAAGCTGCAGTTAAATACGGTAGAAAGATCGTAACGTTTGGTCGTTCAATGGAAAATAACATCAGCATTGGTATGGAGCTCGGTTATATTAAAGCACCGCCAGAAACCTTTATCGAACCAAACAAAATTAACAGTGTATCCAAACATGAATTAGTTATTTTATGTACAGGATCACAAGGTGAACCAATGGCTGCGTTATCACGTATTGCGAACGGTACACATAAACAGATTAAAATCATCCCTGAAGATACTGTAGTATTCAGTTCTTCACCTATTCCAGGTAATACGAAAAGTATCAACCGCACAATCAATGCGTTATACCGTGCAGGCGCAGAAGTCATTCATAACAAAGTATCTAACATCCATACTTCTGGTCACGGTTCTAAAGTTGACCAACAGTTAATGTTACGTTTATTACGTCCTAAATTCTTCATGCCAATCCATGGTGAATATCGCATGTTGAAAGCACATAGCGAATCAGGCATTGAATGTGGTGTTGACCCAGACAATGTATTCATTTGTGATATCGGCGATGTCGTTGCACTCACACATGATTCAGGACGAAAAGCAGGTCGCATCCCTTCCGGTAACGTACTCGTTGATGGTAGCGGTATTGGTGATATCGGTAACGTTGTCATTCGAGATCGTAAACTGTTATCAGAAGAAGGTTTAGTTATTGTCGTAGTCAGCATTGATTTCAACACAAATCAACTACTCTCAGGTCCTGATATTATTTCACGTGGCTTCGTTTACATGCGTGAATCTGGACAACTGATTTACGATGCACAACATCGTATTAAAACAGAAGTCATTTCAAAACTAAACCAAAATAAAGACATCCAATGGCATCAAATTAAATCTTCTATTATTGAAACATTACAACCTTATCTATATGAGAAAACAGCACGTAAACCGATGATATTACCTATCATTATGAAAGTGAATGAAGATGGCAATGCGCCTCAACCTACTTCAAATTCAGCGAAAAGATCAAAATCAAATCGTTCGTTGAAAACGAAGTATAAAGGTAAATCTAATCATAAGAAAAATGATCAACGTAACTATAAATCAAATCACAACGATAAAGCGAAACAACAAACAACTTCAGAAAAATAAACAAAACCTGCTGGCAATGACTTAACATTGTCAGCAGGTTTTGTTCTTCTTTCCATCAATTATGGTAACTCACCATATTTTAAAGTTTTTTACAGATTGCTTACCTATCCTCGCTTTCCTAGGCGCCTCACTTCAACTAATTTTGGCTAATAAATGACACTTTAAATTAATATAAGTATTTAGCCAAAATGGATTTTCAGTTTCGGCTAGATGCCTCAGGAGTCTCGGATGGTCATGCAATCTTATCAAACAACTTTACAAAATGAGCTAGATGAAGACACACTTTTACACGTTGTTTAATTTTTAAAAGTAATGTATTATCCTATTTCAAAAATGAATTATATTTTTAATCCATTACGTTTCCTATAATCTTTGATCCTCTGTAAAATATTGCGATTTACTTTATCTTTCTCACTTGATTTTATTATACTAACGAACGATTTTTTTCTCAAAACGATCGAGATCATTATCATGACCGATAATAATTAAAATATCTCCGATTTCAATATTCATATTTGGATCAGGTGCGACGATAAATTCGCTTCCTCGTTTAATCGCAATGATATTAATACCAAATTGTGCCCTTGCATTGAGTTCAACAATGGATTGTCCTGCCATTTTTTCACTCGTTTTAATTTCAACGATAGAATGTTCATCTGCTAATTCGAGATAATCAAGTACACTCGCACTCGCCACATTATGAGCGATACGTCTTCCCATATCCCGCTCTGGGTGAACGACGGTGTCCGCCCCTATTTTATTTAATATTTTCGCATGGTAATCATTTTGGGCCTTAGCCGTTACCTTTTTAACACCTAATTCTTTTAAAATCAGTGTGGTTAACGTACTAGATTGGATATTTTCACCGATGGCTACAATCACATGATCAAAATTACGGATACCTAAACTTTTCATCACCGCTTCATCTGTCGTATTCGCAACCACCGCATGTGTGGCGATATCGCTATATTCATTCACACGTTCTTCGTTACTATCAATCGCCATGACATCCATATCTAACGCATTTAATTCTCTCACAATACTGCCGCCAAAACGACCTAATCCGATTACTACATATTCTTTATCCATTAATTGTTGCCTCCACTATAAATAGGTGGTGATTTTCGATCACTTATCATTTGTTATGCATAGTCATATGATACTACATTCGCTTTCATTTGATAAATAACATCATATCATTCCTTTAAAATCAGTTGAGCTGCTTGAAATGTAACCTTGCTTCTCTTATAGTAAGGTGTATTGAATGAATGAAAAGGAGCGGTTAGATGCCAGACATAACTATATATACACAAAATGATTGTCCTCCGTGTACTTTTGTTAAAAATTATTTAACTCATCACGAGGTCCCTTACACAGAAAAGAATATCGCTAAAAGTGAATATCGTAATGAAATGATAGATTACGATGCATTTGCGACGCCTTTTATTCTATTGGACGGCGAACCGATGTACCAAGTCGACATGGATAAAATCAATCAAGTGTGTCACATCGAGACATCTGAGTCATAATAGACCATCTAATTTTTCTAAACAACAATGACTCACAGAACTATATGTTAAAACCCAATTTGACACGTAAAACAAGAATGCCACCCTTATGCAGGTCTGTATCAACCTACATCGGGTGGCACTTTTCATACCCTACTTTATTTTGCGTATTGTTTAACTAATGTTTGAACTTCATCTGCAGTCGCACAATCAATTGCGCGATTAGATAATTCATTCATTTCGTTTTTACTTAAGTTCGCAATTTGGCGTCTTGCTTTAAGAATAGATGTTGCACTCATTGAGAACTCATCTAAACCGAGACCGAGTAATAATGGAATCGCAACTTCATCCCCAGCCATTTCACCACACATGCCAGTCCATTTACCTTCTTTATGAGAAGCTTCGATGACTTGTTTAACCAAGCGTAAAATAGCTGGATTATATGGTTGATAAAGGTATGATACGCGTTCTGACATGCGGTCTGCAGCCATTGTATATTGAATTAAGTCGTTTGTACCGATACTAAAGAAGTCGACTTCTTTCGCAAAGACATCTGCTAAAGCAGCTGTTGATGGAATTTCGACCATAATACCTAATTCAATATCATCTGAGACTTCAACTCCCTCTTGTTCTAAGTTTGCTTTTTCTTCTTCCAACAATGCTTTAGCATCACGGAATTCTTGAATTGTCGCAACCATTGGGAACATGATATTGAGTTTTCCGTACGTAGATGCACGTAATAATGCACGTAATTGTGGACGGAAAATATCAGGTTGATCTAAGCATAAACGAATC
This sequence comes from Staphylococcus auricularis, assembly GCF_001500315.1. Taxonomy (GTDB): domain Bacteria; phylum Bacillota; class Bacilli; order Staphylococcales; family Staphylococcaceae; genus Staphylococcus; species Staphylococcus auricularis. Next base: position 221,910 of record NZ_LLER01000002.1, on the reverse strand, counting down.
GCACGATAACCTAAGAATGGGTTCATTTCTTTAGGTAAATTCATATATGGTAACTCTTTGTCGCCACCGATATCTAATGTACGTACGACCACACGTTTACCATCCATTGTTTCTAACACTTTTTTATAGGCTTCGAATTGTTCTTCTTCTGAAGGTAACTCATCTCTACCCATGTATAAGAATTCAGTACGATATAAGCCGATACCTTCTGCACCATTTTCAATGACACCGTCTAAATCATCTGGTGTACCGATATTTGCAGCGAGTTCAACTTGTGTACCATCAGCAGTGACAGAGTCTTCTTCACGTAATTTTTGTAATTCTTTTTTATCTTCAAAGAAACGTTCACGTTTATTTTGATAAGCGATGACTTCATCGTCAGTTGGATTAATAATAATTTCGCCAGTTAAACCATCCACGATAATCATATCGCCTTGTTTAACTTCTTCAGTGATTGATTTTGTACCAACCACGGCTGCGATTTCCATTGAACGACTCATAATAGCGGAGTGAGACGTTCTACCGCCGATATTAGTCACAAAACCTTGAACGTATGCTTTGTTAAGTTGTGCAGTATCTGAAGGCGTTAAGTCATTACCAATGATGACAACGCTTTCATCAATCATGCTAGGGTTTGGTAATTCTACACCTAAAATGTGTGCCAATACACGTTTTGAAACGTCACGAATATCAGCCGCACGTTCTTTCATATATTCATTGTCCATAGATTCAAAAATAGAAACGAATTGATCAGTGACTTCAGTTAATGCTGTGGGTGCATTCACTTTATCGTTTTTGATTTTATCTTCTACGGGATTAATAATTTCAGGATCATCTAAAATAAGTAAATGTGCATCAAAAATAGCTGCTTTATCTGCACCTAAATTTTGCTCTGCATTATTACGAATTTTAGTTAATTCTACTTTTGTTGTTTCGATAGCATTTCTGAATTTTTCGAGTTCAGATTCAACATCTGTAATTTGTTCTTTATCAAATGATAAATCTGGCTCTACAAGTAAGTAGGCCTTAGCAATTGCAACACCATCTGAGGCAGCGATACCTTTCATATAGTTAGACATATTACTCAGTTAAGCCTTCTTTAGATAAAACTTCAGTGATTGATTCAATTGCTTCTGCTTCATCGCTACCATCTGCATAAATTGTGATTTCTGCATCTTTGCCTACGCCTAAACTCATAACACCCATGATTGATTTTAGGTTTACTTTTTTACTGTTGTACTCCAATTGTATATCTGAATCAAATTTTGATGCTGTTTGCACGAGCATAGTTGCTGGACGTGCATGAATTCCTGTTTCGTCGATAATTACATAAGATTTTTGTTCCATAATTTGATTACTCCTTCGTATAGCTAGAATGATTTTTTATAAAACCTTGTGCGTTTTATATACTAAACTCTACCAAAAACTACATATAAATTCAATCTGTTCTATCCCAGTTATCGCAACATCTCAGCAATATTATGACGCATTTTTGAAAACGCTCTAATATCACCACAAGTCACGAATTACTTTTTCACATTTTTCAATGTGATCATCACCGATTTTCTTCATGAAATAGTAACTAATGGATGCAGAAAGTGCTTGTCCAACGACAGGGAACCATTTCGTTTGTTTGGCTGCCGTACGTTTAGCTACATCACGAATCACTACTTTAAGTAAGCCTTCAGAAACCTTTCTTCCGATGAACTGACTGCCTTGAATTGCAGCTGCCGTTAGAATACGTTCTTTCATTTCATCCCCAAGTGAGTTCACTTGTTTCTTATCTAACCCGTATAACTTATTAATGTCGCTGATGATATCTCTCATCAGTTTGATATCTACACCAAAATCTAATCCTGGAATCGGTACGACGCTGACACTAGAAGATAAGAGTGCTTTCTTACGCACAATCGCTTGTGCACGTTGGTGACGTTCAGCTAATTCAGCTTCGTCCGTCGGTAAAAAATGTTTGGTGTCTACATTTTCAATATTGAGAACTTTATTTCCTACTTTATGCGTTAATTTATTGGTCATTTTATTTTTAATGCCCATGTCGCTTTCACTCCTAAAACAGTCATATTTTTATGATGTTACCCCATTTCGATAGGGTTAATTCATCGTCACAAAAATTGCTTTTAAATATTTAGATGGCTTGTAGTGTGGATGTGTTTTGAAATCTTTAGGTAGTCCCATCACTTCATTGATTTCGTAGTCCATACCTGCTTCATCTAATGTGCGTTTGACCGTATTTTTAAATGATTTGAGACTCAAGCCACTGTGGTTGGTACAGAGTAATAATGTGCCTTGCGGTGCTAAAATTTCGAGCGCACCTTCAATCAATTTATCGTAATCTTTGAGCACGGAAAATGTTTTATTTTTATTACGAGCAAAGCTAGGTGGATCGATGACGATCGTGTCATACACTTTATGGTGGCGGCTCGCATAATTATAATAATCAAATGTATCCATGACATAAATGTATTGGGACTTCGGATCGATACCATTAAGGCCAAAGTTATCTTCCGTCAATGCTCTAGAACGGTTAGCAAGATCTACACTCGTTGTAGACTGTGCATCTTCAGCTGCGATGACAGAAAATGCACCAGTATAACTGAATAAGTTCAAGATATCTCGATCTGCCGCAAACTGATCACGTAATTTTTTTCTTACTTCTTTTTGATCTAAAAAGATACCTGTCATAGGTCCATCATCTAAATCGACATTATAATAGGTGAAATTCTCTTCGATGACGATTGGGAAAGCAGGGGCCTTACCTTCTACAAACCCACCTGTGATTGCTTTATCTTTGAAACGCATTTTCTCATAAATAGAAGTGTAATCAAAGACACGTTTAACCGCTTCTAAAATCGTATAACGGAATTTATAAATCCCCTTAGAATACCATTGAATGAGTAAGTGCCCATCGTAATTATCAATCGTTAAACCACCGACACCGTCACCTTCACTATTGAAGAGTCTAAATGCATTTGTACCTTCAATTTGATAAAAGTATTGACGATCTTCTAATGCTTCAGTGAATAATGCTTCGAAAAATGACACATTGATATCGGTGTCTTTATCATAACTGAGGACCCAACCAATGCCCTTATGCTGACGACCTACATATGCGGTCGCAATATATTGACCGCTATCATTAACAAGATAAAAGAGATCCCCTTCTTTTAAGTGATCGTGTGCGTATAAATCATCTTCTTCTATAAGGGGGTATTGATTTAAATATTTCGTTTCTTTCCCTTTATTAACCGTTGCGGTTTTCATGGAAATGCCACCTATCCTTTCTGCTGTTTACCATGTACTTTCTCTTCATTCTATCATCTTAACACAAATGGTACACGTCAAACCTTCACCTCATTTTTCCCTATTATTAAAAATGCACAAAATAAAACAGCGGTTCTTAACTTAATAAAAACCGCTGTCTATGGATTAATTTGTTATTCAACGATACTATCATGTGCTTCTTTACGTAAGTTAATGATAAAGGCCACAATCACTGCCAACAACATCACGAGTAGAATTGGTGTGATAAATGTTGATAACAGTAAGCCATGTACCATAATGTTGACGAATTCTGTGAGTAATTTGAAGAAAAGAATACTGATCAAGAAGAGTTGTAGATAATAAAATTTACCTTTTAAGAAATTCACAAGCGTAGTCAAAATATAGGCGATGATGACTACCATGAGTAAGAATAAAGTCACCCATTCCACGACATATTGTGTTTGTGACATTTCCCATTGACCGGACACGAATAATGAATTTCTGTTGTTAAATTCAATGATCGTGAAGAAGAGTAATACCGCACCACAGAAGAGTTCGATATAAGCTGTCTTCATCCATTTTGGTGGTTTCATCCATTTCGGAATATCATCTTCTTGGATATCAATTTTTTCTTTCCATTTGTTTACAAATTTATCTTTTTTCGCTCTCATTTTTTCAATATCAACACTACGTCTTGTCTTACGCGTGAATTCGGTTGTTTTATCTTGTAGTGATTTTAAGCGTTCTTTGGTTTGGTTCGTTACAGAGTCTCTATCTTTTCTAGATAACTCAGGTTCTTCCTCACCTAATTCTTGTTTTGTTAATGGTAATGACCGTCTGAGGAATAAGAAATTCCAGATCGCCATTTGTCCTAATAACCACATGATTAAGAAGAATGCGTTCACACTCAAGATATCAATCGGTAGAATCTCATCGCTACCAATTCTGTTGTACAGTACGATTTGTGTAATTAAATAAGAAATACCATAACTGAATATAATCAGTAAGTAATGACTTTTACGATGATTTCGATTCAATTCATCTTTATATACGATGTAGCCAATATGTATCGCGAAAGGAATTACAAATATAATAGCGAAAAAGCTATACACTTGCGTCATTAAAATTAATGTAATGATAAAAAACAAGATAACAATGACTAAAAAGAATATTGAAATATCATAGTCATATTTTGTAGTTCGGAACAATAACGTACCTATGTAGATTAACAATGCTCCGAATAAAATAATTAAAATTGCACTGATAATCGGAAAATTACCGATATAGTGGCTCATCACTCTGATAATTTCACTGAAAAATGCATTGATAAAATCCCAGACATTATCTATATATAACGTCACTTTTTCTTTACCATTTAACTTATGAATCAGTGGAATGTTAACTAAGATGATGATACCAATTAACAGCGAAGCAAGTCCTATGATATAACTGTACAATATTTCAGCATGCTTCTTTAGAAAGGACATTCCATTCACCTCACCATCATTATATATGAACTTTAAGTTCTTGTCTTTATATTCCTTACAAATAAGACTATAGTACGACGGTGAATCGATGCCGTCAACTCTTCTTATTTTGGTTTCATTAATCATCATGCTATTTGATATAAGTAACCTTCATTTTATGACAAATGTCATAAATGGGTCAAATATTGTATCCTACTTATTTCATCCCTATCCCCTCATACTGTCACTATCTTACATGTAGCATATCCAATCTCTACACGCGTTTATTTTCCATAAAATGTGGTATAGCGATATAAAGAGATAACATTGAGAAAGGGAGTGCTCAGATATGTCTGAAGAAAACATCAAAAAAGCTGCAGAACAAGCTAAAGAAAAAGAAGAAGAATTAAAAGATAAACACGAAGAAGCTAAAGACGATCAAGAAGAAATACAAAGTAACGTACAAGACACATTAGACTAATAGAAAATAAAAACTCAACGATCTATTGATATGTCATTTACTTTGGCATGAGTATGTAAGTATGACAAAGCATGCAGATACTTACATACTCTTTTTTTATGCGATTTGTTATAAACCGCTAACAATTTTGACTTGTTGCCACCTTGACAAAGGTATCAAAAAGGCATACATTAAATATGATAAATTTAATAAACATTTCGCACTAGGGGTGTTTTAAAACTGAGATGAGGGCAACCTCAAACCCTTTGAACCTGATCTAGATGAAGCTAGCGGAGGAAAGTGTTTTTAATCATATACGATCCGTATGCCATTTTATGCGCACAATCTAATCAGGTTGTGCGTTTTTGTTTTGTTAGGAGGATGTTTATGTCAAAAGGATTAAAGCTCTCTGATATTCTTGTAACCGTGTTAATCGCGGTCGTGTTTGCGATTATTTACAATATCTGGAACTTTGTTTATAACGCATTACAAGTCACAGGGTTACACCTTGAAGAACTTTCTTATGGAATGTGGTTTATGGCAGCTGTGGTTGCTTATCTCATCATCCCTAAACCAGGGATTGCCGTACTTGCTGAATTTGCTGCAGGCGCTGGTGAAACGATTGTTATGGGACGTTTCGATATCGCTACAATGATATACGGTCTATTACAAGGTTTAGCTTGTGAAATTATTTTCGCTATTTTCCGTTATCAATCACGTTCAGCAATGGTAGCGATGTTAGCAGGTCTACTTGCTGCTGTAGTGACACTACCACTCGACTTTGCTTATGGGTATTTAGCAGAAATTGCCGGCTGGAACTTAGCACTCTACATTGGTTTCCGCCTTATCAGTGGAATCGTCGTCGCAGGGCTTGCTTCGTATTATATTGTGAAGGCCTTGGATAAGACGGGCGTGACTAAATTGTTCAGACAATCTTCACGTTCAGATTATGACAACTTATAAGGAGTCATTCTGTGTTAGTGGCTAAAAATTTACGCATGAAATACCCAAACAGTGAAAAGAAAATTTTTGATGGTCTCGATCTGACGATTCAAGACAAAGAGAAAGTGCTATTACTCGGCCCATCAGGGGCTGGGAAAAGCACTTTACTCAATGTACTAAGTGGCATCGTACCGGATCTTATCGATCTACCAATGAAATATGATGAATTATCTATAGATAAACATTGTGGCGTTATCTTCCAAGATCCTGACAATCAATTCTGTATGCCACAAGTGAACGAAGAATTAGCTTTTGTATTGGAAAACAGACAGGTGCCACGTTCAGAAATGGATGCACAAATTGAGGCAGCATTAAATGCGGTTAATCTCAACATAGATCAAACCCAATACGTCAATCAGTTAAGTGGTGGAATGAAACAAAAATTAGCGATTGTAGAAACGATACTACAACGTGCTAATACGCTCTTTTTAGATGAGCCCACTGCCATGTTGGATAAAGAAGCTACGGAATCGCTTTGGCGTAAAATCAAAGATGTATGGCATGACCAAACGGTTTTAATCGTCGAACATAAAGTGGAACATATTTGGGACAATGTGGATCGCGTTATTTTAATCAATTATGATGGAGAAATCGTTGCAGATGATACCCCAAGTGTTATTTTAAAACAGCATGAAGACTTGCTGACAGACTACGGCGTGTGGCATCCCCATGCATGGGATCATGCCCCATCACCGACTGAAAGGGAGTCCATAGTTGAATCACAACCCCGCTTCCAATATATCGATGGACATATTAAACGTGGTAAAGAGACGTTACTTTCAATTGATGATTTAAGCATTGGTACGGGCGAATGGATTACCCTTACTGGCTCGAATGGTGCTGGCAAAACAACTCTTTTAGAATCTATGATGCAGCTATTGAAATACGATGGAACAATGTCTTATGAGGGACAACAACTTCGTAAAGTTAAAGACGTAGCAGGACATATGTACCTCGTTTATCAAAATCCTGATTTGCAATTTATTACCAATTCAGTTTATGAGGAAATTTACATTCAATACAAAGATATGACGAAAGACCAGGCAGAGGCTGCGACTGCAGACATGTTAGAAACACTCGACTTAACACGTGTGAAAGATCAACACCCATTTGAACTTTCTGTCGGACAAAAACGTAGATTAAGTGTGGCGACTGCCATGAGTTCAAACGGAGATATCATCTTATTAGATGAACCTACATTTGGACTGGATAGTCATAATACATTTAATTTAATTCGCTTGTTCCAACAACGTGTTGAGAATGGACAAACCATCTTGATGATTACTCATGATCCAGAGATCATCCGACGTTATCCAACACGTCAACTACACATCACAGATAAACAACTTCATCAAACAGATAAGCCAGGTGAATACTATGTTTGAAATGTGGAAGATACGCAAAACATTTGTCGATGATGTTAATATCATCACGAAATTAGCCATCGCAGTCATACTCTTTTTCTTTGTCATCTTAGTTCATCAATTTGATTTCATATTGTATTTAGCTATCATGATGTTTTTATTACTGATGGTGTTCAACGGGGTTAAATGGGGCATTACCTTTGCCTTTGTCGGTGTAGCAATCGTCTTCAGTATCATATCCTCTTTTTTCATGATCTTTTATGGTGATGGCACACACACGATATTTAAATTCGGATTTATGCACATTACCACTGAGAGTCTATTTAGAGGGCTACATCTCGCATTACGTACAATTACCATTTCATGTTTTGGTATCTTAATCGCTTTTACCTCACACATTGTTATGGTCTTTTACAGCTTAATGCAACACTTGAAAGTAAAACCGAAAGTAGCCTATGCATTTATGGCAGCGATTCGCATGGTACCGCTCATGATCACATCTTTGATTCAACTCCGTCACTCATTGAAAATGCGCTACCAAGTCATCGCACCACAGCATTATAAAGGCATCAAACGTCTCAAACATTTATTCATTCCATTGCTCAGTCAAAACATAAGAAAGGCGCATCAACTCTCAGTAGCAATGGAGAAAAAAGGATTTAAGGATGGACCTCGTACGTATTATTATCATGCACCCTTTTCCTATAAAGATATTTTACTCGTAATCATTGTCGTTGCGCTTGTGATTGTTGCCTATTTATTATGGCAAACCTTCCCTATTACAGGCATCAACGATATCAGACTCAATGATTTCAGTTAAACATTATCGTTTATTTATCCTGATCCCAATCCATACCTCAAAATAAATAATAATTAATGATGTCGAAAACGGTGTAATACCATCGTCTACGAGGGGATGACCTTAACCTTTCTCTCACCCAAGCCTCAGGGTGAGAGTTTTTGTTTGTGCTGAAAATTCCACCTTTCATCTTTGTATTTAAAAAGCAGTCGTTAACACAAAAAAGCGTGGCGTATCCTATATCGGATGTACACCACGCTTATTTTAATAATTGTTTAATTCGATTATGAATTCAAGGCTTTATCACTAATATCATTTCTATAAAAGAGTGCTTCACTTTCAATTTGAGCTACTTTATCATAAGCATTTGTTTTCGCATCTTGGATTGTACTACCTTGACCTGCAGCTAGTACAACACGTCCACCAGAAGTGACGAGTTGTTCACCATCACGTTTAACCCCACTGATAAAGTATTGTCCATCATCTACAGGGAAATCTTTTAGAGTGGCACCTTTATCGTAAGCACCTGGATATCCTTTAGAAGCTAGCATCACACCGACTACCGCATCAGATTTCCACTCAAAGTGAATTTCACGTTTATCGTAGAGATCCACAATATGTTGCATGAGGTCACTTTCCATACGTGTAAGTAGAACTTGAGCTTCTGGATCCCCAAAACGAGCATTAAATTCGATGACTTTAGGGCCTTCTTTTGTAAGAATCGCGCCGATATATAACACTCCAAAGAATGGTACCTCTTCTTTATCCATAGCCTTTACAATAGGTTGAGCAATGAGGTCATTTGTCTGTTGAATCACGTCGGATGAAATATGAGGCACTGGACAATATGCACCCATGCCCCCAGTATTAGGTCCTTCATCGTGATCATACGCACGCTTATGATCTTGGGCGATACAATCAAAAGGCACTGCGTAATCTCCATTAACGAAAGTCATAAGTGAAAACTCTTCACCCTCTAAATAACTTTCAAAGATAACGCGTGCATCCCCATTTTGGTAGAATTGTTCGACCGCTTCTTCAGCTTCATCATAATTTTGAGCAATGATGACCCCTTTACCTGCTGCTAAGCCATCTTTTTTCACGACAACTGGATAATCACATGATTCGATATAAGATAACGCATCTTGTTTATTCGTCACAGAACGATAATCTGCTGTCGGGATATCATATTTTTTCATCAGTGCTTTGGCAAACGTTTTTGAGCTTTCGATTTGTGCAGCCGCACGTGTCGGTCCAAACACTTTTATCCCTGCTTCGATTAATAGATCTGTAAGTCCATCTGTAAGCGGTTGTTCAGGTCCAATCACGACCCATTCAATATCATGAGATTGTGCAAAGTCAACGATTGCTTTGTGGTCTGATTCTGCGATATCTGACTCGACATGAGCGACCTTTTCCATACCTACATTACCCGGTATCGCATATAATTCATCCACGAGTGCTGATTGGCTCAATTTATAGGCTAATGCATGTTCTCGACCACCCGCTCCGATTACTAATACATTCATGTTCGATTTCCTCCAAATCTCATTAATGTTTAAAATGGCGTACACCAGTCATAACCATGGCAATACCATGTTTATTCGCCATATCAATTGAATCTTGGTCTTTTTTAGAACCACCAGGTTGAATGATGGCTTTAATGCCATGTTGTGCTGCTAATTCTACGGTATCATCCATTGGGAAGAAGCCGTCAGACACCATGACAACATTGTCTTCGATATGATCTGCACGTTCAATCGCTATACGCGCTGATCCTACACGGTTACTTTGTCCTGCACCAACACCTAGTGTTTGATGTGCATTCGTTAAAATGACTGCGTTACTTTTCACTGCGCGAACAACACTCCAACCAAATAACATCGCTTCCCACTGTGCTTCAGTTGGTGCGGTTTCAGTAGCAACAGTCATATCCTCACGAGAGACTTGTTTACGGTCTTTTTCTTGTACAAGATAACCGCCAGATACTGAGACCATATCAGGGGATTCATCTTGATCCATTTTAATTTCGAGTAGGCGAATATTTTTCTTCTGTTCTAATACTTCTAACGCTGCATCAGTAAATGATGGTGCAATGACGACTTCTAAGAAGATTTTGTGTAATTCTGTTGCTAACGCTTCATCTACTGGACGATTTAACGCCACAATACCACCGAAGATTGATTGGCTATCTGCTTCATAAGCTCGAGCATAGGCTTCTTCAATTGTGTCACCAATACCTACACCACATGGATTCATATGTTTGACTGCGACTGCTGCAGGTCCATCGTATTGTTTAACTAATGCTAGTGCTGAATCTGCATCTTTAATATTGTTGAAGCTCAATTGTTTACCGTGAAGTTGTTTAGCTCCAGCGAGTGTATGTGGCGTATTAGATTCACGTACAAAGTAAGCAGATTGTTGAGGATTTTCACCGTAGCGTAATGTTTCTTTGCTTTCATTGAAAAATTGAACAATTGCTTGATCATAGTCTTGGGTATGGCCAAATACTTTTACCATTAATGATTTACGGAAGCTTTCATCTAACGTATCATTTTTCACACGGTCAATCACTTCATGATAATCAACTGGGTCTACCACTGTAGTCACGTGTTTGAAGTTTTTCGCTGCAGCACGTAACATCGTTGGACCACCGATATCGATATTTTCTATCGCATCTTCTTCTGTCACATCTGGATTTGCGACTGTTTCTTTAAATGGATAAAGATTAACTACGACCATGTCGATTAAATCGATATGTTGTTCTTTCAATTGATTGAGATGTTCTGCTTTATCACGATCAGCAAGAATACCACCATGGACTGCTGGATGTAATGTTTTTACACGCCCATCAAGGATTTCATCAAATTGTGTTAACTCTGAAACTGATTTCACAGGTGTTTGTGCTGTTTCTAAGGCTTTCATCGTGCCTCCTGTTGAATAGAGTTCATAACCTTGTTCAACTAATTGTTGGGCGAATTCGACGAGCCCTGTTTTATCGGACACACTGAGTATTGCTTTTTTCATGCTTTTTTGCACTCCCTATTGAATAATTTCTGAAATAACGGCTGGATAAAGTTCATATTCTAACGATTTAACACGTGCTTCCACATCATCGTGGGTGTCATTTTCAAAAATATCACATGATTTCTGCGCGATGATAGAACCTGTATCCATACCACTGTCCACATAATGTACTGTCGTTCCTGTTTGTGTTTCATGATGATCTAACGCTTGTCCAATTGCGTCTTTACCTTTGTATTTAGGTAATAATGACGGATGGATATTTAAAATTTGACCTTCATACGCTTCCAGTAATGTCTCACCTATGAGTCTCATGTATCCTGCAAGAATAATCCATTCGACTTGTTCTTCTCTTAATAATTCGAGTAGATGGATTTCGTATGCTGCTTTAGAATCGAAATCTTTCACTTTATTAATGTGTACAGGAATATTTAAACGATGTGCTAGTTCGATACAACCGGCGTCATCGTGATCTGTGTATAACGCAGTGATCTCAATCTGTGATAACTCACCGGATTGGACACGTTGTGCGATATTTTCAAAATTGGTGCCTGAACCTGAGGCAAAGATAGCCACTTTAGTCATGTTGAACACCTTCTAGTGTAATGCCTTCTGTGCCTTCGTAAGTATGTCCGATTTCATACGCATCCATACCTTGAGCTTTTAATATGTCTAATGTTTGTGCTACGTCTTGTTGATCTACAACTAAAGTAAAGCCGATACCCATGTTAAAGACGTTATACATTTCATCTGTATCGATTTGGCCTTGTTGTTGTAACCAGTCAAATACTTTTGGTTTAGGGAATGTAGTCACATCGATATGGGCTGACACGCCTTCAGGAAGTGCTCTAGGGATATTTTCATAGAAGCCGCCCCCTGTGATGTGGGTCATCGCATAAAGTTTCACTTGTTCTTTTACTGCAAGGACTGGTTTAACATACAATGTCGTAGGCTGTAATAAAACCTCTAATAACGTACGCTCACCATCGAATGGTGCATGAAGATCGACACCACTTTGTGAAACTAAACGACGTACTAAACTATAACCATTAGAGTGAATACCATTAGAAGCAATACCAATAATGGCTTGTCCAGGTTGCACTTCTGAACCATCGATATATTGATCCTTCTCTACTGCACCGACTGCAAATCCAGCAAGGTCGTATTCATTTCCGTGATACATTTCACCCATTTCTGCTGTTTCGCCACCAATGAGCGCCACATGGGTCTCTTTACATGCATCCGCTACACCTTTAACGATTTGTTCAATTGTTTCAGGTACCACTTTATGTGTGGCAATGTAATCTAAGAAGTACAATGGTTCTGCACCCGTCGTTAAAATATCATTCACACACATGGCTACCGCATCGATACCAATCGTATCGTGTTGATCATGATCGATAGCTAATTTTAACTTCGTACCGACACCATCCGTTCCTGAGACTAGTACAGGGGCTTTCATGTTGAGTTGTGATAAATCAAACGTTGCACCAAAGCCACCGAGACCGCCTAAAACTTCGGGTCTTGTCGTTTTATTCACATGTTGTTTCATGCGTTGCACTGCTTCGTAACCTGCTTCGATATTGACGCCTGCTGCTTCATATGATTTAGACATTGCGATGCCCCTCTCTATCAAAATATTGTGGATGTTCATCTATATATGCACGTTGTCGTTTACTTAAGTTCGCTTCGTAATTGGCTTCGTAATCATAGAGACCTGCTGGATAATCGCCTGTGAAACTTTCTACACACAAGCCGCCATACGGTGCATCTACATCTAAATCAATTGAATCGATTAAACCATCAACGCTGAGGTAAGCAAGTGAGTCTGCACCGATTTGTTCACTGATTTCTTCAGGTGAATAATTAGCTGAGATTAATTCAGCTGTTGTTGAAACATCAATGCCATAGAAGCTTGGGAACATGAATTCTGGAGAAGCAATACGTACATGGACTTCATTCGCGCCCGATTCTTTTAACATTTTCACAATGCGTTTACTTGTCGTACCACGAACGATAGAATCATCGACTAACACGATGTTTTTACCATTTACAATACCTTTGACTGCTGATAATTTCACGCGAACACCTTGATCACGTAACGCTTGAGTTGGTTGAATAAAGGTACGCGCAACATATTGGTTTTTTACAAGGCCCATTTCATAAGGTAAGTGTGCCGCTTCTGCATAGCCTGAAGCCGCTGATAATGATGAGTTCGGTACGCCGATTACCATATCTGCATTTTCAACAGGGCTTTCCTCAGCTAAACGTTTTCCCGTTTGTTTACGTACTGCATGAACATTTTTACCTGCAATCGTTGAATCAGGACGCGCAAAATAAATGTATTCCATCGCAGAAATTGCAGTGTTTGTTTCATCTGTATAACGTTCGACACGCATGCCATCGTCGTTAATGACTACATATTCACCTGCATGAATGTCGCGTACAAATTCGCCACCTAATACATCAATGGCACAGGTTTCACTTGCTAACATGTATGAACCATTTGGTAATTTACCGATTGCCAATGGTCTAATTGCATTCGGATCAACTGCGCCATATAATGCATCTTTCGTTAAGATAGAGAATGTGAAACCGCCTTTAATTTGGTTAAGACTTTCGATCAACGCCTCTTCAAATGTCGGTTGTTTACTGCGACGAATGAGATGAATAATCACTTCGGTATCTGAAGATGAATGGAAGATTGCACCTTGTTGCTCTAATTCTCTACGTAAACTTTCTGCATTGATAAAGTTACCATTATGTCCCACTGCGATACTCGTATCATAAAAGTGGTATAAGAACGGTTGAATATTTTCAATTCCTTTAGCCCCTGATGTTGCATAACGTACATGGCCAATAGCGTGTTGATACGGTTCTAGATGTTTCATTTGTTCTGGTGTAATAGCTTCGGTTAATAAACCTAAACCGCGTTCACCAACAAGGCGGTCATTATCACTACAGATAATGCCTGCCCCTTCTTGGCCACGGTGTTGTAAACTATGGAGACCCATATATGCGAGTTGCGCTGCTTCTGGGTGATTCCATACACCAAACACGCCACATTCTTCATTTAAACTGTTGTATTCAAGCATTGTTCAATGGCCCCTTCCCATTGTTGTTTCAATTGATCTACATCACGTTGAATCTGTTGTGATGCACTTGTTACGTTAAATTGTTTATCGTCTGTGAGTGTTCCAATTTCAACTGCATCATCGATTTGAATATCTTGATCTGATTTGACTGCAACGATGTAACGACCTGGTGTTTCGCTGAATAACTGTGCGTCACTTAATGATAACGTAACATCTAAACCAAGTGAGTAATGCGCAGCGATACGAGCGAGTGTCATAAGTACGCCACCTTTACCTACTGTTTGAACATGTGATAATTGTCCTTGTTGTACAGCTTGTTTAATTTGTTCACCACGTACCACTTCTGTAGATAAATTGATGTCAACTTGTTCATGACTGAATGTATTAAATTGTAATTTTTCAAGTTGACTACCTGCAAAATCATCTTTCGTTTCTCCTACAAGATAAAGTTTATCTCCTGCATGTGGATGGAAGTCATTGAGATAATCGATGTTTTCAATTAAACCAACCATACCCACAACAGGTGTTGGATAGATAGAAGATGTTTGAGTTTCATTATAAAGTGATACGTTACCAGAAACGACAGGCGTCGCTAATGCTTCGCAAGCTTCAGCCATACCGCGTGTTGAATCAATCAGTTGTTGATAAACACCTTTTTTCTCAGGTGAACCATAGTTTAAGCAATCAGTCATCGCTAATGGAGTAGCACCCACAGCTATTAAATTACGGTACGCTTCAGCAACGACCATTTTGCCCCCTTCATAAGGGTTGTTGAATACATAACGTGCTTCACCATCAATCGTTGAAGCAATCGCTTTATTTGTACCTTCAACACGTACGACAGATGATTGTAATCCTGGTTTCACGATCGTATTCGCACCGACTTGTTGGTCATATTGTTCATATAAGTAACGTTTAGATGCAATCGTAGGATGAGTGAGTAATTGATCGAATGTAGCATTCACATCTAGATCACTGTAATCATGTGTTTTTGTTTCTGGTTTTTCATCAGTGCCTTCTAAAATGTAAACAGGTGCTTCGTCAGCTAATGGTTCAACTGGAATATCTGCAAACACTTCATCGTCATAAGTTAAAACAAAGCGTTCTGTGTCTGTAACTTCACCGATAACAGCACTATCAAGTTCATGTTTTTCAAATAAATCTAAGAATTGTTGTTCTGTGCCTTTTTTAACGACAAGCAACATACGTTCTTGCGTTTCAGACAACATCATTTCGTAAGGTGAAATTCCGAGTTCTCTCACTGGAACTTGATCCAAACGTAAATGCATACCGCTTCCGCCTTTAGCAGCCATTTCTGAAGATGATGAAGTTAGTCCAGCGGCACCCATATCTTGAATACCTACGAGATCCTCATACGTAATCGCTTCTAATGTTGCTTCCATTAATTTTTTACCTACGAATGGGTCACCGATTTGAACTGAAGGACGTTTACTTTCGCTATCTTCACTCAAACCTTCAGAAGCGAAGGTTGCACCGTGGATACCGTCACGACCTGTTTTCAAGCCAACATAGATGACAGAGTTACCTGTTCCTTTAGCTGTCCCTTTTTGGACCATATCGTGATCAATCACGCCGACACACATCGCATTAACTAATGGATTACCATCATAGCGATCATCAAATTCGATTTCACCAGCAGTAGTTGGAATACCGATGCAGTTACCATATCCACCAATACCTGCAACGACACCTTCAAGTAAACGGCGGTTTTGCGGATGAGATAATTCACCAAAGCGTAAACTGTTGAGTAGATTAATTGGACGTGCACCGATAGAGACGATATCTCTGATGATACCTCCGACACCGGTAGCAGCACCTTGATAAGGCTCAACAGCTGATGGATGGTTGTGTGATTCAACTTTAAATACCACTGCTTGTTGATCACCAATGTCTACAACACCAGCGCCTTCACCAGGTCCCATTAATACGTGTTCACTTGTCGTTGGAAACTGTTTTAAAAATGGTTTGGAGTGTTTATAAGAACAATGTTCACTCCACATCACTGAGAAAATACCAGTTTCAGTAAAATTCGGTCTGCGTCCTAAAATGTCGCAAACTTTATCATATTCGTCATCGCTTAAACCCATCGTTTGATATAAACGTTCGGTTTGGATTTCTTCAACACTTGGTTCAATAAACTTAGACATGTTGTTTCCCCCAACTTTCTACCATGGATGTAAATAAACGTAAGCCACTATCTGTACCTAATAAACTTTCAAGGGCACGTTCAGGGTGTGGCATCATACCGCAGACGTTACCGCGTTCGTTCACAATGCCAGCGATATCTTGATAAGAACCATTAGGATTATCATCATATGTTAAGATGATTTGATGATTGTCTACTAATTGTTGATGCATTGCTTCTGTACAATAGTAATGGCCTTCACCGTGAGCTACAGGATATGTCACAATTTCATCTTGTTCATACTGTTTCGTAAATGGAGTATCGTTGTTTACGACTTTCAACTGTTCATTTCGGCTGACAAACAAGTGAGAATCGTTTGGTAATAATGCGCCTGGAAGTAATCCAATTTCTGTTAAGATTTGGAAACCATTGCAAACACCAAGTACGGGTTTACCTTCCTCTGCAAAGCGTTTTACTTCGTTAATAATGGGTGCGACACTCGCAACAGCGCCAGAACGTAAGTAGTCACCAAAAGAGAAACCACCTGGAATTAACACCCCATCAAAGCCTTCGAGTGACGTTTCACGATAATCGACATATTCCGCTTCGGCATCTACTTTAAGCGCCGCGTTAAACATGTCTCTGTCACAGTTTGAGCCAGGGAATTTCAATACTGCGAATTTCATGCGTCGTTCTCTCCTTCTTCAATCACTTTATAGCTGTAAGTTTCAATGACTGTATTAGCAAAAAGTTTTTCACTTAATGTGTTGACCACATTGTGTACTGCAACGTCTGTTGCTTCCTCTACATCCATATATAGCACTTTACCTACGCGAATGTTGTTCACTTGAGTATAGCCTAAATCATGGACTGCTCTTGTTAATGCTTGCCCTTGTGTATCTAATACTTGGGGTTGTAATGTGATGTGTAGCTCAATCGTTTTCATCGTTCAATGTCCTCCAATTTATTTAAAAATGCTTCATACGTATCAATAATTGAACCTGTGTCTTCACGATAAACGTCTTTATCAAAGTTTTGGTCACTGTCTTTTGCCCAAATACGGCAAGTATCTGGAGAAATTTCATCAGCGAGTAAAATGTCGCCATCAGGTGTACGACCAAATTCAATTTTGAAATCCACTAATCTTAAATCCATTTCTGCCATCAATGCACTTAAGTGTTGATTAATTTCAAGGGCAGCTGATTTCAATGTATCAATTTCTTCTTTAGATGCAATGTCCAATAAAGTGACATGATCATCTGTTAATAATGGATCATTTAAATCATCATTTTTATAAAAGAATTCAACTAAGGGTTGTTCAAATGTCGTACCTTTTTCAAAGCCTAAGCGTTTGGTAATTGAACCTGTCGCAATGTTACGAACGACCACTTCTAACGGAATAATGTCTACGGCTTGGACAAGTTGTTCAGTTTCTGAAAGCTGTTCTACGAAGTGACTTTTCACACCATGTTCTTTTAGATATTGGAAAATTTTTGCACTAATAAGGTTGTTCAAACGACCTTTTCCAGGTACTTTATCTTTTTTAGCGCCATTACCTGCCGTTACTTCATCTTTGTATGTGACATGTAATAAACCTTCTTGATCTGCGTCGTAGATATATTTTGCTTTTCCTTCATATAACAGTTTCAATATTTTTCTCTCCCTTCAAAGGCTTTTAATAAGGTTTGTTCAGTTTGATCGACATCACCTGTCAATTGCGTAAGATGACCCATTTTTCTATCGGGTTTGCGCATTGTTTTACCATAAATGTGGACATGCCATTCTGGATGATCACCGAATTCATCTTCGAGTAAATCTAGATCACGGCCAAGTAAATTCATCATGACTGCTGGTTTTAATAACTCAATATTTTCAGGTAATTTTTGACCTGTGACCGCTAAAATATGTGTGTCAAATTGTGAATAATCGCAAGCTTCAATTGAATAATGTCCGGAATTATGTGGACGAGGTGCGATTTCATTGACGTGTAATTGGTTTTGTTTGTCGATGAAAAATTCAACTGTAAAGGTACCTACAAAGTGAACGTGTTGTGCAATTTTATTCACTTGTTCGCGTGCGTTTTCGGTATGATCTACACGAGAAGGTACGATTGTTTTAAATAGGATTTGGTTTCTATGTTCATTTTCTTGTAGTGGGAAGTATACGATTTGATCATTATTACCGATTGTTACTGTAAGCGAAACTTCTTTATATAAATCAAGGTATTGTTCGGCTACACAATCTTGTTCTGAAACAAGTGCTTTCGCTTCATCGAGATCGTCCGAAGATTGTACGAGGATTTGTCCTTTACCGTCGTAACCACCAAAACGTGTTTTGACCATAAATGGATAACCGATCTCTTCCACTGCTTGATCTAAGCTTTGTGCGTCTTTAAGTTCTAAATAAGGAACAATACTTGCACCAGCAGCTTCTAATGTTTGTTTTTCAACTAAACGGTCTTGTAACAGCGTAATCGCTTCATAGCCTTGAGGTACATTGTATGAGGCAGCTAAATCTTTTAACTGTTCAGCTGAAATATTTTCAAATTCGTACGTCACAACGTCAGCACGTTCACCGAGTTGTTTAAGCGCTTCTGTATCGTCATAAGGTGCGTTGATAAAGTCATGTGCGACGTGTTGGCACGGACAAGCTTCATCAGGATCCAACACGATGACTTTAAAGCCCATGCGTTGAGCAGATTGAGCCATCATCTTACCTAATTGGCCGCCCCCAATGATACCGACTGTAGAACCGATAGGAAGTTTATCGAAGGTCATTTTGCATTTCACTCACTTTCTCAGCTAATTGATCTTCATATTGTTTGAGTTTGTCTTGCACTTCTGGATGACCGATACTTAAAATTCTTGCAGCGAGAATGCCGGCATTTTTCGCACCTGCTTTCCCAATCGCTGTCGTTGCAACTGGAATACCCCCTGGCATTTGTACGATAGAAAGTAAAGAATCTAATCCTTTTAAGCTTTTAGATTCAATCGGTACACCAATGACTGGCGCTGTCGTTAATGCTGCGACCATACCAGGTAAGTGTGCAGCACCTCCCGCACCGGCAATGATGACGTCATATCCATTATTTCTTGCTTCTGAAGCAAACTCATACATTAATTGAGGCGTACGATGTGCTGAAACAACCTTAGCATCGTACGGAATACCAAATGTTTCTAACATGTCACAACTTTCTTTCATCATTGTCCAATCAGATGAACTACCCATGATGACTGCTACTTTCAAAATGAACACCCTTTCAAAAATTTGAAATTCAACTCATATAAGTTGTATATTACATATATAGGATAGCAAGAATTATCTCGTTATTCAATTCAAAAATCGAACTTTATCCATATTTTTGATTTTAACTTACGGTTTTTAGTTAAAATTAAAATGGTTAACCACCGTATCGTTAGGGTAATGTTCTACTATCCAATATTCAAAGGAGGAAATTTTTCATGGTTGCTAAAGTTTTAGACGGTAAACAAATTGCTAAGGACTACAGACAAGGTTTACAAGACCAAGTTGAAGCTTTAAAAGAAAAGGGTTACACACCTAAATTATCTGTTATTCTAGTAGGTAATGACGGTGCAAGTATGAGTTATGTTAAATCTAAGAAAAAAGCAGCAGAAAAAATTGGAATGATTTCTGAAATCGTTCATTTAGAAGAATCATCAACAGAAGAAGAAGTATTAAATGAATTAAAACGATTAAATGAAGATGACTCAGTAAGTGGTATTCTTGTACAAGTGCCACTACCTGACCAAGTCAGTGAACAAAAAGTATTAGAATCTATTAACCCTGATAAAGACGTGGATGGTTTCCATCCAACAAATATTGGTAAATTATACATCGATGAACAAACATTTGTACCATGTACACCACTTGGTGTGATGGAATTATTAAATCACGCAGACATCGACTTAGATGGTAAAGATGCTGTCGTTCTTGGACGTAGCCACATCGTAGGTCAACCGGTTTCTAAATTATTACTACAAAAAAATGCAACAGTGACAACACTACACTCTCACTCAAAAGATATGCACAGTCACTTAAAAAATGCTGACGTGATCGTGAGTGCAGTAGGTCGTCCTGGCTTAGTAACAAAAGATGATGTTAAAGAAGGCGCTGTTGTGATTGACGTCGGTAATACTCCAGATGAAAATGGTAAATTAAAAGGTGACGTTGAATACGATGACGTTAAAGAAATTGCTGGTGCAATTACACCTGTACCTGGTGGCGTCGGCCCAATGACAATTACAATGGTACTTAACAACACATTATTAGCAGAAAAAATGCGTCGCGGCATTGAATAATTCATGCTCATAGCGATTTAACACACATTTTTATCACACCTGCTGATAAAAAGAGAGGCTGAGACAAAACGTTCTTGCTTCTGAAAAAACAGTGGTTATTTGTTATAAATTTTAACAATAACCACTGTTTTTCATTTTCTAATAAAAAGTAGCTCGATGAGCTACTTTTTTTCTCATATTTGAGGCCATTAATGCAAGTCCAGGCTCTCGTTTTACTTTTTAGATTCCACGAACTAACATCCGAGTGAAACCCAAAATAGCCTTCACGAATCCAAAAACTGGCTCTACATCAATTTTCTTTGACCGTAGATTTTTTAGTTTCTAGCTCTGAAAGCATTTTATTAATTTGAGCTTTGAAAATACTCCCAATTATAATTTTTCATTATTTTTTGTTCCTCTTTGAATTTGTTTTCATGCATTGTTTTATGAGTGACAGTTAGAACAATCATCACATTCATACAATTTAAAGTCTCTCTTAAAACCATGTCTATCTTTGCGATATGCATATCTTTTAAACTCAAGTCTTTTATGATAACGAGGTACTGTTTAATTCATTGACTATGAAATTGAACGAAAAGTGATTCCAGTAATGCATAAATTTTAAGGTTTATTCTAAAACGATTAATTGTTTTGTAAGATGGAGTTTGTTTTTGGGAAAGCCACATCATTGTTGGATATTAAAACTTTAATTTCTATTAGTAATGTAAGTTGAGTCATGCTATAATCTTTGTACATAAAGCACCTCGTTAGTTTTTTGTGGTAATTAAATTATACGAGCTTGCCTTATTTTTTGAAGTGAAGATATGTAATTTTACAAAAATATTTAAAATACAAATACTCCCTGCTTAGCGTTGTTAATTCTAAACAGGGAGTATTATTTTTGGGTTTTTGTCCTAGACTCAAAAAATTATAAATAAATTTAATTCAATTTTATTTATCTTTATCGTTAGAGGAAAATAAAAATGCTCCAAAGAAAAGAAGTGGAAAAATAGCAAACAAACGTATCCAGAAACTATTTTCTCCAAATATAACAGGTAAAAAGATATAAATAATAAGAGTTATGATTAAACATGTTAAATATATTTTTTTATTAGTACTCATATTCAAACCTATAAAACAATTGCGATAAATGCTCTATTTTTTATATATATTTATTCATTGAAAAAACTCCTTTTCAGAATTTAAACAATCCTTTAATAAACATTCCCTTTAATAAACATTCCCTTAAATAACATATCATATTATTGCTTTATTGCAATTCCTCTATTTGGCGACGATTCTGCGCCCCTTAATAATCCCCGAAGCTGCCCAGCGGTTAAATTAATAGCTCACGTTATCAACCGCTGGCACTTTCAATTTAATTAAGAGGCACTCGTAGTCAAATAGATTTTCTCGACATAAAAGCGTGCTTGTTATAAAGTGTAGCCATCATCTCGATCGTTTTAAAAAATGATTTCTGGCTCTTGTTTTTGATATTTTCTCTCAAAAAACAATTCATCATTTTTATCTACCGTCATTACTCTCTCATCTTCGGATTTACTATTCGATTATCAATAAGATTAATTAACTTGTGATACATTTCTTCTCTCATCACACTATTAATAATTTTAAAGACATTCTCAAATGCCTTAAATGTATTGTTTAATTCTTTCTCTTTTCTTTATGCCCTATTTCAATTCATAAAAAAGAGGGACGATCTCTTTAGAAAGATCGTCCCACGCTTTTAAACATTAGATTATCTATTTGAATCGCTGCATTACACTGCAACTGCTAATTTCGGTTTGAATGATTCAAAGTGTATTTTCGCTTCATCCACACCTGATGCTTTAAGTGAATTAATCACTGATTCTAAGAATTGTGTACCGCCACAAACGTAGATTTCTGTATCATCCGTAATATAAGATTGTACAGTTTCTGCATTAATGCGACCTGCTGATTGACGATCATGTAACACATGTTCCACATGCTCATGATCTTCTGCAATAGCTTTAAGCGCTTCACCATAAGGCACGTCATCTGCATTAACGACATTTTGTACAAACGTTACAGCAGGACTTGTAGCTGCAACTTGTTTATACATAGAGATAAGTGGTGTCACACCTACACCTGAACCAATAAATAATTGTGGTTTATCTTCGTTTACAACTCCGAATACCCCAACTGGTGCTGAAAGTAAGATTGTATCTCCTTCTTTAAACTCATCGTGAAGGATTGGTGATACTTCACCTTCGTGTTCGTCAGTCACATCACGTTTTACCGCAAATGTTAAATGATCTTTGTCACCTTCAACAATTGAATAGTGACGTTTTGCTCGATAAGGTAATTTTTCATTATCAATATCAACTGTGATATATTGACCTGCATTAAACTGACTTAAGTCATGTTTATCTGAAGTCACAGTGAAAGCTTTGATATCTGATGAAATCGTTTCAATTTTAGAAATAGTGAAGGGTTGGAAATCTTCCCATGCCATTTCGTTGTAAATGTCTTTTTCTACTTGAATAAATACGTCTGCAATTTCCCCGTATGCTTTTGCCCATGTTTGAAGAATTGGGTCATCAGATTCCAATCCTAGTACATTTTCAATAGCTGCTAATAAATTTTCACCAACAATGTCATAACCTGCTGCTGGTACTTGCAATGCACAATGTTTATGCCCGATTTCTTTTACTACTGGAAGAATATTTGTTAAATCATCAATATTCATTGCAGCAGCTAAAACTGATTGTGCTAATGCCGTAGATTGTAGACCTTGTTTTTGGTTTGTCTGATTGAACATATTTCTGAGTTCTGGATGCTGATTAAACATTCTATTGTAAAAATAAGATGTAATATCAGTTCCTTTTTCTTGAAGTACTGGAACCGTTTCTTTGATGATTCCCTTCTCTTGTTCTGTTAACATGTAAGATCACTCCCTATAACTTATAAGTTCACCTTAATCATAGTGCTTTTTTATGCTAAATTAAAGAACTTTTTAAATAATTCACAATATATTCACTAACTCACAAATGACAAGGATTTGAGGAAATTTTTCATATTAAGACTATAGTATGATGTATTTTCAAGCACAGTAAATTATAGTATAGTTAAATTAACAAACGACGTGTTTACGGAGGTTTAAACTATGAACAAATTAATCCAGTCATTATCAGCGATTGGTGTGTCTGCCACACTTGTTTCACCGAACCTCAGTGCAGAGGCAACAGATAATTCTATTCCTCAAATTAAAGGCGTAAGAGACACTGTCATCAATAAAGGTGCTGACTATAACTTGCTTAAAGGTGTGAGTGCTTACGACAAAGAAGACGGCGACCTCACGGATAAAATTACCGTAGAAGGTAACGTTGATACGAATAAAGTAGGCAAATATAAAATTGAGTACCAAGTTGAAGATTCAGAAGGTGCTGTTGAAAAAACAGTACGTTATATTGAAGTGAAATAACACCTGTTTCTTTCAATTTATACATATGATACATATTTATTCATCACAATTAGACGTGTTCGATGTAACCGTTTGATTGTGATTTTTTTATTTTGTCACCTTCTCACCTATTTGACGCGGTACATTTGTTCGTTTAAAATTTAACTGTCAATAAGGTGAAGCGTCCTAATTGATAACGGTTCTCGCTAATTTTAAGTGGTTTTAGACCATTATCATTAAATATATCATTTTTCACAAAATGTACACATAATTTTAATAAATGGTCGAACGCCCGCCAGACCTTGCGTCTGTTGGGCTTAATTAAATTTTACAAGAATTTTTTTACCGTAACCACTTGTAAATATTCAGTAATAACTTAAAATTAGTGTTAAGCCCTACAATTGTAGTATTAGGAGGTCAAAAAAGTGTCAAAATTTAAGTCTTTGCTTCTATTGTTTGGCTCAGTCGCTTTGCTTAGTGGTTGTTCCAACGTAGAAGTATTAAATCCAAAAGGGCCAGTAGCAAGCGACTCAAGATTTTTGATTATCTATTCAATTATCTTCATGCTTGTTATTTGTGCTGTAGTGCTTATCTTATTCGCAGTATTCCTTGTCAAATACAGACTCGGTAATACAAAAGAATCTGGTAAGATGCACCACAATGGTTTAATCGAAACAATCTGGTTTATTGTTCCGATTCTTATAGTTATTGCTTTAGCTATTCCAACAGTTAAATCATTATATCTATATGAAGAAACACCAGAGAAGAGCGAAGATCCTATTACGATTTACGCTACAAGTGCTGGGTATAAATGGTTCTTTGCATATCCAGAACAAAAAATTGAAACCGTAAATCACTTAACCATTCCTAAAGATAGACCAGTTGTCTTCAAACTCCAATCTATGGACATGATGACAAGTTTCTGGATTCCACAATTGGGTGGTCAGAAATATGCAATGACTGGTATGACAATGGACTGGACTTTAACCGCTGATCAAGAAGGTACGTTCCGAGGACGTAACTCAAACTTCAACGGTGAAGGATTTGCTCGCCAAACATTTGATGTTCATTCCGTTAGCCAAAGTGAGTTCGATGATTGGGTACAAGATGCCAAAAGTAAAAAAGTACTTACACAAGATACTTTTGACAAACAAGTGTTACCTACAACTGAAAACGAAAATCTAACATTCAGTGGTACACACATGGCATTCGTTGATCCAGCAGCTGATCCAGAGTATATCTTCCATGCTTACGATCGTTACAACTATGAACAAAAAGATCCAAACTTTAGCACACCTGAAGAAATGACCGAAGACATTTTAGATAAACCGGACAAACCAGCGCGTAAGGTTCAAGTTACAAATCCAAACTACGAACGTCACGGTATGACACCGGTAATCTTAGGCAACAACGAACCATATAGTGATGAACTCAAAGATGAAGAGTCTCACAATATGGATGAAATGGAAAAAATCTCTGAAGGTGCTAAAGATGAAAAAGCATCTGAATTAGAGAAAAAAGACAATGAACATGAACATGAACATGGAGGTGGACATTAATGAATTTTCCATGGGACCAATTGATAGTACATGGTAACTGGATGATCACGGCAGCACAAATCGGTGCCCCATTCTTAGTTATCGGTATTATCGCATTAGTAACTTATTTCAAATTATGGAAATACTTGTTTAAAGAATGGTTCACATCCATCGACCATAAAAAAATCGGCTTAATGTATTTAATCTGTGCCGTACTTATGTTTGTACGTGGTGGTATTGATGCGTTATTAATTCGTACTCAATTAACAATTCCAGATAATAAATTCCTCGAAGCTAACCACTATAACGAAATATTCAGTACACACGGTGTTATCATGATTATCTTCATGGCGATGCCATTTATCTTCGGACTATGGAACATCGTTATCCCATTACAAATTGGTGCACGCGATGTAGCCTTCCCTGTATTGAATAACGTTAGTTTCTGGTTGTTCTTCGCAGGTATGGTGTTATTCAACCTATCATTTATCGTTGGTGGTTCACCAGCAGCAGGTTGGACAAACTATGCACCGCTAGCCGGTGAATTTAGTCCTGGTCCAGGTGTTAACTATTACTTAATTGCGATTCAGATTTCGGGATTCGGAAGTCTGATGACGGGTATCAACTTCTTTGTAACTATACTTAGATGTAAGACACCTACAATGAAATTTATGGAAATGCCAATGTTTACAGTGACAACATTTATCACTTCATTAATCGTTATCTTGGCTTTCCCACCATTTACTGTAGCATTAGCATTATTCACAGCAGACAGAATATTTGACACTGCGTTCTTCACAGTAGCAAATGGCGGTATGCCGATGTTATGGGCTAACTTCTTCTGGGTTTGGGGGCACCCTGAAGTGTACATCGTTATCCTACCAGCATTCGGTATTTACTCAGAAATCATACCTACATTCGCCCGTAAACGCTTATTTGGTCATAAGAGTATGATCTGGGCCACTGCAGGTATTGCATTCTTAAGTTTCTTAGTATGGGTTCACCATTTCTTCACTATGGGTAATGGTGCATTAATCAACTCATTCTTCTCAATTACAACAATGATGATCGGTATTCCAACCGGTGTTAAATTGTTCAACTGGTTATTCACCCTATTCCAAGGTCGAATATCCTTCGAATCACCGATGCTGTTCGCACTCGCGTTCATCCCTAACTTCCTATTAGGTGGGGTTACCGGTGTTATGTTAGCGATGGCAGCAGCTGACTATCAATATCACAACACATACTTCTTAGTGGCCCACTTCCACTACACGTTAGTAACAGGTGTTGTATTTGCCTGTCTCGGTGGTTTAATCTTCTGGTATCCTAAGATGATGGGATACAAACTAAACGAAACGTTAAACAAATGGTGCTTCTGGTTATTCATGATCGGATTCAACGTTTGTTTCTTACCACAATTCGTACTCGGATTAGATGGTATGCCACGTCGTTTATACACTTACATGCCTGAAGATGGTTGGTGGTTATTAAACGTCATTTCAACTGTCGGTGCATTACTAATGGCTTTAGGCTTCTTATTCTTAGTCGTAAGTATTGTTTACAGTCATTTCACATCACCACGTGAAGCAACTGGTGATAACTGGTATGGTTTAGGACGTACTTTAGAATGGTCAACAGCATCAGCTATTCCACCTAAATACAACTTTGCCATCACACCTTATTGGAATGATTATGATACATTCGTAAATCTTAAAGAACATGGTCGTCACTACTTAGACAACCACAACTATAAAGATATTCACATGCCAAACAACACAACAGTTGGTCTCTGGATGGGTATCTTTATGACAATCGGCGGCTTCTTCCTTATCTTTGAAACATTGATTCCAGCAATCCTTTGTCTCATCGGTATCTTTGGCACTATGCTTTATAGAAGTTTCCAAGTCGATCACGGTTATCATATTCCAGCTAGTGAAGTGGCTGAAAATGAAAAACGTTTACGTGAAGAACGTATGAAAGAAAAGGAGGCTGTAAGTTATGAGTCATGAGGTGAACACTATTGATTCACGTACGCACGAAGGTAATTTGAATAAACTTGGCTTCTGGGTTTTCCTTACAGCTGAATTCTCATTATTTGGTACGTTATTTGCAGCTCTTTTAACGTTACAACACGGTGGTAGTTATGGTGGTAAATTAACTACTGATCTCTTCGAACTACCCCTTGTATTAATAATGACGTTTGCATTATTAATCAGTTCTTACACATGTGGTATTGCAATTTACTACATGCGTAAAGAAGCTCAAAGCAAAATGATGCTTTGGATGATTATCACAGTGCTATTAGGTGTTGTGTTCGTCGGATTCGAAATTTATGAGTTCGCACACTATGCCTCTGAAGGAGTTAATCCAACCATTGGTTCTTATTGGTCAAGTTTCTTCATCTTGTTAGGAACACACGGTGCCCACGTTTCCTTGGGTATTGTTTGGATTATTGGTTTACTTATCCAAGTTGCAATGCGCGGCTTGAATAAAGACAATGCTCCAAAATTATTTATAGTAAGTTTATACTGGCACTTCTTAGATGTTGTTTGGATCTTCATCTTCACTGCCGTATATATGATAGGGATGGTGTATAGCGGATGAATACTATATTAAAACACACAGTAGGTTTTATCGCTTCGATCGTACTTACAATTTTGGCCGTGTTCGTAACTCTATACACATCAATGCCTTTAAATACTAAGATTACAATTATTTTCGGATTTGCTTTCATCCAAGCTGCAGTTCAATTACTTATGTTCATGCACTTAACTGAAGGTAAAGACGGAAATCTACAAGGGTTCAAAGTTCTCTTTGCAATTATCATCACATTAGTTATCGTTGTCGGTACTTATTGGGTAATGCAAGGTGGACACGGAAGCCATATGTAAGGCACCCATTTTTGGGAAAAGCTTCTCTTCGGAGAAGCTTTTTTTATTTGCTATATTTCGTTTAACATCCCCCATTTTATTTATCTTTTTACTTATCTCCCCTCTACTATTTTTGTGAGCACCATTACTAAAAATATATTGTGAACGATTCATAAGCGGTGCTAAATAGAGTTATTTATATTTTCTAATTACGTTCCTAACTTAATATTTTTTGTTATGTTATAATAAAGAAAATTTGAGATAGATTTAGGTAGTGAAGTTATGAATATTAAAGAAGCGAGACATCAAATTATACTAGACAAGTTAAAATCAGCGGGAACGGTATCAGTTAATGCGCTATCTGAAGAAATGGATGTCGCTCAGATGACCGTCAGAAGAGATTTGAAAGAATTGGAAAATCACAAACAGCTCATTCGTGTACACGGAGGCGCAGTATTACCTGAGCAATACTATAACGAATTAGCCAACGATGAAAAGAAAGCCTTACAAAGTGCGTCTAAATCTGAAATAGCGCAAAAAGCAAGTGCATTGATACAAGATGGTGATACAGTCTTTATCGGTTCAGGTACGACAAATGAATCATTATATCCATATTTAAACGATAAATCTTTACATATCATCACTAATTCGCTACATATTTTCCAACAGTATACCCATCATGATCATATTGATGTCGTGCTCGTAGGTGGACGTTATCGAACGAAGACAGGAACGTTTGTCGGCGTACTAGCCAACGCAGTATTAGAGCGCTTGAATATCGATAAATGCTTTATCGGCGCAAATGGTATCTACAATCAATATGTCAGTACCGCAAATGAAGAGGAAGCACAAGCAAATAAAATCATTTTAGACCAATCCAAAGAAAAATATATCACTGCAGATCAGTCTAAATTTAACATCCGGGCATTCATCGAATTCTATGATATTGCACAGCTTACAGGTATTATCACGGATGATGCACTAGATTCTTCTGTATACGAAAGTTATAGCGACTATACGAAAATATATTAAATTCATAATACTGAGAGCACATTCATCAACATGTGTTCTCAGTATTTTTTGCTTTGTTGAGCTATTTCAAACGTTTTTATCCATCTGATTTTGACCTCCTTCTCCTTTTTCTTCATTAAATTTCGTAATATTGACACAACTACATGACTTTCTTGTAGATATACACGTAGTAAATTGACAGGCAAAATGAAAATGTGTATAGTTTAAATAGCACAAAAAAAACATTTTCGAACAGTAGGCACCCATGTCTATTTTTATTCATTCAGACCAAGCATCACAGACGTTAAAACAACGCATTATTGATGATTTAACAGCACATGATTATGAGGTGATTGATCTCGCAATTGAACAACCTTCAGATGATATCACAGAAATCACACGTGCTTTAACAGAACGCGTGGCTGCACATTCAGGCAGTAAAGGGATCATTATCGATCGCTATAGTATCGCACCGTTTATTTTAGCTAATAAGTATAAAAATATTATCTGTGCGATGATTTCAGACGAACAATCTGCGAAAATGACATGCCGTCACAACAATACGAATGTCATTACATTAGGTAGTGAAACTGTAGGTATACTGGTTGCACTTAATTGCGTACGTACATTTTTACAAGCAACATACGATGGTGGTCGTCACCAAATTCGCATCGATATGTTAAATCACTTATGTTAATGGAGGAATCAGCATGAAAATAGCAATTGGTTGTGACCATATCGTTACAGACATCAAAATGAATATCGTTACGTATCTTAAAAATTTAGGTCATGAAGTGATCGACCATGGTACCTATGACTTTCACCGTACACATTATCCTATCTATGGCACATTAGCTGCACAAAGTGTCGTCAATAAAGAAGCTGACTATGGCATCGTCCTCTGTGGCACAGGTGTAGGAATTAGTGTCTCAGCAAATAAAGTACCTGGTGCGCGTGTAGCCCTCGTACGTGATGCGACAAGTGCACGATTAGCGCGTACAGAATATGACTGTAATGTGATTGCAGTTGGAGGAAAAGTGACAGGTTATGATTTAATCATTAATATCATCGAAACATTCCTTTCAACAGAATACGAAGCAACACCAGAAAAGGATAAATTGATTGAAGCGATGAACGATACATTGAAAGCAGAAGATGTACATTACGATAATGACATGTTCAAATCTTATTTAACGAAGTGGGATAACGGAGAGTACACAGACTAATGTCTCATAAGTTATTAACTGTAACACTGAATCCAGCGATCGATATTAATTACCCTATCCCCGATTTTCAAATAGATAAAGTACAACGTACGGAACAATCTTTTAAATCAGCAGGAGGAAAAGGTTTAAACGTTGCTAGAGTGGCACATCTATTAAATTTGAATGTTAGTTGTACAGGGATTGTAGGAGGCCATTTTGGTGAATGGCTTAAAGCGGATTTAGATCGTTCCAACATGGATCATCAATTTATCTCTTCTCCGGTCGAAACACGTTTATGTATC
Source organism: Staphylococcus auricularis (assembly GCF_001500315.1). Taxonomy (GTDB): domain Bacteria; phylum Bacillota; class Bacilli; order Staphylococcales; family Staphylococcaceae; genus Staphylococcus; species Staphylococcus auricularis. The sequence goes on along the minus strand of NZ_LLER01000002.1, from coordinate 190,609 downwards.
GCAATCAACAGTGATCACAGTCAAACAGAAATATTAGAATCTGGTGCGACACACCCTACAGAGATGCCACAACAGTTTTTAGAACATTTCGCAAAATTAATCACTGATTACGACTTCATCACGATTTCTGGTAGCTTACCTAAAGGTTTCGACACAATGTACTATGTCCGTTTATTAGAAATTGCACATGAAGCTCAGAAAAAGTATGTTTGGACACTTCTGGTGAAGCATTAAAAAATGCTATTTTGCATTCTCAACACTGTCCACCCTATTTAATTAAACCAAACAGTGAAGAGCTAGCCATGCTCGTTAATGATAATGCATCTAAGGACGTTAGAGAAATTTTAACGGCATCTCACCTTGCACACATTCCAAATATATTGTTGTCCCAAGGTGCTGAAGGTGCTGTACTTCGCACAAAGGAAACATGCTATCAATATACTATTCCAAAGATTAAAGTAGTGAACCCAGTCGGTTCAGGCGATAGCTCAGTCGCTGGTTTCTGTTATGGTTTAGCACAAACTCAATCATCTGTAGAAGCAACAAAATATGCGATGGCTGCCGGTGTTTGTAATGCAATGGAACACCGCACTGGTTATATCGATCTCACAAATTATCAACACGTTTTATCACAAATTAATTGTACAAAGGTGGCACAACAACATGACTAAAACAATCGAACCCCTATTAAACGACGATGGTTATATTGCAGCACTCGCAATCGACCAACGTGGTGCATTACGTAAGTTACTTGGTGAAGATGCCTCAGTGGCAGATATTGAACAATTTAAGACACAGGTTTCGCAAAACTTAACACCTTATGCCTCAAGTATTCTATTAGACCCAGAATATGGACTCCCTGCTTCTGAACAACGCGATGCTTCTTGTGGTTTACTCCTCGCTTATGAAAAAACAGGATACGATACCACACAAACAGGTCGTTTACCAGATTTACTTGATACCTGGTCAGTCAAACAATTAAAAGCAAAAGGTGCAGATGCAATTAAGTTACTTGTCTATGTAGATGTTGACGAGGATGAGACTATCAATAAACAAAAAGAAGCATTCGTAGAGCGTGTAGGGAGTGAATGTCTTGCTGAAGAGATTCCTCTGTTTTTAGAGCTTGTATCTTATGATGCGAATATTGCTGATGCTTCATCTAGTGAATATGCGAAAGTGAAGCCACACAAAGTTATTGAAGCAATGCGCACCTATTCAGATCCACGTTTTAATGTAGATGTATTGAAAGTCGAAGTCCCTGTTAACATGAACTTTGTCGAAGGGTATGGCGAAGAAGTACTTTACAGCAAAGCAGAAGCCGCACAATATTTCAAAGACCAAGCCGCTTCGACATCATTACCTTACATTTACTTAAGCGCGGGTGTCACTGCAGAATTGTTCCAAGAAACGTTACGTTTCGCCAAAGAAGCAGGTTCTACGTTTAATGGTGTATTATGCGGTCGTGCAACATGGAAAGATGCGACACTTCATTTCTCTGAAGGACCAGAAGCTGTGACAGAATGGTTCAATACACAAGGAAAATCGAATATTGAAACACTTAACGAAATATTAAAAACAACAGCGACACCTATTGAATTAAACTAATTAAACAATCTATAAACCTCCTAATAAAAAAGTGATGATTACTCAACCTTAATCGGGTAATCATCACTTTTAATATTTTATGCTTCGGTAGCTATTTGATTTATGATTCTATTTCCATATGATTGAGGGATTTAATTTGTCTCATATCTTTATCTAATAAATAAAATATTGCAATCACGATACTCATTAAACTCAGGAGTATAAAATTCACATTAATCGTTTCAAAAAGATTCGGTAATATGCCGCCAATGAAAGCACCCAACGGCATTAATAAGCTCAGTAAAGTCTCATTCGTCGTTGCTACCCTTCCCAGCATATGTTCAGGCGGTAGTATTTGGAAAGCATTAATAAATGTTAAGTTAATTATGCCAATGAATAGGTTGGATATGAACAATAAACTCAAGGTAACGAGAAAATAGTTCGGACTGATCACAAAAATAACTAACCAAACTAATCCTAAACACACAAAATTCACAAACAGTAAGTGACTGAAATTTAATCTTTTAATAATTGTCGGTCCTATTAAAAATCCGACAATCATACCTAAACCATTAATAAATAACATAAGACCATAATTAATACTATCATGACCTTGAGCCACAGCCATTTTGGGATAAACGACAGCAACTGCAGAAATTGCGAAGTTAACGATGGATAAAGGAATTAATAATTTTAAAATGGTTTTATGAGCTACATAATGTAAACCATCCTTTAAATCTTGGATATAGTCTTCAAAGAAAGTAGGATTGGGCTTATTCTTTTGATCATCTTGATTAACGTTAGTTGATTTAAGTTTCAACAGTTTAAACATAAAAAATGCGACGACAAAGATGGCAATATTAATAGTAAACAACGTCTGTATCATGAGCACACTCAATATGACCCCTACCATGCCATCTAGTACAATATCCATCCCTTTATAGGTAACTTGAAACAGTGAATTATGTTTCATTATTTCTTCTTTACTTTTAGAAATTTTAGGTATGAGCACATTTTCAGCAGGATAAATAACAGAAGAACAGACTAGAGAAACACTTAATAACAAAAATAATCCTATCAAATGAACAATATTAAAATAAAATAACAACGTCATACCTATAACAATGATAATTTGAAGGAATGTACTGAAATATAAAATTTTGACCGTGTTATATCGATCGAGTATAGGGCCTATAAAAATCATTAATATATCTATTATCCCGACGATGACACCGATCAAACCTAAATAAAATGTATTATGATATTGGGTTGCGACATACCAGGTGAGTGAGATAAGTATGATACTATCACCAATATTCGTAAGTACCCTACCATATAATAATTTATAAATGTTAGATGTAGATATATCAAAGTTTTTCATAATCTGTCCTCGTCGTTTTCTCAATTTTCTTACTATTTATAATAAGATGACTGACTGTATTTCGCAATGACTAACACAAACAATCTCTAATAAAACAGCAACTTCACCCCACGTGTTAGGATAAAGTTGCTGAACATATAGTGAATCTATCATTTTTAAAAGACTTATACTTATTCTTGCTGATCGATAGCTTCTGATAATTTCTTGTACCAATACGCGCTATCTTTCACATATCGTTTTTGTGTTTCAAAATCGATATAGAATAAACCATAGCGTTTGTTGTAACCGTTAGACCAACTAAACATATCTTGTAATGACCAAATGAAGTAGCCTTTCACATTAACATCGTGTTTTACATAAGCTTCTTCGACCGCTTCTATATGGCCTTTGACATAATCAATGCGTGCTTTATCATGTACAGAGCCATCGCTTTCAAGCACATCTTTGTACCCTAAACCATTCTCTGTAATGTAGATTTTATTATAGTTAGGATGATCTTCTTTGATGCGAATCATCATATCTCTAAGGCCTTCAGGATAAATGTACCAATCCCAATCATTACGCGGAATCGCTTCATTTTTAGCGACTTCTCCAATGCCTTTCACACGGAAAATCGCTGTTCCTTTTTCCCCAGTACCATTATGATGAATCAAGCTTTCCTCATTGTGGGCTTTAATCCAGTTACTTTGGTAATAGTTGATACCGATAAAGTCTAATTGTTGGCTCGCTTTGCCCATTTCTGCGAGCTCATCCTGTTTCATTTCTAAGTTACTAAATTGATCTCCAAGTATTTGTTGTACTGTGCTTAGCTTTTCTAAACTATAATGGCCTAAAAAAGTGCCATCTAGTAAAAAGCCATTCATAAAAATATCATGTTTATATGTCGCGATTTGGTTTTCTAACTTGTCGTCGATACTGTAGAATTGCGTTAACGCATGAACCAGACCAATTTCACCTTCATAGCCCTTTTCCTTAAACAAGTTAACCACTCGACTATGTGCCACGAGTTGATTGTGTTGCGCTTGTAAACATTTCAACGTATTGTACTTTTCACCTGGAGGAAAAGCACCTGTAATATACTGCCCTAATACATAGGCAATCGGTTCGTTAATCGTCACCCAATATTTCACGAGATCATGATACTGCTCAAAAACGATTTCAGCAAAGCGTGCAAATGCGTCAATCTGATCTTTATTCGACCAATCTCCGGCAAAATGTAAAGGCTCTGGTGTATCAAAGTGATGTAATGTCACGTAAGGTTCCACATGATATTTATGACATGTTTCTAATACGTTTCTATAATATTCAATTCCTTTTTCGTTTATGTCACCTGTACCATCTGGAATAATGCGCGACCAGGCTATCGAAATACGGAGGGCTTTTACTCCATATTCTGAAGCGAGTTTAATATCTTCTTCATAACGATGATAAAAATCACTTGCAGGGTCTGGGCTAAAGCGCCCTTGCTTTTCTAAAAATGCGTCCCAACTTACGCGGCCTTTTCCGTCTTCTGTACTAGCACCCTCTACTTGATAAGCTGCAGTGGCTGCTCCTAATACAAAATCTTTTGGTAATTGTGTCATAAGATGATATCTACTACAAATCCATTATTCAAAGATGAAGTTATATGTTGTGCTCAAAATAATGTGTGTTTACGACTTGTAGCTTTTCCTTTCCTATATTTATATAGCTCCATTAAACACATTTAAGCTGTATCCAATTTTTTCAGTTATCTTTTGCAATTTAACTTACGAATGATTTACTTTATACCTTCATCATTTAATATTGCGACATATTGAATTACTTACTTTCTTTCATTTCTAATTATTGTGCATCGTGCTCTTTTAATTTTTCAAAAATGAGTTTCATTGCGCCTTCTCCATCACGAGTTAACCCAATATATTGTCTACCTGTTGTCGGCATGAGTACCGCACCATATTTATCAGTGAATTTCTTCATTTCGCCTTTCATCGCATCCATTTGAGGTGCGAGAATAACGATATCCATATCTTTGATCAGATCCATATCTTGACCATAGGCACGTGCAGTTGCTTCGAGTGCGACACCTTTTTCTTTCGCTGTTTTATTTAAACTGTTTGCTAAGATACCACTTGTACCGCCACCCGCACATACAACGAGCACATTCGTATGGTCACGAGATGTATCTACAAATGGTTCATCATCTTCTGGTTGTGCAACCGCTGCTGGTGTTGTAGTGGCTGCTGAATCTGATGTGCTCACTCCTGCTTCAGGTAAATCTGTTGCCATGTTAGAACTTGGTGCTGCTGTAGCTGTAGCTGCCGCTGCAACTGCTAAATCTGCACGTTCTTCGTCTAATTTTAATTTGTCATAGGCTTTTACAAATGGGAACCAAATCGTAAAGTCTATCACGAGTAATACTGCGATGAGTACAAGTGATAACGTCGCGAAGTTGGAAGCCATATAGATACCTATTGGACCTGGTGTAGGCCATGGTAAGAAGTGCATAAATCCGTTCATACCTAAGTGGTCAACAAAGAATTTAAGCACCCATGAATTAATAATTGGTGAAATAATAAATGGCACCATGAATACCGGATTCAAGATGATCGGTGCACCGAAGAGTAGGGGTTCATTCACGGCAAATGTCGTCGGAATGAACGAAGCTTTACCAACGGCTTTCAATTCTTTAGATCTACATAAAAACATGAACAAATACGGTACTAGTAAAGTGGCACCTGTACCACCCATCAATGCAACAAAGTCTTGTGTGGATTGAGTAAGGGCATATTGAGCATGTTCCCCACTACGGAAGAGCTTCAAGTTTTCTACTTGGTTATTATACATAATCGCAATAACAGCTGGGCCTACAACTGAAGGACCATGTACGCCAATGAACCAGAAGAAAGCCATAAAGCCAAAGATCACCGCAAATCCAAGGTAACCATTCGCAGCTGTAAACAATGGAGAAAGTAATTTCGTTACTAACTCAGCTACGTTGGCATGTAAGAGATTTCTAACCAAAATATCTAAAATCCAGAAAAATGAAAGCGACAGCGCAAAGGGAATCATATCTTTAAAAGCTTGTGAAATGTTACCTGGCACTTGAGGCGGCATTTTAATGGTGATGTTACGAGAAATACAGAACTTATAAATATTCGGTACAATAAATGCGACTAAGAATGCTGCGATTAAGCCCTTTGTACCAAACATATCAATGTTAATTGCACCATCTTTAGCAGGATTCATCGCTAAGATAAATAAAGATGATTCAGCTGCTACGAATGTTGAAATCACATTGATTTGGTTCGTCTTCGGCATTTTTAAGTTCTTATTATCGGTCAGTGATTTCGTCACTGTACCTGCCATAAAGACGGCTAACATACCCATCGTAAACGTGTACACTTTCATGATGGTTTCTTCGATGTGTTTAGGCCAATGGAAGCCCCAAACGTTAGGTACATAAGCCACCAAAATAAATAAAGATGAAAAGAGAATTACTGGCATTAATGCCACGAAACCATCACGAATTGCTGCTAAATATGGATTAGAAGCAATCTTTTCAAAAAATGGTTTCATTCGTTCAATAGCTTTTATGATCTTGTTCATGGTGTCACCTACTCTTAGTTAGTAAATTGATCAAGTTGTTCGTATAAATCAATGATATAGTTCGCAGCATCTCTGAGTGCCATTGTCGTCATTAAATGGTCTTGACCATGCACCATGATAAAGCTGAGATCCGATGATTCGCCACTTGCTTCTTGTGCTAAAATTTGTGTTTGTTCCTTATGTGCTTCAGTGATATATTCATTTGCGACACGTATGTATTCACGTGCTTGATCAAATGATTTATCTTTTGCTGCTTGCATCGCAGCCATTACTTCACGTCGCGCATCTCCTGCAATGGCTACAATTGTGAAACCAGCCATCATATTATCTTCTTTACTCATTGTTGAAACCTCCTAGTATGCTCAGTTGTCGTATTGCATTATGTCATCCTACCTTGTGATGAAATGAATTGATTGGAATTGTGTCACCCCTCATTGCATGTTCGAAATTGTTCGATTTTGTTTACAATAAAAATATACCGCTTTCATAACAGTTAGTCAATTCATTTTCTAAAAATTTGCATTAATTCTTAAACATTTTTATATCAGTCATGTAACCGCTTACCTCATAACAACTTTTACTCATTTCTTTAGTCCAAAAGCACAAAAAAACAGAGTCGTTTGATGAGAAAGGAGAATACCTATCTCTTTCATGTTTCACGTTAATAGTGATTCACGTGATACACATGTTCAATCAACTCTGTTTTATATTTATAAAATTTAAATATTCGTTTTTTCTATTATACGGGTTGTTTGAGAATATGGTGGAATATATGTCTAACCTTTGCTTCGTTATTGGTTTGAGTAGGTTCATAATTTGAACCAAGAACCACTGTATATTCCTCATTCGCATACACCGTAAACACATTCCGATAAAACGCACCATGTAAACGATTCTTCACGGGATAACTATAGAAACCATACCTGTAATTAAATGGATAAGCCTTCGTTTTAATAGAATGCAACATCTCTTCGGTGACTTGGGGTGAAAAGATTTTGTACTGTTGGAATGCAGTAAATAACTTACCCATATCTAAAGGGGTCATATATAAATTCCCTGCACCATAGTAAGCATCTTGCCCTATCGGAAATGCTTGAGTGATAATGCGATAATGATCATAATATCCCTTTGCCATTCGTGTTTGATAATCTGGATCATTAAAAAATGCGGTTGTCGTTAACTTGAATGGTGCTTTAATACGTGTATTGAAATTTTCTGCAAAAGACTGGTTCGTAACAATTTCAATAATTCGCGATAATACCAAATAGTTCGCATCACTATAATAGAACCGGCCAGATTGTCTTACATCCATACCGTTATTTCGAATCGTCTCTACCGCATCAGCTAAGCTGTGATTGAATTCATTTGGTTTAAATGGCAAAAGACCACCACTATGTAGCATGAGGTGCTTTAATTTGAGTGGCTTCGGCATTTGAAATTCAGGTAAATATTTGGTCACAGCATCATTGATATCGATTTTGTGTTCTAGCTCGAGTTGTTTCAAGATTAAACCGGTGGTGAATTTTTGTGCTGAACCAATCAAAAACATAGAATTAGCATCATTTGCTTCACCGGTTGAAAAATCTCTTATCCCGTAGCCTTTATTAAAAATAAGTTTGCCTTGATGATAAATCGCAGCTGCCCCATTAAACTGAAGTTGAGATAAGTAGTGATTGATTTGACTCAAAAGTGGGTCACTGTCATTTTCAACTGTTAGTAACGTGGGAATTTCATTCGTTTGTAGTTCTGATAGGTGCTCAGGTTTGGCTGCACTACTGTATGACTTTTCTGCGACTTCATGTTGTGATGAATTACAACTTCCACAAAAAAGCATGCTGACCACTATACAAACACCTATAAGTGGTTGATTCTTGAATCTGCTCATTGTTGTGCCTCATTATTCTATTTTAGTAACATCATTCTTTATTCCATAAATGTATCGTTAAAGCAATTCACAATGTCGTCTAAATCGTCTACTGCGAGTGAGAAATATAATTTCAATTTCGGTTCAGTACCCGAAGGACGAATTGCGATAAAACCTTCGTTAAACGTAAAACGAATTAGGTTCGTCGTTGGGTAATCCAACGTTTCTACGCTTTGATCTTCTATATGCGTAAGTTCTCCAGTGAGATAGTCTTCTTTAGTCAACATCGTTAACCCACATATATCGTTTCCTGTATAAGATCTAAATTGTTTCATAATTTGATCCATTTTTTCAGAGCCACCAGCACCTTCAAAAGTTGGAGAAACAGTTTGATCTTTGTAACGACCTAACGTTTGGTAAATATCTTCTAATGCATCTTTAAATGTCAGTCCGTTCGCTTTTAACATATTTTTAAATTTAATGATGAGCGGTACGACTTGAATCGCATCTTTGTCTCTCGTAAATGGTTCAGTTAAATATCCATGACTCTCTTCAAACCCAAGTAGTAGGGTTTGATCGGAATCTTTTCTAGACTCGATGACATTAGAAATATATTTGAAACCAGTTAATACGTTGACGACTTCAACATCCATTGATTTAGCGAGTGCTTCTGACAATGCACCTGTAACGACAGATTTAACTATATACAATGGTCCGTGATCGTTGCTCAACGCTTGAAATCTTAATTTCATGAGTAAAAGTCCAATTTCATTTCCATTAAAGTAACGATAAGCATTAGGACCATAGCGTTCCACAAAGCCGAAACGATCAGCATCTGGATCTGTTGCAATAGCGAGCTCAGCATCTTGTTGTTCTGCTAACTGTAACGCACGTTCAAACGCATCTGGATCTTCTGGATTAGCCCGTGCAATTGTTGGGAACTGTCCATCAGGTTGAGATTGTTCACGTTCAATGGTAAATGCATCATATCCTAGTTCGAGCAAAATATCTGATAGTATCGGTAAGCTAGTTCCGTGTAAACTTGTTAAAATAACTTGCGCTTGCACTTCATCCATTTCACCTACAAGTTGCTTCACTTGATCTTTATACGCTTCAGTTACAGAAGAAGACATATATTCAATTTGCCCCGCTTCGACATACTGATTAAAATCAGCACCTTCAATCTCTAAAGGATCTTCAATCGCATTGATGAATTGGCTGAGCGCTTCTGAAGGTTCAGGTAATAATTGTCCACCTGTGTGGTCATAAACTTTGATGCCATTATAGTTTTTTGGATTATGACTTGCAGTAATCATGACACCCGCATCAGTTTGTAAATGTCTGACCGCAAAAGAAAGTTCAGGTGTAGATTTATATCTGTCTGCAATCGTCACTTTAACGCCTAAACGTGCAAGCACACCAGCCATCTCTTCTGCAAAGTCTTGGGATAACAAACGCGTATCAAAATGGATAACGATAGACGGGTGATCATGCTGTTCAGTTAAATATTGAGCTAAACCATAGGCGACCTTTCTAATCGTGAAAGCATTTAAACGACCAGGTCCTAAGCCAAATGTACTTCTAATACCAGCCGTGCCAAATGATAATGTTTCTTCAAAGCCTGCTTTACGTTCTGTTTCATCTTGAGCTTCGTAAAATGATTTTACTAAACTTTCATCTATATGATCTAACCATTGTTGTACGGTCATCACTAAGTTCCCTCCTGTCATGCAACTCTTTAAATCAATGTATTCTCTCTATGTATATGTTTCATTATAGCTTATCATAAAAAATAAATCATTTTTGAATCATATACGTCCTGAGTATTGCTGGCTTTAGCTGTATTTCTTTGATATGAATTGGTACCTTATAAGTTATAAATCTAAAAAAGCAATAAGTATCGTATCTACAAAACAATTTCTTTATTAGAAAATTAGGATTTAACACTTATGTTTTGACTTAAAATGAGGTATTATACAATAAAGTATTTGTGCTTATAGAAGAAACACTAAAACACTCGAAGATTTAAAAATAACATTCATAGGGCAGTAAAGCGTATTGTGATAATGCTGTTGTGAACGATACAAAATGTGTTGAAAATGCGTGCGATAACTCACAATGAGCTACTCAATGATCTACAACTTAAGTTGATTATTTTACTGTTCTATTCATTATTAGAAAGACATAAGACTACAGGAGCAACTTATATGAATAAATTTTTAAAATATATCCTTATTTTACTCACGCTCGTCCTTATTGCGATTCCGTTAATTTATGGCGTACTCGTGTTTAAAACATCGCAAAATGAATTTGAGAAATCTTATAGCAAAGACAGTTCAAATCACCAATCCCAGCTAAGAAAACAACAAGTAGATCCGTCTAAAGAACCAATCTCAATCTTATTTTTAGGGATTGATGAAAATGAAGTCAGAAAGAAAAAAGGTCAAAGCACAGAACAATCCCGTACTGATGCGATGATTTTAGCTACTTTCAACCCAGAAAAAGATCAAATTCGGATGTTTAGTTTCCCACGTGATACAATTAGCTATATTCCTAAAGTCGGTTATTACGACAAAATTACGCATGCCCATGCCTATGGTGGTCCCCTCTCCTCAATGAATACCATCGAAGCAACCATGAATGTACCGGTAGATTACTATTTGAGAGTAAACATGGAAGCCTTTGTGGATACAGTGAATGAAATGGGCGGTATTTACTTTGATGTTCCTTACAACTTAGATGAACCGAATAGTGATGATAGTGGTAGAATTAAAGTCAAAAAAGGCTATCAGAAACTAAACGGCGATCAAGCTTTAGCCGTTGCACGTACAAGACATCAAGATTCTGATTTGAAACGAGGACAACGTCAAATGGCTTTACTCAAAGCCTTATATGCCAAAGCACAAAACACTGACTCCTTAGACAAGCTAGATCGAATGATTGAAATCGTAGGTGACAATGCATCCCATAACCTAACTTATAAAGAAATTAAGGCACTCGCTTCAGATGTGCTCCAAGCTAATGGTGAAATTAAAAGTGCCCAGCTCAAAGGTGAAGACGATTACCTCAATGGCATTTACTATTATAATCCAAGCCTTGAACAATTGATGAAAGCATCAAATATGTTGCGTAATGACTTAGGGTTATCTAAGATTGAGGACGAAGACGAATTCTTAAATGCACGTGTCATTAACTTTTACGGGTCCCTCGTCCCATTAACTCCGATTGATGAAAGTCTGTTAGATGATAATCAACAAGATCAAGACGGAGAAAATGATGACACGCAATCAACCGGGGATGAAGGTAACGGTTATGAAACCAATAACGATACGGATGCAGGATATCAACAAGATTCAGCGCCTGAGTATAATCAATATGGTGAGCAGCCCATTCAAAATGATCAGCAATATGGAGAACCACAAACCCAAAATGGTGATCAGCAATTTAATGAACAACCAAGTACACAAAATCAAACGTATTAATTGTTGGAAGGAGTTATAAACGCGTATGTCACGTAAAACTTATGATAAATTAAATCATATCAATGGAATTTTTAACGTGTTAGAACAACAGTTAATTCATAGTAAAGATATGGCCCACTTTAAAAGTGATTTTTTCTATGTCAATCATGCACACAGAGAAAATTATGAAGCGCTACGGCTCTATTACACTCAAAGTGAAAATGACCCGGTCATCGATGGCGCTTGTTATATCGTCGCTTTACCTGAAATTTTCGATAAAGTCGATGTCTTCGAATCAGAACTTCCCTTTTCATGGGTCTATGATCAAAATGGTATCACTGAGACGATGAAATCCATCAGTGTCCCTATCCAATACCTCATCGCAGCAGCACTAGAAGTCACTGATGTGAATATCTTCAGACCTTCAGGCTACACGATGGGAATGAACAACTGGAACATTGCGCAAATGCGAATCTTTTGGCAATATACAGCGATTATTAGAAAAGAAGCTATATAAACCATCGCTTTCGAAAGCATATTTTATCGACATTGCTGTGTCGGTAAGGTATGCTTTTTTTAATTATCAATTTTTAACATTAAGGGGATGTTAGCTCTATGAAATTTGAAGTTGTCACAACGAAAGCACAGTTAGAAGATGTCTTTGAGGTACGTAAAGCCGTTTTTGTAAAAGAACAGGACGTGCCATTAGATATAGAAATAGACGAATATGAACATGAAGCGACACATATTGTAGGTTATAACGAAACAGATAAAGCCATTGCTTGTGCTCGTTTTCGCCCTTACACGAATGATTCAACGATCAAAGTAGAACGTGTCGCAATCTCTTCAGACCAAAGAGGACAAGGCCTTGGATTTAAATTGATGCGTTTTGTAGAAGAACAAGCTCGCAAAGAGGGATATACACATGCCATCTTAAACGCACAAAGTCACGCTCAAGGATTTTATGAACGACTCGGTTATCACGTCACTGGTTCCCCTTTTTACGAAGCAAATATCGAACATATCACGATGAAAAAGCCGCTTTAATGCGTGTTCAATTGTTACAGAATTATAAATTGACAAATTTTTTAAAATTTAAGTGAAGCGCATCATAGTGGTTCTTGAGCGTTATTCACGCTGTATTATATTCTTTTTTTAAATTACTTTTATATTACAATCTAGTAAAGTCCTTTCGTAGCGCCTTTTCACGTAATATAATAGTGAGTGATTATAGAGAAAAAAGGAGTAATTTTATGGCGAAGAAAAAGTTTTCATATAAAGTGCCTTCCATCGTTGCACTTACTTTAGCAGGGACAGCTTTAGCTACGCATCACCAAGCAGAAGCATCTGAAGTAACGCAAGATGACAACAAGAATGTACTCGATGATGAACAAACGTTAAAACATGCTGGTGAAATCAAAGATGAAGTCAGCCAACCTACTGCAAATATATCAGGGACACAAGTTTACAAAGATCCTTCAATGATACATAACGATGACTCAGACGATGAGTCATTACAATACGATGCAGCATTAGATGAATTAGATGCGTCAACTGAAGATGACGCTGATGCTTCTAATGAAGATCCTGAGACTGATCAAGCTATAAATCAACAAGATGAAGAACTCCAATCTACAGAAGAAACAGAAGAGGATACAGAACAAGATGTTGAAACTTCTGAGAAAGAAAATGAAGAGACTGAACTTGAAGACGCAACTTTAGAAGAACTCGATTCGTCTGATGAAACTGAATTAGAACAACAAACAGAGAACGATGACAATACAACTGACGAACAACAAGTTTCAGATGACGAAACAACGTTCGAGACATCAACTCATAATCAAGAAGACGCAGACGAAGCACAAGCTGCCAATCTTAATACATACCAAAAAGATGAAACTTCAACAGAAGAAAAACAAGATTCAACTGTACAAGACGATGAAGTTCATTCTTTCGAAAACAACACATTAGATACAGACGAAGCGGATTCTGAAGCACTAGATGCATCACAACAAGATAACGAATCAACTGAAGCAGATCATGAAACATCCAATGATACTGACGATGCTCCTGACGAAGTATCTCAGGCAACTAAACAAGAAGAAGCGGACGTAACAAAAGCTAGTTCTTCTCAAGCAGAAACAGAGGCCAAAGCAGAAGATGATGAGGAATCTTCTGAACAATACGAAACTGACGTTGAAGAACAAAAAGATGGGCAAAGTTCTGAATCAGCAGACAATCAAAAAGAAAATACGAAACGTAATCAAGTTGAATCTGAGGAAACAACAGTAAAAGATGAAATAGAAAATGACGAAGCTGACAAAGAAACAGCGGAACAAGCATCAACTGCAAAATCAGAACGTCAAGAAGATGACCAAACAGAAGCAACTCAACCTTCAGATAACGAAGATAAAGATGAAACTCAAAATGATACGCAAGATCAACAACAAGAAAGTGAAAATGATGAAGCGGATCAATCATCTGAAGCTATAAACGATTCTGATAAGAATGAAACTACTGATGATACAGACAACTCTGCTGAAAATGATGAAGCAGAAACATCAGACGAATCTGATGAGAATGAATCATCTGAAGTAAATTCTGAACAAAACGATCAAGACGACACCAACTCACACAATAATCAATTAACAAAAGATGATGAAGAACAAGCTACTGATGAAGAAGCAAAATCTGAAGATCAAGAAGACGCTTCATCACTTGAAACTGACGATGCACAATCAGATAACGACATCGTTGAATCAGATGAAAATGATGAAACTGAAACATCTGCTGTAACAACTTATCGCTTGGACGATGAACCAAATACAAATGAAGTTCGACTTCATTCATTAACATCAAATCAACCTACCACACCGTTAGGCGCTTCATCTCAACAAGGTAACACTGAAGAAAACGTTCCTGTGACGTTAAACAGAAGTGCTTCTCCACGTGTCGCTACTACACGTCAAGCACAAGTTCAAGGTAGCTCACGCGAAGCAAATGAAAGAGCAACATCTTCATTACCAAAATATGAACCACAAGTAGAATCACCTATCAATGACTATATTCGACAACAAAACTTCCCTGTTCCAGAATATGAAAATAGTATCGCTGACTTCCTACCTAAAAATAGTTACCGCTATGGTCATCCTGAAGGTATTGTCATGCACGATACAGCAAATGATAATTCAACTATTGATAGTGAAATCAATTATATGAAAAATAATTACAATGCAGCCTTCGTTCACGCTTTCGTAGATGGTGATCACATTATCGAAACTGCAAATACGGATTACGGTGCTTGGGGTGCAGGTCCTTATGCTAATGACCGCTTTATTCACGTTGAACTAGTGCATACACATGACTTTGAATCTTTTGCACGTTCAATTAATAACTACGCTGACTATGCAGCCACTAATTTACAATATTACGGATTAGAACCTGACAGCGCTGAATATGATGGTCAAGGTACAGTTTGGACACACAACGCTGTATCAAATCATTTAGGTGGTACAGATCACACTGATCCGATTGGCTATCTTGAAGCTAACAATTATTCATACGATGAATTGTATGACTTAATTAATGAAAAATATTTAATTAAAGAAGGTAAAGTTGCACCATGGGGTACAGAACCTCATTCTTCTACAACACCAAAACCAGCAGACAAACCAAGCAAACCTTTTAACACTACAGACAATCAATCTAGTGGTTTAACCGTTACCCCACTTGCTGATGCAATCGGTACTGTTGCAAAAGATAACCACGGTTTATACAGTACAGTTTATGATGAAGTTGGAACACAAAACAATACAATCGGTGGTAATACTTACAAATTATCTAAAAAAGCAACATTAAATGACGATGTCTTCTATCTCATTAATGATGCAGGTAACGATTTAGGCTGGGTCCAAGATGAAGATATTTTAGATAAAAAATACAACACATCTCAAACACACAAAGATGCAGAAGAAGAAACAAAATCTAACGCACCAGCTAAAGCCGCTGAAGAAGAAACAAAATCTAGCTCATCTGACAAAAAAGAGTCAGCTAAAAAAGACAACTCTTCAAGCAAAAAAGATAGTTCATCCGACAAAAAAGAATCTTCAAGTAAGAAAGACTCAAACAAAAAAGATAGTTCTTCTGACAAAAAAGAATCTTCAAGTAAAAAAGATTCAGCTAAGAAAGACAGCTCTTCTAGCAAAAAAGAATCTTCAAGTAAAAAAGATTCAACTAAGAAAGATAGCTCTTCTAGCAAAAAAGAATCTTCAAGTAAGAAAGACTCAAACAAAAAAGACAACTCATCTGACAAAAAAGAATCTTCTAGCAAGAAAGATTCAAACAAAAAAGACAGTTCTTCTGACAAAAAAGAATCTTCAAGCAAGAAAGATTCAAACAAAAAAGACAGCTCTTCTGACAAAAAAGAATCTTCTAGCAAGAAAGATTCAAACAAAAAAGACAGCTCTTCTGACAAAAAAGAATCTTCAAGCAAGAAAGATTCAAACAAAAAAGACAGCTCTTCTGACAAAAAAGAATCTTCAAGCAAGAAAGATTCAAACAAAAAAGACAGCTCTTCTAGCAAAAAAGAATCTTCAAGTAAAAAAGATTCAGCTAAGAAAGACAGCTCTTCCGACAAAAAAGAATCTTCAAGCAAAAAAGATTCAGCTAAGAAAGACAACTCTTCTAGCAAAAAAGATACGAATAAACAAAGCACTGTCAAAACAACTTCTGTAAATCAACTTGGACAAGTGAAATCAAATAATAATGGTATCTATGCAACAATCTATGATGAAGAAAGCAAAACAGCAGACAATATCGCTAACAAAACTTACAAAGTAACTAAAAAAGCTGAATACAACAACGAATCATTCGTGTTACTACAAAATGTTAACCAACCTACCCCAATCGGCTGGGTTAAAGCTGAAGATGTAAAAGCAAGACCTTTAGGTAAAACAAAAACTAAAAATGGTGAATACAAAGTTAAACGTAAAAATAATGGCCTCTATAGTGTGCCTATGGGTACTAAAGATCAACTCCTAGACCCACTTGATGGCGATAAAAATTATAAATTTAAAGCGTCTAAAGCTGTTAAAGTCGGCGACGATGAATACGTATATGGTAGTGTCAATAACAAAACAGGTTGGATTGCTGGTGATGATCTTAAACAAAATAAATCTTCCAACAATCAAACGAACACGCCTAAAGCTGAACCATCACGCCATAAAACATTAGTCATCAACAACAAAGATGGTGAATATTATACTTCACCAAATGCATCTTCTGGTAAATCACTTGCAGATTATTACAACTCAGCATTTTCTATCATCGGTAAAGCGAAAGTAGAAGGTGAAACATGGTATTACGGTACACTTTCTAACGGCAAAAAAGTCTGGATCAAATCAGACGATTTAGCTAAATCAGTGATCAATTACCTCAAAACCGGTATGACGCTTGATGAAGCTGTGTCACTTCAATTTGAAATGGGTGCTAATCCTCAAATCCAACACAATGCTGGAACATGGGATGACGCAAGCTATGCGGAAGTTAAACAAGCGATGGACACAGACGGTTTAGCGCATGACGCAACGCAAAAATATCAATTCTTACGTCTAGATAAACCACAAAATATCGCTGTAAATGATCTTAATAAACTGTTAGATGGTAAAGGTATCTTAGCGGGGCAAGGTGAAGCATTTAGTGAAGCAGCAAATACTTACGGACTTAACGAAGTTTACCTTATTTCACACGCGTTATTAGAAACTGGTAATGGTACATCTACCCTTGCTACCGGTGGTAACACAGATGGCTCAAATAAAAAATATTACAACATGTACGGTATCGGTGCCTATGATCATGATGCGATTACGACAGGATTCAACTATGCGAAATCGCAAAGCTGGGATACAGTGAAAAAAGCGATTGTTGGCGGTGCCCAATTTATCGCAGGATCATTTATCCAAGACGGTCAAAACACACTCTATAAAATGCGTTGGAATCCAGATAATCCTGGTACACATCAATACGCAACTGATGTGAACTGGGCACGTCAAAATGCATCAATCATGAAACAAATGTATGATGCCATGGACGAAGCTGGTAAATTCTTCGATGTAGATACGTACAAAAAATAAGATATATGAACCGATAATCCTATCGCGTTAGCTCTAAGTCTATCTTTTCTCTATAACAAAACAAAGTCCTCTATTTAGCATCATGTGCTAAGTAGAGGACTTTTCTTTAGTGTAATAAAACACCCTATGTTAATAGAGCGAGATTTGTTTCGCTGTCAATTTCTCTAACAATACATTCAATTGTTGTACATCCGCTTCTGTTAAGCTCTGACAACGTGCTTCAATCAAACGATATCTCGCTTCATTGATTTCGAGAATGAGTGTTCTCGCTTTGTCTGTCAATAAGATTTCTTTGCATCTTAAATCGGAGTCTGATTGACGACTCGTTAAATATCCCAATTGTCTTAATTTCTTGATCCATCGTGACACAATGGACTGTTCTTTACTCATTTTCATCGTTAAATCGTATTGTGACATCACTTCATAATTGTACAGCAATCTTAAAATTTCAAGCTGTTCTACCGACAGATCGGCACGTTGCCCAAAACGGCGGCTGACTAAATTTAACTCGTTACTCGTCGTTGTAATGAGTTGTTCCAGTTGTTGATACATTATGTTCTCCCCACCATTTGTTTAATAATTTCACCCATCATTCATAATTATTTAATATTATAATTGGCTTCATAACAATATACAATATTTATTTTCAACATCTTGAATCATTTTGTTGTAATTCTTTTGATAGTTATAATAAATTATATATATACTGCGCCACAAAGGAGTCACACTATGAGTAACGTCGCACAAAGAGATTATTATTTTGATAATATCCGTGCATTTTTAATATATTTAGTCGTCTTCGGCCATTTATTACAGCCTTATACAGAAGGTAACTCAGACTTAACTGCGCTATATTTACTCATATATAGTTTCCATATGCCTGGTTTCCTCTTTATATCAGGCTATTTTGCGAAAAATGTAGGAAAAGAAGGCTATTTAGAAAAGATTGCGAAAAAATTACTAGTTCCTTATTTCATATTCTTTGTGTTCTTTTCATTCTACTATTATTTCACAGGTAAAAATGATACGTTGACGCTTGATCCGTTTAATCCAGAATTCGCCTTGTGGTTCTTATTAACGTTATTTTTCTTCCATGTCATCTTAGTGATCGTGAAAGATTTCAATCCATACATCGTCTTTCCAGTCGCAATCATCATTTCTCTCTTGGTTGGTTATTCAGAAGATATTAATTCATATTTAAGTTTTTCACGTACAATCGTGTTCTTCCCTATCTTCTATCTCGGTTATTTATTTAATCGATCTCATACAGAACAGTTGAGAAATAAAAAATGGTTGCCAGTATCAATCACTATTCTAGTCGGATTCTTTGTCTTTTATTATTTCTATCCGATTAACTCAGATTGGTTGTTAGGAAGTACTCCATACGTTTCATTAGGCGAAGCAGAAAATAGTATTTACAGTCCAATCAAACGACTATTATTATATGGCGTCATCTTACTGACCATGTTCTCATTCTTTAATTTGATGCCAGAACAACCGCAATGGTTCACGTATATCGGACGAAGAACTATGCAAGTCTATCTGTTACACGGAATTGTGATTGGTTTAGTTAGAGGTTTAGGCTTACATCCATTTAAAGATCCGACATCACCCCTCACCTACATTTACTTAATCGTTGCGTCACTAATCATCGTACTTATACTATCCAGTCGCTTTGTATGTAAATGGACGAATCCCGTCATCCAATTGCAGAAACCATCGAAATTTAAAGGTTAACACAAATGATATCTATCTAGGGCTGAGAGGGCTTCATCTCTCAGCCCTCTTTTCATATAATTATTTTTCCTCACCATCTTTCTACTGAAAATGAACCCCACAGTTAACTATAAACGTTTTAACTCCCTATCTATCTCTCTCTATGATAAAATGAGAATTATTAAAAAATTAAGTCAATAAAGATCGGTCTTTATATTTTCTAAAAGATGATCTTATATATGTTCAATCCATCTTTTTGGACAGTAAAAAGCAACAAATGAGGTGATCCCGTTGAAACTCGCATTAAATACATATTCTAAATACTTGAGACCGCCAAGTATTCGACAATTTTCAAACCGTATGAAAGGCATCGATGACTGTATCAATTTGACAGTAGGACAACCTGATTTTCCAATGCCAGACGTGGTTAAACAAGCGTATATTACAGCGATTGAACAAGATCAAACGGCTTATTCTCACAACAAAGGTTTGTTGGAAACGAGAGAAGCTATCAGTCAATATTTCGAATCGCGTTACGGCTTTACGTATGATTCAGAGGAAGAAATCATCGTTACAAACGGCGCTTCAGAAGCGTTAGATACTGCGTTGCGTAGTATCTTAAATGAAGGCGACGAGGTGTTAATTCCTGCCCCTAGTTATGCAGGCTATATTCCACTTATTGAAATGTTAGGTGCGACACCTGTATTTATCGATACGTCAGAGACGAATTATAAAATAACGTCACAAGCGATTGAGCATTATATCACTTCACGCACCAAAGCCATCCTATTAAACTATCCATCGAATCCAACTGGGGTGGTGCTCTCTTATCAAGACGCCGCCTCCATAGCTCGTACATTGCAGCAACATGAGATATTTATATTAAGTGACGAAATCTATGCTGAAAATACATTTTCTAAGCTCCATGTCTCTTTTGCACAATTTCCTGAGATCAGGGATCAATTATTATTAATTAGTGGATTGAGTAAATCACACGCTGCAACTGGTATACGGATTGGTTTCTTGTTAGGGCCCTCCTATTTGATTGAAAAGCTCACATTCGCACATGCTTATAACTGTATTTGTGCAAATGTACCCGCCCAATACGCGACAATTGCTGCTTTAAAAGAAGGGATCACTGCACCTCAAGCGATGAACGAGGCTTACATTGAACGCAAAAATTACTTGAGTGAAAAACTTCAGGCGTTAGGTTTCCAACTCGACGCACAACCTGAAGGCGCATTCTATATCTTCCCTAACATTTCTTACTACACCGATAATGATTTTGATTTCTGCGTCGACGTACTCGAACAGGCTCATGTCGCTATGGTGCCAGGCTCATCATTTACAGATTTAGGCAAAGGCCATGTCCGTATCTCATATGCTTATGACTTAGAATCTATTAAAGAAGGGATGGATCGCTTAGAACGTTATTTAAGTACCCGCTATCCGACAAAGTTCAAAAACCGTAGTTCGGATTGAAATAGGTAAAACAATGCTTATATACGACGTATAGGCCGCCTTATCGTTAAACTCAGAAAAAATCGAAACCTTTACGACCTATCGATGCGTTCTTGCGTTTCAAAATTGCTATGGAACTCGAGCTAAACGACTCTTAAAAAGAATCAAAAATAAAAAGCGCGATTGAAAGTCAACTTAACACTTTCAACTGCGCTTTTTTATGAATACATATTGTCCCTTTGTGTTCGTTTCACTGAACTTAATCTCTTTTGTATCAATTTGAAGCAATCACCTTGTCTAACTGTGGCTCAACTTAGTCTTCTTTATCAGCGTTTTCAATAATATTATTATCTGTGAATTTACGTAGTATTCTATAATATTCTACTGCGTCTTCTTCACTCATTTTGAACTGACCGAAGACATGTCTTGAAATTTTATTAAAATCTTGTTTTAATTTTGTACCTTTTTCAGTTAAATGAATTTGTACACGGCGTTCGTCTTCTTGGGTACGCACGCGATTAATCAGTTCTTTTTTCTCTAATCGTTTGATAATCGGACTAATCGTACCAGAATCTAGATAAAGTTCCTTACAAAGTGTCTTAACATAAATCGGTCTGTCATTATCTAAATACAAGAGCACGATATAGTTAGGAAAACTAATATCATACTGTTTCAAATACTGATTGAATTGATTTACTACTTCTTTATGTGAAACATAGATTAAGAAGCAGAGTTCTTTTCTCATTTCGTCATCGTATTGATTTGTCATATACACTCACCTCGTTTAGTTTAATATAGTACGTATATTTATAAGTGTCAAATATATTTAAATGAAAATAAATACCAATTAATTAATGATAAAAACTATATAAATGGATAGACTTTTTTTATAAAATTTTATGAGCCATTTTAGACATAAAATAAAAGCGATTGTCAAGTTAAATTCTAAGCTGACAATCGCTTTTAAGCTTAACTTTACTTATGGGAATTTCGGAAATTGGTCAAAATCAGGTTTGCGTTTCTCTTTAAATGCGTCTCTACCTTCTTTAGCTTCATCTGTTGTATAATATAATAACGTTGCGTCTCCGGCCATTTGTTGTAAGCCTGCGAGTCCATCTGTATCAGCATTCATCGCAGCTTTAAGGAAGCGTAAAGCAGTTGGTGAATGTTGCATGATTTGTTCACACCATTTTACAGTTTCATCTTCGACTTCATCTAATGGCACAACCGTATTTACTAAGCCCATTTCAAGTGCTTCTTGTGCATTGTATTGACGGCATAAATACCAAATTTCACGTGCTTTTTTATGGCCGACGATACGTGCTAAGTAGCCAGAACCATAGCCAGCATCAAATGAACCTACTTTAGGTCCTGTTTGGCCGAAAATCGCATTATCAGCAGCGATCGTTAAATCGCAAACCACGTTTAATACGTTACCGCCACCGATGGCGTATCCTCTTACCATCGCGATAACTGGTTTAGGAATAACTCGAATTAAACGTTGTAAATCTAGCACGTTTAATCTCGGAATTTGATCATCACCGACATAGCCACCGTGACCACGTACTTTTTGATCTCCTCCTGAACAGAATGCTTTATCTCCTTCACCAGTTAATACGATGACACCGATACGTTCATCATCACGAGCTCGGCTAAAGGCATCTAACATTTCTTGTACGGTATTAGGTGTAAATGCATTGCGTACTTCTGGACGATTAATCGTTATCTTAGCAATACCATTGTAATACTCATATTTAATTTCCTTGTATTCTTTAATTGCCTCCCATGTTCTTGTCATGTTTGTCCTCCTTAATTTATAAAGCTTAATACCATTTTATCAAATCTCGAAGCATCTTCCACGTGAATCGTATGGCCACAATCAGGAATCTGCTCTAATTGTGCATCTGGAATCTCCTTAATCATTTGATTAGCAATGCGGGTAAATTTTTGATCTAATGCTCCGGTCATTAATAATGTTGGTACCTTTAATTGTGGGAGTTGTGGCCACATATCAGGCATAAATCCTGTCCCATAATCCTTTAAAGCTTTTGCTAAACGCTCTGGTTGCTGACTTAAACGTTGCTCACGTATGGCGCGTTGTTGTGCTTTGGGTAATTGTTTTTGTGTATAAAATAGCGGAAGTTTCTCCCAATCGTTAACGAAGACTTCTAGCCCTGCTATTTCTAACACTTTAGCTCTAGCAAGATCGACCTTTTGACGTTCTTCCCGATCTGCCTCGCTCTGGATACCAGGTGACGTACTTTCTAATATGAGTCCAGTTAATGCAATTTTACCATATAATGCATAATAAAGTGCAATACGACCTCCCATAGAATATCCCTGTAAATAAATGTCATAACGCTCAAATTGAGCCAACGTTTCATCTAATGAGTCTGCAATAAAAGGAAAATCCCACGTTTCGTTTGCATCTGATTCATCTTGGCCATGTCCAGGTAAATCAACCGCAAGTACATGGCAATGTTTAGTAAACCCTTCTATAAAAGGCTCATACGTCGTTTGATCACTGATAAATCCGTGTAGTAACACAAGGAGTTGGGATGATGATTCAGGCCCCTCGTAAAAATTATAATAAAGCATGTATCAAATCACCTAACTTCTGATATAAAACCTGATGTTGTGCGTGGTTATCATCACGATCAGTAACGATTTCATAGATGTGTGCCCCGAAGGATGACAACTGCGTCATTTCAAACGTTTGTAATGATTCAATACGCTCAAACGTGAAATCATACAATAACGCTGCATGTTTGAAATCTAAACCTGTGGGAGTACCAAATAAGCGCTCGAAATAATTTTCCGCTGCCGTACGTTGTGGTAAATAAGAAAAGATGCCGCCCCCATCATTATTAAGCAAAATAATATTTAATGGAATATCGTTCAACTTGGACATTAATAAACCGTTCATATCATGGTAAAATGCCAAATCTCCAATGAGAAGGGTCACTTTCTTGTGTACAGCCATACCTAAAGCGGTCGAAACGACACCATCGATACCATTGGCACCACGGTTCGCATAGACATTCGCTTTACAGTCGATTAATAAGTTATCAATATCTCGGATTGGCATACTGTTGCTGACAAACAAATGATCGTCTTTCGTTAACTTTTTCAACAAACGATCGATATATGCCGCTTCGTCCGTCGCTTGTTTCATATGACGTTGCACTTCAGTACGGCTTTGTTTTTCCAACTGTTGCCATTGACTGAGCCAATGATGTCTGCGTTTCGCGGGTTGGTCTGCTAACGCTCTGAAAAAGTCATTGGCAGACATTTCATATGTCACATGTGGCGGCACTGGAAAACTGCCAGGTTCATCATGATTTTGTACGAGAATTTGATAAGCATCCGTTCTTTTCAACCATTGGTTTAACGCTTTCGAGATGACTGGTTTTCCTACTCGGATCACAAACTGTACATCATCTAACGGTAAATCCGCACGTAGTAATAAATCATACGTCGTGATGACATTTGGGTGATCATATTGTCTTAGCTGACTTAAAGGATCCGCTAAAATAGGCATTTCATGTATGGTCGCAAAGATAAAGATCTGATCGATTTCCTGATGTTGCATATCTCCGACAATGATTAACCCGCGTTCCTTTCTAAACAATGCATTCAAACGATCAAACGATGCTGTTTTTTGATACTGCGGAATGGTTTTTCGTTCAGTCGTTAACCAATCAGTCATCGTTAAATCAGGCGTTAACGGTTCGCGAAATGGAATATTGAAATGGATCGGTCCGCGATGTGGTCCGTAAAAATATTGACTTGCCTTTTGTAATTGGAATTGTACCGTTTCGACAATATAACGGGGTTGATCTTCATCAGCAATCGGAAAATCAAATTGGAATGCAGCGTAATTCGCAAACATTTGACTCTGATTAATCGCTTGAGGTGCAGCAATACCTCTTAGTTCATGTGGTCGGTCACTCGTGAGCACGATTAACGGTAAATGGCTCATGTGACTTTCAGCAACAGCTGGTGTGTAGTTCGCAGCTGCAGTCCCTGACGTACATAATACGGCAACCGGACGTCCACTCCCCTTAATTAAACCTAACGCAAAGAAGGCAGCACTGCGTTCGTCTGGATGAATCCATGATTTCATCGCAGGATGCGCCTCAATGGCAATCGCTAACGGGGTTGAACGAGATCCTGGACTAATCACGACTTCACGTACGCCATACGCATACAATTCAGATACAAACGTGAAGACCTCTTTCGTTAACGCTTCAATATGTTTAGTTGTTGTCATGATCTTCCACTCCTAACGCGCGCATCATCGGTGTAAATTTCACAGCTGTTTCAGCGACTTCACTGTCCGCAACAGAGTCACTCACAATACCGCAACCTGCAAATAATGTGGCTTGATTCCCTTTAATTAACATAGAGCGTATGGCAACGATAAATTCACAGTTGTTATATATGTCGATAAAGCCAACTGGAGAGCCATATAAGCCTCTTGTCCCAAATTCATTCTGTTCGATATAATCTACCGCTTCATCTTTCGGATAACCACCTAGCGCAGGTGTTGGATGTAAATGATCTAACAATCCGATATATGATCCATCTTTTAACAGCGCTTTAATTTCAGTGTAAAGATGGTACATGGAATCATTTTTTAGAATATCTGGACTGTCGTTATAATCTACATCTTCTACATAATCCTCGATATCATTCAAGATGCTTTTTACGACAAAACGGTGCTCATTTAAATTCTTCTCATCTTCTAAGAAAGCATTGACGTTCGCTTGGTCTTTTGCCTCATCATGCGTCCGTTTAATTGTCCCTGCCACTGCTTTCGTAGATAAGACGTTGTCGTTCACTTCCATGAGTTGTTCAGGTGTTTGTGAGAAGAAAATACTATCGCCGGACTCTAAAATGAAGATATAGCTATTGAATTCATTTTGTAATGCGCGTTGTAAAATAATTGGAATATAAATCGGTTTCTCAAATAAATATAAACGACGACGTGCTAACACGATTTTTTTACTTTCATCTAATTGTTCGATGGTTTGTTGTACTAAATCACGCCATTCATCTTTATAGATGTCATCTTGTTTTTTGATTGCCCCCATGTCTTCAGGTGTTGTTTCAACTGTAGACGTTAAGTGAGAAATAATGGCTTGAAAGTCGTCGATATCAAATGTTTCACGTTCTGTAGTATACGTGATATAAGAATGGTCACCTTTTATCGTTACTAATACTTCAGGTAAAATGAAGTGATTGATGCCAAACTGTCTCCACTCATCATCTGATTTATGCGCAGAAAATTGAAAGCCCCCACATAATTTAAGATGGTGCTGTTCTGAACATGGATGAATGAATGAAATATCTTTTCTATCTTTTTCCCATTCGTGGAAGATAGATTGTTTCTTTTCTACATCATTTTTATATTTTTTAAGTGCTTTGTAGCCGAAAAATGACATACTGTCATCATTTTTTCGAAAATAAAATCGATCATTAAAGTCTGATTCTGTTAATTGAAAAAGTGTCACTGGATTTAAGGCATAGTCTAACTCAGCTTCTACAGAAACCCATTTTCGATTACTTTCATATACAGCTTCGGTAATTTCGTCTACTTTGACTTCCACCGTCATTCATGTCACTTCTTTCGTATTTCTAATTATACTCATTATAAAATTATATCATTTTTAACACAAACAGTACTAGTATCTGCCGTGAATCTATGGTTACTGGTCGCATGATTGACCTTTCATAGTTCTTCTATTAAAATTAATTTGATTTATAAATTAAACAAACTAATAGATGAGAGGTAATTATATAATGGTTTCTCAATATCAACAGTATTCTACTGTGCGTAAGTATTGGCAACTCATGAGACCCCATACCTTAACTGCTGCAGTCATTCCAGTCTTAGTCGGTACGGCTACAGCCAAATTGTTCCTCTTAGGCAGTGAAGAACATCTTAAACTGACGTTATTCTTAGGCATGTTGCTCGCTTGCTTACTGATTCAAGCTGCGACGAATATGTTTAATGAATATTATGATTTTAAAAAAGGATTGGATGATCCGACATCAGTTGGGATTGGGGGTGCCATCGTCAATAAGGATATGACGCCGCAAAAAGTGTTAAACTTAGCCATTGCCTTCTACATTGTTGCAGCACTCATCGGTATTTTTCTAGCGATTCAAAGTTCGCTCTGGATTTTACCTGTTGGACTTGTGTGCATGGCAGTGGGTTATCTATACACTGGTGGGCCGTTCCCAATATCATGGACGCCACTCGGTGAGATCTTCTCAGGTCTCTTCATGGGTATGATTATTATTTTGATTTCGTTTTATATCCAAACGGGCGTACTTGATGGTTATGCCGTATGGATGAGTATCCCAATTGTCATTACGATTGGTTTAATCAACATGGCGAACAACATTCGTGACCGTGTTAAAGATAAAGCAAAAGGTCGTAAAACCCTACCCATTTTACTCGGTAAACGTTTATCTATCATCGTAATGGCTGCGATGTATATCATCGCATACCTTTGGGTTGTATTTACAGCATTGTTTAAAATCGAAGGATCATTATTCTACTTACTCGTATTACTATCCTTCCCAATGCCTATTAAAGTCATTAACCGCTTCAAGAAAAATGATAAACCTGCAACGATGATGCCAGCGATGGCTGCGACAGGTCAAACCAACACGATATTTGGTCTGCTTTATGCCCTAGGTATTTATATTAGCGGACTCTTAGCAGGTATTTGATTCAAAATAAAAGAGGTCGAGACGAGTTGTTTCATCTAAACAGCCCATGTCTCAACCTCTTATTTTATATTATTTTAACAGCATATGGTGATGAAGGTGACCGTATAAATCAATGTCACTTTCACGTTCAAAGCCTAATTTTTTATACAATCTTAATGCATTGGTATTTTCTTCATCGCAGTTTAAACTCCATTTGTACTCAGGATGTTCGTTCACGACATGTTTAATCAATCCTGTAGCAACTCCTCTTCCTCTATATTCAGGAAATGTTGCGACAGTTTCGATATACCATTCATCATCGTTTGCTTCTTCTAGCGGCATGGGTTGACCTAATTCACGAATATCGTCATCCATATCGATTTGCATCCATGCATCTTCTAATCGGCGCTCATCCTTACCTGGATAAGCAACTAAGCAGCCTGCAACTTCTCCATCGATTTCATCCACCCAAGCGTGACTATAATGACCTCGATAGTTCACATCGACAATACTTTGTTCAAGTACATCGATCAAACGAGATTTTTCAATTTTTCTGACATGTTCGATTTCGAGTTCTTCTAAAATGATGTAATATAGTTCTGCTAAAGCGGACTTATCCGTTGCTTCGGCCTTTCTAATCATAAATATCCCTCTATCTTTTTAGTTTGTGTTACATTTCCAGTATATATGACTCCCTCAACTAATCTAAAGTAATCAGCCTAGTACACGATTTTAACGTACGCTTCACGGAAGAAACTATCATCACCTGTTAAATGATTATATGTATAAAAATAGCCTCCTACATGACATTCACATCACCGTTGTAGGAGGCTTTCTCTATTTGATTGAAATTGCTATAAATATTTTGCTACAGTCTGATCGATAACTATCATATCATGTCTGCGATACCCACATGCAGCTAACAAATTACCTGGATCTTGTTTATCTTGCTGTAAATCTTGATGACCTGGCATGTGATTCCAGTGATTAATGTTCCAAGATTGACATAGTGCAGCCATGACTCGACAGGCATTATCAAGTGATTTGAGCGAGCGCGCACGACTCGTAAAATAACAAGCTTCTAATCCAATCGCCGCATCATTGGCATGATAGCCATACCATTTCACATCTTGGGTCGTTTCATACCGTACATGCCATGCCTTCTCATCCGTTGGAATACAGAGAATTGCTTCCTGATCATCGACAAACAGATGTGCAGAAGCAGTAAGTGAAATATCAATATTGTACGTATTGATATAATAGTCAACGTTATTCTGTGCCGTACTATTGATATTACCTGTGTCGTGAAACACGCGAAAATCGGTTGACCTGTCGTCATCCTTTGACCTGAACTCCTCGAACCCTTCGGTAAAAGTTGTCGATAAACGGGCACCTCATTCCAATAATCTAAAAACTGTTTCATCTTAACGTTCCCCTTTCTTAGCTTGAACATTTAAACGTTGCTTAACTGACTCGGGTACAGGGACATCCAGGGCGATCGCATTTTCTAAAATACTTGTCGCCTCCCCTAAGATAAAGAACATGACTGAACTATTGATGAGTAACCCATTTAAATGAAAGATAATATCAATCAGATTCGTCACGATGAGCACACAAATGTATGCTATTTTCTTAATGTAGCCTAACATGGCACGCCGACTCCATAATTCATCTAAATAGAAAGCTTTCAGCACACCTGTGACAATGTCCACAAACATTAAAATAAATAAGCCATACATGAGTTGATGATTCCCTGAATACAACAACTGATACAAATTCATCACATGAATATCGTAATTCATCATAAGACTTCCCCTCCTATCATTGGGATATCTTATATATCGAATCATTTAAGACAGATGGACAAGGCCAAAGTATTTTCAAACTGAGCTCATACGTGACTCGCGCACATTTTTTACAACATAAAAAAAGAGGAGATCAATCCAGTAGTCGGATTCATCTCCTCATATGCAAAGTATAAGAACGTAACCACTCTTTAAGGTTCACCTTAGCTTCTCTATATGGAGTGATGTATATATCGGTTTGACGTTTGCACGCGTTAAGCGTCAGTATCGAACAGTTTGTTGAGCTTCAAATCTATGCTAAGCGTGGAATAATAATAAGATCACGACAGCAGCGATTTGAGCGACAATTGTTGTAGCAATGCGTTTCGTGTAAAAATAACTCAATGATAGTACGAGTTGTACTAAGAAAATGAAAATCACAATCCACATACTATCTAAATAAATGAACAGTGATGCAGAACACAATGCTGTAATAATGATACTTAACCATACTGGGAAATTCAGTTTATCTAACTCACGCTGTAAAACGGATCTCATATAAAGCTCATGACATGGCATCACAAATACTAACGTCACAAACATTTGCCATTTATAATAAACACCAGTTCTTGATAGTTCTCGAATTAATGACGTATATTTGATTTCTGATGAAATCGCAGCTAATATTAGCTGGATCGCAATCAATATCAGTGCTGTTACTAGCCCGATAAAGATTGACGTTAGTAACCGTTTGGATTCTATATCTCGTTGATAGAAAACGTAGCTGATGCCAGCAATTAGCATAATACCAGTATATAAGTACCAGTACTCTTGTTTTTCACCCCACATAACAATGAGAATGATGTGAAATACAATGAAGCTAAGAATAAACCATATTAAAGCTTTTGAGATTTTTTTCATGTTTTTATCCTTCTTGATCAACTATTTTATATCTTTTATGGTTAATCACCGTTTTTTCAGGTAGATCTAATTGATTGAAGTTATCCATAATAGTTAAATCTACAATGACTGAGTTATCGTTGATTTTTTCTACACGGCCTCTTAAACCGTCATAAAATTCTACAATATCTCCTACTTCTGCTACAGTCATTTTCTAACCTCCTCAAAGTGCTAACTAGATAATATTGTACTAAAAACATTCTAACAAATAAACAAATATCATTGTAAATTTAAAACATTCAAGGATTATACTTTCTTTTGAAAAACAGTGGTGTAATCGTTGCATTTTTACATAAAATATAGCATAACTAACATAAGGGCTTATATAAAAGGCAAAGGAGTGGAGCACTATGAAATTTGTAAGTAATCACGATATCACAGATCCAACTCTCAATTTGGCAATCGAAGAATATGTATTAAAATATTTGCCAAATGATGACAGTTATTTTCTATTTTATGTGAATCGACCTTCCATTATTATTGGGAAAAACCAAAACACGATTGAAGAAGTAAACAAACCGTATGTCGATGCACATAACATTGAAGTCGTACGTCGTATTTCAGGAGGCGGTGCTGTCTATCACGATACTGGAAACTTAAACTTTAGTTTCATCACAGATGATGACGGTAACAGTTTCCATAACTTCAAAAAATTCGCTGAACCGATTGTAGAGGCATTAAAATCATTAGGTGTCAATGCTGAAATGTCAGGTAGAAACGATATTCAAGTTGGTAATGCGAAAATTTCAGGAAACGCGATGGTGAAAGTCCAAGATAGAATGTTTAGTCATGGGACACTCATGTTAAATAGTGACTTAAATGAGGTTCAAAATGCATTGCGTGTGAATCCTGCGAAAATCAAATCAAAAGGGATAAAATCCGTGCGTAATCGTGTCGCTAATTTAGAAGAATTTTTAGATGAACCGATGGATATCGCGACCCTCAAACAAATTATCTTGAAATCAATCTTTGGAGAAGCTGGTGCTGAAGAATATGTGCTTACTGATGAAGATTGGCAAAAAATCGAGGAATTAAGCCAAAGTAAATATAAACAATGGGATTGGAATTATGGACACAATCCAAACTACAATTTTGAACGTGAAGAAAAATTTGAAAAAGGCTTCGTACAAGTTAAATTCGACGTGAAAAAAGGACGTATCGAACACGCTAAAATTTTCGGAGATTTCTTTGGAGAAGATAACGTAGCTGATTTAGAACATGCCTTAGAAGGTACATTGCATGATTTTGATAGTATTAAAGAGGCGTTATCACATTATGATTTATATCAATACTTTGGTGATATCGATCGCCACGAATTGATTCGCTTAATGTCTTAAAGCAAAATATAACAAAATTAAAAGGTCTATTTTCTGATGTGAACTGTCGCATAGAAATAGACCTTTTTATTCATTCAATGATTGGTGCAAACACGAGTTAATCATCAAGACGATCCTCCAATTGATGATATTCTGTGACATAACGATTAAAATCCTCGCTATTTTTATTTTTGAGCGCTTCATCAATGTAAGCCTCTAACTCTTTTTTTCTCACATTGCGCAACGCTTCTTCAATGATATAACCAACACCAATCTCATTGACTTCTTTAATCATTTGTTCAAGCTGATTGCTGTGTGCGTAAGTATAGTGTTCCATATTGTCTCCTCCTTACTCAATTTGTATAGAAATAGTATACATCTTATATGTTTTGAAATCAATGAATTTTCAGATATTTATTTAGTACTTTCGTATCGTCAAAAAGGTTACAGTTTTTAAAATAATGAGGTGATCTTTTTGCTAATTTTAAATTGCGTTATATTGAAATAATAATTTAATTTATGCCTTGATTTTACGATGTCGTTCATATATTATTAATTTACACCCTATCCGAAAAGGAGGAATTTACATGAATTTCCAATATGTCATTAAACAGGGAGATATGGCTTTAATCCCTAGTGAATCAGTCCACGATATGTTTGAAAGGACTACCGTATTAAAGTATAACGATACGCCATTAACCGTCAAAGAACGTACGCAAAAGATCATTGACCGCTCTTGCCGTTTTTACGGTAGCACCTACGCCTACAAAAAAGAAGATACGATTCGTATTACCGGCATCACTAGTAAACCACCGTTATTATTTACACCTCTATTTCCTACTTATTTCTTCCCTACTCACTCAGACCGAAAGCAAGAAAACGCGTGGGTTAATATTCACTACATTGAATCGATTAAACCACTTAAAGATAGAAAATGTAAAATCACTTTTGTCGATAAACAAACATTAACGCTCAACGTCTCAGCACACAGCATCAATCACCAATTCCTCAACACTGTCTTCTATTACTATATGATGGACCGTCTCGCCCGCGTCACGACTTTTGACCCCGATGCTCCCATTGACTATTCCAAGCCTCAACTTAATATTTACGAAGCGCTAGCCAAATACTCAATATTAGAGAAAAAGTAGCTACCTCTTCCATGTTATCCCATTGTGAATCTTCCATGTAAAACCAAAAAATGCGGAGTATTATATTAATTTAGTGTAAATATTCCGCTAATTTTTTTAACTTTACCTCTTGAAAAATTCACTGTAGTTGCTATAATTATATTTGTGCTTGATAAGAGATACATATTCAACAGATTAATCCACAGTAGCTCAGTGGTAGAGCTATCGGCTGTTAACCGATCGGTCGTAGGTTCGAATCCTACCTGTGGAGCCATATGGAAACGTACTCAAGTTGGCTGAAGAGGCGCCCCTGCTAAGGGTGTAGGTCGCGAGAGCGGCGCGAGGGTTCGAATCCCTCCGTTTCCGTTTTGATATTTTCGAGATAGTCTAAAGCCTTGATATGACAAGGTTTTAGGCTTTTTATTTTGTGCCAAAAAATAGCGGAATTGAACTTTTTTGACACATATCTGACACGTACTTTTTATCTAGCAAATTCTCTATGAGCATCACGATAAGTACGATGCCCTTATTTAAACATGGCTAATTCTCCAACTCCTACTTCACTACAGAGATCAACTTTCCAAATATGATATTTTCCCCTCTTGAATACACCTCTATTCTACTACGCAACATTGAATTCTTTTTTTAGCTCATATTAAAAACCCGCATTTTTCTTCCCTTTTTTGTTAAATATGTCATTTAATCTTAACATTGGCTAAATTATTTTTTGTGTATACTATATTTGGAGGTGTAGACACATGTCACAATTTAACATCATTCATTCCAATGACGTCTATCAAACGATTATTCATGATCTGGATACACCAGAAGAAAAAAATGCCTATTTAAAATCAAAGTTATTGGAACCTTTTAAAGAAAAATTTGAAATACAGCACATCCCTTTTGATCAACCAATCAATGGGTTTGATGTCATCTCATTTTATAATTCCATGCATATCGCTGCAGATGCGCTTAACTCATCTCATCTGCCAGTAGTAGAACAATTCAATGATTCATTTTGGGAAAAGTGTGAAAATGGGATGCAAGACGCGATCGATTATTTTGAAAATCACGATGTTCATCCAACTGTTGAGACATATACGTTCTCTGCCTTTCTCGGAGATGCGCAAAAGCCCGCAATGTCTCTCAACAACAATTACAGTGGTGATGGTGGTATCCCTGGTTACCTCTTTATCTCCCTAGTTCCTAATGATTATACGTTAGCACGTGTGAAATCAGCGGTCGCACACGAAATGAATCATAATATTAGATATCAATTTGTTCAATGGGATGGTGGTTCTTTAGCGGAACTCATCGTATCTGACGGCCTAGCTGAAAATTTTGTAGAAACATTATATGGCTCAGACGTCGTTGGACCATGGGCGAAAAACGTAGACGAAGCAACTCTGAAGCAAAAAGTCAAACCTATCATTAAAGAACACTTAGATATTAACAATTTATTTGAAGCGATGCCTTATTTATATGGCGATGACATGACTGTACAAAGTGGAGGCAGACCTGTAGGACTTCCACATGCGGCTGGCTATACTTGTGGCTATTATTTAGTTAAATATTTCCTAGAACATACCCAAACCCCTATACATGAGGCAACTCAATTAAGTGCGAGTGACATCCTCTCTCAAGTTGAAGACTTCTGGAACGATTGAAGCATTCACGGATAAAAATGTCGTACTCATGCCAACCAGTAAAAAAAAGACAGCTTAGGCTGTCTTTTTTCATGTATTAATGATGTACGGTAAAGTTGTTTTTGAGCTGCGGTGTATAGTCTGATTGTCGAAGTTGATCAGCGATTAATTCACCGAGTGTCGTATCTGATATATGGTGGATATAGGCATCATGTAACATATGTTTAAAGCTACGATAACAGTAATCTGTCATCGTCACACGATAATTATGATCTAACTGAATGCCTTCTAGCGTCACACGTTGATATGGTGGTGCACTCATATCTATGTGGTACTCGAACCCTTGCCAGAACGTACACAACGTTTCATCCACAATCGTTAAACTGAGTCTTCCCTCATTAAATGCGAGGTGCGCATAGCTGTATTCAAGTATATTCTTAATGTCTTGTCCTTTAATCGTAATATCTACTGGATAATCAGGATGTGGGCACGCGTCATAAATGTCATTATTTGTGACCATCCCTTGTAAACCATGCTCCCCATTTTTAGGCATATGGACACAGCTTATCGTATTCATATAAACGGTTTGTATACTGTCTTGTAACAGTTGGGTGAACGGATGAGGTGCTGTTACGACGTCTTCTAACCCTTCAATGTGCATGTCCACTGGCTTCGCTGCAACACATTCTTCGCTCCAATACTCAACCGCTTTTCGATCATAATGCGTTGTTTTCAATAACATGTCATCTTCTTCATATTCATTTAAATCTATGACTTGGGGCGTCACTTGCTCAAGCTCGTATGACGTCGTATGTTTGATAAAACTTAACTCGATATGGACCAATTGTTCAGCATTCTGACCTGCTTGTACATAGACTGTTTTGTCATCATTACCAATATATGTTTGTCGTTGATGCCCGGTAATTAATAAATCAATGACCCCTACACTTTTGATGAGTTTTTCAGCCTCATTTGCGTTGAGTGCACGATCGACGTGCGACTGACTTAAACGATCTAATCCCCCATGGTATATCGCAATGAGGAAATCAGGTGCTTCATTTTCATAAATATAAAGAATCCAACGTTTGGCAGATGTGAGCATCTTTTCAATACGCACTTCAGGTTCGAGTTCAAAGTATTCACGATCCATTAAACCTTCAGATGTAAGACCTATAATCGCAACTTTTACCCCGTTGAAAATTTTTGTCGTAAATGGTGTAGAAAAATAAGGCTCTCTCGTCTGCGCATATTCGATATTAGCAGATAGCCAAGGAAATCTTGATAATGCCACGGCTTTTGAAAAGAATGACAAGCCAAATTTAAATTCTTTTGGACTAATGCCACTCGCATCGTACTGCATCGCATTCATCAATTTAATTAACGGATGTCGTTTATAGGGTGCAACCACTGCATAATAAAAAGCAGCAATTGATCCTGCGAGCGTTCCGCCACTATCAAGTAATAACACATTATCATTTTTTTGACGTACTTCTTTGACATAGGTTCCTGCACGATAAATATTGGAACCATGAGGCCCATTTAAAAACTGACTATGCATGTCAGACGTTGCTATGACATCAATTTTTATCGTTTCTTTTTTAGCCATCTCCGCACCTCCGCTTTATTTTAGTGTATCACGAGTGATGCAATTTTATAACTCACATTCTTTTGTAATTTACAAATAAAACCCTCATTGCACATTTTTACTGAACAATGAGGGTCTATGATTTCAATGATTGAAATGAATCACTTTATTTTAAATGAATTAACCGATTTGAATACGTTCTTTTGGATAGTGATATTTATCTGGTTCACGTCGACCGCCAATCATAATGATGAAGCAGATTAAACCAACACGACCGATAAACATTAAAATCATGAGTACCACTTTCGATACTTCGGTTAAATCGCCTGTCACACCTAGTGAAAGACCACACGTACCGAATGCGGACATGACTTCAAAGAAAATTTGAATCAATGACATCTGTTCGCCTTCAGAGACGAGCATGACGATCACACTACCGAATGTAAGAATCGTAGCCATGATAAACACAGCAAATGAACGTTGCACATCTGAAATATGAATTTCACGGTTAAATGCTTTGATCGATGAACGTTCATTGGTGTTGTTAAAATTGAGTAGGAACAAAATCAAGATAGCAAATGTAGTTGTTCGAATCCCACCACCTACTGAACTTGGTGAAGAACCGATGAACATGAGTAAACTCATGAGCATATTGGTTCCATCAGTAAACTGATTCACATCGATCGTTTGTAATCCCGCACTTCTTGTTGTAGCTGATTGGAACAGGGCATAGAATAATTTTTTATGCCAACTCATCCCTTCGAAAACATGATTGTTTTCTAAAATTAAAATAACAATGATACCAAAAATAAATAGACCAAAATAAGTTACTGTCGTAATTTTAGTGAACAGAGAAAATCTAAAATTTGTCACTCTATTTTTAATATAAGCTTTTGTTTCTAACAGTACAGGAAAACCAATCGAACCAAGAATAATTAAGAACATGACAATCGTCTGTACGAAGTAATCATTCGCATAAGGGATGAGTGATTTACCAGTGATGTCTAATCCCCCATTCGTCGTTGCCGAAACAGACACGAAGATACCTTGCATCACGGCATATTTCAAATCTGGATTATCTTTATAAAAGTAAAATGCGAGCAACATCGCACCAACAAGTTCAATAAAGAGAATCGTACGGACGATATCGAGGATCAGTTTCACGGTTCCGCTCATACTATTTTTATTATTGTCTAACATGATTAATTGACGTTCTCTAATACCGATACGTTTACCTAAAACCACCCAGAGAAGCGTACCAATCGCCATGACACCTATACCACCGATATTTAAAATCACCATGATGATGATTTGGCCAAACATGGTATACGTATCTGCAATATTCACCGGCGATAATCCAGTGACACTGACACCTGAAACGGCGAGAAATAAGGAATCTAGTGGGTCTACATCCACCCCAGGTTTATGTACATATGGTAAGTTGAGCAATAAGAACGCCACGATGATTGCAAATAAGTAATACATCACAATCCCTTGTTGAGGACTAGATTTCCTTAATAACTGATTGAGAATGGACAATACGAATTCACCTCAACACTATTTCAGATTTAGTTTCATATTTTTAAGTTTGCCATCTCGATAGACTTTCATATCTAATGTATTTAAATCTTCTCTATGTTGGTTAATCACTTGTTTATATCTTAGTGTGTCTTCAATATCTTTCCCATCTAATTCTACTATGACATCATTTTTTTGCAAGTGAGATTTAGAAGCAGGAGAATCTGATTTCACTTCTCCGACAACGACCCCACCATTTACATCATCTGGAATGTTCATACTAGATTTCACGCTATCATCTAAATCTGCGACGTTCGCTATTTTAACGCCTGTTTCTGGATATGTCACTTTTCCTTTAGATTCTAACTCTTTCGCAATATCCATCACGTCATTGATCGGTAAGGCAAAAGCGATGCCTTCTACATTATCCATATCAATTTTTAGGGAAGCAATACCTACGAGTTTGCCTTTGTTATCAATCACTGCACCACCTGAATTACCAGGGTTCACAGGGGCATCCATTTGAATCGCATGAATGAGTTCATCGTCTTGTCCATCTTTGTCGACGTCAACCGGTACGTGGCGATCTAAACCTGAAACAATACCTTCGCTGACACTACCTTTAAAATCAACACCTAATGGATTGCCGACCACGATAATCGGTTCACCTAAGACGAGTGCTTTTGAATCACCGATAGGCATTTTCTTCACATTATTATCTGATTTGAGTTTCACTTTAACGACTGCGACATCAGAATTTTTGTCTTTTCCGATGACTTCACCAATAGCTGTATCTTTTTCGTCATAAGTGATTTTTTGTTTCTTATGCGAGCCGACAACATGTTCATTGGTAAGAATATAGGCGATATTACCGGATTTTTTATAAATGACACCAGAACCAAGTTCGTCATCCTCTTTGGTGTCTTGTGTTTCTTTTTCTGCAGAAGATTGATCGTCAGATATATTGTTTTCTACTGTCACGACTGAATCTACGGCATTATTAGCATTTTTCATCGTTTCAGTATATTCTTTGTCTCCATCATCACTGAAAATATTCGGCTTATCGTTATTGTGGTTCACATTATTAAAGATTAAGAAGATTAACAGACACAATAAGATGACACCTAACGCAATGACGAGTTTAAACCAATGTTTTTTAAAGAAAGCCTTCACGCGTTCTAAAATGTCAGTCATATCAAATTCGGACTGGCGCTCCTCATTTTTATCGGTTTTTTGATTACCGAATAATGGCGTACGCGGATTTTGTGTTTTTGCGCTCTGTGCTTTCTCACCTGCTGCAGTATCCTTGTTGTTATGAATACTGCTATACGGCGTGCGCTGTTGATCTGAAGGTGTGTCCAACTGTGCATCTTCATCCGCACGAGTTTGAGTTAACGCATCATCGGTCGGTTCAGTCGCTCGTTCATCAACATTCAATGTGCTGCGTCGTTTATTATTCGCAATTGCTGCACCGATCGCATCGTCTTCATCCCGATGCTCAAACGTTTGTTGATTAGCGTCTTCACGCACATCTACTGTATCTTCGTTTGAACGGTGTGGTGTATCTTCGTGTTCGACAGGACGTTCAATCTCCTCATTTTCTACTTCTTCATCTTCTGAGGTTGAAAATGAATGGGTCTCTTCTGGTGTCGCTTCTACAGAATCTTCAGCCTCTTGATCTAGCGTTGATTCCGCTTCTCGTTCTTGGTCCGTTGATTGGTACGCTGTCTCAACAGTGTCTCCTTCTGAACCAGTAAGTGTATCTTCTATATCATCGGTATCATTAACACTTGAATATGGGACACGTTTTTGGTCTGATGGCGTATCTGTTTCATTTATGTAATCCGTTTGATCATCACGAGATGCATGATCATCTTGCGTTAATTTTTCAATACGTGCTTTTTCTTCATTTTCAGCTAAACGTGCTCTATTCTTCTCAGCTAATTGACGCTCACGTTCAGCTGAAGCTTCTTTTTCACGCTGATTTGCTTTAATGCGTTGTTCACGCTCTTCATTATGGAAGAATTCACGTCTCTTACGGCGATATTGTGATCTAGGTATCACATGTTTCTTATCTCTATCCACCAAAAATCCTCCTTACCTCGTTCTGCATTGACCACTATGTATCACACGATACACTTCTGACACATAAAGATGTGGTCACATTATTAATGAAATTTGTTCTATCCCTATATTATGCCATAGACGCACGAACTTTGCTTAATTAAATCATTATCTAAACGGATAAAAAATAAACTCGTCATAAGTAGATTCAAACGTTACTTCATTGATATGAAGCAACGCTTAAAAACCAACCTATAACGAGTTTGATTGATTAGCTATTTTGTTTTTTGTTGTGGCGTAGTGATGTTAACCATCCAATGAGCACAAGTAAAATCATGACAGACCAGAAGATTGTTTGCCATAGTGCACTGTGTGGGAAGTCGTGTGGTAGGATACCAATGTCTTCATGTGCTAGGACAAGCACGACCAGTTTCACACCTACCCATCCTACGATTGCGAAGGCTGCACCTTCTAAACCAGGATATTTGTTGAGTAGGTCCACGAACCAGTTCGCTGCAAAACGCATTAAGATGACACCAATCATACCACCTAAGAACATGACGATAAATTGACCTAAGTCCATGCCACCAAATTGAATGCCTACGGTTGGCAATGTCATTGCGATGGCCATCGCTGCGAGCATAGAGTCTATCGCAAAGGCGATATCTGCAAATTCAACTTTAAATACGGTTGCCCAGAATTTACCTGCACTGACAGGAATTTCTTGTCCGCTGTCATCAAAGTGGTGATCGTCGCCCACTTCATGCGGATGTTCATCTTTATTTTTAAAGAAATTATATAAGTTTTTACCTGACATATAAAGTAAGTATACGGCACCTAAGGCTTGAATAAACCAGAAATTAACAATAATACTAATTAAGAACAATGCGATGAAACGAAATACGAAAGCACCAAGCAAGCCGTAAAACAGTGCTTTTTTACGTTGTTTAGGTGGTAAATGTCTCACCATGACTGCCATAACGACCGCGTTATCAGCAGCTAACAGCCCTTCGAGGAACACTAAGACGAAGAGCACCCATAAGTAGGGCAGGATTAAACTCACATCCATGTTGCACAACTCCTTTTAAATTAATACAAAAATAGAGACCTGTGCTATAGAATGTTTAACGACATTGGATTCAACTTGTATTGGATCACAATGACAGTCACGTGTTCTATAGCAAAGGTCTCACTTAGTAAAACGAGTTTACTCTCAATACCGGAAGTGCAGACTTCGTAATGACGATAATGAGATTCTGTCCTAATCAAATGTGGATGATCAATCAATTGAACAGATAAGTTACTCCCCTCTGACTATGTTAGTCACAGGTATTTTATTTTGATTGTATTATACACAATCTCAATCCTTATAACAAACTATATAGCTTGATTTCAGGGAATTTATCTTCAAACCAGCGTGTAGCAAATTCATTTTCAAACAAGAATAATAAATGATCGTAACGGTCTTTAACAAGTATAGAGCGTGACGTATTCATCTTATCTTGAATATCTTCCTCATTTTCAACCCAGCGTGCAATTTTTTGACCCACGGGTTCCATCACGATATCTACGTTATATTCGTTCTTCATGCGATGTTCAAATACTTCAAATTGAAGTTGCCCCACTGCACCTAAGATAATTTGGTTCGTGTGAAGGGTTTTATAGTACTGAATTGCACCTTCTTGTACGAGTTGTTCAATCCCTTTGTGGAAATGTTTTTGTTTCATGACATTTTTAGCTGAAACTTTCATAAAGATTTCCGGTGTGAATTGTGGCAGATCTTGGAAGCTGAATTTTTGATTACCGTTCACGAGCGTATCGCCGATTTGATAGTTCCCTGTATCGTATAGTCCGACGATATCACCGGCAACGGCCCGGTTCACTGTTTCTTTATCATCTGCCATAAACGAGGTTGAGCGTGTGATTTTTTGTTTTTTCTTCGTGCGTTGAAGCTGGACATCCATACCGCGTTCAAATTCCCCACTCACGACACGCATGAATGCAATACGGTCACGGTGTTTAGGATCCATGTTCGCTTGAATTTTAAAGATAAAACCAGAGAAATCTGGACTGAACGGGCTGACTTCAACATCTTCATTTGTCTGACGAGCACTTGGCATCGGTGCATAATCCACATAAACATTTAAGAAGTTTTCTACACCGAAATTAGCCAATGCAGAACCGAAGAATACAGGTGTGAGTTCCCCATTGAGTAAAGCATCGTTATCGAATTTCTCACCCGCTTCATCTACAAGCATCAATTCTTCAATCGCTTGTTCAAACGCACTATCTTGTTTGATTTCATGATCTTCTTCTAATTCAAAATCGTCATTTAAATGAAGGATATTTTCTTCATCTCTAAAAGGTTCAATTGTTTTAGAAGCGCGATCGATAATACCGAAGAAACTTTGCCCCATACCGATCGGCCAGTTCATCGGATAAGTATCGATATTAAGCGTTTCTTCAATTTCATTTAATAATTCAAATGGTTCTTTACCGACACGGTCTAATTTGTTGATGAAAGTAAAGATTGGAATGCCACGCATTTTACATACTTTGAATAGTTTAAGTGTTTGGGGTTCGATCCCTTTTGCACAGTCGATCACCATCACTGCACTGTCTACAGCCATTAACGTACGATACGTATCTTCGGAGAAATCTTCGTGCCCCGGTGTATCTAAAATATTAATGTGATAGTTGTCATAATCAAACTGCATCACTGAACTCGTCACAGAGATCCCACGTTCTTGTTCTACTTTCATCCAGTCACTTGTTGCGAATTTTCCTGTTTTCTTCCCTTTAACTGTACCTGCTTCACGAATCGCTCCACCGAAGAGTAGTAGCTTTTCAGTTAAAGTGGTTTTCCCCGCATCCGGGTGGGAAATAATCGCAAATGTTTTTCTTGATTCTATTTCATTATTAATACTCATTCATTTGCTCCTTTGTCTTCAAATATCCAATTACTTATATAAGAGGCAAGCAACGTTGCTTGTGGTTCATCCATTTCACTAAATAAATGCAATACAAGTGTTTCTTCTACGTCATTTTGAGATGCATCCTCCGCTAATTCTATAGACCATTCAAAATCAGGTATAGCGATCAGATAAACATGTGCGTCCGGATGATGCATCATGTACGTACGTGCATGATTAAATGCATCAGGTAACGCCCTAATCTTCAACCGGGCCACCACCGTATTTTTGATAAGCCGCTTCTAATCCGATTAAATCATCTCTATGCGGTACTTTAACATGCCCAGGCATGATTTGATAAGGTTCTCTACCTTTTGAAGCTAAGACAACTGTATCTCCTGGTTCAGATACTTCAATTGCATGACGAATCCCTTCAGCACGATCTTCAAATTCTACATATTGATCATGTGTCGCACCTTTCGCTAACTCAGCCGTTAACATTTTTGGATCGTCATTCGCTGGATTATCAGGCGTGAAAATAACGTAGTCTGCCTGACAAGCAACTTGACCCATTTCTTGTGTTTTCGACATATCGCGTTCCCCTGCCATACCGACGAGGAAGATGAGTTTTTGTTTTACAAAAGGTTTCACAGCTTCAATCAGTTTCTTCATGCCGTCCGCAGTATGGGCGTAATCAATGATTAAATCGATCGGTAAGTTTCGATCTAACACTTCTAGACGACCTTCTACAGGTTCAGCTGATTCTACCGCTTTAATGATGGCTTCAAATGAAACGCCTTTACTCCATATTGCAATCATCGCAGCCATTAAATTAGAAATATTAAATTTACCTATGTACGGTGATTGGACATGATACGTGCCTTCAGGTGTGACAAAATCAAATGCGACACCTTGTAAAGACTCATCGATATTTTGTGCTGTAAATTGTGCCTCATGATCGATGCCATACGTTAACACTTCATAGGGTGTGACTGATGCTAAATACTCTGAAAATGGGTCATCATTATTTAACACGACCTCTTTATCCTTACTTAAATCTTCACCCAGTTGACTAAATAACAATGATTTCGCATGACCATACGCTTCCATGCTGCCATGGAAATCGAGATGGTCTTTCGTTAGATTTGAAAAGATAGCTACATCGAACTCAACACCGCGTAAACGACCAAGTGATAAACCATGACTTGAAACTTCTAACGTCATCGCTTCTGCACCTTGCTCAACGGCTTGATTGATTTTCTTCGTCAATGTGACAGTTTCAGGTGTCGTATTCACACCTTTTGATTTCTCTTCATTAATTTGGAAGCCATTCGTACCGAGATAGGCACTTCCTTTATTCATTCTTCTATGAATGTTATGGATCATTGTCGCAATAGATGTTTTCCCGTTCGTTCCAGTTACGCCATAAGTCACGAGCTGTTGACTTGGATAATGGTATAATTCATTTACAAGCAAGCTCGCTACACGTAAAGTATCCGGAACAACAACTTGTGTGATGTCACTGTTTAAATCTTGCGCTTGATTCACGACAACAATCTCACAACCCGCATCTGCGACTTGTTGACAAAATTGATGACTATCCACCGTATAGCCTACAGAAGCAACAAATATGCTACCTGCTTCAGCGGTACGTGAATCCGTTGTAATATCATTAACTTCTTTATCTAATGAACCAATGACTTGTTTGACTTTGATTTTGCTAAATAATTCGTTTGCTTTCAACAGTGAACGCTCCTTTTTCTCAATAGTTCTATTATACACGTTTTTCTAGATGGTTAACATCATTCAACTATGTCATTTTATCTCCATAAATATTTTTGTTTCATTATATTGAAGCTTCCGACTTTGAAAATGAAAAATTGTAGATAGCTTCACTTTATTTTCTACTTATTTATATGTATTTTATTAACTTAAGATGATTTCAATGTTAAAATTTTATTTAATATTTATGAAATGAGGGTAAACTTCATTACAATCCTGTCATTAAGTGTTAAGATAACCTTGAAGTGATAGTTATTTATATACTTTCATTTGCATTT
Organism: Staphylococcus auricularis; assembly: GCF_001500315.1. Taxonomy (GTDB): domain Bacteria; phylum Bacillota; class Bacilli; order Staphylococcales; family Staphylococcaceae; genus Staphylococcus; species Staphylococcus auricularis. The sequence continues at coordinate 145,725 of NZ_LLER01000002.1, read as the reverse complement.
AATATGAAACATATATAACCATATCATAAAACAGTATCATGCGTGAGTTCCGATATTATTGCTTCCACATGCTAATAAAATAAGTTACACTTACGAGGCGTGTAACAAAAATACTGGAGGGTGACTTCATCTCTATGGTTACTCAAAATAAAAAAATACTCATTATTACTGGTTCATTTGGCAATGGCCATTTGCAAGTAACACACAGTATCGTAAATCAATTGAATGAAATGAATATCAGCAATCTATCTGTGATTGAAAACGATTTATTTTTAGAGGCACACCCTATCTTAACGTCTATCTGTAAAAAATGGTACATCAATAGTTTTAAATACTTTAGAAATATGTACAAAAACTTTTACTACAGTCGTCCTGACAAATTAGACAAGTGTTTCTACAAATACTATGGACTCAATAAGTTAATCAATCTGTTATTAAAAGAAAAACCAGACTTGATCTTGCTCACATTCCCTACGCCGGTAATGTCAGTGTTAACAGAACAATTTAACATTAACATCCCGATTGCGACAGTGATGACAGATTATAGATTGCACAAAAACTGGATTACCCCTCAATCTGAAAGATATTATCTCGCTACCAATGACCTTAGAGATGAATTCGTAGCTGCAGGGGTCCCTAGAGAAAAATTAAAAGTGACTGGGATTCCCATTTCAGATAAATTTGAAGAAGATATCGATCGAACTGCTTGGCTCACGCAAAACCAACTCGATCCAAACAAACCTACCATTCTCATGTCAGCCGGTGCATTTGGCGTCTCTAAAGGATTCGATGAAATGATCAACGACATCCTATTACGTAGTCCACATGCACAAGTAGTCATGATATGCGGACGTAATAAAAAACTTAAACGCACACTTTCAACACAATTTAAGGATTATGATAATGTGCTCATCCTTGGTTATACAAACGATATGAACGAATGGATGGCTTCTAGTGAACTGATGATCACAAAACCAGGCGGTATCACAATTTCAGAGGCGCTCACACGTCGTATTCCACTCGTCTTCTTAGATCCTGCACCCGGTCAAGAGTTGGAAAATGCGCACTACTTCGAGGATAAAAACTTTGGGAAAATTGCTCAAAACGCAACTGAAGCAATAGCGATTGTCGGAGATTTGATCAACGATATGGATCACTTAAACCGCATGACACAAAATATGACAGAAGCAAGAATTCAGTATACAACTTATAAACTTTGTAGAGATTTACTCGACTTATTGTATCATTCTGGTGCGAGTGAAAAAGTTTATGGAAAGGTACCTTTATATGCAAAGCTCTTCGTTAAATCATAGATCAAATCGAACTTTTATTATCATGCTCGTCATCTTATTCTTAATGGAATTCGGACGTGGAATGTTTATCTTAAGTTATTTATCTATCTTACCGACTGCAACTTCCATTGCAGTGAGCGTCACATCGGTAGCCATTTCGTTACACTTTATCTCAGATGCTGCGACCAACTTTGTTATCGGGTTCTTACTTAAACGTCTCGGTGCGAAACTCGTTTTAACACTCGGGTTCTTGCTCGCTTTTGTAAGTTTATTCTTAGTCATTTGGATGCCGACGAATCCGATTGTGTTACTCGTTAGCGCCATTGTGCTCGGTATTGCCGTGAGCCCAATATGGGTCATCATGCTCGCAAGTGTGGATGAGGTGAGACGTGGTAAAGAGATGGGCTATGTGTACTTCTCATGGTTGACCGGTCTCCTCTTCGGTATGGTATTAATGAACTTATTATTCAAATTCCATCCGACACGCTTCACATTCTTAATGTCCTTAGTCGTCTTAATGGCATGGATATTATTCTATTTCGTGAAGGTGCGACTCACAAACTATCAAACGAAACCTGTGCGTGAACAGCTGAGTCAAATCGTGAACGTTACCAAACGTCACATGATTCTCTTCCCTGGTATTTTATTACAAGGGGCATCTATTACTGCCCTTGTACCAATCTTACCTACATATGCGACCAAAACAGTTGGTGTCTCCACGGTAGAATATACGATTGCACTCGTCATCGGAGGTATTGGATGTGCGTTTGCGATGTTGTTCTTATCAAAAATGATCGACCACAATGGGAAAGTGTTTATGTACAGCATGATTTTTGGCGGCTTCATTATGTATGCGGTGATGATTTTTGCACTCTCAATTATCACGAATATATATGTCGTATGGGGCTTAGCCATTTTTATCGGTTTAATGTATGGTTTGTTACTACCTGCATGGAACACCTTTATGGCAAGTCATATTGACCCAGCCGAACAAGAAGAAACATGGGGCATTTTCAACAGTATTCAAGGATTCGGTTCAATGCTTGGACCATTAGTCGGCGGACCGCTTTCTGATCTCACAGGAAGTGTCAATAATACGTTTTATTTCTCTGCCCTCGTGTTCGTCTTTCTCGCAATATTCTATGGGGTTTATTTCTTCAAAAATGGTAAACCAAGCACAAAATAAATGTCTCTTGAAAAATATAAATGGTGTGACGTGCTTTAGTTACAAGCACATCACACCATTTTTGTTTGTTACGTCCGTTTGACTGAACAGTGAATCTTGAATGACTTGATGGAAGCTCAACCTAGTTTGTACGTATCAATGACGTCCCATTTGTCTGCTTCTTCATCAAATGATAAGAGTGATAATGTATCCACTGTTTCTTTGATATCGACACCTGCGAGTTTAACTTGTCCGTAAACATCTTCGAATTCTTGGCTTGTTAAACCTTGAACGATTGTAAAATGTGGTACAAAAGGATGTTCTGGTTTACCGTAGAAGTCACCGTTGTTGAACTGGTCAAATAATTGTTCCAACGCTTCTGTTTTTTCTACTTTAAAATAAATCACATTGTTCGTTGGAGCAAAGCTTGACGCTTTTGTGGCATGTATATCTACAGCGGGGATCCCTTCCACTTTAGATTGAATCGTTTCTTTTACTTGATCTAATTCAGAGTCTTGAATCTCAAAACTACTTTTAATTGTCACATGCGGTAAGATTTGAGCATAGTGAGAATCATAACGTTTACGGTAAGCATTCACTTCATCTTGAAATGGTTGAGATGGTAATAATGCTAATCCTAACTTCATTGTAACTCCTCCTTTGTTTAACATATTACTATTATATCAAAATTCAAATAACTTCGTCACTTTTAATCGTATTTATGACGATAACTTTGCATTTCACAATTTATGCGTGTTCATCACTTAGGAAATACAACAATAAATCATCGAGTATCCCCTGCCATGACTTCCATCTATGACCGCCTTCAAACTCCTCATAATGATGGGTAATTTCTGTCGCTGCAATGTGTTCATGTAACGTGCGATTTGGTGTTAGAAAGTCGGCACGTTTTCCAGTTGTAGGTAGAGCAAAGTCACTTTCTTCCTTTCCTACTGCTTGCCATATCGTGAGATTCGATTTGAATTGACAGCGATCAAGCAATTGCGTGAGGACGTCGTCATGTTGAGGACTCAACACACCGACTTGGCTGAATATACGTGGATACGATAACGCAGTCAACAATGCAATACTCCCTGCTAAACTATCTCCGAGTAAAATACGACTATTCGCTAAATGGTAAGTTGGAAATTGTGCTTCGACATAAGGTAACAGTTCTTGCGCCATGGTCTTAACAGTGAGTGGTGCTTTATCTCCCTGAGGATGAAATTCTTCACGTCGTTTATCGACCGATTCATAATGAAAACCCACAAATATCGCATCATCTATCCTTTTCGTTTGCCGCAACTTCTCATATTTTCGATGAATTTGACCAAAGCTGAAAAAATCACGACCATCAAAACAAAAGATGATTTTATATTGACGGAGCGCTGAATAATCTTTCGGTAAATAAATAGATAACGTAATATCCCTGTTTAATATGTCACTGGTAAAATTAACTCGAGTGACCTCTCCTGGTTTAAATGTTGTCACAAAATGCGCCCCCTCGTACTTTTTCTTTATTGTACCAAGAGACGCATTGATTTTAAACGTATGTCATTGTGTTTCGTTTAGTGTTTCTCTTCTGAATTAAATTTTTCAGCTTTTAAGCGTGCAGGATAATCTTTTAACCAAAATACCGCATTGGGTAATTCAGCCGGATTCGGTTTATAAATCGCATATCGACCTGAACCCAATGATTTTTTCTGCTTTTCATAATCACGTAACGCACTTAAAGCTGGTTTGCATAGTATCCAAATTGCGATAATGTTTAACCAAGCCATCATACCTACACCTAGGTCACCCATGCTCCAAGCTAAGTCAGCTGTTTTTACTGCCCCATATACCGCCGCAAAGATGAGAAGTAAACGCGTGATATTGATCCATAGTTTTGTTGTTCCTTTAGACGCGCTACGTGTTAAATATGCAATGTTCGTTTCTGTAATGTAATAGTACGCAAGGATTGTTGTAAATGCGAAGAAGAACAACGCAATCGCAATGAAATAAGAACCGAGGCCAGAGAATGTCGGATCAAAGTGATAGTGGCTACCTTGGAATGCTTTATCGATACCTGCTTGTGCATACATCGCAGTACCTGAATAATCTCTACCGCCTTCAGACATTTGTACGAATATTCCGTTATCTTTCAGTAAAGTTGGATTACCTTTCGCATCTGTACCACCATCTGTCACATTGTAAGTACCAGAAATTAAAATAATTAACGCAGTGGCTGTACAAACAAATAATGTATCTACATAAACCGAAAAGGCTTGTACCAGACCTTGTTTAGCTGGGTGAGAGACTTCAGCAGCTGCAGCAGCATGTGGACCCGTTCCTTGTCCTGCTTCATTAGAATATAATCCACGTTTCACACCGATTTCAATCATTGCACCGAAGATACCACCGAATGCGGCTTCCATACCAAACGCAGATTTAAAAATCAGTGCAAATAACGCCGGAACTTGGTCGATATGTAAAACAATGATAACGAGTGCCATAATGATGTAAATAATCGCCATAAAAGGTACAACTGCAGTGGCAACGTTCGCTATCGATTTAACCCCACCAAAAATGATTAACGCAAGTAAGATTGCTAAGATAACCGCGACAATCCAAGGTTCAATTTGGAATGCATTTTTCATAGAACTTGCAATCGCATTAGACTGTACCCCAGGTAATAATAATCCTACTGAAATAACCGTCACAATCGCAAAGATAATACCATAAATACGGCCTAAGCGACCTTTGATCCCATATTCGATGTAAAATGCAGGTCCACCACGGTACTCTCCACGCTCTTCACGCTTGAAGATCTGACCCAACGTCGATTCGATGAAGGCACTACTCGCCCCAAGAAACGCAACGACCCACATCCAGAAAATCGCCCCAGGTCCTCCTATGAAGATTGCTGTAGAAACACCGACGATATTACCTGTTCCGACACGACCAGCTAAAGACAGTGCAATCGCTTGCAAACTCGAGATCCCTGTAGGTGATTTTTCCCCTTGAAACATGAGACGGATCATTTCTTTAAAATGCCTCACCTGGAAGAATCGCATCATCCATGTGAACAAAGTACCGGTAATTAATAGGCCGAATACGAGTGGTTTACTCCACACAATTTCATTCAGCCATGCTACGACATTCTCTAACATAAAACTTCCCCCTTTAATATACCAAATAAAGATTAAGAATTTTCTATCATTATACACAAACTTCAAGTTCCGTACAATGCATTTTTTTATTTTATCCTTTGTTTCTTTTATTTAATAATAATATATAGTTATGTAGTATGATTTGATTCAGTAATACAACCCACAATCTATTTACATAGCTAAAAACAGATAAGTTTTTATAAATCAAAGAGTCGCGCATATCTAAATAAAATTATTCCTTATTTTAAACTTTTGTTCACAGCGTATTTAAGATATACTTGACTATGTTGTAATATATAAAATTACAATAGGAGGAGCGCTTCTATGCTGAAAAAGGTTTGGTTCCGCGCGGGGATCGCATTATTAATTTTATTCCTACTGATTAAATTAATAATGGAAGTACATGAAGTCTTTATCCCGTTTGTAATTATTTTACAATCCGTGTTACTACCATTATTATTAAGCGGATTCTTATTCTATATCTGCTTACCATTCCAAAAGATACTTGAAAAACACAAAGTGCCGAGATGGGGCAGTATCTCGCTAATCTTTGTTGGTTTAATCATCCTCGGTGGCATCGTTATCGGTATCATCGGACCATTGATTTACGAACAAATTGAGAACTTGATCAGACACATCCCAGCACTTCAAAGTGAAATTCAACATCTCGTTCAACTCGTGTTAAATCAAATGGATCGTTTACCAAATGAAGTAACTGAACGTATCCATAGCGTGATCAAATCATTGAGTAACAACGTGATGGACATTCTATCTAATTCAGTAGGATATGTGACTTCGTTCATTTCAACATTATTCTTACTGATTATGGTGCCTTTCTTCTTAATTTATATGCTTAAAGACCATGAACGTTTCATCCCGTTCATCGCTCGTCTATTTAAAGGAGAAAGAAAAGTCTTTGTTACACGTTTATTAAAAGACTTAGACCACACATTAAAATCTTACATCCAAGGCCAAGTTACAGTAAGTATTATCCTAGGTATCATTCTCTACATAGGATATACAATTGTTGGCTTGAACTACACATTACTCCTCGTCATGTTCGCATGTGTCGCTAACATGATTCCGTTCTTAGGACCATGGATGGCATTCGCACCAGCTGCGATTATCGCAATCATCCAAAGTCCTGCAACGTTTATATGGGTATGTATCATTACATTAATTGCACAACAACTTGAAGGTAACGTCATCACACCAAATGTTATGGGTAAATCATTAAGCATTCACCCACTTACAATTATTGTAGTGATACTTGCTGCTGGTAACTTAGGTGGCTTCGTACTCATCTTAGTCGCTGTACCATTATATGCAGTCATTAAAACAGTGGTTGTTAATATCTTTAACTATCGACAACAGATTGTTGAAAAAGCAAACAGTGATGTGAAGGATTAGCAACACTCTCATACAAAAAGGCTATGATACTGATATCATTCAGTGTCATAGCCTTTTCTTTGTTATCGTCTCTATACCCGGCGCTTTTGAATCCCCTAGTACCGTATTATCTTACCGTTCTCCATTCATTTCTTCATTTAAGGTTTTTAAAAAGGTCCTCATCGTTTCCGTTCTTTCTGCAGCGATACGTTTCCCCATATCTGTATTCATCGAATCTTCAAGATGTAATAACTTCTCGTGAAAATGATTCACTACACTCACGCGATCTCGATAATTATTTTCATTAAGCTCATCTAATGACCGTGGTGTTGTTTCATCATACAATGTATGCCCTTTCGTCCCTCCATAGTAAAAAGCGCGTGCAATGCCAATTGCCCCTAATGCATCGATTCTATCCGCATCTTGCACGATTTGTCCTAAATGACTGAGCGCTTTTGGATGATCTAAATTTTTGGCATAGGACATGTTTAAAATGATATCCATAATTTGTTGTTGATGTTCATTAGATGCGCCCGCTTTTTGTAATAATACTTTTACTTCCTCTAAGGCACTTTCAACATCTGTCACTACTTTGTCATCTACTGTATCATGCAAGTATACTGCAGCTAAGATAATTTCTAGTCCTTCATCATCAACCTGTTCAGCTTCAGCAAGCTTCACTGCGATTTTTTCAACTCTTTGAATATGGGTTAAATCATGCCCTGTTTGATCAGTAGAAAGCGTTTGTATCATATAATCTCGTATGTTTTGTAACTGCATCACATCATTCCTTCTAAACAATTCATTATGTTAAACCATGTCATTGCACGTTTAAAATAGCTCACTCGTATAAACGTAAAAAAGGAAGGAAACTCATCACATCATTCGTTTCCTTCCTTAAGCACTGTATATTATCTATTATTTTGTTGCGTGGAAACCAGCATCAACGTGGATGTTTTCGCCAGTCACACCGCTTGCTAAGTCGCTGAGTAAGAATGCAGCAGTTTTACCTACTTCTGCTTGGTCTACGTTACGTTGTAGTGGTGAGCGTTGTTCAATTTCTTTAAGGATTGAATTGAAGTTACCGACACCTTTGGCACTCAATGTACGGATAGGACCTGCTGAAATCGCATTGACACGGATGTTATCTTGTCCAAGATCTAATGCAAGGTATTTCACACAAGCTTCTAAGCTCGCTTTCGCAATACCCATCACGTTATAACTTGGGATTGCATATTCCCCGCCAATATAAGTTGTAGCAACGATACTGCCGCCATCTTTCATGATTTTACTAGCTTCACGTGCCACGATAGTGAGTGAGAATGAACTAATATCTTGTGCTAATAAGAAACCATCACGTGAAGTCTCGCTGAAGCGTCCACGTAATTCTTCCACATTCGCAAATGCGATTGAGTGATAAACACCATCGATTTGACCTACTTCTTCACCGATTTTCGCAAAGCCATTGATGACATCATCATCTTTTTGAACATCGATTTGATACATTTTCGGTTCATCTTGATTAAGTTGATCTAATAATTTTTCTAATTCTTTACGGCTGCGATCTTTACGATAAGTAAATACCAATTTCGCACCTAATTGATCTAATACTTTGGCAACCCCAAAACCGATACTGCGTTTATTCGCAATACCCATAATGACATAAGTTTTTCCTTCTAAACTAAACATATGAGAACTCCTTTTATTTAACTTTACTTAAAATTCATTCACGGCTATTTTAACATTGTCACAAGCCTTTAAACAATTTATTTATTGTAATCCGTGTGAAACAACAGATGAGTATTAATAATAAAATTCTAATTCGCGTTTCAATTCATCTACATATTCTTTCGAACCTGTCACAATCAAGCGGTCGCGATAACGTAATTGTGTATCTCCGTGTGGAACGATAGATTCATTGTTGCGTATAATTCTGACGAAGATGATATCCCCACCGAATGGGAAATGACGTAACTGCATGTGATCATATTGATGGTTCAACATCGCAATTTCGTAAAGTGATGTCTCAACATTGCTTAATAAGTTCAACATGTTTGGTGTTTCAATTAAGCCTTTGAGTAAGATCTTATTACTCATATAGCTACTGAAGATTTCAACACCCATTTTATGCAGTTCAGGGTCTTCAGTGTCCCCTTCTAGACGACAGATGACGCGTTTCACACCTTGTTGTTTAGCCATTTTAGCTACATTTTTATTGATTTCATCATTATTCGTTGAACAAACGACGATATTTCGATCAAACAGACCTAAGCGTGTCAGCATTTCTGGATCATAATCTGTAATTTCTATCAGATCGATATCTTCCGGTAAATTCCTTGTTTTACTCAAATCATTACGGAAATACAGTGAAACCGCATAAAGTTGTGAAGACAAATTTTGCGCTATGGGAATCGTCAATTGATTTTTCCCGATTAAACTGACTTCAATCCGACGTGTCGCTTCTTCTGGCATTGGGAATAATTTTTTAAATACAACCGGCACGATCACACAAGTAATGACCGCACTCAAGATTAAGATACCAGATGTTTCACTAGAAATCGTTCCTAATTGTTCTGCAATTTTCGCTGATGCAATGACGAGCGATAACGTAGATGTTAAGAGAAAACCAGATGCAATCGTCGTACGGTGATCAAACCAGCGATTAATATAGTAAACAGGAATTAATTTAGAAATTAAAAATGCTACCATTAAAATCGGAATGATCAATAGTAATTTCGGTTCTTTTATCAATGAAGGTATATCTAAATCGACACCGACCATGATGAAGAAGATAGGAATAAAGAACCCATAACCGAATGAGTCTAATTTTTCCACCATATCTTCTGCAGGTCCAAGTAACGAAACGACAACCCCTGCGAGGAACGCACCTAAGATATTTTCAGCACCGACACCTTCTGCCAGTGCCACGAGTAAGATGATCAACGCAAAGACAGCTCGGATGCCGATTTGCGTCGTGCCATCCATCAATTTATGTAAAAACTTCGCCTTTTTGAACAGCCCGCCGATAAAGTAAAAGACGACGGTAAACACGCCAAGGATACCGATTAACCATAGTGACGCTCCGCCTGACGCATTAAGTGCACCATAAAATGTTAATAGGATCATCGTCACCAAGTCAGCCAGTACTGCAACGAGTAAGATAAACTGACCAATCGTCGTGCGCATGATGTTCATTTCTTTTAAGGTAGGTACGACCACCCCTAGAGAGATAGTAGAAATAATGATGACCATTAATAAGACATCATCGATTAAACCAAACCATTTGAAGAGATACGCAAAAAGAACGGAAATAATCATGATGAGCATGAAGACAGTGAGCGCAAGTTGGAAATGACCTGGCATCGATTTTTTCTCTCTCGCTTCTGCTTTACTAGACGTATCTTTTTTAAATGCTTTAAAGTCGATTTCTAACCCGCTCAAGAACATGAGGAAAATAAAACCAAGTGTCGATAAAATATTTAATACGTTGTCTTTCTCAACGAGATCTAAGAAAGAATGACCGATGACAATACCCATTAATATTTCTGCTACGACAACAGGGATGAATGTAATATTAAGTCGATTTACAATGATGGGCGTAAAGAACGCTGCTAATACAACAATGACTAACGATACAAATTCCATAGGTCACCCCTCTATACTAAATAAGACATAAACGTGGTCGCTAAACCAAAATAAATTAACATACTGACGATGTCATTAATCGTCGTGATAAACGGACCACTCGCAACAGCAGGGTCAATATTGAATTTATTCATAATGAGTGGAATGATTGAACCGACTAGCGTACCTACAGTCATTGCGACAGTTAAACTGCCACCGACTATCAGTGCTAAGATAGGTTCACGATATAAAACAATGATAATTAAACATAAAATTACCGCACAAACAAAACCACTCAAAAATCCGCTTCCCGCTTCTCTTAACGCAACTTTAAACTTGCTTCTTTCATCGATTTCACCTGTAGAAATATTACGTACAGAAACCGCTAATGACTGTGTACCAGAGTTCCCGGACATCCCACTGATGATTGGGATAAAGGCGGCAAGTAATGCTACTTGCGATAATGTTTCTTCAAATGAACCTAGAATCGTCGCTGTAATCATTCCTAAGAATGTAAGCACGATTAACCAAGGTAAACGCTGTGCAGATGTTTTAACAATAGATGTATTCGTTGCATCGACGTCTGAGACACCGGCTAAACGAGAGTAGTCCTCGCTGGCCTCTTCATCCATAACGTCTAAGATATCATCGATGGTGATGATCCCGAGTAAGTGATCTTGGTAATCTAGTACAGGAATGGCGATGAAATCATAGTCTCTCATTTTTTGAGCGACGTCTTCTTGGTCATCCGCTACATTCACGCTGATTACACGTTCTTGCATGACATCTTCTATGTATGCGTCGTTTTCTGCAGTGATTAAATCTCTCAGTGAGAGTACCCCGACGAGTTGCTTATCATCATTAATTGCATAAATCATATAGATTGTCTCTGCATCAGGGGCTTGTTCTTTAACTTGTAGTAATGCTTCTCGAACTGGCATTGTTGATTTGAGAGAAATATACTCGGTTGTCATAATACCACCGGCAGTATCCTCTTCATAATGCAGCAATGCTTTGATTTCTTTACTATCCTCTTGGTTCATCAAAGTTAAGAGGCTGACTATTTTCTGCTTGGATAAATGGTTCATAATGTCCACGGCATTATCGTACGACATATCTTCTAAGACTTTACTCGCATAATTAGCGTTGATCGTCTCGAATAATTCCTCGTACGCTTCATCATCCATTTCCAATTGGTCGAAGAACTCTGCCACTTCTTGTGGAGATAGTACTTCGAATATTGCTTGGCGTACTTCATCATCACTATCTTCAAAGTATTCACTTTGTTCATACGTATGCATGGACAAAAATTCTTCTCTGAAGTCGTCGATGTTATTTTCGCTTAAAAGTTGGTCTAATAACGATTTGTTATAAACCTCTTCATCATCCAATAATTTTGTATCATTATTGTTAGTCACCGTAAGCCACCTCCATAATCTAAATGATAAAAATAAATCTGCATACATTGTTAACTATATTATGAATGTTGTTAAATGAAAACCGCATTGCCTAAAATTAAAAAATATTTTACACAGTTGAGATGAAACCGTCATACCATCTCAAAGAGTGTTTCAATAGGTTGATACTGATCTTGAATCTGAATCTCCTCACCTGTGATGGGATGTTGAAATGCGACTGAAGTACAACGCAGTAGCTGATGTGCATACCTATCTGTAGGGCCCCCATATAACCCATCGCCGACCAATGGATGTCCGATATGTTGAAAATGAACACGTATTTGATGTGTACGGCCTGTATAAAGCTGTACCGTACACAAGCTATATTCACCGTTAAACTGTAAACGTTTATAACCTGTCTTCGCGTACTTCCCCTTTTCAAAATCAACCGTTCGCTCAATAATACTTGTTGCTTTACGTGCAATCGGTGCTTCAATGACATCTACTTCGGGAACCTCCCCCTCACAAATACATAAATATCGTTTTTGTATCGGTACGGTCGACATCAAATGATGAATAAAACCGTGCTTTGCGAACATGACAATGCCTGACGTATTGCGATCGAGCCGGGTGATAATATGTGGTACCTCTAAAGCAGATTGCTGTAAATGGGCGAGTGCTTGCTCGACTAAACTGTGATGTGGATGTTCTCGTGAAGGCAACGTATTTTGATCAGCGTTTTTGGACACAATGAGCAAATAATCATCTTCATATAAAATATGTAAATCACTGATCTCCGGCCTGAGACTCTCACTCGGTTGCTCTATGGGGAGTTTAACCGTTAACAGATCACCTACTGTTAATGCCTTTCGCACAGTCACAGGGGTACCATTAACAATTAAAGCGCCATTACGTTTAATGGCGCTCATCACTTTCTTTGAATACTGATGTCGTTGTAAAAAAGATTTGACCGTTTCGTCTTGCGTGATGTGATATTCGAACTGCATCATTCATCATCCTCACTAGAAATGAAGGAATCATGCACACGTTTCCAGAAAGGGAAAGGTCTAAATCGAGCAAAACGAATCTTTTCATTCGCAACACGGTATTGTATCGCATTGACATCTCTATGTTTAATACTGACGTGATCAATCGTTGTTAAAATGGAATCGTGATTGACCGGTTTAATTAAACATGTGTGATGTTTTGGTAAGACAAGCGGGGAGCCTACAGTACGGAAGACTCTGTTATTAATAGATGCAATTTCAGCGATTTGAATGACTTCTAATGAAGGATGAATCAACGCCCCACCAAGTGCTTTGTTGTATGCAGTTGAGCCTGATGGTGTTGAAATACATAACCCATCCCCACGAAAGCGTTCGAAGTGCTTTCCTCTAATATTGACGTCTACCACGAGCGTAGAACCATTTTCTGTTTTCATCGTCGCTTCATTTAAAGCGAGATAACGTGTCTCATATCCATTATTGTTATAACGCACAATAATTTCTAATAGCGGATACTCAATCACTTGGAATTCAGAATTATTGATTTCGATAATTAATTTTTCGATTTCATGAGGTAGCCAGTCAGCATAGAAGCCAAGATGTCCTGTATGTATCCCTACAAACGCACAGTCTGACAACAAATGACTATAGCGATGAAAGGCTTGTAATAGTGTCCCATCGCCACCTACAGAAATGACAATTTCTGGGTTTTCTTCATCTTGAATCATTTGAAAATCTGACATGTGATTAATCATCTTCTGCTTCAATGCATTCGACTTTGAATCACCTTTTGATAAAATTGCATAGCGCATGATTACACCCCATTCGTCAAAATTTTACTTTTTCGACCGCTTTTTCGAATAGTATTTTTGTGCCTCTTGTATTTCATCTTTAATCTCTGACATTTCTTCATCGAGTAAGAAGGCTGCTTCTGCTGCACGTTCTAGTCGATGTTGAATTTCTGGTGGATAGTCTCCATCATATTTATATCTTAATGTGTGCTCAATGGTAGCCCAGAAATTCATCGCCAGTGTACGAATCTGGATTTCCGCTAAAATTTGCTTATTACCACTTAACGTTTCGATGGGATATGCAATGATTACATGATAAGAACGATACCCACTCTGTTTAGTATTACTGATATAGTCACGTTCTTCCACCACTTCGAAGTCTTTCCGCTGTCTTAGCAGATTCACCACGACCGCAATATCGTCGACAAACTGACACATGATACGTAGTCCTGCAATGTCATACATCTCTTCATGTAATCGATCAAAAGAGATGTTACGTTTGTTTGCTTTATCGATAATACTCGTTAACGGTTTGACACGCCCTGTGACAAACTCGATTGGTGATGCATTATCACCCACTTCGTACTGTTTTCTAAGCCCTTTTAATTTAATTTTTAATTCATCTACTGCTTGTTTATATGGAGCTAAAAACTGATCCCATTGATTCATATTGCCTCACTCCGCTTCAGTCAACTCTCACATCATCATTTATCCGAGTTCAAAAATGGTTTCTACTTCTTGAACGAATTCTTTACCATAATTAGAATTTCCTTCAATATTTTCAAGTATGTAATCCAACTCATTATCGAATTGTTCTAACACTAAGTCGTCATTGACTACAATTTGTTTCCCTTTATTTTCATGTAGCATGGACCATGTTTCTCTCACAAAGATTAAATAAGAATACGATTGACCATCGTCTAAAATATAGGCAAGGCCATAGTTATCGCTATCTACTAACATTTGACCTGCTTCAGTAAAGCCTTCAGTCGATTTGTCAGTATAGCACAAAATTTGGTTATCTTTAACTTTCATTTCATTCACATATATACGCATACCGAGTTTAATCCTCCTTGTTCCTATTCATTTTAACATAATTTAAGACGACTTCACACGCGCAACCCCCACCACAACTTTTTGATTGTACTGCCCGTTGAGCTATTTTTGAAAATGCTGTAAAACACGCGCAATATCGCATGTTCCCATAGAGTGAATCATTTTAATTATAATGTGAACTGAGGCATAATAAGGCTTAAGAGGTGATTAGATGTCGACGCATAACGAAATAGAATTCAAACAGCTGTTATCTCAATCTCAATACAACAGCATTTATGACAAATACTTCCAATCACAGACACCCTTTGTTCAAACGAACTATTATATAGAAACCACGGATTTCACTTTACGTGAGCATCATTCTGCTTTACGTATTCGTGAACATGAGGATCAATATGAAATGACATTGAAAGTGCCTGCAGAGGTTGGCTTAACTGAATATAACCATGATATAGATTTAGTGCCACAGATTGACCAAACGATACAATCTGATGATTTACCTGAGGACATTTTAGAGCAACTTAAAGCAATGGATGTTGATCTCTCAGATTTAACAGTATTAGGTTCACTGACGACTGAACGCATGGAACGTAAACTTGGGGACAACTTATTAGTACTAGATAAAAGTAGCTATTTAGATTGTGTAGATTATGAATTAGAATTCGAAGTTGAAGATCATGATCAAGGGAAACAACAATTCGACGAAATACTTAAAGAATTCGGTATGACACATGAAAAACCGAACAATAAAGTCCAACGTTTTTTCACACGTAAATCAGAGCTGAACCATAGACATTGACCTGTTATGGCCAAAAGTCAAATTACTTCCAAATGTAAAAATTCATGTTATATTAGTATTATATTATTTAGATATGGTGAAGAAAATGAACCAAACACCTTATGACATCATTGGACCTGACGCACTTTATGATATGATTGATCACTTTTATCGATTAGTAGAACAAGATGATCGACTCAACCATTTATTTCCAGGAGATTTTCAAGAAACAAGTCGTAAACAAAAGCAATTCTTAACCCAATTTCTTGGAGGGCCCAAGCTATATACTGAAGAACATGGCCACCCGATGTTGAGAAAACGGCATTTAGCGTTCAGAATCACAAACGCCGAGCGTGATGCTTGGTTAGAAAATATGTATATCGCAATTCAAGCAGCTCAATTGCCTGCTGGTGTTGGCGATTACTTATATGAACGATTGTGTTTAGTTGCCAATCATATGGTCAATACCGAAATTTAATTGTAGGTGGAATTAACATGACTGAAGAATTAAAAATGATACAAGAAGATAGTCGTGAAGATATAAATCTTTCACCTGTGAATAAAATTGAAATCTATTCCTTTTTCGACCCGTTCAGTAAAGATTGTTTCAAGTTGTCTGCAATTCTTTCAAAATTACGGCTCGAATATCAAAAATACATTCGTGTTAGGCATATATTGAATCCATCATTACGTATTTTGACGAAATGTCAGGCACAAAGTACGTCTAATGATGATAATATCGCACTTGCTTATAAAGCTGCTGAATTGCAAGGTAGAATACGTGCAGAACGTTTCATCCATTTAGTACAAAATAAAATTATTCCTAACCAAGAAATTATTACGGAAGATGTCGTGTCTGACTGTATCTGCCACGCAGGTTTAGACTATGAAGTGTTTAAAGAAGACCTTCACTGTCAAAAATTACGCGAGAGTCTACAAGTTGATTTACACATCGCGCGTGAGATGGATATTAACGAAGCCCCTTCCCTCGTCTTCTTTAATGAAGATGTTCAAGAAGAAGGGCTCAAGGTTGAAGGACTTTATCCATATCACATTTATACTTACATTATTAATGAATTAATGGGTGTGGCGATTGAGAAAAAATTACCACCACCATTAGAAGAATATATTAAACAACAACAACTTGTGACGAAGCAAGAGTTATTAACGATATATGAATGGCCAGAAAAAGTATTGAATAAAGAACTTAAAAAGTTAATGCTTCAACAAAAAATCGAAAAAGAACCTTCCCCAGAAGAGCACTTCTGGAGATCAAAAATATAATTGAATGGTTAAGATAAATGTTGAACGAAATAGAGAGAAGCACAGAACGTTGATTCTGTGCTTCTCTTTTATTATGTCTTTGATTGTTTAACTCAACTTTGTGCCAACTGATATATATTCAGGGAATCTTATCATTGTTGAATGAGGTTAATGACGTTACGAAGACTATTCATTAAAATAAGGCATAAAAAAACGCCGTGTTTATTAACACGGCGCTAAACAAAGGGGATGGGAGAAATTTTTCACTTCAAACAAAGGGGTATGTTTGTTATGTGATTAATTTCATGTTCATAGTATAACATGCACAAAAGCCCCTATCAATAGAAAAATCTCCACAAATTAAATTTGTCACAAACTCGTCATATTGTAAGCGATTACCTTATTTTTTCGCATTCATAAGTTCTTCAAAGGCATCTAATTTTTGTTCGAAAACTTTACATGCTTGTTCAATAGGTTCTGGTGTTGTCATATCGACACCTGCATTTTTCAAGATTTCAATTGGATAATTAGAGTTACCTTTTTTCAAGAATTCGTTAATGTAACGTTCAACTGCAGGTTCACCTTCAGTTAAGATTTGGTGACTTAAGCTTTGAGCTGCACTGTAACCTGTCGCATATTGATAAACATAGTAGTTCATGTAGAAGTGAGGAATACGTGACCATTCTTTACTGATGTGTTCATCTGTTTCTACAGTATCACCAAAGTATTCACGGTTTAATTTCGCATATTCTTCGTTCATACGATTTGGTGTTAATGGTTCTCCTGCTTCTTCGATTTGGTGAATTTTATGTTCAAACTCTGCGAACATTGTTTGACGGAATAACGTTGCTCTGAAACGTTCTAATTCTTGATTTAATAATAATAAGCGACGATCATCATCTAAATGTTTATCCATGTAATCGCTGAGTAATGCTTCGTTACATGTTGAAGCAACTTCTGCGACAAAGATAGTGTAATCACTCAAGTTAGAAGGTTGATTTTGTCTACTGAAGTAGCTGTGTACAGAGTGACCAAATTCATGCACTAGTGTGAATAAATCTGACACTGTATCTGACCAGTTTAATAAAATGAATGGATTTGTAAGATGGGCACCTGAAGAGTAACCACCTGAACGTTTACCTTTATTTTCGTAAACGTCAACCCAGCCATTATTTAAACCTTCTTTAACGACATTCATGTATGTTTCGCCCATTGGTTTTAGTGCTTCTAACATCCATGATTTAGCTTCTTCGTATGGCATATCGAATTTCACATCTTTAACTAATGGTGTATACATGTCATACATTTTCATGTCATCTATTCCGAGTAGTGATTTACGTAATTTAGTGTAACGGTGTAATAAAGGCAAGTATTCGTGAATTGTTTTAACTAGGTTATCATGTACTTTTTCTGGAATGAAGTTACTGCTTAATGCTGCTTCACGTGCAGATTGATATTGGTGTGAACGTGCGTTAAATACATTTTTCTTCACTTCCCCAGCAAGTGTAGCACCTAGCGTATTGTTGTATGCACCGTATGCTTCGTAGAGGTTATTATAGGCTGAACGACGTAATTCACGGTCATCAGATTCTAATAATTTCACAAATGTACCTTGCGTTAGTGGATGTTTGTTACCTTCACTATCCACGGCATCTTCAAATTCTAAGTCCGCATTACTAAACATGCCATAAACATTGTCTGGTGTTGATAATGCATCTTGTGCTTCTGTTAATAATTTTTCTTTGTCAGCGCTCAATACGTGTGGACGGTTTTCATTGATTAATTTCAAGTCAAATTCGTAGCGTTTTAAGTCATCGTTTTGTTCAACAAATGATTTGATTGTAGCTTCGTCGATTTGTAAAATTTCTGGCACTAAGAAACTCCATGCAGAACTAAATTTGATAATTAATTGGTGTGCACGTGATTCAAAGCCAGTGTATTTATCATTTGATGTATCTTGGTCTTGTTTTAAGTGTGCGTACACATAGACTTTTTCAAGTTTTGTACCGATTTCATCTTCTGTTGAAAGTGCTTGATATAAAGTGTCTGCATCGTCACCAAGGTGGCCTTTAAATTGTTCTTCTACGCCAAGTTGGTCTTCAACTTCTTTAAAAGCCACTTCCCAAGCATCATCGTCTTCAAAGATAGTTGTTAAATCCCACGTATATTCAGGATATTTACGTTCTTGTTCTTCTCTTGATAATTGTTGACTCATAATATGTAAACCTCCTAATGATTATGATTATTCATATTCTCTCATTTTATAGCTTTTTTTGCACGCTATAATATTTCAATTGTTGATAGAGCTGCACGTATTGTTTAATGGTGTGCTTAATTAATTGGTCTTGGTTAAAATTGCATGCGAAAGCTCTTGGTTTCATCAATTGAAGGAGTTGCTGAATATCGAACTGATCTTTTTCTATCATTATAATCAATTGTAATTGCCAATAGATAGGATGTGCTTGAATATAAAGCTGATTAGGCAAAATGAATCCACAGAAGTAACAAACATCTTCATCTGTAAATCGGAGTTGATATTGAGCGCTCAATGTAGGTTGATGGACGCTCTGTTGTCGTTTACAACCATTTAAATAGCGACATATCTTATCACCGCTCATTTTAAGTACCTTACCTTCAAATGGCATAATGTCTTGTTTAAATAAGGTAGAGAGGTTAGCTACACGCCTCCGTGCATAAAATCGATTACCACCTATATGCTGAAGCGCATCATAAATATATAAACGTTGAGACGTACTACACCATGCATACAATTCACGTGTTCGTGTCTCAATACAAGCACTTTCATATTGCGAAAGCTTAATTACATGCTGGTAGTAAACTGGATTTGCGATCACCCATCTCACATCGAATCCTGCGTCCATAAGTCTTTGAGTACGTTGTTGTAACACATTAATAGGTATGTTGGATAACTGGATTTCTAAAACATGTTGTTCATCCACTAGCAAATCTGGATACTGATTAATGCTTGATATATGAGGTTCTATATTGACTTCATAGCCGGCTTCCTTCAACTGTTGTGCCAACATATATTTTGCATCATAATGTGTCATGTTCTCGCCATAAGAACATGTGCCATGATCATGTCTCATGTGTGCAAAGTGGGGCCTGGTTTTCATTCCATGTTTTAAAATGACTGGTCGTTCGCAATGTGGACAGACATAATGTTCCCCTTTCACTGCATTTACAGCCCAAACATATTGTTGATTAGCATCTTTCGCAAATAACAGCTGTTTCTCCTCCCACCTAAAAGTGCTTTTAAGCCCCTTTACATCTATACACGGTTAAGACAGACTTTTTACTTCTCTTTTATGTAAATATTTAATTCAAGCTGTGAGCGTGCCATATGGTGTGAACATCCTCCGAACACAAAAAAAGCCAATTGAATGTGCTTTCAATCGGCTTTTAAAAATAATGATGAAGTTTTTTAACTTTTTGTTATTCGTATTTCAGTCAATTATGCTTCTGTATCAGGGAAGTAGCGACGTACTTGCGCTGTTACATTATGGCTCATTATGATTTTACCGTAATCATTTAAGTAGAGCTCTGAACGGTCAGATGGTGAAGCAAACTCAAGCAACTGACTGTAGTAATCATTGATTTCATCTTGTGTGACGTTACGATCGAAATAAGTCGCATAATAAAATTCGTTATCGAGTGTAAACAATAAATCTTCAAATTCATCTATAGCTTGATTGTTATGGTAAGCATAATCAATCACTTCTTCAAGATCATTGAATTTCACAAGCGTCATGTGCACATCTTCTTGTTCTGTTTCTTTAGATGCTTCTGCCGCTGCTTGTTGTTGTTTACGTTGCTCAAATAAGTCTTCTAAGCTATCATGTTGATCGATTGTATTAGATAATAGGTCACTGATTTGCGTGTCAAATTGACTTTCAGCTTCTTCGTCAGTCATATTGTTAAAGTCGTCATTTTTAGATTTAGAAATAGTAACTTCCACACCTTTTTCAAAAGCGTGTACTTGAATCCATAATGGACCTTCGACACCGAAATCTTCTTCTTCGTTAATTTCTTCCATCATATTCCAAAAGAATTCTTCTCCACGTTTACGGTTTGACCATAAGTCTTCACGTTTAAATCCTCTGGCTTCTATATCATTATACGTTATAAAAAGTTTCACTGTTGTGTCGTCAACTCGTTCTATTCTCATATCATCTCACTCCTTACAGTCGATGAATAGTATCCATATTGTATTAGAACGCAGTAAAAATTACAATCCATATGTTTATATATATTTGATAAGCTTTGTTGAATACCTATAATAACATATACCCTTTATGTGAGCTAGAAAACAGCACTAGCTTAGCCTTTATAAGCCTTGTGTTTTGAAATCATCCTATCTTATAAGATATAGTAAAAACCATAAAGCAATCAATATGTATATCAATTACTTTATGGTTATCAATTAAATGTATGCTTTTTGATTAATCTACCATACGTTGCGCTTCTTGTAATTGGAACGTACGAACTTTTCTTGGTAAGAAACGTCTGATTTCATCTTCGTTATATCCAACTTGTAGACGTTTTTCATCTAAAATGATTGGGCGTCTTAATAAACCAGGGTTATCTTGAATAATTGAATATAAATCTTGAAGTGGTAATGCATCGATATCTACGTTTAATTTTTGATATGTTTTAGAACGTGTTGAAATGATTTCATCCGTTCCATCTTCTGTCATTTTTAAAATTTGTTTGATTTCGTCTACAGTCAAGTGTTCAGAAAAAATGTTTCGCTCCGTATACGGAATGTCATGTTCTTGTAACCATGCTTTCGCTTTACGGCAAGATGTGCAACTTGGTGAAGTAAATAATGTTACCATACATCTCACTCTCCTATTATATGAATAATATTCATTGTTCACATTATTTTTATGATTAAGAAATATTGTGTAATCTATTGAGTTTCTCAACCTTATGTCTACATTATACCCATTTAACATTAAAATTAAATGAGAATTTCTTAATTTTTTAGAATACTTTTTCAATAGCCACGAAGGCCGTATTCATAATGTGAGATAAAGTTACATTTTTTATTATAACACATGTCACAAATGAATGAAATAGTGTTATAATAGTTAAAAATAGAACATCTTATTTAGAAAGTAGGCAACTATTATGGAAACATTATTTTCAGGTATCCAACCCAGCGGTATTCCGACTCTCGGAAATTACATCGGAGCATTAAAACAATTCAGCGAAGTACAAGACGATTACGATTGTTACTTCTGTATTGTTGACCAACATGCGATTACAGCTCCACAAGATCGCGTGAAATTACGTGAACAAATCAGACAATTAGCAGCGATTTATCTCGCTTCAGGGATTGATCCAGAGAAATCTACCCTCTTTATTCAATCCGAAGTTCCCGCACACGTAAAGGCAGGTTGGATGTTGACTACAATTTCTACCATAGGTGAACTAGAACGTATGACTCAGTTCAAAGACAAAGCCCAGAAACAAACAGAAGGTATTCCAGCTGGTTTACTTACGTATCCTCCACTTATGGCTTCAGATATTGTGTTGTACGATACAAACATCGTGCCAGTAGGTGAAGACCAAAAACAACATATCGAGCTTACGCGTAATCTTGTTGAGCGCTTTAATTCACGTTACGATGATATTCTTGTTAAACCAGAAATTCGTATGCCTAAAGTAGGCGGACGTGTAATGAGCCTTCAAGATCCTACAAGTAAGATGAGTAAGAGTGATAACAATCACAAAAACTACATCTCATTACTCGAAGATCCTGCAGCAGCGGCTAAGAAAATTAAAAGTGCTGTCACAGATTCAGATGGTGAAGTGAAATACGACGTCGAAAATAAACCAGGCGTTTCAAACTTACTCTCTATCTACTCTAGCTTAACTGATGAATCAGTGAGCGACTTAGAAGCTAAATACAAAGACTCTAATTATGGTGAGTTTAAAAATGACTTAGCTGAAGTAGTTAAATCATTCTTAACAGACTTCCAAGAACGCTACGAAAACTACTATACCTCAGACAAATTAGATGAAATCTTAGACTTAGGTCGCGATAAAGCACAACAAACATCAGAAAGAACTTTACAAAAAATGGAAGATGCGATGGGATTAGGTCGTAAAAGAAACTAATTTCATTATCACAGATATGTGAGTATCAAACACCCGTATCTCATACTTTTTGTATCACAAATCACCTCCAATTGGCTCATGTCAATTGGAGGTTTTGTTTTATAAACAAAGAAAAGCTGAGACAACTACATGTCTCAGCTTATTTTACGCGAGGAAATCAAAAACTTAATCGTTCTCTATTCTCTCTCGTAAATCGTTTATTCAGTCATTCATAAACGATATAGATACTATCTCACTATACTTATTTCTCGTCTTTTTTCTTACCTGTTTCACGGTCAATAGACTTATCGATATAAGTATGTTTAAACGTTACATCTCCACCAATTTTATGGTACTGAATATTTTTCACTTGTGGATTTATTAATTTCGTACCACCCATTTGGTAAATCGGAGCGATCGCTGCATCGTTTAAGAGAAGCTCTTCAGCGTCTTTCAACGCACGGTCACGTTCTTCAAGTCTTGTTAATAACGTACCATTTGCATCTTTAATTAACTGATCAAATTCTTTATTCTTCCAGTGAGATGTATTTTGTGGGTTCTCACTCGTCATTGTTTCTAAGAATGTAAGTGGGTCAGCATAGTCAGGCGCCCATCCAGCCATAGCCGCTTCATATTTACCTTGTGCCATGGCACTGATTCTTTGTTTACCAGGCATCGTTTTAATCTTCATATGGACTCCTGGTAAGTTTCCTTCAATTTGACTCTTCAGATATTCGGCATCGATTTTAGAGTCTGGCGTATCATTAGTAATAAATGTGAAAGATATTTCATCCTGACCGAGTTCTTTTTTCGCTTTTTCTAGGTGTTTTTTCGCCTCTTCAGGATTATATTGTAATGGTGAATTTACACCCTTAGCAAAGTCTTCCCCATTTGGTGATTTAAAGGTTTCTTTTGGAACAAAATGATCTATAGGTTTTGACCCATTGTTTAAAACTTCTCTTACATATTCTTGTTTATTGATTGATTTCGCAATCGCTAATCTCAGATCTTTATTCTTGAATACCGGCACGTCCTCATTCATGCTAATATACCACGTTGTGGCTACCAATGTTTTATAAACTGATGGATCTCCTTCGTACTTATCTACTTGTTCTGAAGAAATACCTGTATCATCGACTGAGTTCGTTTCATATAACGAAGCTCCGGCTTGTTGGTCTTTGATGACTTTGTAACTGATCTTATCCAATTTGACAGCATCTTTATCCCAGTACTTATCATTTTTAACCATCTCTACTTTATCGTCCGGTGCCCAATTTTTAACTTTAAATGGTCCGTTGTAAACTGTTTTTTCTTCAGTCGTACCATATTGTTCACCATATTTTTTAACCGCATTTTGGTTGACTGGTAAAAATGTACCAAAGGCAAGTAATTCATTAATATAAGGTAATGGTTTCGTTAATTCAATTTGTAACTTATATTTATCTAACGCCTTAACACCTAATTCTTCAGGTTTCTTCTGTCCTTGGTTGATTTCAGCTGCATTTTTCAAATCAAACATGATAAATGCATATTCTGAAGCTGTTTCTGGTGCAACAACACGACGCCAAGAGTATACGAAGTCGTCAGCTGTAATCGGATCTCCGTTAGACCATATCGCATCTTCACGGAGGTCAATTGTTAACGTCTTACCTCCGTTTGATTTCTTCGGCATCGATTTCGCTATACCTGGAATAGCCTGGTCTTCTTCATCTAATACATATAAGCCTTCATATACTTGAGCCATAATTTGAGACGTTAAGGTGTCTGTTGCTTGCGAAGCATCCAATGTAGTCATATCACCAGATAACGCTTTACGATAGACCTGTCCTTCGTCATCATAGATACTACCTGCATTCGCGCCACAAGCGGTTGTCACCAACACAGATTAGAGTATGACACCGGCTAATTTTAAACGCTTTAATTTCATAATAATCCCCCTTCCCCATTAATTTACAACCGTTGTATCAACGGCTCTCAGTTGAGTTGCTTCTTCATCCGTTACAAATACGTAATGCCCTGGTCTCACTTCTTGCAAGGATCTACTGTCATTAAGTGCATCATCGTTTTTGTATTCAATACGTTTTCTCGATCTCTCACTTTCTGGATCCGGTTGAGGTACTGCAGAGAGCAGAGATTTCGTATAATCATGTAGTGGATGATTATAAATTTCGTCAGCAGTTCCAAGTTCGACGATTTTACCACGGTTCATTACTGCAATACGGTCTGAAATGTATTTAACCATTGATAAATCATGGGCTATAAATAGGAAGGTAATGCCGCGTTCGCGTTGTAATTTGAGCAGTAAGTTCACGACTTGTGCTTGAATCGATACATCGAGCGCCGAGATAGGTTCATCTGCAATGATAAATTCTGGCTCAACTGCTAATGCACGCGCAATCCCAATACGTTGTCGTTGCCCACCTGAGAATTCATGTGGGTAACGACTCGCATGTTCTTTACTCAAACCCACTGTTTCAAGTAAATCGTAAACGCGTTTTTTACGATCTTTCCTACTTGATGCTAGATTATGAATATCGATACCTTCAGCGACAATATCCATGACTTTCAAGCGTGGGTTTAAAGAGGCATACGGATCTTGGAAAATCATCGATATTTCTTTACCCCGCAACTGTGTGAGTTCTTTTTCAGATTTAGTAGCTAAGTCTTCCCCTAAAAAGAGAATCTCACCTTTTTTGATTCTACCTTCGTCTTTTTGGAACAGTTTGGTAATAGCTTTAGTTGTTACAGATTTACCAGAACCTGATTCCCCTACAATCGCTAAGGTCTCACCTTTATTTAAGTAAAAGTCTACGCCGCGTACTGCTTGCACTTCACCTGCGTGAATATCAAAAGAAACATGTAAATCTCTCACTTCTAATATACGTTCAGTCATTTCCATTCACCCCTTTGTTATTTACGCATTTTCGGATCGAATGCGTCTCGTAAACCATCACTAAATAGATAGAAGAATAAGATTAATAAACTCAAAATAGTAGCTGGTATAAATAATTCATGTGGGTGAATTAATAACATTTGTCGACCATCGTTTACGAGTGATCCTAGCGATGTTCTCGGTGCAGGTACCCCGATACCGATGAAGCTTAAGAACGCCTCGAAGAATATCGCACTCGGTACAGTAAACATGGATGTTACGACAATCGGACCTAAAGCATTCGGTAAAATATGTTTAAAGATTTGTTTTAATTTTGATGTTCCGAGTGTACGTGAAGCGAGTACAAATTCTTGGTTTTTTAACTTCAAGAACTCACCACGCACGATACGGCTCATACCAATCCATCCTGTAATGGACATAGATAAAATAATAGTCCAGATAGATGGTTCGAAGATGATTACAAATAAGATAACAATAATCAGGTTTGGTATAGAGGCAATAATTTCAATAAAACGCTGCATGAAGTTATCTATTCGGCCCCCAAAGAATCCGGAGACTGCCCCGTATACAACCCCTATAAAAATATCTAGTAAAGCTGCGATGATACCAATAAAGAGTGAAATTTGAGCACCCTGCCATGTTCTAGCCCACAAATCACGGGCTAGCTGATCGGTACCAAACCAGTAATTTTCTTTAGCGCCAGCTTCTTTATAAGCGTCAACATCTCCATCGTGACCATAAAACGGTAAGAATGGCACTTTATCGAGCACTGGAATTTTAGCTGGTAAGTTTCGGTGCTCAATATTTTGCTCATCGTAGGTGTGACTACTAATTAATGGACCTACGAGTGCGAGTATAATAATTAAAATAAGACCGATTAAACCAACAATCGCTAATTTATTCTGCTTTAATTGAATCCAAGCATCTTGCCAGAAGCTCTTACTTTCTCTTTGCAGCTCCGGTTCGACCTCGATATCATAGTTACTTTGTACAAAATCAGAGTCAGTAATTGTATCCGCAGTGTGTGTCATCACGGCATTTGAGGGTTCGATGTCTTTGTTCAAATGTTTGTTAGTCATTAATTTTTACCCCCTTGAACACGAATTCTTGGGTCGATGAGACCATATAAAATATCCACGATAAAAATAGAAACGATAAATAATGTACTGAATAGCAATGTTGTTGCCATGATCACAGAGAAGTCATTCGTTTGAATCGATCTTACGAATTGGTCCCCGAGTCCAGGTACACCAAAGATATTTTCAATGGTTAACGTCCCTGTTAAAATTCCTGCTAACATCGGTACAATGATCGTAATGACTGGAATGAGTGCGTTACGTAAAGCGTGACCAAATAACACGCGTAACGTCGAGTTCCCTTTAGCTCTCGCAAGTAAAATATAATCAGAACTCAACACTTCAATCATTTCCGCTCGAATATATCGAGTTACAGTCGCTAATACTCCGGCTGATAAAGCAAGTGACGGTAATATGGCTGTAGATAGGCCTTCCCATCCTGCAACTGGAACCCATTGGAGTTTAACTGCAAATACATATTGTAATAACACCGCTAATACGAATGATGGGACAGATACAGCAACTACAGAAATGACTGTCGCTGTGTAGTCAACCCATGTATTTTGTTTCGTAGCAGCAGCTACACCTAGGATTACGCCAAGGATAACCCCGATAATCATCGCTGTAATACCCATCTCAATTGACGGTATTAAACGTGGACCAATCAAATCCCATACAGGCTGGTTATTATATTGGAAAGAGTTCCCAAAGTCACCGGTAACGACGTTCTTTATGTAATTGACGTATTGCACAATGACAGGATCGTTGAGGCCATATTTCTCATTTAAGATTTCAGTTTGTTGTGGCGTTAACTTTTCGTCATTAAACGGTGAACCAGGCATGAGTTTCATGAGAAAGAATGTAATCGTCATGATGATTAACAGTGAAACTACCATGTATCCCAATCGTTTTAAAACATATCTAAGCATATTTCATCCCCCTTTTTTTCAAAATTAACATTCCCTTTAAAATTTTCAGAAATATTTAATAATATTATAGCGGCAGGGATTTCGATAATCAATATTGACTTTTTACTATTTTTGTGGTAATGAGGTGCACAACTGTATTTTCGACATGGTTTTTAAAGTGCAATTACACAAATCACCTTTTTTGCGGTAAAATAAATTTAATGATTATGGAGGTATCCTATGCAAAAACCAATTAATTGGATCATTCCCATCTTATTCACACCTTTGCTCAGTCTAGTCATTTGGCTAGTGACTGATGCATTATTCATCAATATCGCATTTTACGTATCAATCATCTTATTTATCGTGTCTTTTATCTTAATTATTATTCAAGATGGTGTGCTAGATGCGACGAGTTACGGCTTTAGACGCATTCGCTATCAACTATCTAGCAAAAAACGTAGAACTGAAATAGAAAAGGATTCATTTTTCAATCCGAAAGAGGCAAAAAAGGTGCATTATCATGTGTATCCAATCTTTAAGACAGCGGCGATATGTAATGTCTGTTACTTAATCTTGAATCTGATCATCGCCTTAACATTGTAAATATTGAGTGAATATTGAGTGTTACATACACACAAAAATCCCGTCTACCTTTACAAAAGGTAAACGGGATTATTCTTGTTAATAATACACACAACTTGTGCTAATTTAGAGAGTTATTCAGTTTTCTTCTTACCTGTTTCACGATCAATGGACTTATCGATATAGACATTTTTAAGTATCAAATTACCACCTATTTTATGGTATTTTAACCCTTTCACTTGCGGATTTGTTAAGTGAGTTTGTCCTTGTTGGAAGATCGGTGCAACGGCTACGTCATCTAACATAATCTCTTCCGCTTCTTTTAGTGCTGCATCGCGTGCATCGAGATCTGTGAGCAATTTACCGTTCGCATCTTTAACCAGTTGATCATATTTTTTGTTGCTCCACTTACCATAGTTTTGCGGATTATCTGAAGTCATGATTTCAAGGAAAGTTAATGGGTCAGCGTAATCCGGGCCCCAACCTGCCATACCGACTTCAAAATCACCAGTAAGCATCGCATTGATACGTTGTTTACCTGGCATCGTTTTAATTTTCATTGTCACACCTGGCAAGTTATTTTCTATTTGACTCTTCAAGTATTCTGCAGAGACTTTATCATCGGGTGTTTCATTCGTTGTAAATGTGAACGTAATTTCATCTTTCCCTAATTCTTTCTTCGCTCTTTCTAGATTTTTCTTAGCTGCTTTAGGGTCATGTTGTAAATTGGATTCGATGCCATCTGTATAATCAGAGTCATCTGGTGATTTAAATGTCTCTTTTGAAGTGAATTGATCCATGGTCTTAGAACCATTATTTAACACTTCTTTTGAATATTGTTCTTTATCAATCGCTTGAGCCAGTGCGAGTCTAAATGATTTATTTTTAAACTCAGGTTTTTCTTGGTTAAGTGTTAAGAACCACGTTGATGCTAGTAATTGTTTATCTAACGCTGGACTATCTTTATATTTATCAACTTGTTCAGATGAAATACCTGTGTCATCGATAGAACCTGTATCAAATAACGAAGCACCTGCTTGTTGGTCTTTGATGATTTTATAGTTTACTCTTGTTAATTTCACTGCGTCGCGATCCCAGTATTTATCATTTTTAACCATTTCAATTTTATCTTCTGGTGCCCAATTTTTCGCTTTGAACGCGCCGTTATAAATGACTTTATCAGCTGTTGTACCGTACTGTTCACCATATTTCTTGATGGCCTTTTGATTGACTGGTAAATATGTACCAAAGGCTAGCAGTTCATTGATATAAGGCAATGGTTTCGTTAACTCGACTTGTAGTTTGTATTTTCCTAATGCTTTAACTCCGAGTGTTTCGGGTTTCTTCTTACCTTGGTTGATGGCTTCTGCATTTTTTAAATCATACATGATATAGGCATATTCAGAGGCTGTATCTGGATTAACAACTCTACGCCATGAGTAAACGAAATCGTCTGCTGTCACTGGATCACCATTCGACCATTTAGCATCTTTACGAAGATCAATCGTTAACGTTTTACCGTCGTCACTTTTCTTAGGCATCCCTTTAGCTACACCCGGTTCAGCTTCGTCTTCTTCATTAAGGACGTATAAACCTTCAAAAACTTGGTCCATGATTTCAAACGAGATGTTATCTGTAGCTAGTGCCGCATCAAATGTTGTCATATCTTGTGATAAGGCCTTACGGAACACTTGTCCTTTGTCATCATAAATGCTTTCCGCATTCGCACCACATGCTGTTGTGAGTAGTACTGCAACCATTAAGATAGCTATGAGTTTAAACTGTTTTAATTTCATCGTCATCCCCCTTTCCCTTTAACTTAATACTTTGCTTTCATCGTTTTTGAGTTGATCTGCTTCTTCATCTGTCACAAACACATAATGACCTGTCGCAATTTCTTGAAGCGATCTGTCTTTATTTTTCGTTTCATCTTCTTCGTAAGTGATTCGTTTTCTTTTTTTCTCGCTCTCTGGATCTGGCTGAGGTACTGCTGATAATAATGATTTCGTGTAATCGTGTAATGGATGATTATAAATTTCATCTGCCGTTCCAAGTTCCACAATTTTACCTTGGTTCATCACTGCAATGCGATCAGAAATATATTTCACCATAGACAAATCATGAGCGATAAATAAAAACGTAATGTTATGTTCTTTTTGCAATTTAAACAACAGATTAACGACTTGGGCTTGTATAGAAACATCTAGCGCTGAAATAGGTTCATCAGCTATGATAAATTCTGGTTCTACTGCTAATGCACGCGCGATGCCAATACGCTGACGTTGACCCCCTGAGAATTCATGCGGATAACGGTTCGCATGTTCTTTACTTAACCCCACTGTTTCTAACAAATCATAAACCCGTTTCTTACGGTCTTTTTTATTAGCCGCTAAATGGTGAATATCGATGCCTTCTGCGACGATATCCATCACTTTCAAACGAGGATTCAGTGACGCATATGGGTCTTGAAAAATCATTTGAATTTTCTTGTTGAATTGCAGTGAGTCTTTACGATTTTTTATTTGTTGTATGTTGACCCCTTCGTATAATACTTCTCCCCCAGTAATGTCGTTTAGTTTCACGATAGCCTTACCTGTCGTTGATTTTCCACAGCCAGACTCACCGACTAAGCCGAGCGTTTCACCTTTGTATACATCAAATGAGATGTTATCTATCGCGCGGACTTCGTTGTGTTTCCCTTCGTTAAAATATTGCTTTAAATGCTTCACTTGTAATAAAATTTCATTATTTGTCATCGAACGTCACCCTCTCTACTTTAATCGGTTGATCGTAGTTATTTGGCATCGGTCTTAACCGTTTTTGTACCATTTGAGGCAACTCTACTTCTGGTGCACGTTCGTCGAGTAACCACGATTTCACATAGTGTGTAGGAGAGACTCTAAACCATGGTGGCTCAACCTTGAAGTCTACATCTAACGCATATTGACTTCGTTCTGCAAACGCATCACCTTTAGGCGGATTTAATAAGTCAGGCGGTGTCCCAGGAATAGCGAGTAATTCTGTATTAATATCTGTGTCCATATCTGGCATAGAAGATAATAAGCCCCAAGTATAAGGGTGTTTCGGATCATAGAAGATTTCATCGACATCCCCTGATTCGATCATTTGACCCCCATACATGACGGCGACTTTATCAGCCACATTCGCCACAACCCCTAAATCATGTGTAATGAAAATGATAGATGTATCAATCTGGCCTTGTAATTCTTTCATCAAGTCTAAAATTTGTGCCTGCATCGTTACGTCAAGTGCTGTCGTCGGTTCATCGGCAATTAAAATCTTAGGTTCACAAGCGAGTGCAGTTGCGATGACAATACGTTGACGTTGACCCCCAGAAAATTGATGCGGATAGGCATTGAAGCGTTCTTCTGCATGGGGTAAGCCAACTAGTTTCAAGATTTCTAATGCGCGTTTTCTAGCAACTTTTTTATTGTAATTTCGATGTTTAATCAGTGGCTCCATGACTTGTTTACCGATTTTCATCGTTGGGTTAAGTGATGTCATCGGATCTTGGAAAATCATAGAAATTTCTTTTCCACGTAATTGATTTAATTCTCGTTCAGACTTGTCTGCTAAATCTTCTCCCATAAACAAGATTTCGCCTTTTTTAATTCTACCTTCGTCTTTTTGGAATAATTTAGTAATTGCTTTCGTTGTGACTGATTTTCCTGAACCAGACTCACCTACAATCGCTAATGTTTCACCTTTGTTTAAGAAAAAATCTACACCTCGTACTGCTTGGACTTCCCCAGCATGAATATCAAAGGAGACATGTAGATCTTTGACTTCTAATATACGTTCTGTCATTTCCCTTCACCCCTTTGTTATTTACGCATTTTCGGATCGAATGCATCTCGTAAGCCATCGCTAAATAGATAGAAAAATAGAATGAGTAAGCTTAAGATGGCCGCTGGTATAAACAATTCATGTGGATGAATGAGTAACATTTGTCTACCATCGTTAACTAAAGAACCCAGTGATGTTCTCGGTGCTGGTACCCCGATACCGATGAAGCTTAAGAATGCCTCGAAGAAGATCGCATTCGGTACTGTGAACATTGATGTAACCACGATAGGTCCTAGCGCATTCGGTAAAATGTGTTTGAAAATTTGTTTCATGTTAGATGTACCGAGTGTACGTGAAGCGAGCACGAATTCTTGGTTTTTCAATTTCAAGAATTCCCCTCGAACAACACGGCTCATACCGATCCACCCTGTGATAGACATCGCTAAAATGATTGTCCAAATAGAGGGTTCAAAAATGAGTACAAATAAAATAACAATAATCAAATTCGGTATTGAAGCAATGATTTCGATGATACGTTGCATGATATCATCGAGTCGACCCCCGAAGAATCCGGATATCGCACCATAGACGACGCCGATAAAAATATCGAGCAACGCTGCAATGACACCGATGAAGAGAGAGACTTGCGCACCTTGCCAAGTTCTAGACCATAAATCACGGCCCAGTTGATCTGTCCCAAACCAATAATTTTCTTTGGCTCCTGCCGCTTCGTACGCATCACCTTCTGTACCTTCACCGTTAAATGGCAAGAATGGTACTTTATCTAAGACCGGTACTTTTGCGGGTAAGTTACGGTGTTCAATATTTTGTTCTTCGTATGTGTGATTACTCAATAACGGACCCACTAAAGCTAAGATGATGATCAGCACTAAACCGATCAGTCCGACAATGGCTAATTTATTTTGTTTCAGTTGTAACCAAGCGTCTTGCCAGAAACTCTTACTTTCACGCTGCATTTCTGGTTCTTTTTCAATATCATAGTCACTTCGCACAAAATCTGATTCAGTTAATGTTTCAGCTGTATGTGTCATGACTGTATTGGAGGGCTCTATTTCGTCGTTAAATTTATCTTTTGTCATTATTTTTTACCCCCTTGCAATCGAATTCTTGAATCAATCACACCGTATAAAATATCCACGATAAAAATAGATACGATAAAGAGTGTGCTGAAGAGTAGTGTCGTTGCCATGATGACTGGGAAATCATTCGTTTGAATAGATCTTACGAATTGATCCCCTAAACCAGGTACACCGAAAATATTTTCAATGGTTAATGTCCCTGTTAAAATGCTTGCGAGCATCGGTACGATGATTGTAATAACCGGTATCAATGCGTTACGTAATGCATGACCGAATAATACACGCATCGTAGAGTTCCCTTTAGCTCTAGCGAGTAGTATGTAGTCAGAGCTGAGCACTTCTATCATTTCAGCACGAATATAACGTGCAACTGTGGCTAAGACGACCGCAGACAGTGCCAGTGACGGTAGAATAGCCGTTGAAAAACCTTCCCATCCTGCGACAGGTACCCATTCTAATTTAACTGCGAACACATATTGGAGTAACACAGCTAACACGAATGATGGTACTGAGACAGCGATAACAGAAATGACTGTAGCAGAATAATCCACCCAAGTATTTTGTTTCGTTGCTGCTGCCACGCCGAGAATCAGTCCCAATATGACGCCGATAACCATCGCAGCGATTCCCATTTCGATCGATGGTATTAATCTCGGACTAATGAGATCCCAAACAGGTTGGTTGTTATATTGAAATGAGTTCCCAAAATCACCAGTCACGATATTCTTGACGTAATTCACATATTGAATAATGACTGGATCATTCAATCCATACTTTTCATTCACGATTGCTTTTTGATCTGGCGTTAACTTTTCATCGTTAAACGGTGAACCAGGCATCAATTTCATGAGAAAAAAAGTAATGGTCATGATGATGAATAGAGAAACCACCATATAACCTATACGTTTTAAAACATATCTAAGCATATATCCATCCCCCTTTTCACAATAAACATTCCTTTTAAAATATTCAGAAATATTTAATAATATTATACCTATTGAAAATCAGATAATCAATATTGACTTTTTTATTCTTTTGTAGTATCTAACTATTTTATTTAAGTTTATTGATTAAGCCAAAACTACATTAATATAAATAAGTATGCTCGATATAATAATATTTATAATGTTGAGTGTATGTTTAAAGCATGTAAGGGTTTATCCGTTTATCTACAATAAAGGGCAAATTTTTAAATATTCCTACTAAAAGTATGCTTTTCCATGGAAAATTGGGAAATCTGTTCATTACATTTTCATTTCAAAACATGTCAATTCACACTTAAATGATCACTTTCACTTTTTTCTAAAATCATATATTTTATCTATTCTTATATATATTTAACTCAATAACGTTAGTTTTAAATAACAAAAGATACGTAAAATACACATATTCACACAAAAATATCCCACTGACTGTCAGAGTGAACCTCTCACATCAGTGGGAATACTATATTGATATTTTTCCGTATTTATATTAAAAACTTTAGCGATTAATCTTCATACTTTTTAAGGACTAATACTGCATTGTGACCACCAAAGCCAAGACTGTTACTCATCGCATACGTGATATCAAGATCTTGTGCTTCATTTGGCACGATATCTAAGTCACATTCTGGATCTTGATGATCCGCATGAATGGTTGGTGCGACTTTACTATCTCTAATAGATAACGCAGAGAAGATAGCTTCTAGACCACCTGTACCACCGAGTAAGTGACCTGTCATGGATTTTGTAGAACTTACTTTAAGTGATTGTGCTGCTGATCCAAATGTGTGTTTAATCGCTTGAACTTCGGTTAAGTCACCGACTGGCGTACTTGTACCATGAGCGTTTAAGTATTGAACGTCTTCTGCAGTAATACCAGCGTCGTCTAGAGCAGCTTGCATTGCGCGTGCACCACCTTCACCTTCTGGCGCTGGAGCAGTGATATGGTAAGCATCACCTGTTGAGCCATAACCAACAAGTTCAGCATAAATCGTAGCACCACGTTTTTTAGCTGATTCAAGTGATTCAATGACAACGATACCGGCACCTTCACCCATGATGAAACCATCGCGTCCTTCAGAGAATGGACGGCATGCAGTTTCTTTGTCTTCATTTGTTGATAGAGCACGGCTCGCACTGAATCCTGCGATCGCCATATGTGTGATTGGTGCTTCTGTACCACCCGTAATCATCGCATCTGCATCACCGCGTTGAACGATTTTGAAGGCTTCACCAATTGAGTTTGTACCTGTAGCACATGCTGTCACGGTTGCACCGTTAGGACCTTTAGCGCCTAAATCGATAGAGACTTGTCCTGTAGCCATATCTGGAATTAACATCGGTACGAAGAATGGACTCACGCGTCGTGGACCACGTTTTAATAATTGATTGTGGGCATATTCAAATGTTTCCATGCCACCAATGCCTGAACCAATCCATACACCGACACGGTCAGCTGTATCTTCATTGATGTCTAATTTCGCATCTTCAACTGCTTGTCTTGCCGCAACAACTGCGTATTGAGTGAAACGGTCCATACGACGAGCTTCTTTTTTATCAATATAATCTTCTACATTAAAGTCTTTCAATTCACCTGCTAAGTGAACGTTGAAATCATCTGTACTTACACGTGTGATGGTGTCGATCCCATTCACACCTTTTAATGCATTTTCCCATGTTGTGTGTGCGTCGTTACCAATTGGAGATAACGCGCCGACACCTGTGATTACAACACGTTGTTCTTTGCTCATGTCTTATCCTCCTATTTTCCCCATCTCAATGTTACGGCGCCCCAAGTTAGGCCACCACCAAAACCTACTAATACGAGTGTATCATCGTCTTTGATTTTACCGTTTTCAAGTTCTTGTGCAATACTTAACGGAATTGATGCCGCTGATGTATTACCATAGCGATTCACTGACACACTCATTTTTTCTTCAGGTAAGCCAATGCGTTGGCGCGCAGATTCCATGATACGAATATTCGCTTGGTGTGGAATAAACATATCGACGTCATCTGGTGAGATATTCGCTTTATCGATCGCTTTAGATGAAGCTTCGTTCATAATGCGCACTGCGAATTTGAACACTTCACGACCGTTCATAAATATTTTACCGTTTTCTGGATTAAGATATAAATGTTTACCGCCGCTGCCATCTGAGCCGAGTTCATAACTTAAAATACCGCGACCTTCTGACACTTCGCCGAGTATCGCTGCACCTGCACCGTCACCAAAGAGGACTGCAGTAGAGCGATCAGAGAGGTCTGTAATTTTAGATAGTTTATCAGCTCCGACTACAAGTATATTGTGATAATCGCCTGATTGAATAAATTGTTTTGCGTTGATCAATGAATACATAAAGCCACTACATGCTGCAAGCTGATCCATTGAAGCTACTTTATCAATGCCTAATTTGTGTTGCAACATATTTGCTACAGTTGGGAATGCATAATCCCCTGTAGATGTCGCAACGAGAATCATATCAATATCTGTTGCTTCAATGCCTGCGTCTTCAATTGCTTTCAAACTTGCTTTGTAAGCCATATCAGAAGTATCTTCGTCTTCTGCTGCCCAACGTCTTTCTTTAATACCGGTCATTTTAGAAATCCATTCATCAGATGTATCTAAGAATGATTCAAAGTAGGCGTTATCCACTACTCTTTCAGGTGCATATACGCCAAATCCTTTTATACCTATATTCACGGGTCGTACACCTTCTTAATTTAATATTTATTATTTAATACCAGGTATTAATTTAACATAAAAATTCTTTATAATACAAGAACTATACCCCTTCTATTGATGGGTTAACGCAAATGTGTCCGAATCTTTCTGTAATAGCTTATCACATTTCGTCCCGTGGCCACGGGCATAATGACGATTCACATGCATAGCAACAAACGTGTACGCACAAAATTGTTAAATTCTAACGACTGCCGCACCTTGCTATTTAGTGTTCAGACTTTTATAATAATACTATATAGCATAAAAATTGGAGGCATATCCCTATGAAATACATCATGGTATTTGTTTGGGCTGTCCTTTTACTTGAGATGGTTGGTTTCGTTCTCAACAGTCTAAACGGTGGCGGTCCACTTAACCTAGTTGTACCCGTAGTTATGGCAGTTGTTTTCACAATCTTTGTCGGATTATTCGATCTAGCCATTAAAGCTAAATCTGGCTCATATAACAAATAACAAATTCACGAAAAAAAGTAAGCACTTTAACGATTGATCTACAATTGGAGATCACGTTAAAGTGCTTTTTTTATTCTCAAACATAAAAAACTGCCGGTAAACAGAATGTATTTACCGACAGCTTATCTATTGAAAGGCTATTAGATTTTCTGTACGTTTCCACTTACTTATTGCACAGTTTCTGGTTCTATTTGGTCAAATGTCAAACCATCATCTGTTAAATCAATTTTCACAGTTGTACCTTCTGGCATATCTTCTCTAATCATACGACGCGCAAGTGGTGTTTCGATTTGTCGTTGTACAAAGCGTTTCAATGGTCTTGCACCGAATTGAGGTTCGTAAGCTTCTTCACCCAACCATTTTTTCGCTTTATCTGACACATCGATAGAAATACGTTGATCCATTAATCGAATATTAAGTTGAGTAACTACCTTATCTACGATTAAGCTCATATCGTCGACAGTTAATGGTTTGAAGAGCACGATATCATCCATACGGTTTAATATTTCTGGTTTGAAGTATTCGTTCACATTCGCCATAACTGCTTGTTCTGTATTTTCGGTAATTACACCACTATCTTTCACATTTTCAAGTAAGATTTGTGAACCGATATTACTTGTCATGATAATGATTGTGTTTTTAAAGTCGACGCTTCTACCTTGAGAATCTGTTAAGCGACCTTCATCCAAGATTTGAAGTAAGACGTTAAACACATCGGTATGTGCTTTTTCAATTTCATCTAATAGAATGACTGAATATGGATTACGACGAACCGCTTCTGTTAATTGACCCCCTTCATCATGACCTACATAGCCTGGAGGAGCTCCGATTAAACGAGAGACAGAATGTTTTTCCATATATTCACTCATATCGATGCGAATCATGTGTTTTTCAGAATCAAAGAGTGTAGATGCGAGTGATTTCGCAAGTTCTGTTTTACCGATACCCGTAGGACCTAAGAAGAGGAAGCTACCAATCGGTCTATTCGGATCTTTAATACCTGCACGTGCTCTCACAACCGCATCTGAAACGAGGTCGACCGCTTTATCTTGACCTACGACACGTTCGTGTAAAATATCTGAGAGATTCAATAATTTTTCTCTTTCAGTTTCAACGAGTTTAGATACAGGGATACCTGTCCATGAGCTGACGATATCACCGATTTCTTCGTCTGAAACCACTTCGCGAATGATGCGATCTTGACCGTCTGGTTGTTCATCTTGGAACGCATCTTCTAATTCACGCAATTCTTTTTCTAATTGAGGGATTTTACCATGTTGTAATTCTGCCGCTTTTTCTAAATCATAGTTGTTTTCAGCGTCTTCTAATGCTTTTCTACTTTCATCTAATTCAGTACGTTTATCTTGAAGTGCGCTGATTTTATCTTTTTCTTGATCGACACGAGATTGAATTTCAGCTTGTTTTTCTTTTTCATTTGAAAGTTCTTCTTGTAATTCTTGTAGACGTTGTTTACTAGCGTTGTCGGATTCATTTTTCAACGCGCTTTCTTCAATTTCTAACTGCATGACACGGCGGTTCACTTGGTCTAATTCTGTAGGATTAGAGCCCATTTCTGTACGGATTGTCGCACAAGCTTGGTCGACTAAGTCGATTGCTTTATCTGGTAAGAATCTATCAGTAATGTAGCGATCAGAAAGTTCAGCAGCAGCAACTAATGCACGGTCTTGGATACGTACACCGTGATAGACTTCGTAGCGTTCTTTTAAGCCACGTAATATAGAGATAGTATCTTCTACATTCGGTTCACTGACTTGAACTTTTTGGAAACGGCGTTCTAAGGCAGAGTCTTTTTCAATATTTTCTCTGTATTCATTTAATGTTGTAGCACCGATACAGTGTAATTCACCGCGTGCTAACATCGGTTTCAACATGTTTCCGGCATCCATAGAACCTTCTGTTTTACCTGCACCGACTAACATGTGAATTTCGTCTATGAATAAAATAATGCGTCCATCAGATTCTTTAACTTCTTTCAATACTGCTTTTAAGCGTTCTTCAAATTCACCACGATATTTAGCACCAGCAACCATGGCACTTAAATCTAATTCAAAGATTGTTTTATCAAGTAGTGATTCAGGCACGTCTTTTCTTACGATACGTTGCGCAAGACCTTCAACGATTGCCGTTTTACCTACACCAGGTTCACCGATAAGGACAGGATTATTTTTCGTTTTTCGACTTAAAATACGAATCGCATTTCTGATTTCTTCATCACGTCCAATAACGGGGTCCATGTTGCCTTGACGTACTTCTTCGACTAAGTCACGGCCATATTTTTCTAAAGCTTCGTAATTCACTTCTGGATTTTGTGATGTCACGTGATTTCCCCCTCTGACTTTATTTATAATTTCTTTCACGACTTCTATTTTATTACCGATGTATTGTTTCGTTGTATCATCGATATCATTCGCCGCAAGTAATAAATGTTCCATTGAAATATATTCATCTTCATAGGATGACATATAAGATTCAGCTTTATTAAATAATTCGTTTGTTTTCGGACTGATATATTGTCCGTATTGTACATTATCACCTTGTACATTAGGATAGTTTTTGAGTTTATTGGTATAACTTTGTCCGAGTGCTTCGGTGTCTATATTGGCTCTTTCTAATATACTGTTAAATAAACTTTCATTTTCTTCTAATGCAGCTTTTAACACTGCTTCGATTTCAATATTTTGATTTTCATAGGTTTGGGCAAGTCCAATTGCTTTTTGTAAACTCTCTTGGACTTTGTAAGTCATTTGATTTACATCCAAATTGCTTCACCTCATTTATCAATCATATGATCAAAGTAATGCGTTCTTTTGACTTTGACTTTCTTTGACCTTGATTATATTGTAGTCCTTTTGAGATAAATAATCAACAGTTAAGCTTCACTTTTTCAAGAAAAATAATAAACAAAAGCGATAAGACTGATAAACGATGTAAACCTTGATATGACGCTTCTCAGTTTAACTATCGTTAATCTCTTACCGCTTCTGTAATGATCAAAATATTAATGTTTTTGTTGAGATTCTAGAGCTTTGACAATTTCATCCGTTAGAGCACGAACACCACCTGGTTCCAAGTGAATGCCGTCTGGCGCAAAGTATTCTGTATGCCCTTCTGAACGTGCATACCAATCAATGACGTGCACGTGATCATGCTTTTCAGCAGCTTCATGCATGAGTTGGTTTACGTGACTTTCATATTCTCGAGGTACTCGCGTCGTTACAAGATAAATTTGCGCTTGACCAAATTGATCAATTAATTCATTTAACTGACCTTTCGTGAAGTCACCATTTGTACCAAGCTCTAACACAACTTGATTTGATTTGCCGTGATAATCTTTGTAGTGTTCGTTAACAATGGTTGGGACGTCGTAGAGATTTCTACCTACTTGACCATCAATTTTTGCTTTTGGAAGTTTATTTTTAACCTCACTGCCGATATCGACCATCACCGAGTCACCGATCATCAGCGGTTGTAAATCCGTGTTAGGTTCTTCTTTCTTATCATGTTTGAGTCCTACTTTATCACGCACTTCGTCATCAATAGGTATCGGTTTTACAATTCTATTTTCTATTTCTGACGTATTAAATGTCGTCGGTTTGTTTGCCGTATCTTCTTTTCCTAAGCTATCAAATGCACCCGCAAAAACGAAAATAACTGGGACGAAAAACAACAATAGTATAAGTGTTCTGAGTAACGGTGTTCTATATTGTCGTTTTAAGCTGAAGGCTTTCAAACCATGTCGGCGTATCGGCGTTTCTACATAGCGATAAGACAATTCTGCCATGACCACCGTGAGTAAGATATCAATCACATAGACATAAGCTGGTATTTGGCCACTCACATAGTATGAATGAACAAAGCTAATCACTGGGAAATGCCATAAGTATAAACTATATGAGCGTTTACCTATGTAAACAAAAACACGATTACCTAAGAGATGTGCAAATCCACCTGAAGGTAATACAGCACTCGCAATAATCAATAATGTCAGTGTAGAAATTGAGTAAAAGCCGCCGTTATAAATCCAAGCTTGATCATCATTAACCACAAAGAACAAGATGATGAGTCCAGCTAAACTTCCAAGTCCAATCAAATCTAATCCCAATCTCAATGCATTGGGTACACGTGATTTTAATCTAAATGGCGGCCATAAAAATGCTAAGATGACACCGAGTAATAGCGTTTGTAACCGCGTGTCAGTACCGAAATAGACTCTGGAATGACCCGTGTGTGGACCAGCTAGGATGATCATAACGAATAAAGAAATCAATGAAATCATCCAAAAAATCAACGTGATGTTTTTAGGTTTTTTAACGAATATTAATAACAATACTAAGACTAACGGAAAAAAGATGTAAAATTGTTCTTCGATAGCTAATGACCAAAGATGTTTGAGTGGCGTAAATGCAAATTGGTCGAAATAATTCACATCTGTAGCGATATACCACCAGTTAGAAAGATAGACAACTGCAGCGATGGCGTCGTGTTTAATGTTCACGATTTCTGCAGGTTTAAAAATAAGCGTTGCAACAATCACAACACCTACCATCACGAATACGGCTGGTATCAACCGTTTAATTCGTCTTAACCAAAATGCTTTAAGTTGGATTGTACCAGTTTCCTGATATTCTTTTAATAACAAGCTTGTAATAAGATAAGCAGAGATAACAAAAAATGTATCTACCCCTAAAAATCCCCCAGTCAACCACTTTTTATTCAAGTGATATATAATAATCCCAATGACTGCAATTGCTCTTAAGCCATCGAGACCGGGCATATATCTCTTCGTATTAACCTTATTATTCATGTTTCACATACTCTCTTTTCTAAATTAATAATCTCCAATCTTTTTGGTGTAAATATGCTTTCGATCATTATAATTTTAATCCTTTTGTAACATAACTGCAATGATTTTAGTATATAGGGTCAAACATTTTGTGGTATGTATCGACTGGTGAAACAGCTATATAAGGGTAAGCATTACGTTTTTTCCATTTTCTTAAAATGAACGCATATAAAAAAGACTAAATGATCGATGGCGTTCCTCATCCTATCATTTAGTCCTTTGTTAATAAATATACATTGTATTAACCGATACCTAAAGCAATTTTAGCGTATCGTGACATCATATCTTTATTCCATGGTGGATCCCATACGATGTTCACTTCAGTATCTTGTATTTCTGGTATTTCAGCTAATACCATTTTAACTTGGTTAATGAGCTGTGGTCCGAGTGGGCAGCC
The DNA here is from genome assembly GCF_001500315.1 of Staphylococcus auricularis. Lineage (GTDB taxonomy): Bacteria > Bacillota > Bacilli > Staphylococcales > Staphylococcaceae > Staphylococcus > Staphylococcus auricularis. The sequence goes on along the minus strand of NZ_LLER01000002.1, from coordinate 102,877 downwards.
CATTGAAGTTAATGTCATTTCTACATTACATATACCATCATCATCAAGATTTACTTTATATACTAAACCTAAATTGACTATATCGATACCAATTTCAGGGTCAATTACCATCTCTAAAGCACCTAGAATACTGTCCTTTAAAGCTTCCTCCATTTATTTCACCCCCTGGCAAAACATGTTAATAACAATATATCAAATATCTTACAAAACGCCAATAAAATGCTATGATATTCATACATCTAAAAAACAACGTAGGGGGCACTTATGAAACCTTATCTTATATGCCTTGACTTAGACGGCACACTTTTGAACGACGAAAAAACGATTTCTCCTTATACGAAAGCTGTATTACAGCGACTTCGCTCTGAAGGCCATCAACTGATGATTGCAACCGGTCGCCCTTTCCGTGCTTGTAAACAGTATTATCAAGCCCTCAATATGACGACGCCGGTAGTTAACTTTAACGGGGCGTATGTCCATCATCCGCAAGATCCTTCTTTTGAAACGATGCATGAAACACTCGATACTGGCATCGCTACCAGCATTATCGAATCACTCAAAGACTTCGGGGTTTCGAATATCATTGCAGAAATTAAAGATCACGTATACATAGATAACTATGACCAACGTCTTTTTGATGGCTTTTCAATGGGAAATCCAAAAATTGAAGTTGGCAATTTGTTAACCAACATTACCCAAGCACCAACATCTATACTAGTAGAAGCTGAAGAAAGCATCATGGTTGAAATCAAACGCATGCTCACTCAATTTTACGCTGAAAATATAGAACATCGACGCTGGGGCTCACCCTTCCCTGTCATCGAGATTGTCAATAAAGGCATCAACAAAGCACGTGGTATCGAATACGTCAAAGATTACTTAAATATCGATCGCAACCAAATCATTGCCTTTGGTGATGAAGATAATGATATCGATATGATTAAATACGCTAGACATGGCATCGTAATGGATAACGGGCTCGATTCTCTAAAAGAGATGGGCGATCATGTCACTTACAATAACAATGAAGATGGAATCGGACGATATTTAAATGACTTTTTCGATTTGAACATGTCTTATGAAGAACCAAAATATAGCTAACACTTTCTTAAAAAACCAAACAAATAAAACGACGGATTGGAGGTTAAATGATGAATAGAATCGTAATCGTAGGCGCAGTTGCGGGTGGTGCGACCGTCGCGAGCCAAATTAGACGCTTAGACTCAGAGAGTGAAATCATTATTTACGAAAAAGATCGTGACATGAGTTTCGCAAATTGTGGGTTACCGTATTATATCGGGGACGTAGTAAAAGAGCGAGACGACTTATTACCACTGACACCCGAACGATTCTACGACAATAAAGGAGTCAAAGTATATACCTATCATGAAGTAACTGGCATTGATGCTGAGCACAACCGTATGTCTGTACATGATCGACAAGCAGATGAAACGTTCACAACCACGTATGACACATTAATTTTAAGCCCAGGTTGTAGCGCAAATAATCTCGGCCTCAATAGCGAGATGGCTTTCACACTACGTAATATGGAAGATACAGACGCGATCGTTGATTATATCACGACCCACAACGTGAAAAACGCACTTGTGATTGGTGCTGGCTACATTAGCTTAGAAGTATTAGAGAACTTATACGAACGTGGTGTCCAACCTACGATGATTCATCGCTCTGAAAAAATCAACAAATTAATGGATCAGGATATGAACAAACCTATCTTAGATGAATTAGAGGAACGCGATATTCCCTACTATTTAAATGAAAAAGTTTCATCAGTAGAAGATCATACCGTTTATTTCAAATCAGGTACATCAGGTGAATATGACATGATTATTGAAGGCGTTGGCGTCAAACCGAATTCTCAGTTTATACAGAATTCTGGTGTCGAAATGGATGACAACGGTTACATTCCAGTTAATGAGCGCTTCCAAACCAATGTTCCAAACATCTATGCATTAGGTGACATCATTACGTCTCATTATCGTCATGTAGATTATCCTGCTCATGTGCCTTTAGCTTGGGGCGCGCACCGTGCTGCCTCTATCATTGCACAACAGCTCGCGGGTGACGACAGCATCACGTTTAAAGGTTACTTAGGAAGCAATATCGTGAAATTCTTCGACCATACGTTTGCGAGTGTCGGAATTAATCCACAAGGGTTAGATGATTTTGATTATGAAATGGTAGAAGTGAAACAAGATGCACATGCGGATTATTACCCAGGAAATACAGAGATTCTTTTACGTGTTTATTTTGAAAAAGGAACGCGTAAAATCATAAGAGCAGCTGCTGTGGGTGAAGAGGGTGTAGATAAGCGTATTGATGTGTTGTCTATGGCAATGCAAAATCAAATGACGATAGATGAATTGACTGAGTTTGAAGTCACTTATGCCCCACCATACAGCCATCCAAAAGATTTAATTAATATGATTGGCTATAAAGCAAGCAGTAAATAAAAGTTTTCTTTTTATAGCTGATAATTACAATCTATAAGTTATTTTCTATAGATTGCTTACTTCTCCTCGCTTTCCTAGGCGCCTCACTTGGGAGAGGTACAGAAATCTTGTATAAAGATTTCGTTGTACCACCCCTGCAAGGCTGAGTAGGATTGAAAAAGCTCAACTGAGTGCATCTTCAATCCAGTCAGCTACTGCCAACTAATTTTGGCTAATAAATAATACTTTAAATTACTACGTGTATTTGCCAAAATGGATTTTCTGTTTCGGCTGAATGCCTCAGGAGTCTCGGAGGGTTCAGCAATCTAATTAAACCACTTTACACACTCATTTGAGTAGAGTCGCTTTTTAATTATCAACAGTAAATTTGCTTTTTCATCTTCATTACAAAGGATTAAGATTTTAAAAAAAGCGCAAGTATACGTGATGGGTATACTTGCGCTTCTTTATATTAGAGGCCGAACATTTTTGTGATTGGACCCCATGGTAAGATCACACCTAATGCAATGGTGATAATCGTAACGACGATTGAACTCCAGAAGAGTGCCATCGCATTTTGCCCTTTTTTACGTTTGGTCAATGTGATTTCCATCAGTGCAACGACTGCTACACCGCCTACCATTTTCAATGTGAGTAACATGTGCGTACCGCTTTGGCCCGTGAATGCTTGAATCAATAGCCAGAATCCTGTAAACAGTACGAACACCATCATGAGTCTTAGAATCATATGTAAGATTGTTGCAACTTTTGATGCGCCATCTTTTGCTGAGTAAAAATAATAACTCACTAAGAATAAAATAATTAATAAGACCCAGCTCGTAATGTGTAGATGTATCAATGTATTCCCCCCAGTCAATCTCATTTTCAACATGAACATCTAAAGATTGAATTGCTCATACTAGTATAATCAATTTCACGCGGATTTTCAAAAGAACGGCGTCTCTATCAAGATCATGAAAGTTTTTATCTTAAAAACTCCCATTACTATAACTCCATTCAAAAAAGTGGAATGGTTTAACCCATCCCACTTGCTTATATAAAATAATCATCGCTTATTCAGCAATATAATTGGTTAATGTACCGATATTATCGATTGTTACTTTCACTTCATCACCAGGTTGAAGGTATTGGGGTTCATCCATACCTGCGCCGACACCTGCTGGCGTACCTGTCGCAATGATATCACCTGGATGTAGTGCTACATATTTAGAAATGGCTTCAATTAACTCGTCAATTTTTAAAATCATTTGACTCGTATTACCATCTTGACGAATGTCGTTATTAACTTTAGTTACGATGTTCACATCTTCAGGTGTAGGGAGTTCATCTTTAGTTACAATGTAAGGACCCATTGGGCAACCCCCTGTTAAACTTTTGGATAAGAAAGCTTGATCTTGTGCTTTTTGCGCTTTACGATCTGTAATATCATTGATGATGGTATAACCATAAACATAATCGAGTGCTAAACCTTTAGGAATTTTTTCACCAGACTTACCGATGACAATACCGAGTTCACCTTCATAATCTAATTGGTCTGTAATATCTTGATGATTAGGAATTGTCGCATTGTCACCTGTTAATGAAGAAGCCGCTTTTGTAAATACGTAAAGTCGTTGTACCTCATGGTTTAACTCATCTGCGTGGGCTTCATAGTTACGACCAAATGCGATGACATTATTTGTTGGTGTAACTGGGGGTAAGAATTCGATGTCTGCGAATTGGACTTTATAATCTTCACCTTTACCGCTATCTTCTGCTGCGACAACTGCTTTACGCACTTGTTCTTGAAAATCAATCAACTGATTTTGTTGTAAGCCTTCGAGTAAAGTTTTAGGATTGAATTCACCTTCTGCAAAATCTGCAAACACTTTGGTTAAATCCCAAGCCGCTTCTTCGCGTTTCACTTTCACTCCAAAAGATGTCTGATCATTATGTTTAAATGATAAGAATTTCATAAATTGTTTCAGCTCCTCATCTGTATATTATTCATATTATAACTATAGTTCTAGGTAAATCACAAATAAATAAGTACCGAAATTTCTAAAAATTCGTACGTAAAAGCATATAAATATTGATATGTTAAAAACTGCTCAACGAAAAGGATGTTAAGGGGTGAGATAAAAATGTCGGGTAGAGACCCAATCACTTTTATCCTAACAGTACAAGGTCACGCACTGCCCCTTTCTTCCTTAAAATATGTTCAATGCATTCATTTTACTAATCAATCGATAACTGACCAAATTTGAAGAAATACAAGTAGCCTTGAACTTCTTGACCCAGTATGGTTTCTAACGTATTGCGATAATACGTCATTTGAATTTGATAACGTTGGCGCAGTTGTTCACCGATTTCTTCGTCTGTCATACCTTTTCTGCGGTTAAAGACGTCCGTTTTATAATCGACAAAGTTGTATTTTCCATCTTCCACAAAAATGAGGTCGATCATCCCTTGAATGATAGAGACGTCCCCGCTACTATCATCGATTTGATCTACTTTCGCTTCATTAACGACAAAAGGGAGTTCTCGATATACGGCATCACTATGAACGATACGATCATAGAGTGAAGTATGTGTGAAATAAATAATATCTTCGTAACTAATATCTTTTTTATCCTCAGGTTGAATCAATTGTCTTTCAATCATGGTATCGATGTAAGCATCAAGAGAGGATGCATTGTAGCCACCTTCAACAAATGGCAAATGTTGCATGACGAAGTGCATCAACGTACCGATTTCATTAGCTCGACGTCGTTTGCGCTGACTCATGAATTGTGGTCTTTCATAAGACGCATAGCCGACACGATATTGGCGTACACGGTCGTAATTGGTGCCGGCTTCTTCTGTTTCTAACTGCCGTTTCAACTCTGACACAGATTGTTTAGAAGGTTTTACAGTATCTGATTCATGCGGATATTGATACGTCAACTGGTCACTGATTTGTTGTTTTAATCCATCGTCCCCATGGTCAGAATGTTTGATATCTGATACGGTGCGTTTTTCATCTGACGCTTGATCATCTATTAGATGCATATCTTCGAAATAAGCTGTTTGAATCTGCACGACAGGTCGCATATGTTCATCAACTTCATCGATATGGTCTTCAAAACGTAACGACAATGGTAATGATGGGTCTTGATGTTTAGCTAATATAGGATAAATCATGTCTATCGGCCGTTTTGCTGTTAAACGCAAACTGACAGGAAGCTTATCTCCTGATACTGGTTTTTTCACCCATTTGTCGATTTCTTGTTCTTCTTTCGTGCGACCGACTAAGATAAGTTGTTCTTTCGCGCGTGTACAAGCCACATAGATTAAGCGCATCTCTTCAGAAATCATTTCTTTTTCCGCTATGGCTTTAAAGGTCACTGACGCGAGTGAAGGATACGTTAATTTCTGATCTACATCAAAATATTTCATACCCATACCATATTTTTGATTCAGAATGATTGGTTTACTTAAATCCCTTCTCGTAAAGGATTTAGATAAGCCACCATAGATGACAAATGGAAATTCTAACCCTTTACTGCTATGAATCGTCATCATACAAACAACGTCGTCATTTGGACCGACCACATTTTCCTCACCGAAATCCTTACCGCGCTCAATCAACTCATCGATAAATCGGATAAATTGATATAAACCACGGAAACTAGAATCTTCAAATTCGATGGCTTTGTTTAACAGACCATATAAGTTCGCTCGACGATTACGACCACCAATAATCCCACTGAAGTATTGCACGACATAGTGATCATTGTAGAATCGTTCGATCAGACGATACACCGGCATTTTCTGACTTAAATGTTGATAGTGTTCGATGTCATCTAAAAACCGTTGTAATTTGTCCACTAAAGCAGTATTAGCTTGATCACTTTGCATATAGTTAACAATCGATTGATAGTAATACGCATCATTCGGGCTAACCACACGGATTGCTGCAAGTTCATCTTCTGTAAATTGATATATGACAGAACGCATGAGGCCAACTAAATAGATGTCTTGTAATGGATTATCTATCGTACGTAAAAATGACAAGATTAATTGCACTTCAGGTTGTTCAAAGTACCCTGCCTTACTGTTCACATGAAATGGAATATTATGGTCTTTAAATGCTTGTTGTAAATCTCGTGCTTCCCCATAACTACGCTCTAAGATGACGATATCTTTATAGGTTGGTTTACGGTATTGCTGTTGTTTTGCATCATAAACCGTGCGATTTGCCATAATATCTTCGACTTGTTGGGCGATATAGTCGGCTTCTTGTTCTGCACCGGTGAGATCGTTTTCTTGATCTTCTACTAACACATTGAGTTCAACCGGTCGCGCTGCATCATCAAAGGCTGCACTATAATAGAGTTGCGCTGCATCGTCATACTCAATCTCTCCAACCGCAGGATCCATCATGTGTTTAAATAAATAGTTGGTCGTCGTGAGGACTTCTTTTCGAGAACGGAAGTTTTGAGACAAGTCAATGCGCATACCCGATTGATTGCCGTCTGTCGTAAAGCGATTATATTTTTCAATAAACAATCTCGGATCAGCTTGCCTAAATTTATAAATGGATTGTTTCACATCGCCAACCATAAATAAATTGCCGTTTGTTTCTGTGCCCCGTTTAATACTGGATAAAATCTTTTCTTGCACACGGTTTGTATCTTGATATTCATCGACTAAAATTTCTTCAAAATGATTACGATATTCTGCAGCAATCGCTGAAGGTGCTCCATCTTGCTCAGTCAGCACACTTAACGCAAAGTGTTCATAGTCTGAGAAATCCAAGATGTTGCGTGAGCGTTTCTTCTGACCAAATGTGCGAATGACATCAGTAGTCACACGTGCCAGATAACGTACACGGGGTGCCAAGCGTTGCATTTCTTCAGTTAACGCATCCTTAGAGCGAGAAAAATAATCGACTTGTACTTTTTCGATCCATTTTTTATAGTCATCAAAATGACTTTTCGCATCATCATACGTGTCTAACATCGTCTCGTTCGCTTCTCTTATTTTCTTCGTCTTCTGAGGAAAACGCCCCATCGTATGCTGTGCGATACGTGCACTATCTAAGACCGGCCCTTCCATCACTTGCTGCATAAAGCCAAGTTCTTCTTCGACGACAGCGATTTGTTTGTCCGTTTCTTCTAACATGTGGAATAAATCGTAACTCTGTTTAAGAGATTCTAACGCTGCGTTCATAAATACCATGGCCGTATCGTTTAATAATTGTCCTAGCTGTTGTTGCTGGTCGGCATTTTCATATGGCTCTGACAGTTGTTCTAACCATTCATATGGTGCAGGATTGGCCACACTGAAATAATACAGCGATTTAATCATCAATCTGAGTTGGTCGTCGTTACGGTCTGATGAAAGCTGTTCCGTTAAATCAACAAAATCAGGGTCGAGGAGATCATAATGATGTTCCAACACTTCATCAATGGTTTGTTCTAATAACAAGACATTTTCCGCTTCACTACTGGTTCTAAAATTAGGATCAATATCCAACACATCATAATGTTGTTGTATCATTTTCAAACAAAAGCTGTGTAACGTAGAAATCTGTGCTTGATGTATTTTAATACGTTGATTTTTTAAATGTTCATTATCAGGATGTTCTAATGAAGCTTGTTGAATCCGTGCTTCCACACGTTGTTTCATCTCACGTGCACTGGCATTCGTAAACGTCACGACGAGTAAGCGATCGACGTCTATCCCATCATTGATAATACGTTGAATAATGCGTTCTACAAGGACAGCGGTTTTACCTGAACCTGCAGCTGCAGCAACGAGTGTATCTTGACCTTTCGCATAGATACTTTTCCATTGGTTATCGGTCCATTGCACATCTGCTGGCTTAGTTGGAATCTTTGGTGCCATCGTCTTCCTCCTCTCCTTCAAGTTTGATTTCTTGGATTGCTTTCAGTGGATCAATGGATTCATCCACTGTGCGATATCGTTTGCTATCGATCATGCCATCCACATGGCAAACGGGTTTGAAGCTACAAAATTCACACGGTAATTTATCGTCATATTTCATTGGCGCCACTTCTGTATGACCATCCATAATTTGTGATGCAATATCGATGAAATTACGTTTATTATGTTGAATTAATTTGTAAATCGTTTGTTCGTCTGTCACTTGACTGTTCGCATTCGCAGTGCCATCTTTTTTCAATCCCACTGGCACGATGTCTGATTTAAAGCTTGGTTCAAGACGTGTGTCCACTGCTTCTAATACAGTCGGATCTTCGTTCACCAAACCACTCAATTTGAATGACTGAAGAAATTTTTGATTGCGTTTCGTCTCATCAAGTTCATTCCACGCTAAATCTAAGCGCGGTTCATGGACGTGGAAATACAACATGCCTCCTGGTTTAGTAAAATCTCTCAAGCCAAGGCGTTGTTTATTTTGTAGCACAATGTCCATATAGGTCACCATTTGCATTTGTCTGCCGTAAAATACCTTCGTGAGATCTAGCGAGGCACTGCCTGATGATGATTTATAGTCTACAATATTAACGAAACTTTCATCGTGATCGGTATACGTATCTATTCGGTCGATTTGCCCTCGAATGTTAATCGGAATGCCTTGAGATGTTTTCAATGGTACGGATTGTAATTCTTGAGGGTTACGTGGCCGTCTTCTAAAGCCAGTTTCGAAACGTTCTGGCTTAAATTTAGAATGGCTACCTTGATATTGTAATGCAGTTAACGTCGTCTCAACGATCGCACCGATTTTTTGGGATAGATAACGATAATACGCGGATGAATTTAACAGGTTAAACTGCACAGTCGGTAAAATGGTTTCTAATGCTTCAGCTGTGAGTTGTTGCATTTGTTTTCGTGTTAACTGTTTAAAGTTTCCTACCACTTTTTCAGAAATGAAACGTAACACTTGGTGGAAAATATCACCGAGATCAAAGTTCTCAAGTTTGTATTTCGTCCGTTCATTTAATCGTAAGCCGTGTGACGCATAGTGTTTGAATGGACATTCTTGATAGCCTTCGAAACAAGATACACTGGCGTTCATCGTCTTACCATACAACTGTTCAGCCAAATTGTTAGAGAGTCGAACGGTCTCATTATCATAGGTTAATGCGGTCAATAGATAATCGAGTCCCTCATTCAGACGCTCATCATCGCGCATCACTTGGTACGTATCTAACCAACTATCAGCGACGATTTCTTCATCAAGCCAAGCTTTCAACGCTTCAAATAATGCGATTTTCGTTTGATGTGGATGTTCCATTAATGTCAGTGGGTTTGCTTGATGTTGGTGATGTATATTATTCACAGTTAAGCCACTGAAAAGCTCTAGTATTTGAGATAAAAAGGGACTGATTTCTTTTTCATCATTGCTCGTACCCATCAAACTATAAGAGAATGTCACCGCGCTTTTACTACGCGTCATTGCTATATAGCAGACAAAGGCTTCGTCCATTTGTAATATATCTGACGTTGGACTCAGTTCAATGTTCGCATGAGTTTCAAACGATTTCTTCTCTTCATCTGTAATGAGACTGGATAGCGTAACGGTTTGTGGTAGCACACCATCATTCATTCCTACGAGATAAACGTGCGCTTTGTTATCCACTTTGGCGAGATCCATCGTACCAATGCTGACTTGGTCTAACGTTTGTGGAATCATGTTAAACTCGAGTTGTTCTAGACCAATATCAAAGAGTTCTAAGAAATGCTGTTGAGTCATTTCTTGTTCACCAAAGACCGCAACCATATCATCAAGCGTTTGAATCAATCCGTTCCATATTTGGTCGATTTCTTCAGCTTTTCTCGGTTGTCCATCTAATTCATAGCGATCACGCTCAGTCATCAATTGGTTTGGAAGTTCAAAGTGTTCTAACGCTTCATAAAATGCTGTCGCAAAAGCGGTTGCATCGTGACAATCTTTAAATTGATTTTCTACATATAAGACTTTTTGTAGCACATCATCTTTCAACTGAATCACGTGTTCATACGTATCACGCAAGTCATCGGTTAACGTTTGTTGCTTTCTACCCATACGGTTAAATTGCTCTACGTTAAAGTAACGCTCATCTAGCCATCGAGCTCCGTAGATACCGCGTTCGAGCACGAAGTTCTCTAGCAAGTCTATGAGATACTGACTATTGGAGAATTTTTGCGTAAGCACATCCGTTTTAAATAAGCGCATTAACGGATCAAATTGCCATTTCGTCTGAATCACTTCAATCAGTGACCGTAACATTTCCATGACGGGATGGTACGTCATCGATTGTTTCACATCGATATGATAAGGAATATCATACTGCGGCAAAATGGATTCTAACAATTGCGCATACGTGTCATCACGGTACAATATCGCAATATCTTGATAACGGCGTCCTTGGTCTCGATTCTCTCTCAGGATACGTCTAGCGATTTCATTCACTTCTTCTCGCATGGAGGATGATTCTAACACCTGAACACCCTCATGTTGTGCAGAAGGTTCAAATTGTAACGCATCAAATGATTGTTCTAGATGGTTCAGTGCGGGTTGTTGAAAGCGTTGAGGCGCTTTGAATTGTTTGGTATGTAATGAAATGTTCAGTTTATCTGCAATTTCTTCAATTTGTGTTAACGTTTCTGTCGGTTTACGAAATAGACTAAATGGATCCTTGTCACCATCTGTCGTTAAGGCGATTGTGACTCGCTTCGCACAACGGGTCAGTTGTTCGATCATTTGATATTCCAGTGTTGAAAAGTTATGAAATCCATCAATGTAAATTTCTGTGTGTGCTAACCATTCTGACTTCGGCATCATTTCAATGAAACGCTGTAAACTATCTTCCGGAGACACATATTCGCCTTCAATGCGTGCTTCTAAATATTGATAGATTAATGCGATATCTTGTAGTTTATCTTTCGTTCTCGTTTGTAGGGGCGTCTCTTCAGTAAAGGATTGGATCGCTTCAGGTGTCACAGCATAGCGTTTAAAATCTTGAATTTGCTCATATAATTTCTCGCTAAAGCCATAATATTTCACTTGAGATTGATAGAGGTTCAATTCTGATTGATGTTGTTGTAATAAATCATAAATCATCATCTCAGTCGCAGCTTTTGTCAGAGGCTGTTCTGTTAATCCGCCCACTTCTTGGAAAATACGGTGACTTAAACGTTCAAAGTGGAGCACTTCAGTACGTAAACTGCCATTCAGTTCGGGGTTATTCACAAAATATTGTTCAAGCTGGAACGTATTTTGCGTAGGGGCGATGATTACAATGGGATCACCTAAAGGATCTTGTAACATTTTAGTTGTAATTTCCTCGAGCATTTCATGGGATTTCCCAGTTCCTGCGCGCCCGAGATAGGCATGAAGTTCCATAACATTTCCCCTTTCTTAACTTTTATTTTAACACACGTCAGGCGGTGCGAGATAACAGTTGGTATAATGCTTGCCTTCCCTAATATATAGAGGTTTAAAAAAAGACTAGAACAGTTGACTGTCCTAGCCTTCTCCTTTATACCTTATGATTAACTGCCGTAGTTCGTATCTGGATTGAAGTTCACTTTAAAGTTATTGATTGGCCAGAATCTGAATGAAACTTTACCAACCACTTGGTCTTCATTAATTAACCCAAATGAACGACTATCTTTACTAACTTCACGGTTATCTCCTAGTACGAGTAATTTTCCTTTAGGAATTTTTTCTTCACCGTTTGAATTAGGTAAACTGCTGACATCTAAGTCATTTGCAGTAATATACTCAACTTGTTTACGTTTCTTATTGTAGTCTAAATAAGGTTCGTCTACTTTTTTATCATTAACATAAAGTTGATCTTTTTTATATTCCACTTTATCACCAGGCATACCGATGACACGTTTAACATAATCAGAAGATTCATCGGCGTGGAACACAATCACATTGCCTTTTTCAAGTCCGCCTAGGTTATAACCAATCATGTTGACGATGACATGTTCGCCATCTTTTAATGTAGGATCCATAGAGTCACCCTTGATCGTATAACTTTTACCTACAAAATTAATGACTACAACTAAAATGATTAAGGCAACACCTATGGCGACAATCCATTCAGTTATTTCTTTTTTCACGATTCACACCTCATCTATTAAAATCAAACTTAAATTGTTCAAATGGGTAATAACGTAATGTAATACTTCCCACAATATCTTTTCTTTGAATAAAACCATATGTTCTTGAATCTGCCTTACGACTTCGATCATCATTCAATACAAAATACGCATTCGGCTGTACGATGTCGCCTTCAGAACCTGATAAATCTCTCAGTGCTAACGATTGAATATTATTGTGATCGATATAAGATTCATCCACCTGTTTATCATCTATGTAAAGTTGACTCTTTTCATATACCACTGATTCACCAGGTTTACCAATGACTCTACTCATTTTTAATTTTCCATCTTGTCTATAAGCGATGACATCTCCAGTATCAAGCTGATTAATCAATACTTTAGCTTTATTGACAATCACACGATCATCCTTCTGAAGTGTCGGTGCCATTTGCGAATTCGGAACGACCGCTCCACTGATTACCAGCGCTTGAAGTAACAGTACAATGATAAGCGCAATGATAATAGAAAGCAAATGTTTTATTATTCGTCTCACTTCGTCACTCCTCTGAAGCATGCATATAATGTTGTTCTATCTTACGTCCTACGATCCATACTACGATGATAACAACTATAGAAATAATGAGACGAGTCGGTCAGTAAAGAACGTTCGTATATCTTTACCCAAAAATCCGACGATACTCACCATGATCAATTTTGAAATACAGAGCGCCCATATATAATAATGTGACTTAATATGTGAAATACTTGCGACAACGTTAATGAGCGAACTCGGTGTAAAAGGAAAGCTCAACAAAATAAAGATGGGTACAATCCCATTACGGTCTATAAAGTGAATCAACCGTTTCACAGATTCACGCTGCTTTAATTTTTTCATAAACTTACTGTTCGAGAACTTCCTAAATATCACAAAAACGATGTAACTTCCTGTGACAATACCGAGCCACGCAAGCAATACGCCGATCCAAAATCCATAAGCATTCACATTAAAAATGACAAATGCAATGATCGGTAAGATAGGTATAAAATTTTCTATAAACGGTAATATAAAGCCAAAAATATATTTTAATGGCCCAAGTTGTTCAAAATATTCAAACCATGTATTGATTGTGTCCATCTCAGTTCATCCTCGCTGTTCCATGTAAGTCATATTATATAGAACTCCCTACTCAATTGAAATACTATTGCATAAAATCAGTCTGAGGTACGAGAGCCCAAACGAAGAAGAGCCTGAAACACTTCAAAGACTGACGTAATGTCTTTAAAAAGATGTCTCAGACTCTTCTATTGCAGTTTATTTTTAACCAAACGTATAGATGTTTGGTTCACATGACTTTATCGCGCTTAGAGGCGATCTTCTAACTCAGCTTTTAAATCTTCATAACCAGATTTACCGAGTAACGCAAACATGTTTTGTTTGTAGGCTTCTACACCGGGTTGGTTGAATGGATTCACTCCAAGTTGGTAACCACTCATTGCACAAGCAAGTTCAAAGAAATATACGAGATAACCAAATGTTGTTTCATCAATTTGTGGAATATGGATGACTAAGTTTGGCACACCTCCATCTGTGTGTGCGAGCAATGTACCTTCAAATGCTTTCGTGTTGACTTCGTCCATTGTTTTTCCAGCTAGGTAATTCAAGCCATCTAAATCATCGCTATCTTCTTCAATTGTAATTTCATGTTTAGGCGCATCAACTTTCACTACAGTTTCAAATAGGAAACGATGACCTTCTTGTACGTATTGACCTAATGAATGTAAATCTGTAGTGTAATTAGCGCTTGAAGGATAAATACCTTTGAAGTCTTTACCTTCAGATTCACCGTATAATTGTTTCCACCATTCATTGAAATATTGCATAGATGGTTCGAAATTGATTAACATTTCTGTTGTGTAACCTTTAGTGTAAAGGATATTACGTAATGTAGCATATTGATAAGCAATGTTGTCTGATAAGTTATCAGATGAAAGCTCTTCACGTGCTTGTGCTGCCCCTTTCATCATCGCATCAATATCAATACCTGCGACAGCAATAGGAAGTAAACCAACGGCAGTTAATACGGAATAACGACCGCCGACATCGTCAGGTACGACGAATGTTTCGTATCCTTCATTTGTAGCGAGCTGTTTAAGTGCGCCTTTTTCTTTATCTGTTGTCGCAAAAATACGTGTTTTCGCTTCGTCTTTACCGTATTTTTCTTCTAATAATTGTTTGAACACTCTAAATGCGACGGCAGGTTCTGTTGTTGTACCTGATTTAGAGATAACATTGACTGAGAAATCTTTACCATCTAAGTAATCGATTAATTCAGCTGTATAAGATGATGATAAATGGTTACCTACAAAGACAATTTCTGGGTATTCAGTGTTGGTTCTAAATGAAGATGTCAACATTTCAATAGCTGCGCGTGCCCCTAGATAAGAACCACCAATACCGATAACAACAAGCACTTCTGAGTTTTGTTTTACACATTGTGCTGCATCTTGAATGCGAGAAAATTCTTCTTTATCGTAATCCACTGGTAAGTCTAGCCAACCTAAGAAGTCGTTGCCTGCCCCTGTACCTTCATGGATGGTTTGATGGATTAATTTAACTAAGTCTTCTTGTTGAGTGAGTTCATGTTCACCGATAAATGATAAGGCTTTACTGTAATCTAATTGAATGTGCGTCATAAAATACGCCTCCTGTCATGTGTTAGAGTTCAGATTCATTTTACTAAGTTGTGACGCGCGATTCAAACGTCCAACTTACGAATATGATTCATTTTTTCCTTAATGTGTATGATTCCTTACTCGATGTAAGGTATAACCGAATTTAAATCACTACAAACATCTTAACACTAGGAAATAATATGTATTTCGTTTTATATTTCTAAACATTGTGTAAATCATATTGTCATAACCACGAAACTTTGATACTTTGGAGTTGTACTAAAAATAAAGGAGTGCAATCAATTAATGAAACCCAAACGTTTATTATTTACTAGTCTTTCATTCACTACGATGCTTGGTTTAGGATTAGGCCTTACAACTGAAGCACAAGCGAGTGGCGGTGGCTTAGCTCCTGAAGAAGTTGAACAACAACAAGCCCCACAACAAAATCAAAATGCACAAACTGAAATGAACGCTGCGATTTTACAACAGCAACAAACTGGTCAACAATTTGGTTACACTACTAACTTAACTGGTGAACGTTTCACTACTGTCGCTCACCGTGGTGCGAGTGGTTATGCACCAGAACATACTTTCAATGCATATGATAAAAGTCATAACGAAATCGGCGCTTCTTACATCGAAATCGATTTACAAATGACAAAAGATGGTCACCTCATCGCCATGCACGATGAAGAAGTCGATCGTACAACGAACGGTAAAGGCCGTGTTGAAGATTATACATTAAAAGAACTTAAAAAATTAGATGCAGGTAGCTGGTTCAACGAAGATACACCTGAATATGCCAGCAAAGATTATGAAGGTGCACAAATCCCTACATTAGATGAAATCCTTGAACGCTATGGTACTGATGCAAACTACTACATTGAAACTAAATCACCTGATGTTTATCCCGGTATGGAAGAAAAATTAATCGACGTGTTAGATAAACACAATATGTTAACGAATGACTCACTTCAAAACGGTCATGTGTTAATTCAATCTTTCTCACCTGAAAGCTTAGAAAAAATGCATAAATTAAATCCTAGCCTCCCTTTAATTCGTTTAATGGAAGAAGGAGAAATTGAAGATCTCACTGCCAAAGATATCGAATACTTACGTCAAATCGTTGTAGGTGTTGGACCTGAATACAGTGACTTAAACGCACAAAACACACAAATGTTTAAACAAAATGGTTTCCTCATCCACCCTTACACAGTCGATGAAGCTGACGAAATGAGAGAAATGAACAACTTAGGTGTAGATGGTTTATTCACTAACTACGCTGATGTTTACAAAGGCGTCGTAAGCGAATACGAATAAG
Organism: Staphylococcus auricularis; assembly: GCF_001500315.1. GTDB lineage: Bacteria > Bacillota > Bacilli > Staphylococcales > Staphylococcaceae > Staphylococcus > Staphylococcus auricularis. The sequence continues at coordinate 86,362 of NZ_LLER01000002.1, read as the reverse complement.
GCTTGTATTTTAACATCGTCGACCACAAGCACGTGACGACACGACTGTCGGACAAGGTCTCATCCTTGTTCGGCAGTTTTTTATGTCGATGATCCACACTGCGAAAATAATAACACATAAAAAAGCACGGCAGTGACTCACGTATCACTGTCGTGCTTTCGCCTATTATGAAATTTTATCGTCTATTGTTTAAGCCCAACCACGGTAGCGTGCTGCTTCTGCTGTACGTTTAATACCGACGATGTAAGCAGCGAGACGCATATCAATTTTTCTGTTTTGTGAAAGCTCATAAATCGTATCAAATGCGGTAATGAGTTTATCACGTAATTTTTCATTTACTTCTTCTTCTGTCCAATAGTAACCTTCGTTGTTTTGAACCCATTCGAAGTAAGACACTGTCACACCGCCTGCGCTTGCAAGTACGTCTGGTACAAGTAACACGTCACGTTCTGTTAAGATACGTGTTGCTTCTGGTGTTGTTGGACCATTTGCCGCTTCAACAACGATGCTTGCTTTAATGTCAAGCGCATTGTCTTCAGTGATTTGATTAGCAATCGCTGCTGGCACTAAAATGTCACAGTCAATTTCAAATAATTCTTTGTTTGAAATCGTATCTTCAAATAAGTTTGTCACTGTACCAAAGCTATCTCTTCTGTCTAGTAGGTAATCGATGTCTAAACCTTCTGGATCATGTAACGCACCGTATGCATCAGAAATACCTACAACTTTAGCGCCCATGTCATATAAGAATTTAGCTAGGAAACTACCTGCATTACCGAAACCTTGAATCACTACGCGTGCATCTTTAACATCGATACCGCGACGTTTCGCAGCTTGTTCAATCGCAATAACTACACCGAGTGCAGTAGAACGGTCACGGCCTTGAGAACCACCGAGTACAATAGGTTTACCAGTGATAAAACCAGGTGAATTGAACTTATCTAGTGAACTGTATTCATCCATCATCCACGCCATGATTTGAGAGTTTGTAAAGACGTCTGGCGCTGGAATGTCTTTTGTCGGTCCTACGAATTGTGAAATCGCACGGACATATCCGCGAGATAGACGCTCAACTTCGTGAATACTCATCTGACGTGGATCACAAATGATACCACCTTTACCACCGCCATAAGGTAAATCGACGATACCACATTTTAAAGTCATCCACATTGAGAGTGCTTTAACCTCTTCTTCATTCACATCAGGGTGGAAACGTACCCCACCTTTTGTAAGTCCTACTGCGTCGTTATGTTGAGCACGGAATCCAGTAAAAGTTTTAACAGTACCATCATCCATACGGACTGGAATACGTACTTTCAAAAATCTTAACGGTTCTTTAATTAACTCATACATGCCATCATCAAAACCTAATTTGTGCAATGCTTCATTGATAATCGTTTGAGTGGAAGTCACTAAATTATTTTCTTCAGTCATGATCCATTTCGCCTCTTTTTCGTAACTAATGATTTCGCTTTCTTACTTAAATTGTAACATATGTTGACCCTTTTAAAAGGTCGCTGTTAACTTCTGTGCTTGTTATTTATTCTCAAAAACATTTTTCACTTTATCAATTGCGAAGTCTAATTCTTCTTTGCTGATAATTAAAGGTGGTGCAAAACGAATGACTGTGTCGTGTGTTTCTTTACATAACAATCCTTGATCTTTAAGCGCTTCACAATATGGACGTGCATTTTCGTTTAATTCAATACCGATGAATAAACCGCGACCGCGAACTTCTTTGATCTCTGGATGATCAATTTTTTGTAATTCCCCTTTGAAGTATTCGCCTAATTCTTGAGAACGACCTGGTAAATCTTCATCGATAATAACATCTAATGCTGCGATAGATACCGCTGCAGCAAGTGGGTTACCCCCAAATGTTGAACCGTGAGAACCAGGAGTGAAGACGCCTAATACTTCTTCATCTGCAAGCACGACAGAAATCGGTAAGATTCCGCCACCTAACGCTTTACCTAAAATGTATACATCAGGTTTGACGTCATCCCAATCGGTTGCGAATAGCTTACCTGAACGGCCTAATCCTGCTTGAATTTCATCCGCGATAAAGAGTACATTATGTTCATCACATAGTGTTCTAATTTCTTTAAGATAACCTTCAGGTGGTACATTAATACCCGCTTCACCTTGGATCGGTTCGATTAAAATCGCTGCAGTGTTGTCATTGATTGCTGATTTAACTGCTTCAATAACACCAAAATCGACTTTACGGAATCCGTCTAGTAAAGGACCATAACCGCGTTGATATTCAGCTTCAGAAGATAGTGAAACCGGTGCCATCGTACGTCCGTGGAAGTTACCATTGAACGCGATAATTTCAGCTTGATCTGGTTCGATTTTTTTCACTTCATAAGCCCAACGACGTGCTGCTTTCAATGCAGTTTCTACCGCTTCTGCCCCAGTGTTCATTGGAAGTGCTTTTTCTTTACCAGAAAGTTTGCACACTTTTTCGTACCAAGCGCCTAAGTTTTCGCTGTGGAATGCACGAGATGTTAACGTTACTTTATCTGCTTGATCTTTTAATGCTTGGATAATTTTCGGATGTCTGTGTCCTTGGTTAACTGCTGAATATGCTGATAACATATCCATATATTTATTGCCTTCAGGGTCTTTCACCCAAACCCCTTCAGCTTCTGATATTACGATCGGTAGTGGTACATAGTTCTGCGCCCCATAGTGGTTTGTAAGTTCGATAATTTCTTCTGATCTTGTCATAATATCTCCCCTTTGTTTTTATTAAATTCTAAAAGTAAGCATTTACACCTATATCATAACTTATTTTAAGAAGATTAACACTATTTGCTCATTATTTCTTAAATTTTACGCCAAAAATATATCACAACGCATTTTCGTCTCTGTCAATATATCTTTGGCGTAAGTAAAATCTATTTAGTTTATCTTATAGATGTTCTGAGACTGTACGACCTTGCATGTGTAATACGAGGTAATCTGGGCCACCTGCTTTAGAGTCTGTACCAGACATTTTGAAGCCGCCGAATGGTTGATAACCTACGACAGCACCTGTACATCCTCGGTTAAAGTATAAGTTACCTACTAAGAAGTCACGACGTGCTTGTTCGAGTTTCATACGGTTGTTAGAAATCACGGCACCTGTTAAACCATATTCTGTATCGTTCGCATATTCAATCGCTTGATCGAAATCTTTCGCTTTACTGAAACCAACAACTGGTCCAAAGATTTCTTCTTGCATCACGCGTGAATCATGGGCTAAGTCACCGAAAATCGTTGGATAAACAAAGTTACCTGTTGATTCGTCAACTTTACCTCCAGTCACTAAGCGACCTTCTTCTTCACCAATTTCAAGATAATCTTTAATTTTATTGAGTGATTTTTCATCAATAACTGGTCCCATATAGTTGTTGTGATCTGCTGCATTACCCACTGTTAATTGTTCAGTTGCTGCTTTCACACGATCTAATAACTTGTCATAAACGCTTTCCACTGCAATGACACGTGAACATGCAGAACATTTTTGACCTGAGAAACCGAATGCAGAAGTAACGATTGCATCTGTAGCAGTATCTAAGTTTGCTTCATCATCAACAACGATTGTGTCTTTACCACCCATTTCAGCAATGACACGTTTCATGTGGTTTTGACCTTCTTGGATTTTTGAAGCACGTTGCATAATATCTGTACCGACACGTTTTGAACCTGTGAATGAAATAAGTCCAACATCTTTATGTTCAACTAAATAGTTACCGATGTCTGCTGAAGAACCTGGAATCCAGTTTACAACGCCTTTTGGTAAACCTGCTTCTTCAAGTACTTCCATAAATTTATATGAAATGACTGGCGTATTTGATGATGGTTTTAATAATACCGTATTACCTGTAACAACCGGAGCCACTGTTGTACCTGCCATGATCGCATATGCGAAGTTCCACGGAGAAATGACAACGCTTACACCAATTGGTAAATAATCGTATTGATTGTACTCGCCTGGACGACTTTCCACTTTTTTACCGTCTTTTAAGCGGAGCATTTCGCGACCGTAATATTCCATGAAGTCAATCGCTTCAGCAGTATCTGCATCTGCTTCTTTCCATGGTTTACCGCCTTCTTTTGTTAACAATGCTGAGAATTCATGTTTACGTCTACGTGTAATCGCTGCTGCACGGAATAGAATGTTTGCTCTCACTTCTGGGTCTACATTACGCCATGTTTTAAACGCTTCTTTCGCTGCTTCTACAGCTTGTTGCGCATGTTCTTGAGTTGCTTTTGAAACATAACCAATTGTTTCTTCTCTATCAGATGGATTATAAGAGCGTGTTGTATCGTCAGTGTAAATACGCTCTCCATTAATGATTAAAGGATACGTTTTGCCCAATTCGCTTTCTACCTTTTCGATGGCCTGTTGGTAAGCGTCTACGTTACTTTGTTGGGTAAAATCTGTAAATGGTTCATGTTTATATGGAATCATAATAATCCCCCTTTGTTTTATTTAGGAAAACCCTTACACATATAATGACACAGATATAGGTTTTGACACAAGATAATTATATTGTTTTCTTAAAAATATTTTCATTATTACTAAATTTACGCGTTTTCGTATATTCAACCATTTTAAAGTGCGTAGGAACACGATTTATTAATTTTTTATACACGCTTTTTTCAGCATTAAAACGCATTTTTCACAATTGTGCGTCTTTTTAGCAAAAATGAGTGCCTCTGGGCCCTATTTTTCAAATAAAAATTATGCCAAAACATTAAAAAAGCACCTCGGTACATGTCTTGCACATGCGCCGAGATGCGAATTGTAATTAAATACTATTATTTATCATCTTTACGTGGAACACGATAGAATCCTTTATTAAATTGTTCCCACAGTTTTGGAGGTAATTGGTGTAAGTCTTCTCGTTCTGGGTCGAACGTCACATCAATTTCATCTTCTTTACCTGCAGCGAGTTTACTGATGAATTCTGCATCTAAGAGGATGCCTCGACCTAAGGCAACGAGTTCAATGTCACCGCTATTAATCGCTTCTAATGCATGCTCTGCATCATAAACTTGACCGATACCGATGAGAGGTACACGACCGTTAATCCAGTCATGAATGGTTTTAAGGCGTTTTTCACCTTGATATTTACCTTCACGTGTTGTGGAATTCATTTTCCATAATGAAACGTGAATGTAATCAATGGGTCTTTCTAGTAACATATTAACCAATGTTTCAGTGTTTTCCATTGTAATACCTGGTTTTTCCGCTTCTTCTGGAGATAAACGGTAACCGATAATAAAATCATCATCAGCATATTTTTGAACAACATCAACGACTTCATCAATGACACGACGAGGGAATAATAAACGATCTTCACCCCATTGATCATCGCGACGATTGTAATATGGAGAGACGAATTGATGTAAAAGATAGTGATTTGCGCCGTGAAGTTCTACACCATCAAAGCCAGCCTCGATAGCGCGACGTGTAGCTTCACCAAAGTCGTGAATCGTCGCTTCAATTTCATCATGTGTGAGTTCACGTGCGTGGTGTTCAGGGTAGCCGAAGCTTTCCATATCAACTGGACTTGGTGCTGCAACATCGCCATTTGGAGTAAACTCAGGTAAGCCTTGTGCACCACCGTGATGGATTTGTACCACTGCTTTAGCGCCATTCTTTTTCATTTCTTTAGCTAAACGCGTCATACCTTCAACATCTGAATCATGTGCAACTGACGGTTCACCTGGGAAGGCTTTACCGATGTCAGTCACAAAACTGGCTGCCGTAATAGCTAAGCCCACATCTTTAGAACGTAATGCCATGTGCTCGAGTTCTTCATCTGAGACAGTACCATCTTCATGAGAAGACACGTGTGTTAAAGGGGCAAGTGTAAAACGATTCTTAAGCTTAGCACCATTTGGCAAGGTTAAAGGATCAAAAAGCGGTTTGAATTTTTCGTTCATCGTAATAAAACCTCCTATATTTAATAACTGGGTTTAGTTTAACTTAAATTAATTATATCTATGAAGTGATTTGCTTTGCACCACTTATATTTTTAAAACATTACTATTAGGATACAGAATCACGCTCATTACAAGCTTTGTTGCTGAAGGTAAAATCACCTTCAACATATAAAAAACGGTGCGCCCTATCAACTATCATTGATAGCACACACCGTCTTTTCTACTTGAATTCGTATATCTTCAAGCGCATCTCTATAGCGTCGAGATATGTTGTTCTAATCTCTGGCTAGAACCAAACAATTTACGATTCTTTAATTGCTTGTTTGGACTGTTTAATCCAACCTGGCAAGCGTTCTTTAATTGTTTGAAACCCATATTTTTCGGTTTCTTTAATTTCATCCAATACTGAGCGTTTTTCTTTCTTACGTTCATAATTTTTAAAATAATCGTTATCCTTTAAAGACAGGTTTAATTTGCCTTCGTCATCAATAGATATAATCTTCGCTTTGACAACTTGTCCTATTGATAAAAATTTTCGTAAGTTATGCACATAATCATCCATGATTTCGGAGATGTGAATTAATCCATCAGTATTGTCAGGGGTTTCAACAAAAGCGCCATACGGTTGAATACCAGTCACACGTACTTTAATATGTTGACCTACTTTATATTGAAAATCCAACGTGATAACCCCTTGTACTTTTAATTAACAATATAATGATAGCACAAATGAATGCTGTCGACTAACATAAAGCAGGGAAAATATGGATTTAACTTTAGTTACAAGTAAGTAATATGACCTTCCACTCGTTTTTTAATAAGAAATTGCCTCTATAAAACAAAAAGTGAAACTACCCTGCTGTAGACAATTTCACTTTGGTAAATCTATCGATGCTGTTCAAGTCCCCTATTTTCAGCCTCATTCAAAACTACAAACTACAATGTGTCTGTAATTGTGTCGCTTCAACCGCTTTATCGTAGCATGCGTCAAAAGGCACTTCTTCTTCAAAAGTGAAACGATAAATGTCTTGGAAGCGATGTGCGATGAATTGAGGATCTTCATATTGATGAACAATATCCATCATGTCGTAGACTTCAGCATCACCCATGGATTGTTCAGGTAAATGCATCGGATTCCAATCAGCTAATAACTGATATAAACGGATGTTGACTTCACTGTTATCCATTTAACGTTCTCCTTTCAATATTTTACTTATCTTCGACGTCGATTGTTTCAATTACAACATCATGAACTGGTTTATCTTGAGCACCTACTTTTGTTGCTGCGATATCTTCTAATGTGTCTTCACCTTCAATGAGTTGACCAAATACCGTATGTTTTTGGTCTAACCAAGGTGTACCACCGTGTGTGCCATATGCCTCGACGATCGGTTCAGGCCAGCCACCTTGTGATAATTGACTTAGCATTGTATCTGGGACTTCGTTCATTTGTACGACGAAAAATTGTGAACCATTTGTATTTGGACCTGAATTAGCCATAGAGAGCGCGCCGTATAAATTGAATAATTGTAATGAAAATTCATCTTCAAATGCTGCACCATAAATGCTCTCGCCACCCATACCTGTTGCCGTAGGGTCACCACCTTGAATCATGAAGTCATGAATAACACGGTGGAATGTAATGCCATCATAGTAACCATTTTTCGCATGAGTTACGAAATTTTCAACTGTTTTAGGTGCTAAATCTGGGAATAATTTAAATGTCATATCGCCTTTATTCGTATGCATCGTTAGTTTAAATTCATTCTCTTGAATTTCTTTATTTAATTGAGGATAATTCGTCATTTTCATTCTCCGTTTCATGTTAAGATATGATATATCATTTTAACACAAATAAGAGAGGATGTATTCAATGACATTATATCGATTTGCCCATAAAACGGGCGTGTACGGTGTGACGATTAAAGAAGAAACTGAGGATAAAGTCCTCGTTCAAGTAGAACAAGTAATCAAGCATCCGAAACAAGGTGACCTGCATCATCCAACAGAAACGGAAAATGTCTTTTTCCATGAACGTCGTGCACTCAGTCATTATGAAAAGCGCTATACACCTAAGTCAGCTCTTAAACCGTTCAACGTAGAAGTGATGAACTACGAAGATTCTTTGCAACAAGCGATTACCGACTTAGAAAATAAACTCAAACAACAAGATACGAACCATGCACAATTATCCCTCAAAAACTTGTCACAATTGAAAGAAGATTACGGTCGTCAATATAAACATACCTTTAAATAGTCCCTTTCTCTACCTATTTAATAGTGCTCAAAATTCCCTGAATGACACCTTTGCGTCGTTTTTCAGAATGGGGCGATTGATGTATAATGAAACTACATTAGCTTATTTAAGGAGGGGCAAAATATGAGCTGGTTACATATAGCGGTGCTCTTACCGCTAATATTCGCAGTTATCATCCCTATCTTGTATCGCTTCCAAAAACGCATACATTTAGGTTGGTTTGTATTGCCTGTCCCTGTCGTTTTATTTATTTATTTCTTAACTTATATTTCGACAACCATGTCAGGTAATCCAATTTTGCGACATCTAAACTGGATGCCTCAATTTGGCATGAATTTTGACTTATACGTGGACGGTTTAAGTCTGCTATTCAGTCTTTTAATTACAGGTATCGGCAGTTTAGTCGTATTGTATTCAATCGGCTATTTGAGTAAAAAAGAACAGCTCGGTAACTTCTACTGTTACTTATTACTCTTTATGGGGGCAATGTTAGGCGTTGTATTATCTGATAACGTCATCATTTTATACTTATTTTGGGAGTTAACCTCATTCTCTAGTTTCTTATTAATTTCATTCTGGAGAACCAAACAAAAATCACTATATGGTGCCCAAAAATCACTGATTATCACCGTCTTCGGTGGGGTTTCCTTATTAGGTGGTATCATCTTATTATCTATCGCGGGAAATTCAACAAGTATTCGTGAACTCATTGCGAATGCAGATCAAATTCAAACGAGTCCTTACTTTATCTTAGCCATGGTACTTATTCTTTTAGGTGCGATGACTAAATCTGCACAAGTTCCGTTTTACATTTGGTTACCAGACGCAATGGAAGCACCAACACCTGTCAGTGCGTATCTCCACTCAGCAACAATGGTTAAAGCAGGTATTTATCTTGTTGCACGTATGACACCGATATTTGCGGTATCACAAGGCTGGATTTGGGCAGTGACAGCAGTCGGTCTCATCACATTATTCTGGGCTTCATTAAATGCGACAAAACAACAAGACTTAAAAGGTATCCTCGCATTTTCTACCGTATCTCAACTCGGTATGATTATGGCCATGCTCGGTATCGGTGCGGTAAGTTATCATTACCAAGGTGAAAACAGTCAGCTATATGCTGCAGCATTCACAGCAGCGATCTTCCACTTGATTAACCACGCTACATTCAAAGGTGGTCTCTTCATGGTGGCAGGTGATGTCGATCACTCAACAGGTACACGTGATGTTAAAAAACTTGGTGGTTTGTTGACTATCATGCCGATCACATTCACCATTACAATCATCACTGCATTAAGTATGGCTGGTGTACCACCGTTCAATGGTTTCTTATCTAAAGAAAACTTCTTAGAAAGCATGCTCGAAGTGACAAATGCGGGTATCTTCTCACTCAATACAATTGGTATCTTAATTCCTATCGTTGCGATCGTGGGTAGTATCTTTACATTTGTTTATTCTGTGCGTTTTATCGGCCAAATCTTCTTAGGTTCTTATAAACCTGATCAATTACCGAATAAACCACATGAAGTCTCTATCTTAATGTTATTATCACCCGGAATATTAGCCATTCTTGTTATCGTATTTGGCTTCTTCCCAGGTATCATTGCGAATACGATTATTTCCCCTGCAGTCAACGCAGTGAGCAAGACTCCGATTGGTCATGTCGAATTCCATTTCTTCCATGGCTTCACACCGGCGTTCTTCTCTACATTAGCGGTCTATGCTGTAGGTATCTTAATGATCTTAACGTTCAGCTATTGGGTTCGTTTACTCAAAGCTCAACCGGATGTATTAAAATTCAACCACTGGTACGACACAATTGGTAATTACATCCCTAGTACATCAAGCAAATTAACAAACAGTTATGTGACTGGATTTACACGTAATAACTTAATCATTATCTTTATCTCACTCATCGCTATCACAGCTGTGACATTACTCGTCACACCGTTTAGTTTAAACTTTGACGATGTGAGTCAAATTCGACCATTCGAATTAATCATCATCGTTATTATTCTCACAGCTGCAACGATGATTGTCTTTGCACGCTCAAGATTGTTCAGCATCATCATGGCGAGTGCGGTAGGTTATTCAGTCGCGATATTCTTTATCTTCTTTAATGCGCCTGACTTAGCTTTAACACAATTCGTCGTTGAATCTATTTCTACAGCATTATTCTTATTATGTTTCTATCACCTACCAAACTTAAATCGACATAAAGAAACGCCGTCATTCAAATTGACGAACTTCTTAGTCGCACTAGGTACAGGTGCTGTTGTGACGATCTTAGGTTTAATCGCATACAGCAACCGTTACTTTGACTCAATCAATTCATTCTACAAAGAACATGTCTTTGATTTGGCTCATGGTAAAAATATGGTCAACGTCATCCTCGTCGACTTTCGTGGTACCGATACATTATTCGAATCATCTGTACTTGGTATTGCAGGACTCGGTGTTTATACGATGATTAAATTACGTGCGAAACATAAACACGAATATGAAGGAGGTCAAGACGATGAACAGACAGAATAATAATTTAATCTTTCAGTTTTCAGCAGTCGTGATTTTCTTCCTCATCGTCATGTTTGGACTATCACTCTTCTTAGCTGGTCACTATACACCTGGTGGCGGCTTCGTTGGGGGTCTACTCTTATCAAGTGCACTCGTCATTATCACTGTGGCATTTGATATTAAAACGATGCGTAAAATCTTCCCTTGGGATTTCAAAATCTTAATCGGTATTGGGCTTGTCTTTTGTGCAACCACACCAATGGCGAGCTGGTTGTACGATAAAAACTTCTTCACCCATACCCCATTTGAAATTCCGCTAGGTATCTTAGAACCTATGGAACTACATACGGCTACGTTCTTTGACTTAGGCGTAATGTTAGCAGTTATAGGGACTGTAATGACTATCATTTTAGCGATTGGAGAGAATGAGTAATGGAAATACTAATGATATTCGTATGTGGTATTCTCACAACGATGAGTGTGTATCTCATTCTTTCTAAAAGTTTGATACGCATCATTATCGGGACTACCCTACAAACACACACTGCCAATTTATTCATCATCACAATGGGTGGATTGAAAAAAGGTGAAGTACCTATTTTCGAAAAAGGCGTAACGGAATATGTGGATCCTATTCCACAAGCATTGATCTTAACCGCTATCGTTATTTCATTTGCGGTAACTGCTTTCTTCCTTGTACTCGCCTTTAGAAGTTATAAAGAGTTAGGTACGGACAACGTAGAAAATATGAGGGGAGTGTTAGACGATGATCGAAAGTAATTTGATTGTAGGTTTACTACTCATCCCTATCTTTACAGCACTCGTATTACTCTTTATCGGTAAGCGACCACGTATTAAACGTTATGTCGCATTAACTGGGACAATCTTAACCTTGATCGTTGCAATCATTAACTTTATCAACGTCTGGCGAGACGGCCCAATTAAACTAGAACTTGGTTCTTGGGACGCACCTTACAGTATCGTCTTTGTCGTTGACGTATTTAGTGGTTTACTTGTCATCACAAGTTTAATCGTAACGATGTTAATCATACTTTATTCTTACCGTTCAGTCGGTTTGTTTAGAGAAACATACTATTATTACTTCTCAATTATGTTCATGATTACTGGGGTTATCGGCGCATTCATCACAGGAGACATCTTCAACTTATTCGTATTCTTCGAAGTGTTCCTCATGGCGTCTTACATCCTATTAGTAATCGGTGGTACGAACATACAACTTAGCGAAACGATCAAATACTTACTCGTGAACGTGACTAGTTCAGCTTTCTTCGTTATCGCAGTCGGTATTCTCTACTCTGTCGTCGGTACGTTGAACTTAGCTGATATCAGCGATAAATTAAGCACATTATCTGCACACGATAGTCAGATTGTTAATATCGTGTTCATCATGTTCATTTTCGTCTTTGCGACAAAAGCAGGTATGTTCCCAATGTTCGTTTGGTTACCTGGTGCTTATTACGCACCACCTGCAGCCATCATCGCATTCTTTGGTGCCCTACTTACTAAAGTCGGTGTTTATGCAATGGCAAGAACAGTCAGTCTCTTCTTCAGAGATACCGCAAGCTTTTCATACTACGTCATCTTGTTCTTAGCGATTCTAACGATCATCTTTGGTTGTGTTGGTGCCATCAGTTATTACGATGCGAAAAAAATCATCCTTTACAACATCATGATTGCGGTTGGTGTCATTTTAGTCGGTGTCGCTATGATGAACGAAGCAGGTATGATGGGTGCCATTTATTACACCCTTAACGATATGTTAATCAAAGCTGCCCTCTTCTTTTTAGTCGGCATTATGTATAAAATTACGAAAACCAACGACTTGCGGCAATACGGCGGACTTATCAAGCACTATCCAGTATTAGGTTGGACATTCTTTATCGCAGCACTCAGCTTAGCAGGTATTCCACCGCTCAGTGGTTTCTACGGTAAATTCTACATTGTCCAAGCAACCTTTGAAAAAGGATTCTACATTACTGGTATTGTCGTGCTCTTATCAAGTTTAGTTGTGCTTTACTCAGTGATTCGCATCTTCCTCAAAGGCTTTTTCGGAGAAGCCAAAGGTTATACGTATAGTAAAAACAATCGTCACCGTGGCTTAATTACTGTAGCAGTGATTGCCGTAGCGGTTACAGTTATTTATGCGTTATCTGCAGATGCGTTATATCCAGTCGTTAAAGAAGCAGCTGAACCATTTATCAATCCTAGTGTTTACGTAGACAGTGTATTGGGGGGTAAATAATATGGCAGTACAAATCCTATTAAATCTCATATTATCCGTCTTCTGGTTATTCGTTACCGGAAGCTATACACTGAATAACTTTATCTTAGGTTACCTCTTTGCGCTGATTTTAGTTTACTTAATGAGAGGTATCCTACCAGGTCGTTTTTACATCAAAACATTTTATAAAATCATCAAATTGGTCGGTGTGTTTTTAATCGAACTCATTAAAGCCAACATTGATGTACTTCGTATTATTTTAAAACCGAAGTTAAAACATGAACCTGCTTTCTTTGTGTATCACACAGATTTAACGACAGATTGGCAAATCGTATTACTTTCAAATCTCATCACATTAACACCGGGTACCGTCGTCTTAGGTGTGAGTGATGATCGTACTAAAATTTTCATCCATTGCATTGATTTCAGTACAACAGAGGAAGAAACAGAAAGTATTAAATCGTCACTTGAAAAAGTCGTAAGAGAGGTAGGCGAATCTGAATGAATTACAATATTATCCTCATCATTGCGTTAGTTATTGTCGCGTTATCTATGTTAGGCATGTTAGTGCGTGTCATCATTGGACCTACGCTTGCAGATAGAGTTGTCGCCATCGATGCAATGGGTATCCAACTCATGGCTATCGTTGCCTTATTCAGTATCTTCTTAGGTACTGAGTACATGATTGTGGCAATTCTATTAATCGGTATACTCGCCTTCTTAGGTACAGCAGTATTCGCGAAATTTATGGATAAAGGTAAGGTGATTGAATATGATAACGACGATCATCATTAGTATCTCACTGATCCTCGTTATCCTTGGATCACTGATCAGTGCGATTGCTTCACTTGGGCTCATTAGATTAAGAGATGTCTATGAACGTTCCCATGCAGCTGGTAAAGCAGCAACACTCGGTGCGATGCTACTGATTACAGGCGTCTTCCTCTTCTTTATCGGAAGAGATGGTTACGTCAACATGCAACTCATCATCGGTATTATATTCATACTGATCACTGGCCCACTTTCAAGTCACTTGATCGTGAAGTCAGCTTACAACTTGAAATCACCTGCTTCTAAGCATACGAAATATGACGGTGTGAAAGAAGATTTAAAAGATAAAAAAGTGTGAGACAAATATAAAGGTCGGAATCCTATGAGGTTCCGACCTTTTTTGTATGACCATAAAATAATGATGCCATCTTATCTCAATGTATATTGTCATGGGCGCCATGATATGGTATATTAAATCGTAATAGTTACGATTTTAAAGAGGTGCATGATCATGACAAATTGGACAATCATAGGCGGTGGTATTCAAGCAGTTACAATAGCGATTAAATTGCGCACAGAAGGCCTTCCCGCCAATTCACTTACAATGATTGACCCCCACGCGTCATTATGTGAACAATTCAAGAAATACACTGCGCGCATTGATATGCCGTTTTTACGCTCTCCTTGTGTACATCACTGTCATCCAGATCCCTTCCACTTGAAGAAATATGCGAAGAAAAATCAGTTTACCAATGCGTATTTAGGAAAATATAAACGTCCTCAGCGCGATATGTTTATGTATCATATTCATGATTTAGTGCATCAGTATGATTTAAATGATACCCACATGCAAGGTTATGTGGAACACATAGAACGTTTAGGTCAACAATGGCATATTACCCTATCAGACCAACAACAGTTGATTACAGACTATGTCATTATCGCAGCAGGTTGTACTGAAACACCTAACATACCTGACATGTACCAAAATCAACCTGACGTACAACATATCTTTGAAGACGGCGAGATCAATTACGATGACACCTCACATGTCGTCGGCAGTGGTATCAGTGCAGCTCATTTATGTCATCGCCTACTAACTGAGCACCCTGAAAAGCAACTCCATTTATGGATGAATAAAGATATCGAGATACATGATTTCGATGCAGACCCAGGTTGGCTTGGGCCGAAAAATATGACCCACTTTAGTCAAATCGAATCTTCTGAACAACGTATGCATATTCTAACTCGTGAGCGTCATAAAGGTTCGATGCCACAAGATCTCTATTTACGTCTCAAAAAACATATTGAGAAAGGACGTATTATAAGACATCAAATCCCAATTAAAGCGATTAAAGATCATCAAATACACACTAAAGACGGTAGCTATACCTATGACCATATCTTGTTAGCTACAGGCTTTAAAAATACGATGTTGCAAGCGCCATACATTAAAGACTTGATTTTAAACCATCATGCACCCATGGCTCAATGTGGCCTACCAAGTATCACGCCAGAACTCGAATGGTTACCACAATTATTCGTCGCAGGTGGCTTAGCAGACCTAGAACTCGGCCCATTCGCAAGAAATATTATGGGTGGTCGCGAAGCAGCCAATCGTATCGCAAGTTATTATACCGCGCAACAGCCCCAAGTTTCTAACGCCTAATATAACGGGAAGGGAACGTCGAAGTACAATGTTGGGTAGCATTTCGACGTTCCCCTCCCTTTATATCATTAATATGTAATCCAAAAGTATAATATATTGAGAAGGAAACACCGAAATCGTTATTTCGATGTTTCCTTTTTGTATGACTTTGTTTCATCAAATTTAGAATTCCTAGCCTCTACGTTTACGCTTCCAGCTATTTAAACTTTACCCTTTAATAAAGGTTATTTTTCATACTTATTTCTTCTATTATTTGACTTATTATACGCACTAGCACATTATAAAAATATAATAATATGAATGCATCTTTAATTTTAATTTAAAGGAGTTTTTGATGAAAAAAGTATTGAAAATTACTTTGATGATAGTAATTATTTTAACAATTATAATTTCATTGTTTTGTTTAGATAGGTATATGTATCAAAAACATAAAGAAGAAAAAATACAACAAGAAGTACATCAAATTTTTAAACAAAAAGGTTGGGAAGATAAAGTCAAAAGTGAAGAAAATATGTTTTCTTATAATACGGGGTATAACTATTATGAAGTCGTTTTTAAAGATGAACCGTACAATGTATATCAATACTATTATGATGAAGATAATAAGATTGTAGGAGATGCATTTTTAAATCTCCCACGCAATGCAAAGAAACCTAAAAATTTCAAAGAGTCATATGATATTAAATAAAAAAGCGCAATGAAGTAATTAAGTTCAACTTCACTGCGCTTCTTGTATTATTTGCGGGGCTTGATAGCGACCGTGCCTCTCATGACACTGATTAAACGTCCTGTGTCATCTGTAATGTCGATATTCCATACTTGTGTAGTTTTGCCTGCATGAAGCACTTTCGCTGTCGCATAGACCGTGCCTTCCGTCGTAGATGCAATATGATTGGCATTCATTTCTAGCCCTAATGGAATGTATTGTGACGTATCAATCATCAATGCAGCTCCTATTGAGCATGCCGTTTCTCCTAGCGCTAAATTCGCACCACCGTGTAAATAGCCAAAGGGCTGTTTTACACGATCTGTCACTGGCATGGACATCACAACATAACCTTCTTTTTGTGTTTCAACTTCCATACCTAACGTTTCTAACATATTGGTATCCATTTCATTCATCCTCACTTCAACGTTATTCATTGTTTACTTACTATTCATTATAAAACCATTGCAGCGATTGTGCCAAAAATGATTAATGGAATATTAAAGAAGACAAAGTTTGGAATACAAGTATCTCTGATATGGTCGTGTTGTCCGTCGACATTTAGCCCTGCCGTAGGTCCTAATGTAGAGTCACTAGCCGGTGAACCAGAGTCACCTAACGCACTCGCTGTACCGATTAATGCGATGAGTGCCATCGTGCTCAATCCTAATGCTTCACCGAGTGGAATAAATAACGCTGCAATGACTGGTATCGTCGCAAAGGATGATCCAATGCCTAATGTCACGATGAGTCCAACGACATACATGACGATGATACTAAGTAACTTATGATCACCTGTCACTTGGCTAATGCTTTGTACTAAATGTTCAATATCTCCTGTTTCATTCATCACACCCGCAAAACCATTAGCAGTTAATATCACAACACCGATATAAGCCATTAACTGTAACCCTTCAACAAACTGGTGATCGATGTTTTTCCATTTATAAACGCCTGAAATAAAGAAGATGAGTACACCTGCTAAAGCCCCAAAGATCATAGACTCTGTTAACATTTGAACGAAGAAAGTACCAATAATTGCTACAATCGTCACCCCAATGACGTAAGGTTTCAATTCTACGACGTTAGATGTCTCAGCTGGCTGTTTCGTCTCATAGTGACGACGTTTTCTGTAGAAAATTAATCCTAAAACCAAACCGACGATATAACCTAATGACGGAATAAGCATTGCCTTCCAAATCATATTAAATTCGATTGCATGATCCGCTTTGTCAAAACCATTTGCGATGATTTGGTGGAAAATTTGCCCAAACCCATAAGGCATGAGTACATAAGGAAAACATAACCCGAAGCCTAAAATTAACGCAATTTGGCGACGATCCATTTGAAGTTCATTAAACAAACTGATTAATGGTGGAATCACAATTGGGATAAAAGCAATATGTACGGGTATTAAATTTTGACTCAAAATACTAAGAATGAGTAAAGCAACCACGAGAACCACTTTGACTTTAATACGAGATTGCTTACTATCTTCAGCGTGGATTCCTTGAATCATTTTCCCTACTAAATAGTCGGTAATCCCACTATAAGAAATTAATGCTGCAAAGCCCCCGAGTAACGCATAACTTAACGCAACCTCTGCACCATCAACAATATTATCCGTAAAAACAGTCACGACCTCAGTGACATTCATACCTGCGATTAAGCCTCCAACAATCGCACTGATAAACAAGCTGATTACGACGTTCAACCGAAGTAAACAGAGTACGACCATCAGTATGACTGCTATGACCACAGCGTTTAGCAAAGTTCCCACTCCTTTATCTCATTAGCGGACTAAAGTGTTAATAGAGCTAATGGTATCAATTCACGAAATAAATGTCAATACACGCTAATAAAGCTGTGGATTTATTTGACTACAATAAAAAAAGCACGGTTAAGTTCACTAAAGTGAACGTAACCATGCGACGATTGTACGTACTAAGACGCCTGTTGGCCCTTTAGGCCCATTATAAGACGCAACGGGTGTGGTAGCCGTCCAGCCACATCAAAGTGTAAATGAGGTGTCTCACCAGCGAAATGACCAATAAAGGCCGCTGCAAACAGTGCTTTTCCTTGTTTATTTGTATGATTCACTAAATCGGCCACATCAGATTGACGTATACGTTGCTGTTCAGTTTGAGTCACTGGGAGTTCGAACAGAGATTCACCATATTGTTCTGCCAAGGTTAAAATGTCGCTCAATGGCGTCTCATCATTATTTTTAAAGACTGCTGCTTTATCTTCACCAAGCGCTACAATCGCTGCCCCTGTGAGTGTCGCAAAATCCATGATGACTTTAGGATTAAATTGGCTCGCATAATGCACTGCGTCACCTAATACTAAGCGTCCTTCTGCATCACTGTTTAATACCTCGACAGACTCACCACTGTGCGCATAGAACACGTCGTCTGGTTTCATGGCTGCATCACTGATCATATTTTCAGCAATCGCTAATACTCCAACGAGATTCACAGGTAATTTAAGCTGACGTGCTGCTTCAATCATTGCGACGACATTCGCTGAACCACACATATCAAATTTCATCTCTTGCATACCTGTTTTTGTTTTGATGGAATAGCCACCTGAATCATAAGTAATGCCTTTACCTACTAGCGCAATCGGAGACGCATCTTGTGGTCCGCCATGATACGTTAACGTCACAAGTGCAGGTTCGTGCATGGATCCTTTTCCTACTGCGTGGATGAGTCCAAAGCCTTCTCGTTCGAGTGATTCACCATTTTTGATATCGACTTCGACCGTACTTTGAGCGAAGTGTTGTTCGATGAGTTTGGCATAGTACGCAGGCGTTAAGATGTTCGGTGTTAATTGACTAAAATTACGTGCCAAGTTTATACTTTGTCCGATGATTTGACCTTGATTAACTGAATTTGAAAAGGCTTCGTCTGATTCTATGATATTGAGGTTCAATTCGTAAGCTGTTTTCTCAGATGTTTTAAAACTATCAAATCGATAAATCGCACGCTCACTTTGAATACCCATGACTTCAGCTATTTGGTCAGTAGATTCAGTTAAATCTAACGTTTCAAATAATAAATCAGCGTGAGTGATCTTTTCTTGCTTTAAAAATTGGAACAGATAACCAAATGCACGTGATAACGTCGTTTCAGTAGCTTCTTTTAACGTACCTAAACCTACTGTTACGAGTCTTATCGGTTGTCCATTTAGATGATAAAGTGTTGAGTTGATGCGTCCAACATCACGCGTCACCATGTTCAAATCTTCTAATTCTGTTAAGTCTTTAACTAGATTCTGTTGTTCGAGTTCAAGTTGAGATAACGCCTCAAGTTCTTCTGACAATCCTAAAATCACGGTGTTAGAAATTCTTTTACTATGATATGTAAACTGTGTTGTCATGTGGATCCCCCTTTTTGTTTAATAAAAAAAGAGCGAAACAGAAACCTAAGTTTACACTTGATCTCTGTCTCACTCCTTCTCAGTGATGACCTATTCATATGGTCATTCTATTTTAAGTTTAGTTATGAATTAAAATTTACCTTTTTTGTAAGCTAAGCCGATACCGCCAAGTTTGAAGATAGAACGTGTATCGATAACTTTTTTCAAGAATGAAGCTTTTTTACCTTTGATATCTTTACCGTAAACAGTACCGATACCATCATGTTGACCTAGTGAGCAAACTGTACCACGGTTAACGAAGTTGAATGGAACTGTTGGTTGACCGTGTAATAAGAGTTCGATGTTTTTAGCAGTATGTTCACCTTGTTGCATAGCGATTTGAGCTGTTGTTGGTAATGGACGTTCTTCGCCTTCTGGGATGAATGCTGAGCAGTCACCGATAACGAAGATGTCATCGTAGCCATCGATTGTTAAGTCTTGGCTGTTGATGATACGACCACGTTTAACGCCTTCGAATGCGTCATCCATGATGTGGTTACCTCGAACACCAGCTGCCCATACAGTAGTGTTAGCTTCTAATTGTTCTTCTTTTTCATCGTCGCCTACTTTAACTACGAAACCTTTTTCGTTAGTAGCTGTGATAGGTGTACCGATTCTGAATTCAATACCTCTTTCTTCTAAGTAGTTAACTGCGTAGTTAACAAGTTCTTCTGAGAATTGAGGTAAGATTTTAGACATAGCTTCTACACAAGTGATTTTAACTTTGTTAGGATCTACGCCGTATTTGTTGCAAAGTTCTGGAACACGTTCAGTTAATTCACCTAAGAATTCGATACCTGTGAATCCAGCACCACCAACTAAGATAGCTAAGTCTTTGTCATCTTTGTCTTTAGAAGCTGCGTAGTTCGCAAATTTATCTTCGATGTGACGAGATAATTTACGTGCAGTTAAGATGTTTTCGATTTGGAATGCATAGTCTTTCATTCCGTCGATACCAAATGTTTCAGGTTCGAAACCTAAAGCGACAACTAAGATATCGAAGTTGAATACACCTGCGTCTGTTTCAACTTTTTTAGCGTTGCGATCAATTTTAGTAACTTCACCTTTAATGAAGTTTACTTTATCTTCATTTATCGCACTGCTGATAGGATAAATGATATCTTCATAGCTTCTTGTACCTACTGAAGCTTCATGAAGTAATGTTGATTCGTAGTGGTAATCATTTTTGTTGATTAAAGTAATTTCTGCTTCATCTTTAGGAAGTTGTTTTTGTAATTTAGTAACTGTTTGTAAGCCAGCGTAACCTGCACCTAAAACTACTACTTTTTTACGTTCTTGAGCCATTATATTCACCTAAACTTTCGTTAATATTTTGTTGCACTACAGTCTTTCGCTATACCACATAACGTGATGTAGCCACCGCTAAGCGCTGTTGTTAACTGTTTGTCATTTGAGGCAATTCTCTATCAAACCGTAATAAACACACTACAATTCATGTTTATCCTGCACGACTTACGCAAATATTTAAAACTGTGTGACGTAAATAAAATCACTCCATTTTAATAAATGAAGTTAATATTATTATATGTAACACAGCTACGATATCTATATATATACCCCAATTTTTGCAAACTATTCATAGAAAAGACATTTTTCATCCACATTTAATTTTATAGTTTTTACCTTATCTTTTCAAGCACTAATCAAATGATATATGGATTTTCATAAATATTTTCATAAAAAAACAAGGCACAATCTAAATCAGTTAGAAGTCATGCCTTGCTCAATGTATTCATGTCTCAATCTTGTTTCATCAAATGAAACTGTACACGCTGGAAACAAAATGGATTAGCAATCTTCAGGTGTACCCGCTACTTTAGCTGTGCGGAAAGAACTACCACAACCACAAGATGCAATGGCGTTTGGATTCTCAATTTGGAAACCGCCACCCATCAATGATTGTTTGAAGTCGATGGTCGTACCGTTTAAAACGGGAATATCGTCTCTATCTACTAACACTTTTAAACCGTAGAATTCGCTGACTTCGTCGTTTTCTCCTGGTGCTTCTTCTGCTGACATGCCGTAAGTTAAACCGGTACATCCGCCACCGTTTACTTTTAGTTTTAAGTAACCATCTTCCATTTCATTTTGTTTCAGCATATCTTTTACTTCGTATGCTGCAGCTTCTGTTAAGTTAATTGCAGACATGAAAATCTACTCCTTTATATCGTAAATTGAACTATCTATATCATCATGTTCATGTGATTAGAATATCCAAGTTTCTTTAATGTGATCGTATATGTTTTGTAGCAATTCTTCAGGTGTATCGCCTTTGACGAAATCGCCATTCACTAATGCATACAACGAAGATGAGCAAAGCCCACAACATTGTAAGCAACCGTATTCTAACACATCAACATTCGGATCTTTGTCTAATTCATTATAAACGTAATCTCCGCCTTTTGCCATATTTGATATGCAGAATTCTACTATTGGATTCATTTGACACCCTCTCAATAAATTATCGATTGTTGTATTATATCAAATTCAAACCGCTCCTGCTTAATAACTTGCTTAAAAATATGACGCGGAATCTCATCTTTAAATCTTATGAAAACTTTGCTTCAAATTCCCTTTCTATAGTTGGAAAATACTGCTATTTCAACGGTTGTCACAATTTTATCAAATTTGTTTGTAGTCATATTTGAAAACGTTTATAATGAAATTGAACAAAACATAGTTTCCATGAGACGCGATCGTCTTGTACATACATTGTCGTTCAATAAATAACGCCACACGATATGATGAAATAACGATATCATATATGTAACAAGACATCACGACGCTATGTTTCATTTTATATGTTAGGGGCTAGTGCATCACATTTCACGCAGTAAATATGACGCACGTGATTAAAGGGGAATCAACATAACGTAATTTAATGAGCTAGCGCCAGAAATAATTTTAAATAAAGGGGTATTGAGAAATGAAGAACTTAGTATTACTTGGTGGAGGCTATGGTAATATGCGTATCTTATCTTGTATATTACCCAACGCTATACCGGATGACTATGTCATTACACTAATTGACCGCATGCCATATCATAGTTTAAAACCAGAATTTTACGAACTTGCAGCAGGAACGAAATCAGATAAGGATTTAAGAATTGAATTTCCACAATCTGATCAACTCAACATCGTATATGGTGAAATCACTGATATCGACTTAGACGGTCAAATCATCACTGTGGGTAACAACAAGGTCGATTACGATGAGCTCATTATCGGTTTAGGTTGTGAAGACAAATACCATAATGTACCTGGTGCAGAGGAACACACGCACAGTATTCAAACACTTTCTAAATCGAGAGATACATTTTTACATATCAGTGAACTGCCGAAAGATGCTTCAGTCGGTATCGTGGGGGCTGGACTCAGCGGTATTGAACTCGCGAGCGAATTACGTGAAAGTCGTAAAGATTTAAACGTCATTCTCTACGATCGTGGTGAACGCATCCTTCCTGCCTTTCCTGAAAAATTAAGCCGTTATATTGCAAAATGGTTCAAGAAAAACAACGTCAATGTCGTCGCAAATTCTAATATTACGAAAGTTGAACCAGGTGTTATTTACAATAATGACCAACCTGAATCACTCGATCTTGTCGTATGGACAGCAGGAATCCAACCGGTTGAAATTGTACGTCAATTGCCAATTGATACAAGTAAAAGTGGCCGTGTTATCTTGAACCAATATCATCAAGTGCCAACCTACCCTAATGTTTATGTGGTTGGTGACTGCGCAGAATTACCATTTGCGCCAAGTGCGCAACTCGCTGAAAATCAAGGTGACCAAATCGCACATGTCCTTAAAACACAATGGGAAGGCAAGCCGCTTCCTGAAAAAATGCCTGAGATCAAAATTCAAGGTTTCTTAGGTTCTTTAGGAGACAAACAAGGTTTTGCTTATATCATGGATCGGACAGTGACAGGTCGCTTAGCCTCTATTTTAAAATCAGGGGTACTATGGCTCTATAAATATCACAATGGTTAATCCCGAACTTTTAACCAATACACGAATAATAGCAGGATGGCATGATAATGCCACCCTGCTATTTCTATATCACTTTCTCATTTTTTACACTTAAACGGTATGACCTTGGTAATTGTCTAAGAATCTCGTAATATCTTTTAACTGAATAAATCCATCCGCAACATATTCATCATCCATTGTGATGAGTGGATAGAATAATTCGTCTTGTTCAATTTGTTCAATATAATGTTGATCGTGATCTGAAAGGTTTTCTGTATCCTTTTCAATATCGATATACGTATATTCAAAGTCGATATCTGGATATTTTCTTTTGAGTAACGGTTGTAACCAGTCATACGTATTTTTAGAAGTCGGTGCGTTGACACAACTTGCACACACAACATCTGCTCCATAGACTACGACACTGATCTTTTTCATCTTTATATCCCCCTTGTAGCTTCACGTTTTACCTCGCTTGTAACGCGTCAAACATATCTAGCTTTACTGTAGCGCATCCCCCTTGTTAAAGTAAAGTTAATCGCTTATCCTCATCTTTAAAATTAAATGGAATGATGGATTTTTCTAGGTGTTTCTTTTATAATTAAATCATAATCATAACGAGACGAATTACTTAAGTTGAAAGGAGGCATCTTAAATGCCTACTGAAAATGCAACCATGTTCGACCAAGTGGCTGAAGTCATTGAAAAATTACGTCCATTCTTACTCAGAGACGGCGGTGACTGCTCACTCGTTGACGTTGAAGATGGTATCGTAAAACTACAACTACACGGTGCTTGTGGTACCTGCCCAAGTTCAACGATTACTTTAAAAGCCGGCATCGAACGCGCACTTCACGAAGAAGTTCCTGGTGTCATCGAAGTTGAACAAGTCTTCTAATTACTAAATTCCAAAATTATTCATCCAAAAATCATTTTTCACGAACAAAATCAACAATCATCCATTTGAAACTCAAAACAGCACTCGCTAGCGTCATGGTACGATCGCTATTGAGCGCTGTTTTTATTTAATCATTTTTATAAAGTGAAACAAGTTGGCTATTTCACGTGTTGGTCTAAATATTCATTAATATAGACCCAACCTTTCCATCCTACATGGACGGCATCCGCAATAACATAATCCTCATAGTCTTTATCTGTCATATCATAAAGTTCGCCACCATTGTCAGTCACGGTTTGATTGATCTTTTGATAAATCTGCTCTCTCCGCTCTTGCTTAATTCCAATATGATCATACCACTTGCCATTGGATGGCAGACTGACATACGTTACATCAGCCCCCGCTTCTTTTAATGTACGAACGAGTAATTCCAAATCTTTAAATTCTGGAGAGTTCTCCTTAAACTCATAATCACGGTTAATCTTCCGTTTATGACTTTTAATCAATTTCCAATATTCATCTCGGATGCCAAACGCATTCGATGCCGAATGTTTTTGTCCATATTGAATCGCTGCTTGTTTCATCTTAGACCAATCCGCATTCGCATTGGCCACACCGTCCGCTTGAAGCAGTTCACTCTTGTTAAAATGTAATAACGACTTGATCGCTTCAATTTTTTTCAACTGTTCACTATAAAACGATGTTAAATAATTCGTATGAGGTTCCGCCTTTTGTTGTGCGATAGCTTTTAAAAATGGACGATTCTCCACATGCTTAAACTGTTGTAGTCGCTCTGCATACGCTTGCTTTAACGGCTGACTTAATTTTTTCTGTTTAAATAACTGATTGATTTGTGCTTTAGAAATCCGCGCGTCAAAATTCTCTTTTGTTAGCCCATGTTCTGTAAACCATTGTGGGGAAATGATAAATACTAATTTTTTACCTTTTAACTTATCATACTGAGCGCCTAATTCGACCGCATTCACGAGATCTGTTGATCCACCAGTACCCACTAAAAACGGCGTAGGCTTAAATGATTTACGCGTGTTTAAAATGAGTCCAGGATGAAACGGATCGACCTTCCCTAGTTCACTTGAGCCATAAATCGGTAAAAATTGCTTTGACTGCATCATATAATCTTGGTTTAATGTGCCTTTTAAGACTGTGTCTGTGAGTGCTAACCGTTGTGACATAACGGCATTTTCATTCACTAAACTAGAAAATAAACGTGCAGGCAATAATAAAAATATGCCAAACAGTAGTACACTGATAATAAGGGGTAAAAAATCTTTTCATCATCTTAATGTTTCAAGTACCGCTACGATTTGATTAGGTGTAGCCCACTCATCTCTATCAAAGTCCATGATTGAAACATCAATACCCAATTGGTTCTGAATCTCTAATAACAATCCTACTGTCTGAAACGAATCAATGATGCCCTCTTCAAATAATAAGATATCTGGATTCGAAATGACGATATCGTTTTCTGCAACTGATGCTAATAAATTAAGTACTTCTTCTCTAAATGACATGTCTGTTTCTCCTTATTAAATTAAATTTCCAGAAAAAATCAAAAATCCGAACGCAACAAAATGAAATGTAACGACAATGCTTAAGAGATTCGTAAATTGATTTTTCCATCTAGGTGGATGTTGTTTTCTCCACCGTTCATAAAATCCGTAAACAATAAACAACATAGCGTGGTACAAACCATATAAAATGTAGAACCATTCCAATCCATGCCACACACCCATGATGAAAAAGTTAATTAAAAATGCGATATTCGACATTGCTAATTGACTTTTCAACAACCTTTTCTTCGACATGAAGAAAAGCGCACGCATGTAGACACAATCCCTAAACCAAAACGACAACGACATATGCCAGCGATTCCAGAAATCTTTAATGTTACGCGCTTTAAACGGTTGGTTAAAGTTCGGTGGCGTTTGTATCCCCATCACATAACTGAAGGCAATCGCAAACAAGCTATAGCCAGCAAAATCAAAGAATAAATAGAAACTATAAGCATACATGTAGAGCCATTTCGAACCCCATTCACTCAGTTGTGGTAATAAAGGTTGAACAGCATACTGGTTGATTAAATAAGCGATGATATATTTATACAAGAACCCCATCATCAATAAGTGAGATGCCTTTTGTAATAGCGCAATATAACCGTCACGGGGTAATACTTTGCTTTCATCTTTCACGAAACGTTTATAACGATCAATCGGCCCTGCTGAAATGGTTGGGAAAAACGTAATAAACTGCAATACGTTCCCAGCTTTCACTTCTTTAATCGAACCATCTCTAATTTCCATTAACAGTTGTACGCTCTTAAAGGTAATATAAGAAATCCCCAAGAAACCGATGGCTTGGATAAGCTTAATCTCGTGGAATTGAACACGATACTCGCCTAACCACGAACTCTGCCAAACTTTAACGATGATTAACGGTAAAATGGATAAGAAAATAACCATGAAAAATTTACCAAATGTATTAGAACGTTGGCGTGATTTCCAATAATACATAATAATCGCTAATTGCCAAATCTTATAAATTATAAAATTTAACAACTGATAACTCACATAACGATTGCCCCATAAATTAAATTCATCTGAGGCAAAAATAAGCACCAATAAAATGACCGTTATGATGCCATTATAAAGTTTACTCCGTTTCCCGAAACATCCCATAATAATGACAGGTAAGAGTAAAATACCGGCTATGAAAAAGAACGTAAAATTACTATAAGGAATCATCGTGTCACAACCTCAGCTATCGCTTTGCGATCCACTTTTCCATTTGGAGTCATCGGAAGTTGTGCTAAAGTAACAAACTTTTTCGGTATCATATATTCAGGTAACACTGATTTGAGTTGTAATTTCGTCTCTTGAATCACCGCTTGCTCAGATAGTTGTTCTGTTAATGTTGAATTCAATACAACTGCTGCTGAAAGCGAAGTGACTTTATCTCCTCTATAGATAGGAACGACCACCGTTGATTCAATATACGGTGTTTGTCTGAGCTTCGTTTCTATTTCTTCAAGCTCCATTCGATAACCATTCAGTTTAACTTGAAAGTCTAGTCTACCGTGGATGAACCATAGGCCATCTTTAAATTGTGCTTTGTCACCTGTATAGTAGACTCTTTCTTCACCAGTCGTATCAAAGACTTCATTCGTCTTATCGGGATTTTGAAGATAACCATAACTCACACTATTACCTGTAATTGTAAGCTCGTCTTCTTCCGTTAAGTTAAGCTCTGCGCCCTTTCTTGATATGCCCACAGGTAAACTACTATATTGATCTAATAGCGCCTGCGTCACTTTCACATAGGTCACGGCTACAGTTGCTTCTGTAGGCCCGTATGTATTGTAGACGGTCGCATTTGGAAAACGTTGAACGAGTTGTTGCGCTGTGCGATGCGTTAAAATTTCTCCGCAGAAGAACAAGCGATGTAAACTTGGATAATGCGTTTCAGTTAGCTGTGGTAACAGTAAACACATTTCCATAAATGAAGGTGTAGATACCCATACATCGATTGGATGTTGTTCTAACATATCGCTCAATTCTTTTGGTTTATGAATCATTGTTTTATCGACTAAATTCAATGTGCCTGCAGACATTAATGCTGGATAAATCGCCATGACAGACAAATCGAATGAAAACGGAGCCTGATTGAGCCATTGTTGCTGCATTTCAGAGTCGTTTAACTCAACCATCCATTGCGTAAACTCAAGTAAGCTTGAATAGCTAATTTGCACCCCTTTAGGTTCACCGGTAGAACCTGAAGTAAAGATCGTATAGCAAATATCAGTTTGTGACATCTCAGCGATGGCTTCACTTGCCGCATCTTGATCAATTATCTCTGGCGTAAGGACCTCGCCTTGTTTGAATGAAATCGTGTCATTCGCCGTATTAAAAATATACTGTGGTTGTACCTTATCAAGAATACTATCAATTCGATTTATTGGAATGGAGGTATCTATTGGTACATAGCCACATCCTGCTTTAATCGCCGCAACCATTCCCACAATCATGTACGGAGACATATGTCCATATAGCACGACAGGTGCTTCTGTATCTCGTAACTTCGCAGCCAGTTGATTTGAATATTGACCCAATTGCGCATACGTTAACGTCTCATCACGGTGTCTGACAGCAATCACTTCAGGGCATTGTTGTTCATATTTAGTCAGTATTTCAATTAAATCTTTCACGCTAGCCTCCAAAATTAAAATTCATTATAAATAAAGTTATTTTGTGTATCACCTGAGCCATAAATGAGGTAGAGTGCGATAAATATGACTAAATAGAGCAACGTTAATAGTACCACTTTAACGCGTTGAAATTTCGTGTTGTTTGCTTCTATCATGTTTCACCTCTCGAGCACTTTCATTTTGCAAAGATTGATTATTTATGGAATAAATTAATTCAAAGGAATATAAATTATTCTATGGTATATTTCTGCGATATTGTCCTATGATATAATATCCTTTTATATTATACTCTAATTTATACATCCGTTCAATTATATTTATAATTTAATTGAACAACTTTTTATCCATGTCTAGACAACATCATTAACCCTTTAAAAACTGCGTCCACATTGATGCGTAACATGGCACATCAATGCCCTTTATGTTTTGCTTTCGCTTTTTGTTTTTTGATTGCCCTTTTTCTTTCTTTTTCCTTTTTAATCCTCTGTTTATTTTTCTTTTTAGCTTCTTTTTTCTTTAATTCTTGTTCTAGTTTCAACGCCTGTTGTGATTGTGTAGTCATGACTTTTTCTTTTTGTTCTTTAGCGACCTTTCGTTGTAAGCGTTTAGGGTTAATTCGTTTTACTGTAACTTTTTCTTAACCTTAACGCGACTCTGGTTTACTAAAACTAATAGTTTATTTTCAATAAATCGTAAGACGGTGTCGTCATCTGGTTCAGGGCCAAAGATATATTTTGAAAAGGTCACCTTGTTTTTAGTTCGATATTCTACTAATCCCACAAAGTACTGATCGTCATGAAATATCGTTAGTTTCATTACGCCCTCCTATATCATTTAGAAAAATATATACAAGACATTCAATGAATTGAAGATATACTTTAGTATTCTGAAAATTCAGTTTATATTCACTGTACTTTAATCACTGTTTTCTTTCAGCTTTGAGTCACACGGAGATTTAAAACTAGGTATTCCATTTGATTTACATCAAAATAAAATCAATTCATTGTAATGCTCTATTTTTGAAAACAATTATAATTTAATTATTTTTACATTGCAAGTTTGTATGTATATGATTCTTATAAAAATTATAATCTAAATTTTGCTAACTTAGAAGCGCATAAAAAAGTGTAAGTGAGATTAGAAAGCCACATCAATTTGGCTCTCACACATCACTTACACGAAGTTAAATGAATGTATTTAGTTTTATTTTACAGGCGTTAATGGTTCGTTATCTGACAAGACGGCTTCAATGTTATCGACACATAATTGAATCATCCGGTTACGTGTTTCTACCGATGCACTACCGATATGAGGTGTAATCACTACATTCGGATATTTAAGTAATGGATGATCCATTGCTATCGGTTCTTCTTGTAACACATCTAACCCACAACCCGCAATTTGTTGTTGGTCAATCGCTTCTATCAACGCCTCTTCATCTACGACAGCACCACGGCCGATATTAATAAAGATGGCATCTGATTTCATCATTGAAAATGCCTCACGGTTAAATTTGTGTCGTGTTTCATTCGTGAGTGGCGCCGTACATATGATAAAGTCACTTTCTTTAAGCAATGTTTCAAACGTCACGTAAAGTGTGCCATATGTTTGTTCGCTTTCTAAATGTCGAGAACGGTTGTGATACATGATGCTTGTGTTAAAGCCCTGTAGACGACGGGCTACACCTCTACCGATATCACCCATACCGAAAATACCAACGCGTGAATGGTGTAAATCCTTGCCGGCAAAGAGATAAGGCCCCCAACTTTGCCATTTTCCATCTTGCACGTAATGTTCAGATTCTACAATTCGGCGTGCCACTGTTAACATGAGCGTTACCCCTAATTCAGCAGTCGTTTCAGTCAACACATCCGGCGTATTCGTGATGACGATGTCGTGTGTTTGAGCACCTTCTACGTCAATGTTATCGTAACCAACCGCCATGTTCGCGACGACTTTTAACTGTGTTGCTGTTTCATAGACTTCTTCATCAATTTGCTCACTTAATGTGATAAAACAAGCTGCCGCATCTTTCACTTCTTCAAGAAATTGATCTCTCAGCATCGCTTCATACGTTTTATCCCACATCTTCACTTCACCGATCGTTTCTAGCTGATCGATAAAGGTTTGCGGTATCTTGCGCGTTACTAAAATTTTAGGTTTCGTCATAGCCATCCCCTACCCTTCTAATTCTGCTATCACTTCGTTTAAATCTTTAAATGTATATGTCGGTGGTACTTCTTTTTGTTCAATTTGTTCTTTTGTCGTTACTCCGGTTTGGACATGAATTGTATCCACACCGACGTTGATACCTGACATGATATCGGTATCATATAAATCGCCTACCATCGCTACATCAACTTTAGGTAATTGTAAGATATCAAGCGCTTTATCCATGATGATAGGTTCTGGTTTTCCGATAAACACTGGATCAACCCCAGTTGAAACAGATACTACACTTGTAATCGCACCATTACCAGGTAAGAAACCGCGTTCTTTCGGAATGGAAACATCTTTATTAGTAGAAATGAATTTCGCACCTTGGCGAACACCGAGTGTCGCTGTCGCTAACTTATCATATGTGACCGCTTCATCAAGACCGATCGTCACGTAATCGACATGTTCATCTTCTTTAATCGTCAATCCTTCATTTTTAATCGCATTACGTAAACCATCTCCGCCAATGACATAAACGGACGCACCACTATGTTCATTTGATATATATTCAGCAGTCGCCAACGCAGAAGTAACGATTTCATCGCTATACGCTGTGACACCTACATTTTTTAATTTTTCAACCACATCTTCAGGCTCTTTAGTTGAGTTATTTGTGACAAATAAATGAGGGATATCATGATTGTTTAAGTATTCAATAAATTGTGCTGCCCCATCTATCGGTTGACTTCCTTTATACATCGTTCCATCTAGATCAATAAGATATCCTTTATATTGTTTCATTTAAATCTATTCTCCCTTTTTACCAAAAGCTGTAATTGGTACATTTTCGTTTTTTAAAAAATAAACGACTTCATCTACGAAACGTTGATAATATGGCGTTGCTTCATCAAATAACGGTAAGACCTCATCGAGCGATAATCGATCATGATCATGTACGAACAATTTTCGCTTAGCAACCGTGCGATTGATGTAATGTTGTGTATCTGAAGAGATCACCTTCTCTAATGCCATGATATCGATCACATCTTGATAATTCCCAGGATCTCTGAGGATAAAACCATCGATGATCACGTTGCCGATGTCTACCGCTGTCTCAATCAACATCTGACCGATACGCTCTATAGCATATGTGTTGTCTTTATTTTTGGGGTAATCCTCAGTGAGTTGTCTTAAATAATTTAGTTTATATTCTAATTTTGCTTTATCAACAAAATACATCTCCCGCACCTCCACCACGGTCCAAGTGTATAAATATTATGCTTCACTTACATCATATCACAACTTTGAAGCACATGGGATTTCGGGTTATACTGTACCTATTCATTTTTAAAACGTTCGCCTAACGAAAGGAGTTACACGCACGATGATAGATATGTTTTTATATGATGATGAAGAGCCAGCACAAGTACAGTTCGTTGGTTTCGTGGGTGAAGAAAGTCGCTACGATCTCATGCTGATCCAAACAGATAGACATTACGGGAAAACCATAGTATTAAATATGCAGACGAATAAATTTGGTATTATTGGTACCGATGATTTAGAAGAAGAAGGTTATATCGCCTTTATACTCGGTGTTTCAGAGTCTGAAGGAGACGAAATTCAAGCCTATTTATCAGAAGTGATTCAATAAAATAAAGTATAAAAAGAGGCTGGCGCTGTTGCCATCCTTTTTAATGTGAAGATCTTATGAAATTTTGATGAGTGAGAGGCACGCTCCCATTCAGTACATCCAAAAAGCGACTTCATCTACCAGAACTTCCTTAAGAATGCGTTTGAATTGTCGGTTTGATTTTGACGTCTTTCAGTTTATCCTGTTCATCTATCTCGGGTTCTGATTCATCAGATTGGGTCATGCGAGACAATGCTCCACTTTCATCCAACCGTCTCAATACAAAATAAGCACAACCGAAATTACAATACTCTAAAATATAGTCTTGTATCGCGGAAAAACGTTTACCCGCTTCTACCTTCTTATTCGCATCTTTATAAAATCCTTTGAGACGCAATTGATCATATCCGATATCGCCAACGACAAAATCGTATTTATCTAAGATATCAGAATATCGGTTCGCAAATTGTTCCTCATCAAATGCATTGCGGTACTCACTCACCATTTCAAAATAACGGCCATCCGCTTGTATCATATGCAAATCACCTAAATCTTTCATTTTTTATTTCCATATTGAACCGAAGAAAGACTTAGTTGAAACGCCAGAGACACTCTCCTTCAACTAAGCCTGATCTTCACATTACTTATTAATTGTCTGAAGTGATTTGTTCTTCACCGAAAAGTTGTTTTCTTCTTGCTGCTGCGTTAACTTGTTCATCTGCGTGATAAGAACTACGTACTAATGGGCCTGCTTGACAGTGTTTAAATCCTTTTTCTAATGCGACTTTGCGCAGTTTACCGAATTCTAACGGTGTGTAGTATTTTTCCACTTTCAAGTGTTTACGTGTCGGTTGTAAATATTGACCAATCGTCAAGATATCGACGTCGTTAGCACGTAAATCGTCCATTGTTTCATAAATTTCTTCGTACGTTTCACCTAATCCTAACATGAAGCTAGATTTAGTAGGAATATCAGGTTGTAATTCTTTAGAACGTCTTAAGAATTCTAACGTTCTATCATAAGTTGCACGCGCACGTACTCTCGGTGTTAAACGTCTTACTGTTTCAATATTATGATTTAAGATATCAGGTCTTGAATCCATGAGTGTTTCTAATGCTTCATAGTCGCCACCCATATCTGATGGTAGGATTTCAATCGTTGTATAAGGGTTACGTTCACGTACTTTACGTACCGTTTCAGCGTACACATTAGAACCTTGGTCTCTTAAATCATCTCGCGCTACTGCAGTGATGACCACGTGTTTTAAGTTCATCAATTCGACTGATTCTGCTACACGTTCAGGTTCATTTAAGTCAAGTTCGTTCGGTAAACCTGTTTTAACAGCACAGAATCTACAAGCACGTGTACAAACTGCACCTAAAATCATAAATGTAGCAGTACGTCGAGACCCCCAGCATTCGTGTATGTTTGGACATTTTGCCTCTTCACACACGGTGTTTAAGTTTTTTTCTCTCATCATTTTCTTAAGGCCTGTGTAGTTCTCGTTAGTGTTAAGTTTGATTTTCAACCAATCTGGTTTACGTAAAATTTCTTCGTTTTTGGTAGCCATAACAACACATACCCTCCTGTTTAGTTGTCATTTCTTATTATAACGAAAAACGACATAAAAAGGAATGTATATAAGTAAACGTTCACAATTGTAATAATTTTTCTTTGAAAATATCTCTTAAAAATTCGGGTAACAGATATTCGATTGGTTGATTTTTCAACATTGGGAAGTAACGGCCAAAGGTATACATATCGACCGTGCCTAACGTATACGTCTCATCATCTTTGATTTCTTCACCATTAATGAAGTAACGTTGTTCAGACTCGATAAAGCCAAGATTATACAAGATATAACCGCCAAAGATATCGCCTCTAAACCCTAATCCTTGTGCGTGTTCATGCATATATTCTTGTTTTTGACTTTTATCAATAACAGCTTTGAGTACGTCGCCTGTTAATCGAATGCGCACTGCATTAATTGGATGTGGCAACATTTGATGGATATCGTATTCCGTTATTTCATCACTATAGATACTTTTAACTATCAAGCCCGCATTGATAATCGTCGCATCCGCTTGACTAAACTCATAAATACTTTCTGCTAATAAATAAGCCGTGCGTGTGATGACGTCTGTTTCTCTAGGCAAATAAGTCGGTTTCGATAACACAGACGTGTTCATCAATGTTTTTCCTTCTTCGTCAAAATGTGTTTCGACTTCAGGCAACGTCTCTAGCGGATGTAACATCGCAGTTTTATCAGTAACCTTTTTATCTTCGATCTCTAAAGTCACTTCACCCAAGTAATGTCCGTATTTTCCAGCAGCGGCCATCAACACACCATTATTTACCGCACCACGTTCAAAGTAGTGATGGGTATGGCTGCCTAAGATCACATCAATTTCAGGTAATTCCTGACACAATTGCTCATCAAAGAAGACACCCACATGACTTAGGACAATCAATACATCATAATCCCCTTCATGCGCGTGAACTTCATCTTTAATCGCTTCTAGCGGATCAGTGACAACCCAATCAAGTGCACGGTAAAACGGCGTAAACGGTGCAGTGGCTGCGACGAAAAGAATACGTGTATCTGCTACTTCTTTAATTAAGGATGACACAAAGCGATTTGGTAACTGACCTTGTTCGTCAAATACGTTCGCACATGTTACATCAAAATCAGCATCTTCATATAGTGCATTCAATGCGTCATGTGAAATCGTCATCCCTTCATTATTGCCGATCGTCACGAGGTCACATCCAGCTTCATTTAATAACGAAATATTCTTTTTACCTAAGGTTGCTTCGGTAACAGGTGTAGATAAATCGACATGATCTCCAATATCTAAGTAAAGAGAGGGATGATTTAATAAAGGTCTGTGCTCTGAAATATACTCAGTGATGCGTGCATATTCTGCAAGATGACTGTGTATATCATTCGTATGATAAATCGTTAACTTCATTCATATCCTCTCCTTATTTTATAGTAATGATTTGATAACTAAATACAATCCAAGTAGTAATAATACCGTTCTAAGCATAGTTACAACTGTATTTGACTTGAACTGTTGATTGACTTTCACTCCGATTTGAGCTCCGATAAAGCTTGAGATCATGAGCACGAGCGCATAACCCCAAGCTACATGGCCTTGGATAATATGACCAAAGGAACTCATTAAGCTTGAGAAGAAAATCATCATCATGCTTGTACCCACTGCCACATGGGGTGGGAAACGGAAGACGATTAACATGAGGGGTGTCATCAATGCCCCACCACCAATACCGAATAAGCCAGTGATCAATCCAATCACTAACGTTGTCGCAAAAGCGACGAATGGCGGCACATGATAATGATATGTATGACCTTCCGCATCAATATATGTTTTTTCGTATTTTTCTTTCGCAAAGTATTTAATCGGTTTTAATTTATTTCTGACTATGAGTAACGCTGCCACGAAGATGAGAAAGATACCGAAGTATAAATTAAAGGAATCGAGTGTTAAATAACGACTGATGAATGTCCCTATTAATGACCCAGGTAATAAACCAAATAGAAAGATAGAGCCATTCTTCACATCAACTTGTTTTGTTTTCAGATAGCCTAAAGTGGAGGACAACCCTGTCACAATTAAAATCACAGAGGAAGTCCCAATTGCAATCTGTGGCGTAATATCATTTAACAGATCGTGTTCGACACCTAAATAGAGGAGTGTAGGCACGATAATGATGCCCCCACCAATTCCTACGAGCGACCCTAAAATCGCTGATAAACCACCTATAAGCACTAATAATATAATCGTTAACATCGAAACAAACTCCTCAGAATAATTTTAATTGCTGTGGTGCTAAGCCCTCATAATCGATGCCTAATAGTCGTTGATATGTTTTCGCATTTTGTGCGGCATGTCCACCTGAATTATTGTTAAATACGACATAGACGTCTTTTGCTTTTTGATCTAGTACGCGTACTTTATTCACTAACTCCGTAAGTTCTTCTTCACTATAATCATATAAATAACGTACGTCTCGCCATGCTTGATCTGTCATATCTTGTTTCGTCCACCCTTGTTTATTCCGTCCATGATAACGTACAAAAGCCGTCGTATTCGTAATGCGATTCACAAACGGCACAGAACCTTGTCCGACTTGTGGCTCGTCACACACTGCATGAATGAGTTCATGTTGTGTGAGAAAACTCAACGTTTCTTCTTTAAAACGGTCATTAAACCATGATTGATGGCGAAATTCGATACAGACTGGAAAGTCTTTTAACTGTTCTCGCACGTAGCGAATATACGTAATATTTTTTACATTACAATCAAACCATGGTGGGAATTGTACTAAAACCATAGCCAACTTACCGGATGCAGCGAGTGGCTCTAACATATCTTTAAATTGTTTAAATAGCGCTGCTCTTGATTCTGCAAAGTCTTCCACTTCTGCGTGTAGGGTGAGCGCTTGATGGATCTTCACCACAAACTGAAAGCGATCCGGTGTTTGTTTTATCCAACTATTAATATTGCGTGCAGGTTGTACTGTATAATACGTGGCATCTAATTCTACGATGGGAAAATGACTCGCATACGTCTTGAGTTTGTCTGATTTGCGCTGTAGGTCTTCGTATAGCGTGTCGTGGTCGCCCCATCCTGTTAGTCCAATATTTATCATAGTATCACCATGTTTATGATACCATAGATAAATTTAAGGATTCACTTTAGACACGTTGATTTACATGGATTTAATAAAATTAATTCACTAAATTCACACTCGAGTTTTACAGTTATTTAACGTTCAATTGTTACGGTAAAAGTGCAATACATTATATGAGTGGAGGGTTCTCATTGAAAAACAAGCACCGTATCTTTACCGGTTTAGCTAGCGTAACGTTATTGCTCACTTTAGCACAAGGGACAAATACCGCACAGGCAAGCGGTGGTGGTGTAGCACCTGATCAAATGGAACAAGCGCAACCTCAAGCAACAGAACAAGCACAATCAAACGGCATCCAACTCACAAATCAAAAGCCTGAATTAGCGCCCGTACAAACGGAAAACGCACCAAGCCGTGTGACAACAAACTTCAAAGGTGATACAAAATCTGAAATGGGATTCAATTGGTTCACGACGGATAAATTTGACGACGCTAAAGTGTGGATTTCAGAAACAGGAGATTTCAGTGATGCACAAGTGTTTGACGCAAAAACTAAAAAAGTAGATTCTAAATATCTCGAACGCGATAAAAATGGCAACATTATTTTCGAAGATGTGAAAAAAGATGACGACGGTGAAATCATTAAAGACAAAAACGGCAACGAAACGATCAACGGTTATTACACAGATGCACAAGCGTCTGGTCCGCAATGGACTGCAGGAGACATTCATGGTAAAGCGAATCTAACAAAACAAAAAGAATACAACTACAAAGCTCAAGCTAAGGGCTTAAAACCAAACACAAATTATTATTTTTATGTGGGTAGTGAAAGTGGTCCGAAAAGTGAAGTCGGACAATTCAAAACATCTGGCAATAATGGGGACTCATTCAAATTCATCCAATACGCTGATACACAAAATGCTTATTGGAATGAAAATGTGCGCGATGAAGCATTATTTGGAGCTGATACCTTAAACCAAGCGATCAATACTGCTGGAAATGCTGATTTCGTCGTCCATTCAGGTGACGTCGTAGAACATGCGGAAGTTGAAGATGAATGGAAAGATTTATATGATCGTTCTCGCCCTTCATTTATGAAGATGGCTATGGCTCCCGTCCCTGGTAACCATGATGAATATGCGTTAGATGAAGATGATGATAAATTACTAGGTAGCTTCAATGATCACTTCAATGTACCCAAAGCCAATAATGCGATGAACGGTGGTTCTTATTATTCATTCGATTACAATGGTGCACATATGGTCGTTGCGAATACCAATGATAATAAAAAAGGCAAAGATAATCCTGAAGGAAAAGCACTCGGTAAAGACCAAATGGAATGGATTAAAAAAGACATCAAACAAGCAAGAGAAAATGGTGCCAATTGGATTATCTTCAATCTTCACAAACCCATGTACGCACACTCATTCTACTTCATGTTTGATGACGAAATTAAAAAAGTTCATAAAGAACTCGTGAAACAACTTGATGAATTAGACGTTGACTTAGTACTCCAAGGTCACGACCACGTGCTGTCACGTTCAAAAGTTTTACAATATAGTAATACGAAAAATAGTTTCGCCGATGCTAAAGTAGAAGATGCTAAACAAGTCACAGGTGATGATGGGGTCACATATTATGACAATCCAAAAGGCTCTGTTTACGTCATTCCTAACATGGGTGGTACAAAAGCCATCGCAGACCTCGGCGGCAGATCTTTAGAAGAAATTAAACACTTCAGACCTGAATTCAAAGACTTAACTCAAAAACAACTCGATCATTTCCACAGTTTATTCGAAATTGCTGATCAACCACAAAAAACAGATGCATTTGACATTCAACATACGAAAAACAGTGACCACGTCAATAACCGTGATTCATCTGATCAAAACTATGCAGTGTATGAAGTAGATGAGGACGAACTGAAAGTTAAAATTTATTAATTACATGGTGACATTGCGCAAGGCGAACCACGCCGCCAAGAACTCATCGACGAATTTGGTATTAAAAAAGATAAATAAACGATCATCATTAGGATACATTAAAAGTTCGACACAAATTCACCTTCTTGAATCATCACATAAATAAGCCCGCTACAAAGATTTCTGACTTTGTAGCGGGCTTTTCTTATATATTTAGTATTGTTTTAAAAAGGAGTACTTTTAAATAGATTAGCAAGAAGAATATATGCGAAACGAGAGCGCCTCAATGAGTCTCTCCCAACAACTCAATCGCTCTACTATTTCCCGGGAAATGTGCACGCCCTAATTCTTACGATTGCTTTCTTGCTTTACGTAAATCGCTGCGTGCGGAAACGTTAGATTCGAGTTTGCGTTGTTCTTCTTCATCCATTTCGTCTTCGATTTCCATGCCTAACATTTCTTCAATTAAGTCTTCGTGAGACACAATCGCATCAGTACCACCGTATTCATCGAGAACGATTGCGAGATGTTTACGTGTGCTTGTCATTTTTCTAAGCACCCATTCTGCACGGTTATGTTCATTCACAAACAATGGTTCAGACATGTATTTTTCAATATTGTTTTGCTGTTCACGACTCCAAGCAAGTAAGTATTTAGAGTGGAATACACCGATGACGTTATCAATATCACCTTCATAAACCGGATAACGCGTATAAGGATGTGAGATAACCGTATCATATACCTCTTCATAATCAGCTTCATTTGAAAAGGCAATCACGTTG
This sequence comes from Staphylococcus auricularis, assembly GCF_001500315.1. GTDB lineage: Bacteria > Bacillota > Bacilli > Staphylococcales > Staphylococcaceae > Staphylococcus > Staphylococcus auricularis. The sequence continues at coordinate 46,575 of NZ_LLER01000002.1, read as the reverse complement.
ATACGTGGTGTCGTATTCACATCTGTCACTTTCAACGTATCGAAGTTCATGACACCTTGTAGACGACTGCGTTCACGCTCGTTGAATGCACCTTCACTACCTGCAATTGTCACCATTTGACGGATTTCTTCTTTAGAATAACGTTGCTTTTGTTCTTGACCTCCAGAAAGTAACTTATTAATACCATCTGTAATCGCATTTAAAATTTTCGTAAATGGTTTGAAAATAATAATGAAAAATCGGATTGGTGTATAAACAAGATAAGCAATACGATCCGGATATGTCGCTGCCACTGATTTCGGTATAACTTCTGAAATAATTAAAATTGTGACTGTGGTAATCGCTGACGCTACACCAACACTCAAGCCTAAATCAACCGCCATCACTGTTACGAGGGTTGGTAAAATGATATTCGCGATATTATTACCAATCAACACCGTTGTGATGAATTCGCTTGGTTTACTTAATAAGTTTGATAATTTCTGTGCTTTTTTATTTCCTTGTTGTGCTGCGGTGTGTATCTTCATCTTATTCGCAGCCGTTAATGCCGTTTCGCTACCCGAGAAAAATAGCGAGGCAAATAACAATATCAATATTGCAATAATCATTAAAATATAGCCCCTTTTTATAACAAATACAAAATATAATCTAACATTTCCAATTCATTCAAAGCGTCGTGGGCCCATCTATCGACCCACTATTTAAAATAGTCATTTATGCTTTATTGTGCGCTGTTTCAAATTGATTTTCAATATTTTCGTTTAACTTAAACACGATCAAACGTTCACCCGTACGTGAGCTAATGTCCGTGTGAAAGCTTTTAACTGTCGTGCCAGTGATTTCAGCAATCATTTCATATAATTGGGAAACACCGGATTCGACCAGCGTAGAACGTGTCCGTTTAATCGACAATAGTCCTTCCTGTGTCTGAGAAACCGCATATTCCGCGGCTGTGAGTATGCCTTGCAAATCCACGATAATCATATCTCTCAAGATATCCGTTTTCACAGAAATGGAACCTCGTCCGAGATATTCCTTTTCCCATTTCGTGATCGCTTTACTGATTTCCGCTTCACACGATCCTTTAGTTTGATGCATGCAAATCTACCTTTCTCTATCTTCAATCAGTTTTTATGGAACACTGTTTTTTACAACATATAGTTGTTGTCTACCCTATCTATTCACATCATAGACACAAATGTGATAGATACTCTTATATATTATCACTTGCTACTTTTAATGGCTACTCCCATCAAACACACAACTTTTTCTATCTTATGAGTTATTTACGCCTGTTCAGATTGAAAATGAGACCTCTGATTCTAACACAGCCTGATCACCAATGATGCCAATCCATCACTTCGTCGATTGAAGCGAGTTTGATCCATCCATGTTCTACTTTTTGGGTAAAATCACTGTTGCTTTCTAATAAATGTGAAATATAATGTGTCGGTGCTTGAACGACGACGAGCAATCGGATCGGTGAATGGTACATGATATCATCTGATTGCATGACAGATTGCCAAGGTAAACCTGTCATTAAATCACTCCCGTTGCCTTGCATTAATCCTATCCCTGAAGTGACAGTCTGTGTCGTTTTATTTCCGCTACCAAAGTAATGTGGCGCAACCGTAGAAGCATAATATTGTAAGTTGATCCATTGTGCTACTGTTGCTGGTCCCGAAATAATATCATTCAACAGGGAACCATCTGGATCTTGTCGCCAGTCATAATTATGTAAAAATGACCGCCCTTCTAAATTACAGTTCGTGGTTAACTCTCGACGTCCAATGATAATGGATGCATTGTGCGCTAAGCCCCATTCTGGACGTATTTCACTCCAATCATAAGCACGTCGAAACGCTTCGTTTTTACTCTGTTTCTCTTGTGATGTACCTAACCGTAAACGACGTACTTCGGTACTCACTTGTGGCATAACCAAATTTATCTTCTCGTAAGCCGCTTTTGCGCGTTCCGGTAATTCAGGAACCTCGAGCCATTCTAATGTATCCGTCGTTGTCTGATGTTGAGCCGCTGCAAATACAGTTTCATCGGGAATATGAATCGCTGCTTGTACTTTTAACCGTTCTCTCACTTTATTTTTATTACATAATTGTGCGAGCACTTTCGCATTAAAACCACTCGCCTGTCCACCACAAGCACCACAATCTAAAGATGCAGCATAAGGATTATTCGTACTTTGACTCCCATGACCACATAACACAACGAGCGGCGCAAAATGATCGGTTATGCCCATTAATTTCAACCCTTGCGCAACATAATACACTTGTTCATCTAGCGTTAAACCCACCGGCAGATGATGTTCTTTATCGTGATGAGAATAATCTAAGGTTAAATATGTGGTAGGTTTGTGCAGCCATTTCGATGAGGCTTTCTCTATCAGTTGACCTATTTTGCGAGGCACAAAACTACGCGTTGCGGTTTGCATCGTTAACCAAGGTCCACTTAATTCTGGTAATAACAGACTCGGCATGACATTTTGTTTCATATTTTTAAAGGTATACCGAAGCGTCCCAATCACACCTTTTCGTTGTTGATAGTGAGCCGCTTTTTCATCATCGGCATAACTTTCAATTCTATGTTGTGGCCGTTTCATCACAGGAAGTGAATCGTGTGCATGATGACTGCCTAGTTCACAGGTTTGAATCGGTAAGCCGAAAAAGCCTGCCACACCAATGGTTTCAAAAGGACCTGCGAATTCAAGTTGTCGTCTAAACTGTTCGGATCTGACATCTATACAAAAAGCGAGCTGTGCATCGACGCGATTCGATTCATCACGTTCAATAGGTTCCGTTAACAATTGAGATTGCAACTGAGCTTCGTACGTTGCTTCCCAAGCTTCTAACAAGATGATTTTTCTTGTTTGTTCATCAAATTGCAACGCAAACTGAATATAACGATGTTGTGCATAGATGGATAATTGTTGCCATGAGGCTTTAGTCAAACCACCCGTTAAAATCCAATTATTAACATACTTTCTTATCATTTCTTCTGAAATTGTTTGACGTGATGGGCTTGAAACTGGAAGTACATCAGCTAAAAATGCCCATTCTAATGAAATTCGTATCGCCAAATAATCCAAGAGTAACGGTGTCTCCACGTCTGTGTGTTCTTGTTGCCAACGCAGCATACCTGCCCAGCCATTCAGTTCCAGCAAATGCCCTTCTAGATAACTTTGAACTTCTGACATTGGTATTGCTAAGGTCGATAAGCTTTGTAAGAGTGCCGTTTCAGATTGTGAAGGCAATGATTTTAAGCGCTGACGTTGAACTTTCGGTAACGCTGGATCATGGACTACAAGATGTCTCCACGCTTTATAAAAACCTTGTTCACGCATGGGTAATGTCCAAGAAGAACGTGCACGGTCCAAAAATAGTTTACACCATTTCATCATATGGTAATTGACCGTATCGCTAAGTGGATACCCATTATTATCCAACACGTCATGACTTAAAGGTATGGTATGATCAGTGACCCTCTGTTCATTTTCGTTGAATAAACGCTGATCAATGTGTACCGCCTCATCTAAATGAACTTCATCTGAAGGTTTATAATCGTATGTTATCAAATGATGACAATAGTGTTGAGCACCGTCAGGATCTTGCTCAAATGGATGTTGCGACATCCACTGAGTGACACCCTGTTCAACCATTGCATCATCTATTTCCCCTCTTTGGTATGCTTGTTGAAACATTTCTGTAGATGGAAGGGTTTCGACACCATGAGCACTAGACCAACGAGACACCGACTCGAAGGTTTCATTTTCCAACTCTGCCCACGGAGAACGTGCTGCAAACTGAGATGTAGGAGAGAGCGGGACGATCACACGTGACGCTTTCTTAACTAAATCTTTGATATCCATATGCTTTAAATCATGATTCATCTTTTTTCTCTCCTCTCAATAGTTGATATTTTAAATAATGCGGATGCGCTTCCACTGTTTTCATATGTGGTTCACCGAGATGGATTAACCATAAGTAAAGTATCGCAAAGGCTTTAGAGGATGGATGTTGTGCTAAACGTGTCGTCACGATACTTCCTAACATGAGTGCACCGATAATGCAGATTACTACAAGGAGTGGTGGTTGTGTATCTCCAGTGACGCCACCACTTAACCATCCTTCAAAGACATGATGGACAAAGAGATAAACGGCACCCACAATGATTAACGCACATAATCCTGCAACACGTGCAATCGCACCTTGACCTAACGCTACTAATTGTGTCCAAGCTACAGAAAGTGACCATCCGAGAATAATAGCGCTAATTAATTGATAATTACCTAATGATGTCGTGAACCAATAGATGATGGCAATATCCACAGCAAGCGCCCTACCAGCGATAATCCAACTATACGTTGTTCGTTTGTTCATTTGTGAAGACGCTTCAAAATGGCGTAAAGCAGACCCAGATTTTAAAAATAATGTCGCTTTAAAGATACCATGTAAAATGAGGTGAATGATTGCGGCACTGTAAGCGCCTAATCCACATTGCACAAGCATAAAGCCCATTTGTGAGATTGTCGAACCAACCATTTGACGTTTGTAATCGACATGCACTAAGTTAATGCCTGAGCCAATTAATACTGACATCGTCGCGAACAATAACAATAAGACGGTTGCGATATCTCCACCGTTAAACAATGTTGAAAATCGCGTTAAGATGATACCACCTGCATTGACGATTCCGGCATGCATAATCGCTGAAACTGGTGTCGGCGCGAGCACAGATTCGATTAACCATCGTTGGAATGGCCACTGTGCAGCTGGAATTAATACACCTAATACAATGAGTAGTAAGATAAGTTGCAGCAACCATACATTCATATTTTGAGAATCGACATAAGCTAACACTGAAGTTATTTGCCATGTATCAGTTGAAATATGTAATAAGATCATTGCGATAAGTAGCGCGAACCAAGCGATGAAAAATAAAGATGTTGTGACTTTCCCCGCTTCTTTTGTTACATGCCAACGTTGATTTAGTTGTAATAATCGCGTGAGGCAAAACAGTGTAAGTCCCCAGCAGACAATAAAGACCCTCATATCGTTACTCATCCAAGCTAATGAAGCAATCACTGTCATAAAAGTAAAAAGCACAAAGTATTTTTTATAGTTGCGATCCCCTTTCAAATAATTGAACGAAAAACGCTGTAAAATAAGCCCAATGAATAATACAAAACTCGCTAATAACCACGCCAATGGGTCTAGCTGCCAATATTCAGTAATTACAGGACGTTCAGTTGAAAACAAACCCACTACCGCTATAATCGGAGGCAACGCAAGTAGCCAAAGATGAACTTTTATATAATTTCTAGACGTTATGGGTAAAATTAATATTAAACTACTTAAGATACAAAGACCTAAAGCAGCTAAAAATAACATGAATAACAGCTGAATCGATATCACTAAAACGATGCTCCTTTATCACATAAAAAAACCGACAATAAGCAACACCACGTCATGGAGACGCAAGTGTTGTATTGTCGGCTTCAAGATGAACTACTCCTACTTTAGAGCGCTCATTTGCTACCTATGTATGTATTTAATAAACATGATTCATATTCATCTTTTTCGTATTATCAATTTTTCATTAACGCAACGCTAAAGCATGAATCCGTTTTTGACTGCAATATGATTAATATACAGCACTTCAGTAGTGCTGTCAAAGTTAACATTAATCTCTTCGCAATAGAACAAAGAAAATGATGTTTCACAATTTAACACCTTATAGAGATACATCTCATATATAGATTATAATGATATTTTTTGTTCAGATTATATAAATATATATTGACGAACTATCTTATTGTGGCATTATTGTATTAAGTTACTATTGCCCTATATATTACACAAATTATAAAAAGGAGGGAAACCTATTATGACAAATAAAATAATAAAAATTATTGTATCTTTCTCTTTAATAAGCAGTATTGTATTAAGTTCAAATATAGCAGATGCTTATACTTATGGTAATGCTGCTAGTGGAGCTTCGACAGATGAATCTTGGAATATAAAATATAATGGAGCAGCTTGGAATTATAGTAAATCTAAATACAGATCCACATCATTTAAATATGTTAGAAGCGGAAGAACATTAATGATTAAAACAGCTTACAATGGAAAAGTAACAGGTTCCGTTTGGGATGATATTAGATGGGGCAAAAAATATAACACGAAATTTTATTGGTTCCGTGGTGCACGCAAATAATAATATATTTATAAATTTTTAATAGTAACTTAATATGGAAATTAAAGTTTTAGAATGATTCGGGCTTAACAGATAAAAAACCCGAATCATTGATTCTATTTTAGGAGATAATTATGAGATATTCATTATTTAGAAAATCTGATATGATTGAATCTTTTAGTTTATATCTTATTTGTTTTCTTTCAGACACTCTCTTATCTTTTTCCAAATTTTTAAAACTTGAAAATAATTCTATAGTATATGTCTTCTTGAAGAGTATTTCTGATTTTCAAATTATGATAGTTATATTTTTGTCTCTATTAATAATTGTGTTTCATTACAAATTTTTATTAAAAAGAAAGACGGAAATATTTTGTAGAGTGCTAGTAGGAGATACAAAATCTGCTATTAAAAGACGTTATATTGTCCACAATTTATCGATATTATTTATTTCTTTTTTATTAATATTAATGCTCAATTTAATCATACAGATAAACCCATTGAGTAATCTCTATTTACTGAGTATATTTGTTATTTATATTTTGGTAGCTATGAACAAGGTGTGAATCTATGAAAATAATTATATTCTTTTTAACTAAAATAATACTTACAAAACCACTTATTGTAATATGTATCACTTTATTATTGTTTCTAGTGAATTATTTTTCTTTCATTGGTAGTCGTTCTATAATTTCCACATTACAAGGCTACCAAGAAATCCAAGTGTTAAATAAAAAAGGTAGTTATATTGCTAACTTAGATCCAAATAGTGACATTAATACAGATAAAATTCATAAAAAAGATACACAAAAATATATAATTATTTAAATAAAAATTATAATTATTCTTTTCAGGCTGATGGTTTCGTTACTGAATTAGCCAATAATTATGACATGGAAGTAACGCTAAACTATATCAATGAAGCTACATACAATCTTAACCAATATGACTTCCCTCAGAATAACAAACTCTACTTTAATTATGATTATAATAAAGAAGATATACCTGTTGTAGTCGGACCTGGAATTGCTGAAAGTTATCCTGTCGGCACTTCAATTAAAATACAAGATTCGGTTTTAAATCGAACTCTCAAATTAAAAGTGAATGGTGTTTTAAATAGTAATACACATCGTTCTAATTTTTATGCTCCAAATTCAAAAAATTACTATAATTTTTCTATATTTGTACCTGCTAATAAACGTTTTATTAATGATTCAAACGTAGATCTTCAATTAAATGGTCTTATGGATTTAGTTTTACTTGAATCAACAAAAAAGATGCTGAAAATATTAGTAAGTATGTTGAAGATAACTTAAACATTAAACTTAATTTCTTTAGTCAAAAAGAAAACTTTCAATATTTCGAAAGGTATTATATTAATTCTATAAAAATGATTGGTCTACTTATGTTTATCTTAATCGTCATCTTATTGTTACTAGCATTATGGAACATATCAACTTCTATAAAATTAATGATTAAAGAATTCACAATCAATCTTTTAGTGGGTATGAGCTACGCAAGACTAAGAACTATATTCTATTATTATTTCGGATTATTGTTTTTAATCAATATAATGATTATATTTTTAATAACTTTTTACTCTAGGTATCAAGTTTGGTTAGAAAAAGATGCTATTTTTGCTACTTATGGCACTTTCGGATTGATAGATATAGATTGGATTGCGCTTTTAATAGTTACCTTAATAGATATAGTTATTGGAATCATTATAGTTGAATTGTCTGTTATAAACTTGAAAAAGATTCCTATTTCCTTAGGGGTGTTACAATGAATAATATAATCAAACTGAAGATTAATAAGAAAAACTTCAAAAATAAAGAATATGCAATCTTACAGAATTTCTCTTTAGAAGTAAGTGAAGGAGAAACAGTTGCTATAGTCGGTGAATCAGGAGTAGGGAAAACTTCATTATTAAATATTCTTGGTCTTATTGATACTAAATACCAAGGTGATTATCACCTTTTCAATACTAACGTTAAAAATTTAAACGAAAAACAACTTGCACAATGGCGAAATAAAAGGATCGGGTTTGTGCTACAAGAAGCCGCACTTATCAATTCATTATCTATAGAAGATAATATTAAGCTGCCTCTTCTTTACGCAAACTTAGAAAAGCATATTAATAAAAATGATTATTTTGATTATGTCGTAAGTAAAATTGGAATTGGTGCAATATTAAATAAAAAACCCCTTGAATGTTCAGGTGGTCAGCGTTCAAGAGCAGTGCTAGCTAGAGCAATAATCATGCAACCACAAATTATATTGTCAGATGAACCCACCTCTTCTTTAGATGATCAAAACAAGGCACATATTATGGATTTACTTTTTGAGTTAAATAAAAATAATAATGCTACACTCATCACTGTAACGCATGAGCCAAATATTGCTCATTGTCACCAACGAATGATTCAACTTGAAAGGAGTGAATGATATGGGATTTTGGATTATGTTATTCTCATTTTTCTTTGGTATTTTCCTCACTATTCTAGGTGTTTCACGTAGAAAAGATGGTCCTTTGTTTATTGCCGCTTTGGTCATCGGTATCTTCCTTATACTTTTCGGTGTTTACCTTGCTTTACCTAAATAAAATATCGATCTTATTCACTAGAGAATCACTACACTCACAGGGGTGAGAAGCAATGGAAACAATTGAAGCAAAAATGAATGAATATTTTGATTGGCTCAAAACCAATTATAAATATAAGAAATTAGAAGGTACCACCGAGATTACTACTCCTTTTAAAAATCCTTTAAACGACTATATAAGAATTTACGCAGATTTATCACCTCACAATCAAATGCAATTGTCTGATGATGGCCTAACTTTAAGCGAATTGGAAATGCATGGAATTGATATTAAAACAAAAACTCGTATGAAACTTTTTAAAAGCATACTAAATCAATTTAATTTATTTTTAAATGGTGATGAAATAATCACAAATGTAAAACAGGATTCCTTTGCTCAATCTAAGCATAATTTAATCCAAGGTATATTGAAAATATATGATTTAACTATGACAGTAAAATCAAATGTATCTAATCTTTTTTATGAAGAGGTTTATAAATTTTTATATGATGAGGAAGTCAGAGGTACCGCAAATGTAGCAGTTGCTGGACAGTCAGGTATCAAATATACATTAGACTATATTGTTCCTGGAGATAAAATTCATCCAGAAACGCTATTGAATTTTGCTAACAATTTAGACTTTAATAAAATGACTTCTGATGCTTTTGCATTTAGAGATATCAAACACAATAGACCCAAGAGAAATCATCTCGATACTCAAATGATGATTATCGCTAACGATATAGAAAATAGTGTACCTCAAAGGGTCTATCAAGCTGCTAATTATGAAGGCATTCGAATATTAAGTTGGGCGAATAAAACGCAAATCAAATCAATACTAACATAAATAAAGAGGCTGGGAACTTAAATCCCAGCCTCTTTTTCATCTTCACTTTATCAAAAAAGCGCAATCTTAACCGATTGAACCTTCCATTTCGAATTTGATTAAGCGGTTCATTTCTACTGCATATTCCATTGGAAGTTCTTTTGTGAATGGTTCAATGAAGCCCATAACGATCATTTCTGTTGCTTCTTCTTCAGAAATACCGCGGCTCATTAAGTAGAAGAGTTGTTCTTCTGATACTTTAGAAACTTTCGCTTCGTGTTCTAATGAAATGTTATCGTTGAACACTTCGTTGTAAGGAATTGTATCTGATGTAGATTCTTTATCTAAGATCAATGTGTCACATTCTATGTTTGAACGTGCACCTTTCGCTTTACGTCCGAAGTGAACGATACCACGATAGATCACTTTACCACCGTCTTTAGAGATGGATTTTGAAACGATTGTAGATGACGTATTCGGTGCTTTATGAATCATTTTAGCCCCTGCGTCTTGAACTTGGCCTTTACCTGCAAAAGCGATAGATAATGTACTACCTTTTGCACCGCGACCATTCAATACACAGTTTGGATATTTCATCGTAAGTTTAGAACCTAAGTTACCGTCAACCCATTCCATATTACCGTTTTCGTGAACCATTGTACGTTTAGTTACGAGGTTGTATACGTTGTTTGCCCAGTTTTGGATGGTTGTATAACGTACGTGCGCATCTTTGTGCACGATGATTTCAACAACCGCTGAGTGTAATGAGCTTGTCGCATAAACTGGCGCTGTACAACCTTCAACGTAGTTTACGTATGAGCCTTCATCCGCAATGATTAAAGTACGTTCGAATTGACCCATATTTTGTGAGTTGATACGGAAGTAAGCTTGTAATGGTGTATCGAGTTTCACGTTTTTAGGAATGTAAATGAATGAACCACCAGACCATACTGCTGAGTTCAACGCTGCAAATTTGTTATCTGCAGCTGGTACGACACTTGCGAAGTATTCTCTGAAGAGATCTTCATTTTCTCGTAACGCACTATCAGTATCTTTGAAAATGATACCTTTTTCTTCTAATTGTTTTTCCATATTGTGGTAAACCACTTCTGATTCATATTGTGCAGAGACACCTGCTAAATATTTTTGTTCCGCTTCAGGGATACCCAATTTATCAAATGTACGTTTGATTTCTGCAGGTACTTCATCCCATGAACGTTCTGTGTGTTCAGAAGGTTTAACGTAATATGTGATGTCGTCAAAGTCTAATTCTGATAAGTCGCCACCCCACTGCGGCATCGGCATTTTATAGAACATTTTCAATGCTTTAAGTCTGAATTCAAGCATCCATTCAGGTTCTTCTTTCATGTTAGAAATTTCTCTAACTACATTTTCTGTTAAGCCTCGTTCTGATCTGAAAATGGACACGTCTTCATCGTGGAAACCGTATTGATAATTACCCACGTCTGGTGCTTTTTTAGCCATTTCAATCACTCCTTTTATATATTCAAAAACCGCGTTGTTCACGTGTTAAAACTTTATATTTAAAAACCTCATTCATCCTGGTGTTGTCTCAAGTGTGAATGGAATATTACACATTGTCAACAGTCTGGGTCGTTTACTCTTCAGGTTTCCCTTCTCTTTCAACTGTGCCTTTTTCCAATGCTTTCCATGCGAGTGTGGCACATTTTATACGTGCCGGAAATTGGGACACGCCTTGCAAGGCTTCAATGTCCCCCATTTCTTCAGTAATATGATAATCCTCACCAAGCATCATCTTCGTGAATTCTTGACTCATTTTCATCGCATCGGCTAGTGTATTGCCTTTAACAGCTTCAGTCATCATAGATGCACTAGACATTGAAATAGAACAACCTTCACCGTCAAATTTAGCATCTTTAATCACACCATCTTCAATATCAAACGTTAATCGAATGCGATCGCCGCACGTTGGATTATTCATATCAACGATCATACTGCCATTGTCCAATGTGCCTTTGTTTCTCGGATTTTTATAATGATCCATAATAACTGAACGATATAATTGATCTAAATTATTAAAGTTCATATGAGAAAAACTCCTTCGTTTGTTTCAATGCTTCGACAAGTTTATCAATATCTTCTGTCGTATTGTAGATATAAAAACTTGCACGAGCAGTAGAAGATTGATTTAACCATTTCATGAGAGGTTGTGCACAATGATGTCCAGCTCTTACCGCTATGCCATCAGTATCTACAGCAGTTGCAACGTCGTGTGGATGTACATCCTTCAAGTTAAAAGTGATGACGCCTGCACGACGATCTTTTGGAGGACCATAAATTTCAAGTCCATCGACTTCTTGTAAACGATCATAAGCGTATGTTGTCAGTGCTTTTTCATGTTCATGAATCGCATCAAAACCAATTTGGTCGATATATTTGATCGCTGCTGCGAGACCAATGGCTTCTGCGATTAATGGCGTACCTGCTTCGAATTTCGTTGGCAATTCTGTCCATGTTGCATCGCGTTTTTCAACGAAGTCAATCATGTCACCGCCGTATTCAATCGGTTCCATCTCTTGTAACAATTGACGTTTACCATAAAGGACACCAATACCAGTTGGGCCTAACATTTTATGCCCACTAAAGCTGTAGAAATCTACGTCTAAATCTTGCACATCTAATGCCATGTGGGGTGCAGCTTGTGCCCCATCGACACTGATGACTGCATCATGTTCATGTGCAATTTCAGTGATGGCTTTCACGTCATTGATTGTACCTAAGACGTTAGAAACGTGTGTCACCGCAACTAATTTTGTATTGTCAGTGATGGTTTCTTTGACGGCTTCAATATCTAATTCTCCGTCTTCTGTCATTGGTATAAATTTCAAATTAGCATTTTTACGTTTAGCTAATTGTTGCCAAGGTACGATGTTCGCATGGTGTTCCATCTCAGTTACGACGATATCATCACCTGCTTCAACGTTCGCATCACCATAACTACGTGCGACTGTATTAATAGAAGTTGTCGTACCGCGTGTAAAGATGATTTCTTCAAAATATCTTGCATTAATAAAGCGACGTACCGTTTCACGTGCACTTTCATATGCATCTGTCGCTAGTGAACCGAGTGTATGCACACCACGGTGTACATTTGAATTATAACGTTCATAATAGTCACTCGTCGCATCGATGACTTGGCTTGGCGTTTGACTCGTCGCGCTTGTATCAAGATAAACTAAGTCATGCCCATTCACTTGTTGCGCTAATATCGGAAAATCTTTTTTTATTTCAGAAACATTTAATGTATCGGTCACTGTTATCCCAGACCTTTCTTCATAGAAATCATTGATTCAACCTTAGTTGGAACACAATGATACATGTCGCGTAGGATCTGGGAAACAAGGTAAGATAGCTTCATCATGTGTTGCATGCCATTCCGATTCTTACCTCTTGAGATGGTTGTATAGTCTCATCTCGATTGGTGCGCTCTATCCCAGACTCACTCGTTACGCTGACTAAGGTTATTTATTAATTTTCAATTCGATTACTTCACGGAGTTGTGCTTTAACGTCTTCGATTGGTAATTCACGTACTACTGGATCTAAGAAACCGTGGATGACAAGACGTTCTGCCTCGTGACGAGAAATACCACGACTCATTAAGTAGTAAAGTTGTTCAGGATCTACACGACCTACAGATGCTGCGTGACCTGCTTCTACGTCATCTTCATCGATGAGTAAGATAGGGTTCGCATCACCACGTGCGTTTTCAGATAACATCAACACACGAGATTCTTGGTTCGCAACAGATTTTGTACCGCCGTGTTTGATGTGACCAATACCGTTGAATACAGTAGAAGATTGGTCGCGCATAACGCCGTGTTTCAAGATATAGCCATCTGTTTCTAAACCATATTGTACGATTTTAGATGTTAAGTTAATTTTTTGATCATTCGTACCTACAACAACTGATTTCAATTCACTTGTTGAGCGGTCCCCAACTAAGTTTGTTGTGTTGTCGATGATTTGGTTACCGTTATTCATTAAGCCAAGTGCCCAATTAATTGAGGCATCTTCGGCTGCAGTACCACGACGGATAATATATGAAGTAAACCCTTCATCTAAATAATCCACCGCACCGTAAGAAATGTTGGCGTTAGGTCCTGCGATGACTTCAGAGATGATGTTTGCTTGGTTACCTTCACCTGAAGCATCTGATAAGTAGTTTTCTACGTAAGTGACTTCAGCACTTTGTTCTGCGACGACAATAACGTGGTTGTAGAAGCTTGCGTTATCGTCATCATGATGTACCACGTAGTGAATTGGATGTTCAACGACTACATTTTTAGGTACGTAAACAAAGATACCGCCATTTACGAGTGCTGCGTGTAATGCAGTTAAACGGTGTTCATCGACAGTGACTGCCTCTTTCATGAAATATTGTTGTACGAGGTCTGGATGATTCACAACCGCTTCAGCTAAACCTTCGATGATGACGCCATCATTTTTAGCTGAATCTGCCACACTAGAAAATGCGATGTGGTTATTGTGTTGTATAATTAAATTTTCAGACTTTTCGACATCGATAATTTTCTTCAATGAATCTGGTAAGTCATCCATTGTATCGTAGTCTGTGCCTGTTGTATCTTGTTGATTAAACGTATCAAAATCCCATCTAGAGATTTTCGTTTTATCTGGTTTTGGCATTTCTAAAGTTTCTGTTAACGCTAACGCTTCTTTACGTAACTCTGTGAGCCAAGAAGGTTCGTTATGGGCTTGTGAATACTCAACAAGTTGATCTTCAGAAATGTTTAATGTTTGAGTCGTCATACTTTTTTCCTCCCATTTTGATGATTCATATCACTTTCAGCGCGTTGGTTGCTTAAAAAATGAACTGATTATTCTTCTTTTTCGCCGAACTCTTCTTTAACCCATTCGTAACCTTCTTCTTCAAGACGTTTAGCTAATTCTGGGCCGCCTGTTTTAACGACTTTACCACCGTACATCACGTGAACTTGGTCTGGTGTAATGTAGTTGAGGAGACGTTGATAGTGCGTGATGATTAATGAACCAAAGCTTTCGCCTCTCATTTCATTAATCCCTTTAGAAACGACTTTCAACGCATCGATATCTAAACCTGAGTCGATTTCGTCTAAGATCGCAAATTTAGGTTCTAACATCATTAATTGTAAGATTTCGTTACGTTTTTTCTCACCGCCAGAGAAACCTTCATTTAAATAACGTTGCGCCATATCAGGATCGATATCTAAGAATTCCATTTCTTTATCTAATTTTTTAATGAATTGCATTAAGTTTATTTCGTCGCCTTCTTCACGTTTCGCATTAATTGCAGAACGCATGAAGTCCGCGTTAGTTACCCCTGTAATTTCTGATGGATATTGCATAGCTAAGAATAATCCAGCTTTTGCACGTTCATCGACATCTAGTTCTAATATATTTTCACCATCTAATAATACTTCACCTTGTGTTACTTCATAAGTTGGATGACCCATGATTGCAGATGATAATGTAGATTTACCTGTACCATTAGGTCCCATGATTGCGTGTACTTCACCAGTATTAATGGTTAAATTAACACCTTTAAGTATTTCTTTATCCTCAATAGACACATGTAGGTCTTTAATTTCTAATGTTGATGGCATATATATTCCCTCCGTAATATGATATATGTTCCATATCAGTTTATAATAATTGTAATCTATAGTCAAAACGGTTTTAAACTCGCTGTATCAGTAAATTATAACTTAATTCAGCAGTAATATAAACCTTTAGAACCTCTAATTTAAAATAATTCTTAAGTCGTTATAATTTTTAACTAGCCCATTTTTAAGCAGTAAATGATAATGACAAAACCCCTGTTCTCAATAGGCTTTACCCTCAATTTACAATTGTAATATTCCCTTATTTGAGTGAATCATGTACCTACTGTTTATTTTCTTCTTTTTTAAAATGAACTCCATGGAACGTTCAAGCTTTCTTTTTAAACGTACATCATATTGTTGTACCGTTCTTTCACTATATAAAATAATTCCGAGTTACATTAAAATGTGTTAATATCAGTGTTAACTGTTATATAGAAAGGAGAACGAGATGTCTAAGTTTCGTTGGTCTAATATCCTGCGTGGATTCGGTATGGGATTATCCGATCTCGTACCTGGTGTCAGTGGTGGAACAATCGCCCTATTACTCGGTATTTACGATGACTTTATTCGATCAGTCAGTGGCTTGTTCTCAAAAAGATTTTGGCCTAGTCTCCGCTTCTTACTACCTATAGTAATTGGTATGGGGCTCGCTATTATCTCGTTCAGTTCACTTATTAACTACTTGCTTTCAGAGCATACGATTGTCACAATGTTTTTCTTCTTAGGTCTCATCATTGGAATTGTGCCTTATTTACTTAAAATATCTAATGTAAAAGAAAACTTTGATGTAAGACACTATGGTTTAGTCTTACTCGGAATCGTGATTTTAGTCGTAATCACCTTATTAAATGGTGGAAACAAACACGGCGGAGAATCACTCGATTTGAGTATGGGACTCGTAGTTAAATACTTTATCGCCGGTATCTTTGCCTCAAGTGCAATGTTATTACCTGGTATCTCTGGTTCGTTCATGTTACTCGTCTTCGGCGCATACGGTACAGTAACCTTTGCGATTTCCGAACTTGTGTCATTTAACTTCTCAGCGTTACCAATTATTCTTATTGTCGGATTAGGTATTATTACTGGTTTCTTACTCTCAAGTAAATTGATCCAATATTTATTGAACCATTTTACATATTTAACCTATGCGATGATCCTTGGTTTCGTCATCGGTTCACTTTATGCCGTGTTCCCTGGCCTACCAAACTCAATAGGTGAATGGATATTAGCGCTGATCACTTTAGTCATTGGCTTTGCGATCAGCTTTATACTCGGTAACATCACCGCAAAACAAGATGCAGAACAATAAAGAAAATCCTCGGCACGTTTGGCCGAGGATTTTTTGTTTGCTTTAAATATATTTGATTTTAAAATTTTGTAGGCATTTTACTTTTAAGACCAAGAAAACTTTCAAAGATTCTTATCCTTCTTCACAGGAAATTCTCCTCCAAAACCACTTGTTCTAATATTTCCTTCTGTTAAATTTTTAATTATGCTAACATTCAAAGCGATAACAACTTTAAGTGAAGGGATTTAACAATGCTTAAAATTCAAGATAACACCTATATCAAAAGAACATTAAAGTTCTTTATCGTGTCAATACTAATCACTACCATTACAGTGATATTAGCAATTATCTTCAGTCCCTCTGCAGAAACATTTAACAATATGCTTTCTGACACAAATCTTAATAGTAATGAAGCGTCTGGCTTAGAAAAAATCTTGAACTATATTATTAACAACGGCTTCAGAGTCCCATTTCAAATGCTCATCTTAGCAATCATTCCTATCCCCTTTTTGTACTATATTAATATCTTGAGTACATCTATCTTAACTGGCATTGCCCTTGGATTTGCGATAAGTTTAGATGCCTTTAAAGGAAGTATGATGATAATTTCTTCTCTGCCCCACTTCATTCTTGAAGTTATTGGCTTATGCGTGGTAGCCAGTGGGTTATTCCTTTTCAACAAAGCGATTATAAATAAGATTATTTCTTTTTTTAAACACGATAAAAGTCAAACTATATCTGTTAAAGTAGCATTTACCGACTTGTTGAAAATGTATTTTTCAATTGCATTACCGTACATTATTATCGCAGCTTTTATGGAAACCTATGTTGCCGATACTTTATTTGATTTATTAACCTAAAATAACCCTCTCCAACAATATCAGTTAGAGAGGGTCACTTTTTTTAGTTACTAAGAACTAATACTCATAAAAGAAAAAACAGTTAATAGCTTCTAAATACCTTTTCGCTTAATTTGTCTATATACAAATACGATAGCTATAAGTATAGTTATACCATCAAGGGCTTTAACAAGAATTGAATCAAACTGTAATAGTTCAATTTGAAAATAGGCGCCAATGAGAGGTAAGGCCACATTAAAACCTAATAATACTAAAAAAATAGCTAAAATAATTTGTTGAGATTTAGGAATAGTATCACCTCTATCTTAGTACTACCATAAAATTTACTGCAGCTATAACTGCAATCTTTTTACTCAAACTAATTTTTCTTAGCTGTTTACTGATGATTTTTGACTCCCTACTACTGCAGTTACTTTTATTTTACTGAGTTATTGAAAGAACATGATATTATTGTACATAGCCCCACTTTAAAAAGTCTTCATTTTATATCATTGAATCTAACACATCATCTAAAAAGTTACTAGTTTTAACCCCCTCAGTAAAATTTTCAGAATAGGAGTGTAATTATGACAATTTCAGCAAACATCTTATACGTTTATATTCACTGTACTTGTGCTGATTTTAGTAGTAGTAATACTTAACATAGGTTTAGTGATAAAAAGAATAATATAATAATTAGGAGTATTGTAGTAGATGCCAAAATATTAATTTAGCAAAAACCAAATTAAATAAATCAAACAATAAACTCAAACAATCTTATATAAAATCAAATTCCAAAAACATAAAGGTTATGTATATGCCTCATTGGCTAGAGTTTTATTCATATGCAATATATAATGACGTTACAAACGATAAAAAAAGGTTTTATAAATACTATAGTAAAGGGACTGTTGTATATACAAAATTAGGGAGCAACATAGGCAGTGAATTCTCAGGTAATCACTTTTGTGTAGTATTAGATAATAAAGATAATAAAGGTAAAGAAACAGTTACCATATTACCTCTGTCTTCAAAAAACAATAAAAATTATTTGAAGTTAAAAGAGTCAGTTCTAAACTTGACAGTCGATAATTTAAAAAAGCAAATCCTTAGTACCAGCAGTAAAGTAAATAAGTTAGCTCAAAAATATAGAGTTGCCCAAAATGATATTAACTTTAGTTCTCAAGATAAGAACCTATTGTCTGATTTAAACCAAAAAATTGAAGAACTTAGAACAGTAATAGGGATTTATTATAATCACAAAGGTAAAGAAACATATGCTAATATCTCAGCAATCACTACTATTAGCAAGAGACGTATAAGTAAAATAAATGATTCTGATCCTACTGGGACATTTAAAATATCACAAGAAGACATGAGTAGAATCGAAGAACAACTCAAGATAAAATACTTTTCTAGTTGATTAATCACATTTCTTTTAGTATACTTAGTTAACAAATTCTCGGTAACCATTCCGGCTTCATTCTTTCATAGAATGACATATTCTCAGCTTTTAGCTGAAGGTCAGATGATACATCATCTGGCCTCTTTTTTGTAATAACCATTAAAATGTCATCAATATATTTAGACTTGTCACTATTAAACACTACATAGGCGCTATAGTTACTATGAAAAGTCCAGGGGCCCATGTAATAAAGAAACGCCTCCAAAATCTCATAAAGAAACGAAAAAAGCAGTGGTTAAATCAATAACCACTGCTTTTTCTCTGAAGCTATGACGTCTCGTCTCAGCCTCTACTTCTTATTATTTCGCTGGTACTACTGCACCATCGTATTGTTTGTTGATGTAATCTTTGATTTCTTTAGATTGTAATGCATCAACTAATGCTTTGATGCTGTCGTCATCTTTGTGTCCTTCTTTAACTGCGATTAAGTTAGAGTAAGGGTTGTCTTCTGCTTTTTCTAAGACGATTGAGTCTTTCTTAGGACTTAATTTTTGGTCGATTGCGAAGTTTGAGTTGATGATAACTGCGTCAGCATCTTCGTTTTGATAAATCTTAGGTAAGTATTCTGCAGATTGTTTGTTGTTGAATTTGATGTCTTTTTTGTTTTCTACAATGTCGTCGAATTTAGCATCTTGAATTTTAACGCCTTTTTTCAATTTAATTAAGTCAGCGTCAACGAAGAATTTTAAGAAACGTCCTTCTTCTGCTGGGTTGTTAGAAACGTAAACTGTTGCACCTTCTGGTAAATCTTTTAAGCTTTTATATTTTTTAGAGTATACAGCCATTGGTTCTAAGTGAACGTCACCTGCAGCTTCAATTTTGTAGTTTTTGTCTTTTTTCTCAGTGTTTAAGTAAGGTGTGTGTTGGAAGAAGTTGGCGTCCAATTCACCTTTATCTAATAATTTGTTTGGCGTAGTGTAGTCGTTGATTGTTTTAATTTTAAGGTCGTAACCTTTATCTTCTAAAATCGGTTTGGCTTGTTCTAAAATTTCAGCGTGTGGTGCTGGAGAAGCCCCAACTGTGATTGTTTTATTCTCTTTAGAGTCACCGTCGTTACCACAAGCAGCTAATGTTACACCTACAATAAATAAAACTACTAAACTTAAAATCTTTTTCATAATTAAATCTCCCCTTTGTTTTTCATCGTTTGTCTAGTTTATTTGTAAACCAATCACCTAGGAATTGGATTATAAATACAATAATTAAGATTAGAATCGTTGAAACTAATATGACGTCGTTTTGATTTCGTGTGAAACCTGTTAAGTATGCTAAGTTACCTAAACCACCTGCACCGATAACCCCGGCAATCGCTGTAGATCCAACGAGTGCGATCGCTGTAACGGTAATACCAGATACAAGAGCTGGTGTTGCTTCTGGAATTAATACTTTTCTAACAACCGTCCAAGTATTTGCACCCATTGACCAAGCAGCTTCAATAACCCCTTTGTCAATTTCTTTAAAAGCAATTTCAACTAAGCGTGCGTAGAATGGTGCTGAACCGATAATGAGTGCCGGTAATGCACCAGTTGGACCACTGATTGTGCCGAGTACCAAGCTTGTAAATGGAATTAATAACAAGATCAAAATGATGAACGGAATGGCACGGAACAAGTTTACAATGAAGGAAACGATACTATAAAACACGCGTGCGACTTTGGATTTACTTTTCGCTGAAAGAAAGAGTAAGACACCTAAAATCAATCCAAAGATAAATGCGAAAATCGTTGAAATCACTGTCATATAGAGTGTTTCATAAGTCGCTACCCAAACGTCATCCCATCTTACATTCGGCATTGTTAACATTTCTTGGAGGAGTCCACCTAAAGAATTATCCATGTTTCAACACCTCCACCGTTACTTGTTGTGATTCTAAATAAGATTTAAAGTCCTCGAATTGGTCTGTGTCTAACGCAGACAGTTTCACGAGAAGGAAACCAATCGCTCCATCTTTACTGTGTTTGATGTCTGCTTCGAGGATATTCACGTCGATATGCTGCGTCTTCGTTATGTATGAAATGATGGGCTTAGTCGTATTGTCACCCGTAAAGTTTAATCTCACTACATACTCATTAGGCGATAAATCGACGAATTCATCAATCGCGGTTTCAAAGTTATCGTTTAAATCGTCTTTAACGAAGCGACGTGTCACTTCATGTTCAGGATTTTCAAATACTTCTTTCACGGTACCTTGTTCGATGACATGACCGCTATCCATGACTGCGACTTCATCGCAAATTCGACGTATGACATGCATTTCATGCGTAATAATGATGATTGTTAATTTTCGCTCATTTTTGATTTTTAATAATAATTCTAAAATTTCATCTGTAGTTTGTGGATCGAGCGCGCTTGTTGCTTCATCACACAACAGCACATTTGGTTCGTTTGCGAGCGCTCTAGCGATACCGACACGTTGTTTCTGCCCACCCGACAGTTCTGAAGGATACGCTGACTCTCTTCCTTTCAATCCTACTAATTCGACTAAATCTGCTGCTCGTTTCTTCGCTTCATTGCGGTTCACACCAGCAATTTCTAACGGAAACATAATATTTTGAAGCACTGTACGTGACCATAATAAGTTAAAATGTTGGAAAATCATACTGACCTTCTGCCGTTTCTTTCTGAGTGCGGCTTTGGAAAGTTGTCCAATATTCTCGCCATCGATGATAATATCGCCAGAAGTCGGACGTTCTAGCAGATTAAACATTCTGACTAGCGTACTCTTCCCTGCACCAGAAAAACCAATCACGCCGAAAATGGAACCCGACTGGATGTTTAAATCTACGTGATCCACAGCGAGGACGTCTTGCTTTTTCGTATGATATTTTTTCACAACTTGGTTTAATTCAATCATCGCAATGCCATACCTCCTTACCTTGATTCTCAAATAAAAAAGATGCTTCCTCTGAATATAAGAGAAAGCATCATTTAACCTTCTCTCATCTTCAAAAGTTAAACGGCGTTAACTTTATGTGAATTGGCACCATTTCTTTATAAGACGGTTGCCGGGCTTCGCAGGGCACATCCCTCCACCTCTCTCGATAAGAGTTACTTTTATTTGATTAATATATATCCTATCATCACGCTCAAGATTCGTCAACAACTATTTTAATTTTTCTAACAAATCGGGGACGGATTGGAACGCATAAACACGGTCGCATTCTTGATCTTGCGACATGATCAACAACACCGGCACCGATTGGATTTCGAATTGTTGGCTGAATTCGGGATGAAAGTTTAAATCCAACTTTATAAGTGGCAGTTGCGCCAGCTCGTTGGCAACATCCAGCATTCGTTCAGAAATTTTACAGGTGCCGCATGTCGGTGTATAACCGAATATCAAGTGCTTATCCTCTGAAAAATTCTGTTCTGGATTGGTTAATTGATCACTGATTGATGTCATGTTAATAAACTTACCCTTTCTGCAATATACGCTAATTGTTCTTTAGCTTTTTGTTCTTCATCTTGGACTTGGAAACCATGTTTACTAAGGACTTTGGATAAGTAAGGTTTCGGGCAGTTTGCCACTTCACAATACTGTTTATCCACGCGTATATGCTTACTTTCACTTAAATAACGTTTGAACCATTTGCGGATTTTTTCACCTTCACAGTCAGAGTCGACTAAGATGTACACTTGATGATCATATAATGATTCTATCATGTTATCAAGCTTATCCACGCTCATCGTACCGTGCGTACATATGATTTGGACGGGTTCGTCTATGACTTGCTTTACACGTTTCTTATCAGACTTGCCTTCGACAATAATCACTTTATTGAGTATGCTCATGCAATCCACCTCTAATAAGTTATGTTTAACTACAACTTTACTTTTCTCATATTGGTGTATTTGTAAACATCGTTGTGCTACTTCAAGCGTAATAGTTTTAATTTTAAATGTCCATTTAAACTGTTCCGCTTAAAGCAATATTAACAATGTCTTAATATATCGTTTAAAAGGAAAAGCACGAGACATCGCATAGACATCCCTTTTCTCGTGGAAAATGTACGCAAAAAATAGGAGCAGAACAGAAATCTACGTGAGTCACGCAAATCTCTGGCCCGCTCCCAAATCAAGTAAGATCTTTCAATTTATATCTCAGTCGACGGATGAATCAGGTGATTATTCACCGATTAATTCAGAGTAGTCGTCTGCAGATAATAAGTTATCAAATTCGCTTTCGTCTTCTACTTCGACTTTTACCATCCAAGCTTTGTCATATGGTGATTCATTGACAAATTCTGGACTGTCTTCTAATTCTTCGTTAATTTCTGTTACTTTACCATTGATAGGTGCATAAAGTTCAGAAACAGTTTTAACTGATTCTACGCTACCAAAAGAATCCCCTTCTGAAACTTCGTCGTCTTCTTCTGGTAATTCAACGAATACGATGTCACCTAATTCGTTTTGTGCGTATTCAGTAATACCGATTGTTGCAACGTTTCCATCTACTTTTACCCATTCATGTTCTTTAGTGTACTTTAATTCACTTGGTACTGACACGTAAATTCCCCTCCTAAAAAATATCTATTTACATACTTAATGATGCCACATGATATATTTACAAGCAACTTTTTAAACAAAAAAATTTGCATAAACTTTTCGTTCACCGCGCTCTGTTAAGCGTTTACAATACTTTGAGCGATCTCTGTTGTTAGTTTACCCATGCGTCTTGATATTGTTGTTCGTTGAAACCAACCGTCGCTTTATCATCAGTTACAGCTAATGGACGTTTAATCAACATGCCGTCAGACGCTAATAATTCAAGCTTTTCATCATCTGACATGGATTTTAATTTATCCTTGAGACCGAGCTCACGATATTTCGCACCACGGGTATTGAATAATTTATTGATGTCGAGCTGTGTTTTTTCAAGAATATCTTCAAACTCTCTTTTAGTCGGCGTATGTTGCACGATATCGATCGGTTCATAGCTCACGCCATAAGTGTCTAAAAATTTGGCAGCTTTCTTACATGTCGTACAATTCTTGTAGTGATAAAATTTGATCATTAACTGTACCTCCTCTTTTTATTAACATTAATATATCAAAATAAAAAATAAAAATCTCTTTTTTTAAGCTATATTTTTTTCTTTATGAGCATTGTCCGTTATAATAAAGACAAATTTGTATAAAGGAGCATACAATACATGCAAGCAATTCAATCAACAGACAACTTTAAAGAAGTCATCAATAGCGATCAACCCGTGATTGTCAAATTCGAAGCCGACTGGTGCCGCGATTGTAAAGCAATGGATCTTTGGATTGATCCAATCATTGAAAAATATAATGACTATAACTGGTATGCTGTAGACCGTGACCAATTCGAATCACTCGCTGAAGAAAATGAAGTGATGGGTATCCCAAGTCTACTCGTTTTCAAAAACGGTGAAAAATTAGCGCACTTACATTCAGCAAATGCCAAATCACCAGAACAAGTCGAATCATTCTTAAACGACACATTCAATAAATAATTGAATTCAAATATATAATAGAGGCCAGGACATATATTGATGTTCCCGGCCTCTTTTTAATGCTTAAAATGTACGAATGATATCGTCTGTATGACGTTTACGATGCATCACACGTTCTTCCATATCAGTTAAATAGATGAAGCCAACAATACTTTCATCTGCTGCTACATTAAACATTTCTTTAACTTCAGGATTAAAGATGAATGTTGGTGTTTTCCAGCATGAACCGATACCTGCTTCATGTAATAATAGGAGCAAGTTTTGTGTAAATGCGCCCACAGCCATGAAGTTTTCAAGATTTTGTTTTTGGCGTGGATCTTGTTGAGCGGTAACAACGAGCATACCGCCTAATTTTGTTACATCGTTGTAGTGGTTTTGTTGTTTTTCTGGATCGTTTGGATAAGCAATTTGTGATAATTGTTTACTCATGTCACCTAAATGATCTTTCGTTACATGAACGACTTTCCAAGGTTCTCTGAATTTATGGTTCGGTGCATCGGCTGCTTGTTTGATTGCTTCATGTAATGCATCATCATCGATTTGCATATCACGTTTATATTTTTTATAACTTCTTCTGTTCGCAATTGCTTCTTGTAATTCCATCTATTTTCGCCCCTTCTTAAAGGATATTAATATAAAAAATCACTCTATGTATCGTATCAAATTAACGATACATTGTTAAATACTGCTTAAGCTTCTCGACATGGATTTGACCTGGCGCTTTCGGTTCGTCGAGACAACCATACGAGATACTGCCACCAAAGACACCTTGTGCGGTACGTGTGACTAAACCTAATTGAGACATCGCAATACCCACGATATGCTGCGGTAATGTGCGTTGTGACAGTTCCATCGCTGACAGTAAGTTCAACACGTCTTGAGCATCTTTCGGCATCACTGCGACTTTTAAATAGTCTGGGCTCAATTTATGCATTTGATAGTATAGATGCTTCAGCTCATCTAACGTCGGTGTACCATTAAAGTCATGATATGAGACGATGACCTCTTGCGTTTCACCTAATTGTTGAACCACGTCAATTAACGCATTTTTATCGGCGGCTTTATCAAACTCCACATCAATCATATCGACCGCTTCAAATGTTGATAATTGTTGAAGTAGTTCCAAATAGTCTTGCCCTTCTAACTGACCTGCACCACCTTGTGCTTTCGTGCGATACGTGACAAGCAATCGTTTTTCTAATTGTAGCGAAGTAAGTTGTTCAATCACACGTTCTAGCAACGCAATCGGATTACTTTCCCACTGATCTATACGCAGTTCAATGATATCGTAAGCGGCTTGATACTGGTGCAAATCACTGAGCATTGAATCTGTGAGTTGTTGCGCTGGTGCAATCGTGACCGCAATGTCCACGTGTGACATCAAACCACCCTTTCTCTCGTACGTTTGCTTAATTTTATTGTACATGAAATAGTCAAGTTCTGACAGTAATTAAAGCGCTTTATTTAATTGTTGAAGTAACCCTCTCATGATTAAACGAAGTTGCTACCGGGTAGACATAGATTAAGCAATACAATTAGGAGGTTTTAATAATGGCAGTACAATATGAAACAAAAGCAATTAATACTGGTGGCCGTAACGGTCATGTGCATACAGACGATAAAGCGATTGACACAGCAGTGATACCTCCAGCTCAAGCAGATTCAGAAAAAGGTACAAACCCTGAACAATTATTCGCAGCAGGTTACGCATCTTGCTTCAACGGTGCGTTCGATTTAATCTTAAAACAACACAATGTAAGAGGCGCAGAACCAGAAGTAACTTTAACAGTTAGATTAGAAGACGATCCTAATCCAGATGTTGAAAGTCCTAAATTAAGCGTAGACATTCACGCTAAAGTAAAAGACGTCGTATCTCAAGAAGACGCTGAACAATATTTACAAGAAGCACACGAATTCTGCCCTTACTCTAAAGCAACAAACGGTAACATTGAAGCAAACTTAAGCGTTGAAGTCGAAGGTTAATTCACTTCAACGCATCATACACGACTTACGTTAATAGGAGCGATTGAAAGATTTGCTACTCGTCTTTCAGTCGCTTTTTTTATATTGTTTTTGAAAATGAAAGGCATGAAGCCAAATACAAACTTTTTCACTTTTCTGCAGTTCTCCACTCATTTCTGACCTATCTCTATGTAATTGTGAATTAAGTATGAACATTTTTCATTATTTCACCTCTTCTAATGTAGATTTTCTAAATTATTTTAAAAATACTGTTGTCCTCCACAGAGTTATCCTTTATGATAAGTTTAATTATCTGAAATTTCTTATTCTTTATGGTTACGTTTTTTCAATTAGGAGTGAAGTTTACAATGTTAGAAATTCGAACTATAACGCAAAAAGAAATCTTAAACCACACACAGTTTCTTGAACTCTGTACGAAGAAAAAATGCAAAGTCTACGCATGGAACCTGTACACATCTAAAGATTCTGTAGAAGATTACATCACCACTTTGCTCACCAATCACATCTTCAACTACCAATTCATCGGTGCCTTCGATGGAGAAGAGCTGGTTGGTATCATCAGTCTCAAACTGTTACTATCATCAGGAGAACAACACAAAGCTTACTTGGAGAACTTAGCTACGAAAACAACCTCAACCATAGAAGAAGAAATCATCGCTACCGCATTATTTGATCACATCATTGAACTCTGTAACTCTAAGCACATCGAAATCTTATTAACATCCGTTGCCTCTAATAACATCAGCGCCAAAATATTCTTTAGTCAACATAACTTCGAAATGTTAGCCTTTGAACCTAACGCACGCAAGCTCGACTCCAACTACATTGATGAACACTGGTTGAGCTATCACTTATAAATAAGCCCATTTGCACTTCGACATAATATTCCCTATCGCTACTGTTTAAAAAAAGATTCAACAAAGGAACACATCTTCACATTTGTCAAACAAATAAAAATTCAATATAATAACGCTGAGTTTGTTTAGAAAAAGATTTCATTTCCACCTGTCCATAATGAAGAAATGAGAAGAAGAGGAGTGGACACTTTGAAACATGCGACAACGTTATTGTCATTATTACTCGCATTACTGACATTAAGTTTACCGTTATTGGTGTTAAATGATGTATTTAAAGGGAACTATGTCGAAATTGCATGCAGCCTATTTATCTTAGGTGTAGTACTATTTAATATCTTTGCGCTCATCCGCGGCGATCGACTCGCAAACTTCTTTGCACTCGCCGTCAGCTGCATTGGCTTCGGATTATTATTTGTATCTTTATAACAAAAAAGTCGGGACACCTCGTAATGGTTGGATATTCATATTAATGAATCCAATCACGACGAGACTGTCCCGACCCATTTATTTTTGTGGTTATTTTTAATTAAACAAACATTTTTTGTAAGAAACCTTGCTTACGCTGTTTGAGTAAATCGATTTTTTGAGATTGCTTTTCGATTAATATGTCAAAATCGTTAAAGAAATCACCTATTTTTTGTTGTTCTTCTAAAAATGGAATAGCCGTTTCATAAGTTAAGAAATCTTCAGGTTTTACTGCCATCCTTTCATAAACAGTACCCTCTTCAAACTTTCTAATTTTATTTATAAAATCCCATCTAGTAATCATCTTTTCGATAAAAATAGGATCATAATTCTCATTAACTTCAAAAGTTATATGAATAGGTGAAAAAATAACTGTCCCAATTTTATTTCTAGTTATAACACCAAATTTTAAGTTAGCAGGGTTATAACAAATGTCATCTTTATTGCTGATTTTATACTTCTTATTTTTATCTTTAACTAAAAAATCTCTATCATATCGTTCACTTTTTAAACTTATACCATTAGTAGAAAGAGTTGCATGTGGTATATTACTTTCTTTTTTTTGATAAGTTTTTCTTTCAGAAAGTATATTATCTATTTGTTCAACTTTCCACTCGGGATAATCATTTCCATCCTCATCTTTAAATCTTAATTCTTGTGAGAATATTTTTTGCATATAGCCTTTTTTCTGAGCTTCTAATTGCTCAAGTTTTTGCTCTTCAAGTTCAATTTGACGGTCGAGTTTACTGAAGAAATCACCAATTTTTTGTTGTTCCGATTTATGTGGAATAAAAGTTTGATATTTTTTTAAAACATTAAAATACAAACGTGTTCTAGTTCCACCCTTTTTTTGCTTAATGCAAAATTTCAAAAATCTAATATTGTTATTCAGTTCATAAAAGATAAAAAATTTATCTGCATATTCATTTACATCAAAAACTGGATATTCCTTACTAACAAGTACGTTTTCATTAAAAAAATTTATATTAAATTTGAATATATTGTCATCACTCATATGTCTATAAGTAATCATATTAGGTGGAACTACGCTATATAAAACATTCTTCTTGCTAAATTCTCGTTCCCCGTCGAAATAATTATCCTGTTTATATAAGACTCTTCTTGAAGAAGTAACTACTGGGAAACCTGAATCTTGTTGCGTATCAAATTTTCTTATTTCATCAATATATTTTCCTATCTCATTTTTTACCCACTCATCTTTAAACTCTGGAAATCTAAGTTCTGGTACGTGCTTTGTTTCATCAGTCATGTTGTGCCACTCCTAGTTCTTTGAGGTAACCGTTGATTTCGTTTTCAATGTCTACGATTTGATCATCGATGTCGTTAATGTCTTGTTGGACTTGTTCTAAATCGATAGGTTCTTCTTCTTCAAAAGTATCGACGTAGCGTGGGATGTTGAGGTTGTAGTCGTTTTCTTCAATTTCATCTAACGTAGCAGCGTAGCTGTATTTATCAATCGTTTCTCTCTCCGCATACGTATTGACGATTTTCTCAACTTGTTCGTCGGTTAAGTGGTTTTGGTTTTTACCTTTTTCAAATTCATTAGATGCATCAATAAATAGCAAATCTTGATCGGCTTTACGACATTTTTTAAATACGAGAATACATGTTGGAATACTTGTTCCATAGAAGATATTAGCTGGTAAGCCGATGACCGCATCTAAATAATTTTTCTCTTCAATGAGATATTGACGGATGGTACCTTCTGCAGCCCCACGGAATAACACACCATGTGGAAGCACAACCGCCATCGTACCGTCATCATCAAGATAATGAATCATATGTTGAACGAAGGCAAAGTCGGCTTTAGATTTAGGTGCGAGTTTACCGTAGCTGCTGAAACGTTCATCATTATTAAATTTTGAATCTGCTGACCATTTCGCACTATAAGGTGGATTGGCTACTACGGCATCGAATTTTTCTTCTTCAAATGCTGGATTTTCTAATGTATCGCCGTTGTAAATATCAAAGTTTTCATAACGTACATCGTGAAGCAACATGTTCATTCGCGCCAAGTTATATGTGGTGTTGTTGCGTTCTTGACCATTATAACGATAAACTGTTGCTTCTTTACCGACACGAAGTAGGAGTGAGCCTGAACCGCATGTAGGGTCATAGACGTTTCTTAATTTATCATGACCAAGCGTCACGATTTTGGCTAAAATTTTAGACACTTGTTGCGGTGTATAGAATTCCCCTGCTTTTTTACCAGCGCTTGCCGCAAAGCGACCGATGAGGTATTCGTAAGCGTCACCTAACATATCGATTTCCATATCACTATGAACAAAAGGTATTTCAGATAAGTGAGCGATGACTTTACTAATAAGCTGTGTACGTTCTTTAACGGTATTTCCTAAACGCGTAGAGCTTAAATCCATATCACTGAAGAGACCGATAAAGTCTTCTTCACTATCTTGTCCGAGTGTTGATGTTTCAACTTTTCGGATCGCTTGTGATAAATGTTCGATATCAAACGTTTGGTTTTCGATTTCTTTCACCATCGTACTAAAGAGATCTTGAGGTTCGATGTAATAACCGACATTATCTAGCAGTTCTTCTTTTAAATCATCGCGGTATTCATCGTCTTCCCATGCTTCATCATATTCCACATCTTCATCTGCAAGTGCCTCTGCGACCTCTTCTTCTGCTTTCTCTGATAGGAAGCGATAGAAGATCAACCCGAGGATATAATTACGAAATTCACTCGCATCCATATTCCCTCTTAATTCATTCGCTATATTCCATAAATGTTTGTGTAATTCAGCTTGTTGCTGGCGCTGTTTCTCAGTGACTGACATATTTGTTCCTCCAGTAATTAAAATAATGTTGCGGATAAGTATTTCATTTCCAAATCATAGCGTTGTTGTTTCAATAATTTCATTTTTGCTTTTGCTTCAAATAATTTCCCAATAATGCGTTGTTCCTCTATAGAAGGAAACGTGATGTGCATCGCGCGTATACTGCTGATGGATATCTTTTTGGTCTGTGTGCCGCTTTGGACCGCACGATAAATTTGATTCTGTGCTTCTTTAGAACGATTAAACCAATAAACAAAGTATCGTGGATCAATCTCATCATTCAATTCTACGCGTGCATAATTAAAGGTTAAAAATGTTGCGTTATCATTATGTACCATCGCAGCTCTTTGGAGTGTTAAGTTGATCACAACATTCCCATGTTTCACAATCACTTTCGCACTCTTCTCTGCGACATTGACATATTTCGGTGTCACTTTCACCGGGACATGCGCAAATACATCTTTATAAAAGTCATGATTGTCGTAAAGTTTATAACGCATCCCCGCTTCGTCTTCCACAATCCGTGACGTTAAGACTCCAGGTAAAATTTGTGCATGTTCTTCTAGTTTCATTGACATTCCCTTCAGTGTAATAATATTTTATTTCATTTATCGTTGTGGATCTAGTATAGCATAATCCATCCACCGATACAAAGATTTTTAAAACGATTTCACCACAAAAAGACAAGGTGTGTGCACCTCGTCTTCATTCCCAATGTGATCTATATATTTATATTCCCTACTTCTAAATTTTTATTTTAGTTGTGCGATGTCTTTATATATTTTTAACATTTAAAGTGATTTTTTGGTATAATAAAAGGTGTAAACCCTAGCTATGTCTCGAAATGAAACTAAATGAAAAAAGTTTTACTGTTTTTTTACAAATTCCCTAAATCTGGTTTTATTCCCGCCAACATGGGTAAAACTTAATACACGAACTTCAATAATAAGGAGGGAGACCGTTGCAAGAGCTAGATACATGTAAATATGTAAACCTTACAAATATTTCATTAGAATGGGAGTGTTTGTTAGTTAGCAAAAGTGAAATGGTCTTAGATGGTGTACCGAATGCATTAATTAATAGTTGGATGCGTCAAGGTATATTAGAGCCTTTTAATGAATACAACGATGAAATCAACTTCAAAACCCAAGACGTGTGGGACGCGCTCACTGCACAAAATTGGTGCTACGAATCTTAATTAAAATTCTACCGCTTTATTATATAGATATAAACTTAAAGCACGATTTGCTATTTCTAGCAATTCGTGGTCTACATATGTACCGTAAAAGTAATCACTCAGTCTTTGATGATTTGTTTCATTTCTAGGAAAATCTTTATCCAAGGTGATTGACAGAGCCAGTGTACCTAACGGCGTGTCATCACCGATAAAATCAACAGCGAAATCATAAAATGACATACCCTCACCCCTAAATGGATTTTCTCTCTTCAATGAATCCAAACTTCACAACACATGTTGTTTTCTCTATTTTATTTCTCACTATTCGACAAGGTGTTACACAAAGTATAACGTACGAATATGATTTAAACTTTATTTCAAACTAAACTTTATGTAAAGTTTAAGCCATTCATTTTCTCTCAAAAAATAAATTTTATGAATCACAACGGAATATATTAAAATAATGTATAAAAAATTCGTATCACCCATCGTTGAATGATGGCGCAATACGAATTTTTAGGTTTATGAAGCTGTTAATCATGTCTAATTAAACTTGTATATTCCCATTTTTATCTGATTTTTTAAATATCGCTAAGATACCTTGAATGATTGCAATGATGTGAGTAATACCTGCTAACCAGAAGAAAAGTAAGAATAAGATACCAAGTCCTATTTTACCAGCGTAAAAATTATGGATACCGAATCCACCAAGTAGGAAAGCAAGTACGATGTAGATGACTTTGTTTACCTCTCTCACTGATTTCACCTCCCGTAATGTTGTCAGATCGACGGTGACAATTTTTTACCTGTGACTTATATAGCCGCTAGTGATTGAAACTAAACTTCATCTTATCGTCAGTGTCTTGATTGCGCTGTACTGTTATGTGTAAAGAAAGAGTGGTATGATTGGAATTAATCATTATCCGCAGTATCAACTACGATAAGTTGTACAATCTAGGAGGTGTCGTCATGAGTCAACATTTCACAGTCGTGTTATGGGTGTCCATCATCTTTTTAATTATTGGTGGGATCACACTGACACTCTATTTAACAAAACGCGGCCAAGAATCGAAAGAATCTCTACTAGGTGTGACGGTCATGCTACTCATATTTGGCGCGTTAGGTCTGTTATTCTCCTTAGTATTTAGTAGATTTTTAACATAATTTGTGATCAGGTGTGTATAAATTCACAAATGGTTTCTCTACTCCGAAAACTGATATAACCGCTCAAAACTTTATGAAAAATACATATGGTTTTGCACCTTCTTTCTGCTATAATTATAGTGATATATCAAATAATTTCTGGAGTAATTATGAGAAGAGAAAAAATTTATTCTTACATATTCTTTGTATTAACGATAATTCTCGTCATTGGCCTCATCGCACTAGCAGCTTATGTTTATTTTGCAAAACCTTTTTCGAATGAAAATCATACTTCATCCGATTATTATGAGAACTTCAAAGAAATGAAGAAAGATAATACTGAAGGTGAAGATTATCAGATTGATCATCAAAACGCTGATAGTGATATTCTCATCACAGCGATTCATGGTGGAGGCATTGAGCCCGGGACAACTGAACTTGCGAAAGTGACCGCTGACAAAGGCGAATACAATATGTATACCTTTAGAGGTTTATTAAAAGAGCATAACTCAAGATTACACGTCACATCTACAGAGTTTAACGAACCACGCTTAATCCGTATGATTAAACGTTCCAAAGTCGTGGTGTCTTTACACGGCATGGATAGCGATGAATCCGTCGTCTACATGGGCGGTGAAGACGCGACACTGAAGAAATCAATTAGAGAAGAATTAGAAAACGCCAATTTCACTGTAAAAAAAGCGCCGAAAGCTTTAGAAGGTGAATCTCACCTGAACATTACTAATAAATACGAAAGCAGTAACGGTGTGCAATTGGAAATCTCCGAAGGCTTGCGCAGAGAATTCTTTAAAGACGATGAACTCACACGCGCTTCAAGAGAGAATCCAGACAATTACAGTGAAGCAATGGAAGACTTCTCAGCAGCTTTAATCCGCGGGTTGAAAACAGCCGAATAATAAGGGGCGTGCTACTATGTCGCCCCCACCCCATTCTGTCATGTACAAACATGGCAGAATTTTTTATTACGGTAATTTAAACGTATAGAAAGATGGAAATTTTAAATCCCCTATCAGAATAAAATTTATAAGACACAAAAAAACTGCCAATAACGTCCATCGCGCAATCGGCAGTTTGAGGGCAGCCCTAATAAAGGGCTACGATCTATTAAATTTAAGTTTAATTACATTTTAACAACGTTAGCTGCTTGTTCGCCACGGTCACCTTCAACGATGTCGAATTCAACATTTTGGCCTTCTTCTAACGTTTTGTATCCTTCGCCTTGGATTGCTGAGAAGTGTACGAATACGTCATTCGCATTTTCTCTTTCGATAAATCCAAAACCTTTTTCTGCATTAAACCATTTAACTGTACCGCTATTCATCTAAAATACCTCCATGTGCTTTTGCACGAAATTTTTGTAACAAATACATTTCATTAAAAGGAGAATATTCTAAACAAATAACTCACAATCAATTTCACGTTCTTTTATTACTTAACTCTCACTATACACGCATTTGTCGTAAATGTAAAACTATTTTTGAAATTAATTTTTTAAAACATCGAATTAACACGTGTTTAGCATATACGAAATGACTTATTTGTCACGATTTCAACCATTTAATTAATAAAATGACAGTTATAAGGATGAATAAAGATCTTAAAAATTCCACTTTCTCTTTTTTAGTTGTTTTTCTTACATTTATTGTTGCTTTCATATATTTTACAGTGAAGGGCCTTTATTTTTATAAATTATTCTATTTTTTTGTTCACTGTATTGTTCACCTCATTATTAACTATACTACTCCTTATGATGCTTATACATGAAATATGAAAATTGTACCATACTTTATAAAATATATTGTCACGTTTTTTTAATTAATAGCGTATTTTACAGGTTCAGCTTCTTTAATCAATTCTGTAGACATTGTTTCATTTTGTGCATAATCATGTGCTCTAGACTAAGCTGTATCGTTTGATTGAATGATGTTTAACATATCCTCTGCACTATAGTCCTTATATTCTGCTATGACACTTTGAACTAACTCTCTTAAATAAACACTATTTTTGAGACGAGAAATTTTATATTTTATCGGCAAGGTTGCTTTGTCTGACATACTAAAAATGGATTGATCATCTTCTACTGAAAGTAATTGATTTTCTTTTTGAGATGCATCATAGTCTTCAATGATGATTGGACCGTAGTTAGAAGCTAAAAACGCTTCATTAAATAATGGCGTTTGAAATTGTAAAATATAGCGTTCGTAAACAATGTAGAGCAATTTTTGTAATTTTAATGGAGTTGTAGGCTGAAGCATTAAAATATATCTCGCCACATCCATCGCACATAGACTTTGTGTAGTTTTAGCAACCTCTAAAAATTCTTCAAAATCTTCATAGTAATCGATATCTCTAAAAAAACTATCCTTATCTTCAATACTTGATATTGATTGATACGAAGTACTAATTATATGTGTATAATATTCAAGACCTAAATGATCTAATTGGGAGCCATAACTATTTATATTATCAAAATCACTTTCTTGTTGTATCAATTTGTGAAATGCCTGTCTTCTACCCACTTTTTCGTTTTCCAGAAAGATTAAATAGTGTTTATAAAACATCAAATTCACCTTCTCGCTTAGCATTTAGCACATCTCTTTCGTATATATTCCAATCTAAATAAGCTTGTTTTTGTATTCGATGTGACTTTACATTATTACTATGATCTTTTTGAAGCCACACTTGTAATTCACAAGGAAAACACTGATTGCTGATTTTAAAATATATGTGTAAAGCTTTATAATCTAATTTACTAGCATTTTGGATTTTGACCATATTATCACTATAGTTTTCATTTATATAGTGCTCTATCTCCCTATAAACGTCATCGAGAGTTAAATCACTATGAAAAATAAACCTATAACCTAATAAGTCGTTTAAACACTTATTTATCGGATATTTACCTCCGCCCTCTTTGACTAAATATTTAAACAATTTAAGATGGATTGATCAGCTGTTCTTTAATCTTCTATTAATATCCAATTCAAATAATTCTTCACGTATAATTTCAATCTTATCTTTTTTCACTAAATCCTGGAACAAATATATCGTTTGTATAACTCGCTCGTCTATCTCCATTTTAGTATAATCAAAAACGTCATACACGCACGTCTTTTTTAAGTTATAACGAAATTGTGTTGCAGAAACAAATTCATCATGGTAGCATTTCATTTTACTATAAATAGTGGCTATAAGTTGCTTTAAATAATAAAGTTCTTCTTCGTATAGCATTTCATGACCTCTACTCTACTATTATTTAAATAGAGTATAAACACGCTACAGCCTTAAAGCAATAAGATGTTTTTACTGAAATTTTACTTTAAAATAATTCGTTATTATACTGCTTGAAACTTTGTGCTAACTGCAACGAATAATTGCTTAAATGAAACTTTTTGTTTTACATAGTACGAAACATGTAAAAGAGGAATATGAAATAATTATTTCAAATATCACAGAAAAATGTAGGATAATTTTACTCGAAATACCTTTAATTATCTTTTTCATAAGAATTATTAAATAAACGAACGGATTGGTTAAACAAATGACAAGTATGAACATTTTACTAAAACTACTACCACAAGAATTACAAGATATACTAAAAACTAATCAGTTAGATAATGTTTCAACTTATTTTATGTCTAATAACATTGCTAATGAAAATTTAGTATTTTATTTATCAAATCTTGCAAATCAATACGATTGAATATCATGAAATGGCTGGAAGTATTTTTCATTTTCACTTTAATTATTTGGAACATGCTTATGACCTAGCATATTATCACTATTGGCAGTCACTAGAGCTTTCACATTTTGAAGATGAAAAGTTGATAAATGAATTTTTAGAAATACTGGGAGAACCTGATTTTGACATGATTTCTAAGGAGCATATTAAATTAGTTGCAAATAAAGTACTCGAAAAAGATCCTGACAATACTTTGGCTATGAAATACATTAAATAATACACCCGAAGTTATCTGATAAAGAATTAGCTGAATTACATAATATAATTAACGATGACATTGATGAGAGAGTTATTACTCTGCGTATCACTCCGTTAATTCCTTATTTAGCCTCAGCTGTAACTAGCTTAGTTATTAATCAAGGGGGGTAAACATCTTGTTAAGAAAATTACTAAGCATGCTTTACAACAAACTGGTCAAAGAGTAATTACAAAACAACAGTTTGCTCATGCAATGAGATATGGTCAAAAGTACACTGATAAAGAAACTGGTGCTAAAATACTGTATGATAAAAATTCTAAAACAACTTTAGTATTAGACAAATCTTGTATAACAGTTGTTACTACTTACAAACAAAATAGTCCAATAAAGTCTGGAGAAAGGGGCTCTAATCATTGTCTATAAATCCAACAGTATTAAAAGATGTATCTTTTAAAGAAAACAATATACTTTTATCACTAGACCATACAGAATCAAAAACTATTGATGATATGAAACATATCTACTTCAATATGATTATTACTTATGAAAACTCTAGTATCAAAAGAGAAATTATGCTCTTTGAAGATGATATTTTAAACTTAAATATTAGTAATTTTACCAATGACTCCCCTGACTACTTCTTTATTGAGCCAGATTTTTGGTTAACAGTTATTCAGTTAAACAATAATGATTTGATTTTATATATAAATTTTGATTCCGGTTTAATTCATACGAATATAGCTACTGACTCAGGATTTTCAATACGCATGAATATTACGAAAGATTCGTTTGATCTATTTATTAAAAATATAAAGTCTATTATTTGATGTTAGGACAAAACGTTATTACTTCAGAAAAAACAGTGGTTATTTGCTGTAAATGATAGCAATAACCACTGTTTTCATTTTCTAATAATAAAGTAACTCGATGAGCTACTATTTTTCTTTTATTTGAGGCCATTCATACAAATCCAAGTTCTCTTTTTATTTATTGGGACATGCGACAATTTATCAGATACTCGACCCTTACTTGCATTTGCTTTATGAACATAAAAAAAGAGCAAGGTCAACGAGTCAGAGAATTGTTTTCTCGACACTTTTTGACACCTGTTAGATCCACCCCTTTATTATATGAAGAGTGTTTTTTGTGCCAGATTTGTGCCAAAATAGTTCATTTTTGTTATGTTTTGTCACAAAACAAAAAGCCTAAAACCCTGTAATATCAAGGTTTTAGGCTATATTAAAAAATATCAAAGTGGAGACGGCGGGATTCGAACCCGCGTCCAGAGGTCCTGATACAAATCTTTCTACGTGTGTAGTCTATCTCGGAATTTCGCATGATGCACGGTGATAGACGACCAACATCATGCTAGCTTGTTTGAATCTCTTCTAGACAGACTTCAAGCGGCAGTGTCTAGCGTATCCTACTTAGGGTTGAATCGCGTTAACAGCACATAGGAGATGCTGTTAGGCGATGCAGAGTGCTATTACGCAGCTACTGCTAAATTATTGTTTGATTTGCCAGTTATTATTAACTGAATGTGTTGATACGGAGTCAACCCTCCGACACGCTTAATAAGCTCGGGGGACCCCTGTCGAATCCAAGAACGCCCCCGTTATAAAAAATGACATGTACTTTCTGAAAGGGATTAACGAAAATTTTACAACTTCTTAACCTTTTAACAGAAAGCACATATTATCGTACCAAAATCTTTCATATTAAGCAACGGTTTCGCTTAATAACGGTCTTTCATCGCTCTATCTACGTCACGTTTCATTGCTTTTTCTTTCAGTGCTTGACGTTTATCATATTTTTTCTTACCTCGTGCTACACCGATTAACACTTTACAATGACCGTGTTTCAAATAGAGCTTCAACGGTACGATAGAGTAACCTACTTCTCGCGTTTGGTTACCTAATTTGGCGATCTCGCGTTTATGCAAGAGTAATTTTCTTGGTCGACGTGGATCATGATTAAATTGATTGCCTTCTTCATAGGGTGCGATATGCATATTTTGAAGATATATTTCACCACGTTTCACCTGTGCGTAGCTATCTTTTAAGTTGGCACTGCCACGACGAATGGATTTAATTTCTGTACCTTTAAGCACAATACCCGCTTCAATCGTATCTTCAATATTATAATCATGTCTCGCTTTACGATTTTCAGCTAGTGTGCCCGGTGATTTTTTCTTTTTCTTCGCCATTACGTGTCACCTCTTTGTTGAATTATTTTTTCTTTCTCCGTGCTTTTTTCTTGATGTTTTTGTCTTTATAGAATGGTTTGTGTTGATTGTTGCCTTTCTTTTCACGTTTGCGTTGGTTTTTACCTTTACGTTGTTTCTTCTTGTTTTTATTTTTAGATTTATTTTGTTTATCGTTTCCAGCTTTACCACGTGTTTTCGCTTGGATTGTTTTTTCACGAGCTGGGCGTTGCTTACCATTATTTTTCGGTAACGGCATTCCTACGATTTGGAAATCAATCATGCGTTCATCGACATCGACGTTGGTTACTTTAATTTTCACTGTGTCACCGATCTTGAACACTTTCGCACTGTGCTCACCAATCATTGCCATGTGACGTTCATCAAAGTGATAGAAATCATCTGTCATATTCGCTACAGAGACCATACCTTCGATTGTATTCGGTAATTCGATAAACATACCGAAGTTTGCGACTGAACTGATAACACCTTCGAATTCTTCGCCGATGTGTTGCACCATGTATTCAGCTTTTTTCAATTCGTCTGTGTCGCGTTCAGCATCTATGGCACGGCGTTCACGTTGTGAGGTATGTTCTGCAATTTCTGGGAGTTTTTCTTCCCATTCATGTTTTTCTTTACCATCCATAGAGTTATCGATGAGATATTTTCGAATTAAACGGTGAACCGTTAAGTCTGGATAACGTCTAATTGGTGATGTGAAATGCGTATAATATTCTGCAGATAAACCGAAGTGGCCTAAGTTGGTATCTTCATAACGCGCTTGTTGCATAGAGCGTAACATCATCGTAGAAATAACCATTTGTTCTGGTTTACCTTCTACTTCTTGGCGAATTTTTTGCAGTGTTGATGGATGAATATTTTCACCTGTACCACGTACGACAATACCGAAGTTAGTAATAAACTCGAAGAACTGAGTGAGACGATCTGATTTCGGTTGTTCGTGAATACGGTAAATGAATGGCACTTCCATACGGTTAAAGTGTTCCGCAACGGTTTCGTTCGCTGCCAACATGAAGGATTCGATTAAGCGCTCCCCTTCACCGCGATTTCTTAATTGAATATCAGTCGGAATACCATCTTCATCCACAATGACCTGTGCTTCACTGATATCGAAATCAATTTCACCACGACGGCGTCTCATATCAATTAAGCGATTAGATAAGTCTTGTGCTAAATCGAGCATCGGCGTCAGTTCTGCATATTGTTGGCGTGTTGCTTCATCATGATCGGTAATGATTTTATTTACCGCATCGTAAGTCATTCGATAATTAGAATTGATGACACTATCAAAGATTTCATGTTTCACGACATTACCTTTTTGATCGAGTTCCATGCGACAGCTGAGTGTAAGTCGATCCACGTTTGGATTTAATGAACAAATACCGTTACTTAAACGGTGTGGAATCATTGGAATGACGCGATCGACGAGGTAAACACTTGTACCACGTTCGTAGGCTTCTTGATCAAGGGCTGAACCTTCTGTGACATAATAGCTGACGTCCGCAATGCTGACGGTCAATTGCGTATGGCCATTATTTAACGCTTTAACACTGATCGCATCGTCAAGGTCTTTCGCATCTGCGCCATCAATCGTAATCGTTAACTCATCACGGAGATCACGACGATTTTTAATTTCTTCTGGTTTAATTTCGTCGGGTACATTTTCCGCTTCTTCTAACACATTATCTGGGAATTCAATTTCAATCCCATGTTGGTAAATGATAGAAAGAATATCGACACCTGGGTCATTTTTATGGCCTAAGATTGCAGAAATCTGACCTTCTGGATTATCGGTCGCATCAGCATATTTCGTAATTTGTACTAACACTTTGTGGCCGTCGACTGCACCTAAGTGGTGACCTTTTGGAATAAAGATATCCTGCATAATCCGTTTATCATCCGGAATGACAAAGCCGAAATGTCTTGCTTCACTGTAGGTACCGACCACTTGTGTCACAGAATGTTGTTCAATTTGTTTGACCTCGCCTTCAATCTTACCTTTATAGCGTTGAAGTTCAACGAGTACCGTATCGCCGTCGAGTGCACGATTGATCTTGTTTGGTGGGATAAAGATATCTTCACGATCTTCCTCTTCAGGTCTTAAGAATGCGAAGCCTTTTTTATTCTGGCTGAGTTTCCCTTTGACCAATTGATGTGTTTTATCTTTACTTTTTTCCTTACGTTGATAACGATCTTTCTTCGTCCGTTCGATGAGACCGTTTTGTTCGAGTTCCACCAATACCTTTATTAAATCTCTAAATGAGTCAGCACTGTCTAAACCTAATGCATCCTGAAAGTCTGAAACAGACATCGGTTCATAGTCAGGTTGTTTGATAATTTCTTCAACGGATTGCTTTAAATTCATCATGCCCCTCCTTTCTCATTAATTGCGTGTGTGTTGTGACTTGGGTCTATAATGAATGTGTTCGTTGTGTATTTTGGTTCTCGCACTTTAATGTGCTTACATATCCCAATCAATAGATTTTAAGAATTGTTCAATGTCTTCA
Source organism: Staphylococcus auricularis (assembly GCF_001500315.1). Classification (GTDB taxonomy): domain Bacteria; phylum Bacillota; class Bacilli; order Staphylococcales; family Staphylococcaceae; genus Staphylococcus; species Staphylococcus auricularis. The sequence goes on along the minus strand of NZ_LLER01000002.1, from coordinate 5,106 downwards.
AATAATTGTTCTTTTTCTTTGCCAATTGTAATGACGTGCTCTGAGTTATGATACCATTTAATGGATTTCGTTTCAGCGTCCGTTTCATCATAAATGATATTCGCTGAGTCTGTGTTAATCATTTTATCTTGTTCTGCTTGAACGACAAAGATCGGATCCATCACTTCGTCAATGTGATCTCGCACATCTTGAATTTGGCTTTGTAATTCGCGAAGTGTTTCTGTTGGATGAAAGGCTTCCATCTCTTGATCGATGGTCGCTTGATCTTTCCCTTCGTACTTTTTGAAATTACGGGCATAATCTAATACGCCTTCAAACATGGCACCTTCTGTCTTGATATACATAGGCGCACACATTGTTATAATACCCTTTACATTTCTGTTTAAGCTTAATTTTAAGGCATAGCAACCACCGAGCGATAGCCCAGCTACAACGATATCGTCGTAACCTTGATCGACTAAAAAGTCATAAGCATCTAACATATCTTTAAACCAGACGTGTGGACTTGAATGGAGGATCTCTTCTGGCGGTGCGCCATGTCCTTCATATTGGGGTGCATAACATGTGTAACCTTGCTTTTGTAAATAACGGCCGAGCTGTCTGACATCGGCTGAGCTACCAGTAAAACCATGTAGCAGCAAGACTGCTTGTTGTCCTTCTTCAAAGAAAAATGGTTCAGGTAATTTCATAGGCAATACGTCCCTTCCTTTCCCTTGATCCCACCCTATTGCGCTAAACGGCGTAAGTGATCTCGGTTAACATGGATTACTATTATTTTATCATTTATATTTAAAGAAATAAAAAAAGAGGCAAGACAGAAATCTATCTTTGCCAACTTGAACGTTCACGATCAAGTAGCCGACTACAACGGATTGATCCATTGTACACGTGTAACATGAGATTTCCAAGTCCTGCCTTGCAACATTATCGCTGATTTTCTCTTTCACACTCAGTGACATCCTATGTAATGATCGCATGGATATGTGCTTTTCTATTATCTACGTCCATATCATTGCGCTATGAGACTAAAATCCGAAATAGCTAATCGCAATCATTAACAAGAAGAAAATGACGGACAATACAATTGTAACTCTATGCAAAAACAAATCGATACCGCGTTGTTTTTGTTTACCAAATAATTGTTCGGCGCCACCGCTTATCGCACCAGATAGTCCATTACTTTTACCTTCTTGGAGTAACACAACAGTGACTAATGCAATACAATCTATGATTAGTAAAACTGTAAAAAGTGTATGCATACATTTTGTCCTCCATTCATAATATACGCCCTGCATTATATCACATGCGATGGACAATTATCAATTATCTATTAAATGTGCTTTTACGTTTAACTGAGACAACGACCATCCAGATCGCTAAAATGATAGAAACGGTTAGCACGATGATAATTGGCATTGTCGCAAGCCATGTTTTTTGTGTGGCGATTGCACTTAACATCATATTGAGATTGACTAAATTTGTTAATACGTTTGTAGTATAAACGACAAAGAGGAACCACCACAAGTACATATGTCTGCTCCAAATTGCGAGTATACCTGTCGCATACGCAATCGTGTACATGACACCTGTAAAGCGGAAGCTGTTAATAATTTGACCTATCGCATTGTCTGTGGGTTTCTGGCTACTATCTAAAAGCATTTGTCTGACGACTTGATAATCTAACACGACAAAGAGATGAATAGCCATTAATATCGCCATAATTAACGACGCATACGCTATAAAATTACCTGTCTTTTCTTCTCTCGTTTTTTCGTTATTCTCCATTTGTGCAACAGGCCTTCCTTTCAGTAAACTACTCTCATCATTATAACAGTTTATGATTTAAAGATGAATGGTAAGCGTTTTAAAAAAGTCGTGCATGTGGCAGCTTTGAATACAATCTTATTACCCGGGTAATCAACGTGATGAATGAGGTCATCAAGCGTGCCTCTCAAGCTGGTCAGTTCGCCAACACAAAAAGTCCCTACTAGGCATCCTAGCAGGGACTTGAAATGATTAATCTTTACACTATATTAAAGTGTTTATTTTTCTAAATTATAGAATGATTTAATGCCGTCGAATTTAGCTGTTTCGTATAATTCGTCTTCAATGCGTAGAAGTTGGTTGTATTTCGCAATGCGGTCAGTTCTTGATAGAGAACCTGTTTTGATTTGACCGGCATTTGTCGCTACAGCGATGTCAGCGATGGTTGTATCTTCAGTTTCACCTGAACGGTGTGAAACAACTGCTGTGTAACCTGCTTTTTGAGCCATTTCAATCGCATCAAATGTTTCAGTTAATGTACCGATTTGGTTTACTTTGATAAGGATTGAGTTACCGATACCTTTTTCGATACCTTCAGCTAATTTAGCTGTGTTTGTAACGAATAAGTCGTCACCTACTAATTGAACACGGTCACCGATGCGGTCAGTTAATAATTTCCAACCATCCCAGTCATTTTCATCCATACCATCTTCAATTGTGATGATTGGGTAGTCGTTCACTAATTTTTCAAGATAATCCACTTGTTCTTCAGCGCTGCGTTTTGCACCTTGGTCACCTTCGAATTTAGTGTAGTCATAAACACCATCTTCGTAGAATTCTGATGATGCACAGTCAAAGCCTAAGAACACATCTTCACCTGGAGTAAGTCCAGTTGCTTTGATTGCTTCAAGGATTGTTTCTACAGCGTCTTCTGTACCTTTAAATTTAGGCGCGAAACCACCTTCGTCACCGACTGCAGTTTCTAAACCACGTGATTTAAGGATTGATTTTAAGTTATGGAAGATTTCTGCACCCCAACGAAGTGATTCTTTAAATGTATCTGCACCTGTTGGTAAGATCATGAATTCTTGGAATGCGATTGGCGCATCTGAGTGAGAACCACCGTTGACGATATTCATCATAGGTACTGGTAATTGTTTACCGTTGAAACCACCGAAATATTTATAAAGTGGTTGGCCTAAGAAGTCAGCAGCAGCACGTGCTACAGCGATAGAAACACCAAGGATAGCGTTCGCACCGAGTTTACCTTTGTTTGTTGTACCGTCTAATTGAATCATCATTTTATCAAGAGAAACTTGATCTAATGCTGAGAATTCACCTTCTAAAATTTCTGGAGCGATGAGTTCGTTCACATTATCTACGGCTTTAGTCACACCTTTACCAAGATAACGATCTTTATTTCCATCGCGAAGTTCAACCGCTTCATGTTCACCTGTAGAGGCACCTGATGGTACGAGTGCGCGTCCAAATGCACCGCTTTCTGTTAATACTTCAACTTCAACAGTTGGGTTACCACGTGAATCAAGGACTTCACGTGCATATACGTCTGTAATAATTGGCATAATATCATTCTCCTTATATAAATAGTTGAATCAGCTATTTCAATTTTATTATAGCTTGCTCATGTTGAGATACAAAACAATTGATTGAGATTATTCGTGATTGATGAGTGATTCGCCTGTCATTTCTTCTGGTTGTGGCACTTGCATTAAGTCTAATAATGTTGGTGCTAAATCGCCAAGGCGGCCTGTTTCACGCAATGTGACGCCATCTTTCGTCACGATCACTGGGACAGGATTTGTTGTATGTGTCGTCATCGGTTGATCATCATCGGTTAAGACCATGTCAGAGTTACCGTGGTCTGCAGTGATGATCGCATAGCCATCCATGTCTAAGATTTTATCTACGACTTCACCTAAGCATTCATCAACCGCTTCAATCGCTTTAATTGTCGGTTCTAACATACCACTGTGGCCGACCATATCAGGATTAGCGAAGTTGAGTAAAATAAGGTCTAAATCACCTTTGTCTAATTCTTCTAATAGTGCATCTTTAACTTCATATGCACTCATTTCAGGTTTCAAATCATACGTAGCGACTTTAGGTGAATCGATCAAACGTCTACGTTCACCTTCAAATGTGTCGTTGCGTCCACCGCTCATAAAGTAAGTCACGTGTGGATATTTCTCTGTTTCTGCGATACGCAATTGTGTTAAGCCGTTGTCCTGTGCGACTTCACCAATAGTATTCACTAAATCAATTTTTTCAAATACGATTGCTGCATCGACATCATCGTTGTATTTTGTAAATGTCGCATAGTATAGGTCATTGACTTGTTCGACGTTAAAGCCATCAAATGCTTTATTTGTAAAGATTTCTGATAGTTGAGCAGCTCGGTCTGGACGGAAATTATAGAAAATGACTGCATCTCCGTCATTCACGCCATTATTTTGTCCTTCAACGATGAACGGTTCGACAAATTCATCTGTTAAATCATTATCGTAATTGGCTTCTACACCTGCTTTAGCAGATTCATATACTGGTCCGTCGAAATTACGAATGGCGTTATAAGCGCGTTCTTCACGTTCCCAACGTTTATCACGGTCCATCGCATAATAACGACCAGAGACAGATGCGAATTGTCCGATGCCGAGTGCTTCGAATTGTGCTTCTGTTTCTTCGATATATTTGAGTGCTGATTTTTGATCGACGTCACGACCATCTAGGAACGCATGAACATAAACTTGAGATACGCCACGTTGTTTCGCTAATTTTAGAATTGCAAAAAGATGTTTATAGTGGCTGTGAACACCACCATCTGATAATAAGCCAAATACGTGAAGCGCTGAGTCATGATCAAGCACATGATCCATCTCCTGGTTGAGCACACTATTATCGAAGAACTCACCGTCTTCAATCGATTTATTGATACGTGTCAAACTTTGATAAACGATGCGGCCTGCACCAATGTTCATGTGTCCTACTTCTGAGTTACCCATTTGACCTTCTGGTAACCCAACATCTAAGCCACTTGCTTCGATTTGAGTTGTAGGAAAGGCATTATAATATCTGTCAAAGTTAGGTTTGTGCGCTTGTTTTACGGCGTTCCCATGTTCGCTTTCTCTATTCGCAAAACCATCTAAAATAATGAGTGCAGTAGGTTGTTTCGCCATCTTATTTTGCACCTTCTAACAATTGTACGTAGTCTTCAACTTTAAGTGAAGCTCCGCCAACTAACGCACCATCGATGTCATCTTGACCCATGTATTCTTTAATGTTGTTAGGTTTCACGCTACCGCCGTATTGATTGCGTGTTTCATT
>NZ_LLER01000019.1 GCF_001500315.1 Staphylococcus auricularis | reverse complement strand
AAGATGCCTTTATCGGATGTAATACGAACCTGATCGCACCTGTGAGCGTAGGAGATCGCGCACTCACTGCTGCAGGTTCTGTCATTACAGATGAAGTGCCAGATGATAGCTTTGCGATTGCAAGAAGCAGACAGACAACTAAAGAAGGATATTATAAATCTTAATCAACTTGAATAAATAGAATATATAGCTGTTGTAGCTAATAGATAAGTTAGAGAAAATGCACGCGCACAACGAACGAGCCACAATCATAATCGTGTCACATTGCTCATGCGATAAATGAATTGAATTAACTAATTGGAGGACTATTAAAATGTTAAACAACGAATATAAGAATTCTTCTTTAAAAATCTTTTCACTAAAGGGGAATGAACCGTTAGCACAAGAGGTAGCGGACCATGTCGGTATTGAACTTGGTAAATGTTCAGTTAAACGATTTAGCGATGGAGAAATCCAAATCAACATTGAAGAAAGTATTCGTGGTTGCGACGTATTTATTATTCAACCAACATCAAACCCAGTTAACCTACATTTGATGGAATTACTTATTATGATCGATGCATGTAAACGTGCATCAGCGGCAAATATTAACATCGTTGTTCCTTATTATGGTTATGCACGTCAAGATAGAAAAGCACGTAGCCGTGAACCAATCACAGCCAAACTCGTAGCGAATTTAATCGAAACAGCAGGTGCAGACCGCATGATTGCGTTAGACTTACACGCACCTCAAATTCAAGGTTTCTTCGATATTCCAATCGACCACTTAATGGGTGTACCTATTTTAGCGAACTATTTCAAAAACAGCACAGATATCGACATGGATGAATGTGTCGTTGTATCTCCGGACCACGGCGGTGTGACGCGCGCACGTAAACTTGCAGACTTCCTAAAAACACCGATTGCCATCATTGATAAACGACGTCCAAAACCAAACGTTGCAGAAGTGATGAGCATCGTGGGTGAAATCAAAGGACGTACTGCTATTATCATTGATGACATTATCGATACAGCAGGTACAATTACATTAGCTGCACAATCATTGATGGATAAAGGTGCAAAAGAAGTTTATGCTTGCTGTACTCACCCTGTATTATCAGGCCCTGCCAAAGATCGTATTGAAAATTCAGCGATCAAACAATTAGTTGTCACAAATTCAATTCAACTTGATGATTCTCAAAAACCGGAAAACACAAAACAATTATCAGTAGCTGGACTACTTGCTCAAGCTATTGTCCGTGTTTATGAACGTGAATCTGTTAGTGTACTATTTGACTAAAAGTTAACTACCGTGTATAATGTGTACGTTCGTTATTTTACGGACGAATAAACACTTGCAAGCAACGATAGATGTTGATGGGCAAGTGAGGAGCTCGATCAGAGCAATATTTGAAAGGTGGAAATATATAATGACTGCATTGAAGTCTATTATCCGTCAAGGTAAACAAACACGTTCAGACTTAAAAGCACTTAGAAATGCAGGTAAAGTACCTGGCATTGTATATGGTTACGGTACTAAAAACGTTTCTGTAAAAGTAGATGAAGTTGAATTCATCAAAGTCATTCGTGAAGTTGGTCGTAACGGTGTTATCGACCTAGGCGTTGGTTCTAAAACAATCAAAGTCATGGTTTCAGATTATCAATTCGACCCACTTAAAAACAAAATCACTCACATTGATTTCTTAGCAATCAATATGACTGAAGAACGTACTGTAGAAGTACCAGTTCAATTAGTTGGTGAAGCTGTAGGTGCCAAAGAAGGTGGCGTTGTTGAACAACCACTATTCGACCTTGAAATCACAGCTACTCCTGACAATATCCCAGAACAAATCGAAGTAGATATCAGCAATTTAGAAATCAACGAATCTATTTCAGTTTCTGAACTTAAAGCTTCTAAAGATTACACAATCGAAAATGATGAAAACGACACAGTCGTTTCTGTTGTTCCTCCAACTGATGAACCAACAGAAGAAGAAGTTGAAGAAATGGAAGGCGAACAAGAACCTGAAGAACCAGAAGTTGCTGGTCAAAACGAAGAAGGTAAAGAATAATCGCTTTCTGACTGAACGTCGAAGTTAAATCATTTGATAATAAAGCATCTGCTCTTATGAAGAATAGGAGTAGATGCTTTTCTCGTTGTATTGAAAGTTACATTGCTTTCGCATACGCTCATGTGTGAATTTATGTTACTATTAAAATGATACCGAAATGATATACAAGGACGCTTCTACAACAGATGTAGTTTCATGAGAAGCGGTACGATTAAGAAGAGCCATGTATCAAAATGCATGGTAGACATAACGAATAGAGCAATTATTTTATGCAATATACATATGCACTATACATAAACAACGACTAAGGAGGGTTAGCATATATGAAATGTATTGTGGGTTTGGGTAATATCGGTAAACGATTTGAAATGACCCGACATAATATCGGTTTCGAAGTGATTGACCATTTATTAGAAAGCAACCACTTTGAGCTAGATAAACAAAAATTCAAAGGCGCCTATACGATTGAACGCTTAGGCAATGAAAAGGTCATGTTTATCGAACCCATGACAATGATGAATTTATCTGGTGAAGCAGTCGGTCCATTAATGGAATACTATAATGTGGAACCTGAAGATTTACTCGTTTTATACGATGACTTAGACTTACCACAAGGTCAGGTACGTTTGCGTCAAAAAGGGAGTGCAGGCGGACATAATGGGATGAAGTCCATCATTAAACGTATTGGCACAAATGAATTTAAACGCATTCGTATTGGTATAGATCGTCCGACGAATGGAATGAGTGTGCCAGATTATGTTTTACAAAAATTTTCACCCGAAGAAATGAAAACAATGGATAAAGTCATCGAACATGCAGCTCGAGCTGTCGAAGCATTTATTGAAAGTTCAAGATTTGATAACGTAATGAATAAATATAATGGTGAGATCAAGTGAAATCAATAATTACAGAATATATAAATAAAACCGAAAGATATCAAGAATTAGACGAGTTATTTGGACAAGCAAATATCCTAGTCACTGGGCTATCACCTTCAGCTAAAGCAACCATGCTCGCTGAAAAGTATTTAAGAAGCCCGGAACAGATGCTGATCGTGACAAACAATCTTTATCAAGCTGATAAATTAGAATCTGATATACTCCAATTTGTTGAAAGTGACGAAGTTTATAAATATCCGATGCAGGACATTATGACGGAAGAATTTTCAACACAAAGCCCTCAATTCATGAGTGAACGCGTTAGAACATTGACGGCGCTCGCACATGGTGAGAGAGGGTTATTTATCGTGCCGTTAAATGGTCTGAAAAAATGGTTAACACCGGTCGACATGTGGCAATCCCATCAACTAACTTTGAAAATCGGTGATGAGATCGATATTGATGAACTGCTTAATAAGTTAGTAAATATGGGGTATCGTCGTGAAACTGTCGTATCTCATATAGGTGAATTTTCAATGCGTGGGGGTATTATAGACATTTTCCCACTGATTGGTGAACCTGTACGTATAGAACTATTCGATACAGAAGTGGATTCCATTCGTATGTTTGATGTAGAATCACAACGTTCTCAAGATAATATGGATGAAGTGCATATTACGACCGCAAGTGACTACATCATTACGGATGACGTGTTGAGCCATACGAAAACACAGCTCAAAGCTGCTTATGAAGAGACCCGTCCAAAAATCGACAAATCTGTACGTAATGATTTGAAAGAAACCTACGAAAGCTTCCAATTATTCGAGGATAATCTGTTTGATCATCAAGTGTTACGCCGTTTAGTGGCATTCATGTATGAACAACCCGCAACGCTAATTGATTACTTCAAAGACAACGTCACAGTCGTAGTAGACGAATACAACCGCATCAAAGAAACAGAAACATCGTTGAACACAGAAGTTGAAGAATTTATGCAAAACTTAATCGAAAGTGGTAAAGGCTTCATCGGACAACGCTTTATGTATGATGATACCTTTGATCATTTACTCGAAGGTCATCCGATTGCTTACTTCACACTATTCACGTCTACTATGCCGGTGAAATTAAGTGATATTATTAAATTTTCATGTAAACCAGTTCAACAATTTTACGGGCAATACGATATCATGCGTTCAGAATTTAACCGTTACGTGCAACAAAATAATACGGTCGTCGTGTTAGTAGAGACTGAGAAGAAAAAAGAACGCATTCAAAGTATGTTGAATGAAATGCACATTCCTTCTACGATCGACGATACAAATGTCTCTGATACAGAAGGTAAAGTGATCATTACTGAAGGCAGCCTATCAGAAGGTTATGAACTGCCGTATATGCAACTGGTTGTTATTACTGAAAGAGAACTATTCAAAACGAAACAGAAGAAAAAACGTAAGCAACGTCAAACACTGACAAATGCTGAAAAAATTAAATCATATCAAGATCTTAAAGTCGGCGATTATATTGTCCATGTCCATCATGGTGTCGGCCGTTATTTAGGCGTGGAAACCTTAGATGTCGGTGGCGTGCATAAAGACTATATTAAACTTCAATATAAAGGGACTGACCAACTGTTTGTACCTGTGGACCAAATGGATCAAGTCCAAAAATATGTGGCTTCCGAAGATAAAACACCGAAGTTAAATAAACTCGGTGGTACGGAATGGAAGAAAACAAAAGCCAAAGTCCAACAAAACGTGGAAGATATCGCTGATGAACTCATCGCCTTATACAAAGAACGTGAAAAATCAGTCGGATATCAATATGGCCCTGATGGCGTAGAACAGCATGACTTTGAAATGGACTTCCCTTACGAGCTCACACCCGACCAAGATAAATCTATCGAAGAAATCAAACAAGATATGGAACGACAACGTCCAATGGATCGCTTATTATGTGGTGATGTTGGTTACGGTAAAACCGAAGTTGCTGTTCGTGCTGCATTCAAAGCTGTCATGGAAGGAAAACAAGTCGCCTTCTTAGTACCGACAACCATCTTAGCGCAACAACACTACGAAACATTAATCGAACGTATGCAAGACTTCCCAATCAACATTCATTTAATGAGCCGCTTCAGAACAACCAAAGAAAACAAAGAAACGAAAGAAGGCTTAAAATCTGGCGAAGTCAACATTGTCATCGGTACACATAAATTACTCGCAAAAGATGTGCAATATAAAGATTTAGGCCTTCTCATTGTCGATGAGGAACAACGTTTTGGGGTGCGCCATAAAGAACGTATTAAATCACTGAAAGCGAACGTCGATGTGCTCACACTCACTGCGACGCCAATTCCACGTACGCTTCACATGAGTATGTTAGGGGTGCGCGACTTATCTGTCATTGAAACACCACCAGAGAACCGCTTCCCAGTGCAAACGTACGTATTAGAACAAAACATGAGCTTTGTTAAAGAGGCGCTAGAACGCGAATTATCTAGAGATGGACAAGTATTCTATCTCTACAATAAAGTGCAATCTATATACGAAAAACGTGAACAACTTCAAATGTTGATGCCAGATGCACGTATCGGTATCGCACATGGGCAAATGACTGAGCGAGATTTAGAAGAAACGATGCTGAGCTTCATGAATCATGAATTCGACATTTTAGTCACAACGACGATTATCGAAACAGGTGTCGATGTGCAAAATGCGAATACATTATTGATTGAAGATGCTGACCGCTTCGGCTTAAGTCAACTCTATCAATTACGTGGTCGTGTCGGTCGTTCGAGCCGTATCGGTTATGCTTATTTCTTACACCCAACGAATAAAGTACTCAGTGAAACAGCAGAAGAACGATTACAAGCTATCAAAGAATTCACTGAACTCGGTTCCGGGTTTAAAATCGCGATGCGTGACTTGAACATTCGAGGTGCTGGTAACTTACTTGGTAAACAACAACACGGCTTTATTGATTCTGTCGGTTTCGACTTGTATTCACAAATGCTAGAAGAAGCGGTAAATGAAAAACAAGGTATTCCAGAGCCAGTGAATGAAGCACCCGAAGTCGAGATAGAACTCAATATAGATGCGTACTTACCTGCATCTTACATTCCAAGCGAACAAGCGAAAATAGAAATTTATAAAAAATTACGCAAAGTGGAAGATACCGAACAATTAATGGACATCAAAGACGAACTCATCGACCGCTTCGGAGATTATCCAGAAGAAGTCGCACGTCTGTTAGATATGATGGAAATTAAAGTGCATGCCTTACATGCAGGTGTAACTTCTGTGAAAGATACAGGTAAAGAGATCGACATGGTCTTATCAGAAAGCAGCACCAATGAAATCAACGGCGAAGTACTATTTAAAGAAACGATGCCACTCGGCCGTGCGCTCAAAGTGGGCGTCCAAGAGAACAAGATGAAAGTGGTACTCACAAAACAAAATAACTGGTTAGACAACTTGAAATTCCTAGCCAAATGTCTTGAAGAAAGTATGGCTATCGTGGATGAAAAAGTATAATCAATCCGCATTTGACGGTGTCGTGGTATTAACGGTAGCGCTCTTAATCGTGAAAGTGCTCAGCGCTGTATATCGTGTACCGTATCAAAACATACTCGGGGACGCAGGCTTATACGCCTTTCAACAAGTTTATCCCATCGTTGCGCTCAGTATGATACTCTCGATGAACGCCGTCCCAAGTGCGGTCACACAACTGTATAGTCGTTCCCGCGATGAAGTGATTTATTCTAAACTATTACTCCGGATTCAACTCGTCGGTATTGCGGTGTTTATCGTATTAATTTGTTTTGCGCCTCAAATGGCACAGCTGATGGGAGATGAACACCTCGCACCGATGTTAAGAAGTGCGAGTTTCAGCTTTCTTTTTATCGGTATACTCGGCGTGCTACGGGGTTATTTTCAATCGAAAAACCAAATGGCGATACCAGCCGTGTCACAAGTGATTGAGCAAGTGATTCGTGTTGCAATCATCATCGTCAGCATACTGATATTCATTCAATTTGATTGGTCTGTCTATCACGTTGGCGCGCTCGCCATTGGTGGTTCTGCGATTGGTTTCTTACTGTCATCTGTTTATATTTGGCGTAAAAAGCCGTTTACGATTTCATTTAAACGTCATAAACAGATTGAAATGCAGCCGTGGAGTAAACTTGTGATGGCTGTGATGATTTTTGCGGTGAGTCAGTTGATCGTCATCTTGTGGCAAGTGGTCGATAGCTTCACTGTATTAAATGGTTTACGTGATGCGGGTATATCCTTATCTCATGCGGTGACACAAAAAGGGGTTTACGATCGAGGTGCTTCATTCATTCAGATGGGGCTAATCGTGACAACCACATTTAGCTTTGTGCTCATCCCGTTACTGACAAAAGCATTACATGATGAGGATATGGAACGCGTGGATCACTATGCGAATGTCTCAGTGAAGATTACTGTAGCTATCAGTACGGCTGCATGTGTGGGTTTAATCAATTTACTCCCGTTAATGAATCGTGTCTTCTTTAAAGAAGATACGTTGACGGGGACTTTAGCAGTCTACATGTTGACGGTCATTTGTGTATCGCTTATCATGATCTACATTTCACTGTTACAAGTGCGTAAACAAGAGGGCACTATTTTAATTGCGTTAATTATTGGTATGTTGACGAAAGCGCTCGCTAACATGATTCTGGTTCCTGCGATGCATATCATGGGTGCTAGTATTGCTACAGTCGTATCATTAATTATTTTCGTACTCATTTTACAACTGAAAATCTCACGCTTATATCATTTTAGCGCGATGATGCAATTTGTATTAAAATTAATCATAAGTATGATCGTCATGACGTTGAGTGTACAATGTATATTGCAACTCGTAGATACAGAAGGTCGATTCACAGGCTTCATCTTACTAATTGTCGCCGCTATCATCGGCATGATCGTACTTGGTGTGATGATCGTCATACTCCATATGTTTAGTGATGAAGAATTGCAGTACCTCCCAATGGGAAAAAATTGAGTCAATTGAAGAAGGGAAGACGTTAATGTCACACAAAATCACAGTGATAGGGTTAGGTAACTACGGATTAGACGACTTACCGTTAGGCATCTATCGCTTTATTGAAAATCAATCTATCATTTATGCACGTACACTTGATCACCCTGTGATTGAGTCGCTCTCAAATGATGTAACTTTCAAAAGTTTTGATGCCATTTATGAACAATATGATGACTTCAGTGAGGTGTACGATGCGATCGTGGCTGAACTGATAGAGCTAGCAGCAACAGAAGATGTCGTTTATGCAGTGCCAGGACATCCACGTGTCGCAGAAACGACGACCGTACGTCTTGCTGAGAAGGCAGCACAAGATCACTCGTTTGAGCTTGAAGTGAAAGGCGGTAAAAGTTTCATAGATGACGTCTTCACATCTGTCGGTCGTGATCCGAATGATGGCTTTACCTTACTTGATGCCACAGACATCAGCGCTGAGTTATTAAATGTACGTACCGATACATTGATCACACAAGTGTACAGTGCGATGGTAGCTGCAGATTTAAAACTCACACTCATGGAACGTTATCCAGATGAACATGTAGTTTATATCGTAAAAGGTGCGCATAGTGGCGGTTCAGAACTTAAAGCGATGCCGTTACACGAAATTGATTTCGATGAAGCATGGTATGATAATCTTACAAGTGTTCTTGTGCCACGTGTGACTGAGCCACAATCACTTTATGGTGACTTTGAGTTTGCAACTCAAGTTATCGATCACTTAGTCGATGATGAAAAAGGCTGCCCGTGGGATAAAGAACAAACCCATGATTCGTTGAAACGTTATCTCATCGAAGAGTCATTCGAATTATTCGAAGCGATTGATAATGAAGATGATTGGCATATGGTTGAGGAACTCGGAGATATTTTACTCCAAGTGCTACTGCATACAAGTATTGGTAAAAAAGAAGGCTACTTTGATATCACTGAAGTGATTCGAAGTCTTACTAGCAAAATGATTCGTCGTCATCCACATGTCTTTGGAGATGCAGAAGCGCAAGATACTGAGGATTTAAAAGAAATATGGGCAGATGCGAAAGCGAAAGAAGGTAAAGTGCCTCGCGTGAAATTTGAAAAAGTATTTGCAGACCATTTTATGAAATTATATGATGAAACTAAGCAACAATCACTTGATGAAGCGGAATTACGTCGCTACTTATCTCAAGGAGGAGAAAAACAATGAGAATCGATAAATATTTGAAAGTCGCTCGATTAATTAAACGCCGTACACTCGCTAAAGAAATGAGTGATCAAGGGCGCATTACCGTGAATGGTAAAGTGGCTAAAGCCGGTACAGATGTAAAAGAAAACGACGAATTAGAAATTCGTTTTGGACAAAAAATCGTTACTGTTAAAGTCACAGGATTAAGTGAACACGCGAACAAAGAAAATGCGAAAGGTATGTACGAAGTCATCAAAGAAGAGCGCGTTAGTGAAGCATAACGAGGAGGCAAGTTATGAGTAAAAAAGTGGAAAATATTGGAAACACTTATACTTCCGCGGAAAATAAAAAGAAACAACGTCAACAGATGAGAAAAAAGGTCGTGCGTAGACGTGTGATGGTTTTCGGCGGTCTTCTACTTGCTATTATCATCGTCCTCACTGTCATGATATTTGCTCAAAAAGATCAAAACGATCAAAATGCAGTTGAGCGACAACAGAAAGAAGAAAAATATCAAAAACAACAGGACGAAGAACTTGCACTCAAGGAACAACTGAATAATCTTAATGATGAAAATTATATTGAAAAGATTGCCCGAGATGAATACTATCTCAGCAACGATGGAGAGGTCATTTTTAAACTGCCAGATGACAAGTCGCAAGCCGAACGAAAATCATCTAAAGAGGACCATTAAAATTTATATTTGAAACACAATACCATTGTTAATTAGTGCAAACAAGCATATAATAAGGGTAAAATCGAATCAAAATCGGGAGGATTTATTTAGAATATGTCAATCGAAGTAGGAAACAAACTTAAAGGCAAAGTCACAGGTATTAAAAAATTTGGTGCGTTTGTTGAACTACCTGAAGGTAAAAGTGGTTTAGTTCATATCAGTGAAGTGGCCGATAAATACGTAGAAAACGTTGAAGATCATTTATCTGTTGGAGACGAAGTAGAAGTTAAAGTACTTTCTATTGCTGACGATGGTAAAATCAGTCTCTCAATTAAAAAAGCAAAAGATCGTCCGCGTAAATCAAATCACAAACCAAATCATAGACAAGATAAACCAGAAGACTTCGAGAAAAAATTAAGTAATTTCTTAAAAGATAGCGAAGATAAATTGACTACAATTAAACGTCAAACAGAATCAAGACGCGGTGGCAGAGGTTCTAGACGCTAAGGTTTATACAGATGACATGCTTTAAAATTTATGATTGCTTTCAATGAGTATCACTTGGGACATATCTGAAAGGATTTAATCGTGCGTAATATCCATGAATGAGATTATGGCACGCGATGCTTGTTCAAACAATCTTAAAGAAATTTAGGCACCTACAGGGTGGGATTGCGAAATCTAATTTTGAGGAATGCAATAAATGAAACGACGAGCTGTTTGATTTATTGTATGACTGACTGCGAATCAACATTCGGGTATCCTTATAAAGGTTTCTATCCTACTCTTTTTTATTGTGAAAAATAAGGATAAAGGATACACGAGTGGAGGTGAGATCAATGCAACTCGATACATCGCTTTGGCGTCAACAAGATCATATCGTCGTCGCCGTTTCAACTGGTGTCGATAGCATGGTGTTATTACACCAATTATTAACGACATATCGAAAAAGTTATCGTGAAATCACTTGTCTCCACGTCAATCACGGATTGCGTAAGGCTTCCCAGCAAGAGGCTGAATTTATTGAAAGTTACTGTGCTGAAAAAGAGATTCCACTTTATGTAAAGCAGTTAGATTTAAGTGATACAGTAGCTAAAGGGATTAGTATTGAGCAAACAGCGAGAGAAGCACGTTATCGTTGGTTCGATGCAATGATGCCCGACTTGAACGCCGACTGTTTACTCACCGCCCACCATGAAGATGATCAATTAGAAACGATATTTTACCGTTTGTTCTCAGGACGTTCGACGCGAAGTAGTTTAGGCATTGAGCCTTTGAGTGAGCGTGATGGGTATCAGTTAATCCGTCCGATGCTAAGCGTACCAAAGCGACATATTTATCATTACCAACAACAGCATGACGTCCCTTATTTTGAAGATCATACGAATCAAGATAATACCTACGTTCGCAATGATATACGTAATCGCATCCTTCCGACCATTACTGAAAATGAACACTTGGATGTCACGCAATTGTTAAAATTGAAAGCCTGGCATGATGAACAGCGTCAAGCCTTGCAGCAAGAGGTTTCGGCATTTATAAAGCACCATGCGACCGTCCATCCTTCAAAAACTGAGATTGCATTAGAACGTGAAGCATTTAACAACTTACGTTATTCTGTTAAAGTAGCAGTATTAGACTATCTTATGGGTCAACAGGATGGGGTGCATCATCCATTTTCCGAAAAGACGTACCAAGCATGGTTTGAGCAGGCAGCAAAAAACATTGCGCAAGTCCAGTTGTATACTACGGATAAATGGATAATTGAATTGGTATATGATAAATTTGTTATAATGGAAAAAAATGAGGTTGAAGTTCAATCACAGCAACTGGAACACGCAGGTAGTTATGCGTTTGGTCACTATGAGATCCAGATCAAGGGCACGATGTCTGCTGTAACGTATCCGCTCACAGTAAGAACAAAACGTGAGGGTGATCGATTCAAGCTCAATGGTCAATCAGGGCATAAAAAAGTGAATCGTTTATTCATTGATCATAAAATTCCAAGACATGAACGTCCGTTGATACCCATTGTAACGACAAAGCAAGGTGCTATCATCGCAGTTGGTACGTTATTTAAGGACAACGATTATCGTAATGATGTAGATATAAAATATGTGGGAGATGAACAGGAAAAATGAAAGAGGATTTGAAAGGAATTTTAATAGAGGAAGCGGAAATACAATCTATTTGCCGTGATTTAGGTGCCCAATTAACAAAAGATTATCAAGATAAACCACTGGTTTGTGTCGGCATCTTAAAAGGATCAGTGATGTTTATGGCTGATTTAATCAAACATATTGATACACAGCTATCTATTGATTTCATGGATGTATCAAGTTACCACGGTGGTACAGAATCTACAGGTGAAGTTCAAATTCTAAAAGACTTAAGCTCTTCTATTGAAGGTAAAGATGTGCTGATTGTGGAAGATATTTTAGAAACAGGTACAACGCTTAAATCTATTACTGAATTATTGAGAGCGCGTAAAGTGAATTCTATTGAAATCGTGACGTTACTCGATAAACCGAACAGACGTAAAGCAGATATCGAAGCGAAATATGTTGGTAAAAAAATACCAGACGAATTCGTTGTCGGTTACGGTTTAGATTATGATGAACATTATCGTAACTTACCTTACATAGGATATTTAAAAGAAGAAATCTACAGTAATTAACGTCAAAGAGGTGCTTCAAACCATCAATGAGCACTTCATTTTCAAAATAAAAATATAAGAAATAAACAAAGTGAAACAGACTTTGAAGGCACAATGAAACAAAGTTGAAATACTAGCCTAGAAATGAATTATTGTGTTACAATCTTTGTTAGCTTTATTATTGAAGTAGGAGGAAACATCGCATGCAGAAAGCCTTTCGTAATGTGCTCGTTATCGCATTTATCGGCATAATTATATTCGGTCTGTTTTCATGGTTAAATGGAAATGGCAATATGCCTAAACAGCTTACATATAATCAATTTGTGAAGCAGTTAGACAAAGGAGAGTTGAAATCACTAGAGATTCAACCCGAGCAAAACGTTTACTTAGTAAGCGGTAAAAATAAAGATGATAAAGAGTATTCATCTACTATTTTATTCAATAACAGTAAAGAATTAGAAAATATCACTGACAAAGCGAAAAGCCAAGATGATTTGAAATTCACTGTTAAAGAAGAAGAAAAGCAAAGTGTCTTCGTTAGTATATTAACAACCTTAATTCCAGTATTAATCATTGCATTATTATTCATCTTCTTCTTAAGTCAAGCCCAAGGTGGCGGCGGTGGCGGTCGTATGATGAACTTTGGTAAATCCAAAGCGAAAATGTACGACAATCAGAAAAAACGTGTGCGTTTCTCTGATGTAGCCGGTGCCGATGAAGAAAAACAAGAACTCATCGAAATTGTCGACTTCTTAAAAGACAATAAAAGCTTCAAAAAAATGGGATCACGCATTCCAAAAGGTGTGCTATTAGTCGGCCCTCCAGGTACAGGTAAAACATTACTTGCACGTGCTGTTGCTGGTGAAGCGGGTGCACCGTTCTTCTCAATCAGTGGTTCTGACTTCGTTGAGATGTTCGTCGGTGTAGGTGCGAGTCGTGTTCGTGACTTATTCGAAAATGCGAAGAAAAATGCACCTTGTATCATCTTTATCGATGAGATTGATGCAGTCGGACGTCAACGTGGCGCTGGTGTCGGCGGTGGTCATGATGAACGTGAACAAACCCTCAACCAACTCCTCGTTGAAATGGATGGATTCGGTGAAAATGAAGGTATCATCATGATTGCGGCAACAAACCGTCCTGATATCTTAGACCCAGCCTTACTTCGTCCAGGTCGTTTCGATAGACAAATTCAAGTGGGTCGTCCTGACGTTAAAGGACGTGAAGCGATTCTGCATGTACACGCTAAAGATAAACCACTTGATGAAACAGTTGATCTTAAAGCCATTTCACAACGTACACCTGGTTTCTCTGGTGCCGATTTAGAAAACTTACTAAATGAATCATCATTAATCGCAGTACGTGAAGGTAAAAGTAAAATCGACATGCGTGATATTGAAGAAGCTACTGACCGCGTTATCGCAGGTCCAGCTAAGAAATCACGTACCATCTCTGAAAAAGAACGCAATATTGTGGCTCACCACGAAGCCGGACATACCATCATTGGTATGGTATTAGATGAAGCCGAAGTCGTACACAAAGTTACGATCGTTCCACGTGGTCAAGCCGGTGGTTACGCGATGATGTTACCTAAACAAGATCGCTTCTTAATGACTGAAAAAGAACTACTCGATAAGATTTGTGGTCTCTTAGGTGGACGCGTATCCGAAGATATTAACTTCAATGAAGTATCCACAGGTGCTTCAAACGACTTTGAACGTTCAACTGAAATCGCACGATCTATGGTTACTGAATACGGTATGAGTAAAAAACTCGGACCATTACAATTCTCTAATAACAATAGCAACCAAGTGTTCTTAGGTAAAAACATGCAAGGCGAACCTGAATATTCAGGACAAATCGCTTACGAAATCGATAAAGAAGTACAACGTATCGTGAAAGAACAATATGAACGTTGTAAACAAATCTTGTTACAATACAAAGATCAACTAGAACTCATTGCACAAGCATTACTTAAAGAAGAAACATTAGTAGCAGAACAAATCCACTCATTATTCTATGAAGGTAAATTACCAGAAGTAGATTATGATTCTGCAAAAGTGGTTGAAGACGAAGACTCTGAGTTCGAGGATGGCAAATATGGTAAATCATACGAAGACATCCGCAAAGAACAACTTAGTATTGGTAAAAAACAAGAACAAGAAGATCGTAAAGCAGAACAAGATATCGAAGACGAAAAATCACGTCAAGATTCAGATGATGCTAGCGAAGATCACTCACAAGATAAAGATAGTGATGATAGCGATCAAGACACAACTGCACATGAACAATCACCTAACATCGATCAACCGGGTGATTCTAGCAATAGTTACGGTCCAAATGATAAAAATTAATTAAACAAGACAGTTGCAAAACTCTCTTCTTGCTATCAT
The DNA here is from genome assembly GCF_001500315.1 of Staphylococcus auricularis. Taxonomy (GTDB): domain Bacteria; phylum Bacillota; class Bacilli; order Staphylococcales; family Staphylococcaceae; genus Staphylococcus; species Staphylococcus auricularis. The sequence goes on along the minus strand of NZ_LLER01000019.1, from coordinate 7,810 downwards.
ATTGATAACTAGGAAGAGAGTTTTGTTATACGCGTGACAAACAAAAGGAGAAGATAAGCAATATGACAACGGATTATATTACAAAAGCATTAGCGTATCGTGGACAAATCAGAGTATATAGTGCGATTACGACAGAGACTGTCCAAGAAGCTCAAACGAGACACTACACTTGGCCCACTGCTTCAGCAGCGCTAGGTAGAACGATGACCGCGACATTGATGATGGGCGCAATGTTGAAAGGCGATCAAAAATTAACAGTTACAATTAACGGGAATGGTCCAATTGGTCAAATCATCGCAGACGCCGACGCTAAAGGTCACGTAAGAGGCTATGTGACCAATCCACAAACCCACTTTCCACTCAACAATGTAGGCAAATTAGATGTACGTAGAGCAGTTGGGGTAGATGGCACATTACAAGTAGTCAAAGATGTCAGTATGAAAGATTACTTTTCTGGATCAAGTCCTATCGTTTCAGGTGAAATTGGTGAAGACTTCACTTATTATTTTGCAAAAAGTGAACAGGTCCCTTCTTCAGTTGGACTTGGAGTACTTGTAAACCCAGATAACTCAATCAAAGCAGCAGGTGGATTCATTATCCAAGTGATGCCTGGTGCAGATGAAAAAGTAATCTCTCACTTAGAAGACACGATCACAAATATGACACCCGTTTCAAAATTAATTGATCAAGGTTTATCTCCAGAAGAGTTGATCTATGAAATTTTCGAAAAAGAAGAAGTACAAATTCTAGAGAACGTTCCTGCCTCATTCGAATGTAAATGCGGGCATGATAAATTCCTTAAAGCGATTAAAAGCTTAGGTGAAGCTGAAATCGAGGATATGATTGAAAAAGATAAAGGTGCAGAAGCAGAGTGTCATTTCTGCCGCAATAAATATCAATACTCAGAAGACGAGTTAAAAGCATTATTATAAAGTGAACAAAAAGTCATTTATAGTTGTTTTTACAGAAATATCTGATAAAATAAAGATATATCCGAGAAAAAGAGTATGGTTTAATATTTATGAATTGAGGAGCGTGAAAGCATGACCCAAAAACCAGTAGATAATATTGTAGAAGTAATTGGCGGTACACCAGTAGTAAAATTAAATCATGTTGTAGACGAAGATGCAGCAGATGTTTATGTTAAATTAGAATATCAAAATCCAGGCGGCTCAGTTAAAGACCGTATTGCATTAGCAATGATCGAACAAGCTGAGAAAGACGGTAAAATCAAACCAGGTGACACAATTGTCGAACCTACAAGTGGTAACACAGGTATCGGACTAGCATTCGTATGTGCAGCTAAAGGATATAAAGCTGTATTTACGATGCCAGAAACAATGAGTCAAGAACGCCGTAACTTATTAAAAGCATATGGCGCAGAACTTGTATTAACACCTGGATCTGAAGCGATGAAAGGTGCTATTAAAAAAGCAAAAGAATTAAAAGAAGAACACGGTTATTTCGAACCACAACAATTCGAAAACCCTGCTAACCCACGTGTCCACGAATTAACAACTGGACCAGAACTTGTAGAACAATTCGAAGGTAAAACAGTCGATGCATTCTTAGCTGGTGTAGGTACTGGTGGTACATTAAGTGGTGCTGGTAAAGTGCTTAGAGAAAAATATCCAGATATTCAAATCGTAGCGATTGAACCAGAAGCTTCACCTGTTCTTAGTGGTGGCGAACCTGGTCCACATAAATTACAAGGTTTAGGTGCAGGTTTCGTACCAGACACATTAAACACAGATATTTATGACGACATTATCAAAGTTGGTAATGAAACTGCGATGGAAATGTCACGTCGTGTTGCAAAAGAAGAAGGTATCTTAGGCGGTATTTCTTCTGGTGCAGCAATACACGCAGCTATTCAAAAAGCAAAAGAATTAGGTAAAGGTAAAACAGTTGTCACTGTCTTACCAAGTAATGGTGAACGTTACTTATCTACACCATTATATTCATTTGATGACTAATGATTGCTATGGATTGAGATATCCATTTCAGTGTAGCGTGCAGCTCGTAAAATTCATGAGTCGGCTACGCTGAGCAATATAGCATAAGATTTAGGGCAAGAGGGTAATCTATGATGGGTTACACGCTTGCCCTTTTTATTTTTTGAACATACATAGTAAGATTTTTACATTTATTTTCGAGTGATGGATACTGAAAAAATGTGCATTTAACGTTATGATAAAAAGTAAGTCATACACTGAATTTTGACATAGACGGAAGGAAGTTGAACATGGGACATACGAAAATAATGGGTATACTCAACGTGACACCGGATTCATTTTCTGATGGCGGCAAGTTTAATACCGTTGACAAAGCGGTGGAACGTGCAAAAGAAATGATGGAAGAAGGCGCAGACATCATCGATATCGGTGGTGTTTCTACACGACCAGGACACGAAGAAGTTGAACTAGATGAAGAAATGGAGCGTGTCATACCTGTTGTCGAAGCGTTGGCTGAGTTAGATGTACAATTATCAGTAGATACGTTTCGCAGTGAAGTGGCAGAAGCCGTGCTTCAACGTGGCGTAACAATGATTAATGACCAATGGGCAGGCACATATGATGAAAACATGTTTAGTGTGGTCGCTCAATATGAAGCGGAAATGGTATTGATGCACAATGGGGACGGCGAACGCGATGAACCAGTCATGGATGAAATGATGGTCATGTTACTCAAACAAGCGAATAAAGCAGAAATGGCAGGGATCCCGAAATCGTCAATCTGGATCGATCCGGGGATTGGTTTTGCGAAAACGAGAGAAGAAGAACGTGAGGTCATGGCGCGTTTAGATGAGCTCGTTGCGACAGAGTATCCAGTCTTACTTGCGACTAGCCGGAAGCGATTCATCAAGGACATTGTGGATTATGAAACATCAGCTACTGATCGAGATGAAGCGACTGCTGCGACGACGGCTTATGGCATCATGCAAGGCATTCAAGCTGTGCGCGTACACAATGTGAGCTTAAATGCTAAGATTGGCCAAGCAATGGATGTGTTGAAGGAGAATGGACAATGAGTGATAAAATTTTTCTAAACGGCATGCGATTTTACGGCTATCATGGGGCGCTCCCTGCTGAAAATGAGATCGGTCAAGTATTTGTCGTGGACGTGACATTAGCAGTAGATTTAGCTGAAGCGGGAGAAAGTGATCGCGTTGAAGACACCGTTCATTATGGCGAAGTTTTCGAACATGTCAAAACCATTATGGAAGGTGAACCTGTAAATTTATTAGAGCATCTCGCTGAACGTATTGCAAAACGTATAAATTCACACTATAATCGAGTATTGGAAACTAAAGTTAAAATCACGAAAGAAAATCCACCTATACCAGGTCATTATGATGGGGTAGGTATCGAAATAACAAGGGTGAATCAATAATGGTACATGCGTATTTAGGACTTGGTAGTAATGTTGGGGATCGAGTCGCTCAGTTAGAAGAAGCTATTCGGTTGTTAAACGAAGCGGACAATGTCACAGTCACACAGCGTTCTTCCATTTATGAAACGGAACCTGTAGGCTATGTGGATCAGCCCCAATTTTTAAATCAGTGTGTCGAAGTTGAAACCAGCTTAACACCAAACGCGTTATTGGAAGTTTGCCAATACATAGAGCAACAATTGCATCGTGTGAGAACCATTCGTTGGGGTCCGAGAACATTAGATGTAGATATCTTACTTTATGATGATAAAATAATTAAGGAAGATGATTTAACTGTCCCACATCCGAGAATGTTAGAGCGTTCATTTGTGCTCATTCCCTTAAATGAAATAGCAGCAGATGTGATAGAACCACAGTCACAACAATCCATCCAATCATTTGTCGAAGCAGATGATTCCGTGAAGAAGTTTAAAGATTGAGAGGTCATAATCATGTGGAAAATTGGAGATGTAGAGATAAATAACCGCGTTGTGCTTGCTCCGATGGCAGGCGTATGTAATTCCGCGTTTAGATTAACAGTGAAGGAATTTGGCGCAGGATTAGTATGTGCTGAAATGGTTAGTGATAAGGCGATTCTTTTCAACAATCCTAAGACGATGAAGATGCTTTACATCGATGAAAATGAACGTCCATTATCACTTCAAATTTTCGGCGGTGAAAAGGACACATTGGTAGAAGCAGCAGAATATGTGGATCAACATACTACAGCAGATATTATCGATATCAATATGGGTTGCCCTGTATCTAAAATTATTAAATGTGAAGCAGGGGCACGTTGGTTGCTAGACCCAAATAAAATCTATGAAATGGTCTCTGCTGTCGTTGAGCGCGTAAACAAACCAGTAACATGTAAAATGCGTATCGGCTGGGACGAAGACCATATTTACGCAGTAGAAAATGCTAAAATGGCAGAAAAAGCCGGCGCTGCTGCAATCTCTTTACATGGACGTACACGTGTACAAATGTATGAAGGAAAAGCAGACTGGGATATTATTAAACAAGTTAAAGAAGCGGTCGACATTCCAGTTATTGGTAATGGAGATGTGACAAGCCCCGAACTCGCTGAAAAAATGCTTCAAGAGACAGGTGTTGACGCTGTCATGATTGGTCGTGAAGCACTTGGTAATCCATGGATGATTTATCGTACTGTTCATTATCTTGAAACAGGCGAATTAATCGGCGAACCTACTGTTGGAGAAAAAATTGAAATTGCTTTATTACATCTCCGTCGTCTAGTAGAATTAAAAGGTGAAAAAATCGGCGTTATGGAAATGAGAAAGCATGCGTCCTGGTATCTTAAAGGCATCAGAGGTAATGGTAAAGCACGTAAAGCATTGAACCAAGCTGATACTGAACAAGAAATGATTGATATCTTACATCAATTCGAACAAGACGTGAAAGCGAAAGAACAAGAACGCGTTGAGCAACAAGCATAAAGGAGCGAATAACATGTCAGAAGAAATGAACGACCAAATGCAGGTGCGTCGTCAAAAATTACAAGAATTAATTGATTTAGGGATTGATCCATTTGGTAAACGTTTCGAACGTAGCCATGTTGCATCACAATTAATTGAAGAGTGGGATCAATACTCAAAAGATGAGCTAAAAGAAAAAGAAGAAGAAAGCCATGTCAGTCTTGCTGGGCGTATTATGACAAAACGAGGCAAAGGTAAAACTGGATTTGGACACGTTCAAGATATTTCAGGACAAATCCAATTATACGTGCGCCAAGATGAAATTGGTGAAGAACAATACGATTTATGGAAAATAGCTGACCTTGGGGATATCGTCGGTGTAGAAGGTGTGATGTTTAAAACACACACAGGCGAACTCTCTATTAAAGTTCAAAACTTTACGATCTTATCTAAAGCGCTACGTCCATTACCAGATAAATATCATGGTCTTCAAGATGTAGAACAACGTTATCGTCAACGTTACCTCGATTTAATTACCAATCCAGAAAGTACACAAACGTTCATCAATCGCAGTAAAATCTTACAAGAAATGCGTAACTATCTAAATGAACGCGGTTACCTAGAAGTCGAAACACCGATGATGCACCAAATCGCTGGTGGTGCAGCAGCACGTCCATTCGTCACACATCACAATGCTTTAGATGCAACATTATATATGCGTATTGCTATTGAGCTCCACTTGAAACGTTTAATTGTTGGGGGCTTAGAAAAAGTATATGAAATTGGTCGTGTATTCAGAAATGAAGGTGTCTCAACACGTCATAACCCTGAGTTCACAATGATTGAATTATATGAAGCGTATGCCGATTTCCATGATATTATGGACTTGACTGAAGACATGATTCGACACATTACACAAAATGTATTAGGCACAGCTAGAATTTCTTATGATGGTCAAACCATTGATTTAGAATCTGATTGGAAACGTGTGCACATGGTAGATGCAATCAAAGAAGCGACAGGTGTAAACTTCTTTGACGTACACAGTGATGAAGAAGCTAGAGACTTAGCTAAAGAACATGGCATCGAAATCACTGAACACATGCAATACGGCCATATCGTTAATGAATTCTTTGAACAAAAAGTTGAAGAAACATTAATTCAACCTACATTCGTTTATGGTCATCCAATTGAAATTTCTCCACTAGCTAAGAAAAATCCAGATGACCCACGTTTCACAGACCGTTTTGAATTATTTATCGTAGGTAGAGAACATGGTAATGCCTTTACAGAATTAAATGACCCCATTGATCAACGACAACGTTTTGAAGCACAATTAGAAGAAAAAGCTAAAGGTAATGACGAAGCACATGAAATGGACGAAGATTACATCGAAGCTCTTGAATACGGTATGCCACCAACAGGCGGATTAGGTATCGGTATCGATCGTCTTGTTATGTTGCTTACAGATTCAGCAAGCATTAGAGATGTATTGCTATTCCCTTATATGCGTCAAAAATAAGAGTAGTGAGATAGAATATTGATATATTAAAGATGCGTCGATAGATGTTTGTCGATGCATCTTTTTTATTTGTGAATGGTTTGATGATGTTAAATGTTAGATTAGTTTTTTGAGAGCTATATGTGAGAGATGTGTAAATCGGTGGATTTGAATGAGATAGTAAAATGCAAGATATAAAAATGCTCATAAATAATAAAGATAAACTAGATATACTGTGGTATTGTTGTTTGAGATGTGCTATAATACATCAGGTCGAACAAATTAAAGAGCGACTTATTAAAGACGAATAAAAAAATATATATCATCTGTTGACAATATCTCTCAAATGATGTATTATAAAAAAGTCGTCAAAATTGATATGAACTTTGTAAATGACTTGTTAGCTCAGTGTTAACAAAGTGTAAAATTAACTGTTGTCAAACCTTACAAAAGGTTGTATCATTAATAAAGTAAGTTGTCTGGTGACAATGGCAAGGAGGTCACACCTGTTCCCATGCCGAACACAGAAGTTAAGCTCCTTAGCGCCCATGGTAGTCGGACTTACGTTCCGCGAGAGTAGGACGTTGCCAGGCAATCTATTAATCGGAGAATTAGCTCAGCTGGGAGAGCATCTGCCTTACAAGCAGAGGGTCGGCGGTTCGAACCCGTCATTCTCCACCATCTTAATAAAGCCGGCCTAGCTCAACTGGCAGAGCAACTGACCTGTAATCAGTAGGTTGGGGGTTCGATTCCTCTGGCCGGCACCATCTATAATGAGCCATTAGCTCAGTTGGTAGAGCATCTGACTTTTAATCAGAGGCTCAGAGGTTCGAATCCTCTATGGCTCACCAGTTAATTTTTATGAGAATGCAGAAGTAGTTCAGCGGTAGAATACGACCTTGCCAAGGTCGGGGTCGCGGGTTCGAATCCCGTCTTCTGCTTCCTTGTTTTGCCGGGGTGGCGGAACTGGCAGACGCACAGGACTTAAAATCCTGCGGTAAGAGATTACCGTACCGGTTCGATTCCGGTCCTCGGCATCATCTTGATATAAGCGCCCGTAGCTCAACTGGATAGAGCGTTTGACTACGGATCAAAAGGCTATGGGTTCGACTCCTATCGGGCGCATCAATATGATTTGATTAAAATGATATACGGGAAGTAGCTCAGCTTGGTAGAGCACTTGGTTTGGGACCAAGGGGTCGTAGGTTCGAATCCTGTCTTCCCGACTTTAACTTAAGTTTTATTTTGGGGGCTTAGCTCAGCTGGGAGAGCGCCTGCTTTGCACGCAGGAGGTCAGCGGTTCGATCCCGCTAGTCTCCACCATTTTTATTTTTTGAAGAAATGAACATTGAAAACTGAATGACAATATGTCAACGTTAATTCCAATAAACAACGATTCAATCGTTGATTGAACAAGTGTTGAAGAAACACATTTAGCAAA
>NZ_LLER01000018.1 GCF_001500315.1 Staphylococcus auricularis | reverse complement strand
CGGTTCGAACCCGTCATCCTCCACTATTTTGATTAATACCTTGGAGGGGTAGCGAAGTGGCTAAACGCGGCGGACTGTAAATCCGCTCCTTCGGGTTCGGCAGTTCGAATCTGCCCCCCTCCACCATTGATGGGCTATAGCCAAGCGGTAAGGCAACGGACTTTGACTCCGTCACGCGCTGGTTCGAATCCAGCTAGCCCAGTTTTTTGAGCCATTAGCTCAGTTGGTAGAGCATCTGACTTTTAATCAGAGGGTCAGAGGTTCGAATCCTCTATGGCTCACTCATTAATGAGACTCGGGTTAACCTAGTTATTTAGTAACTGGTTAACCCGAGTTTTTTATGTTTATCACGTTATGGGTTTTATGTGGTTTTCTTAATTTAAATAGTCTATTTAATTAATAGTTGTATTTGTATTTAATTATGATAATTTATTAGTAGGGAATGAGTTGCTATTGCAAAAAATCATACAAAGGAGTCATTTTCTATGAATGATATTGTCGTAGTTATATGTTGTGGAATAGCAGCACTCGTTGGAGGTCTCATCACAGAAGTGACCTTAAAAAATAAACCTATACTCATTAGATTGCTATCTATTTTAATCATTTACATTATTGTTTTTGTGATTTTATTACTTATTAGCTTTAAGTTCTTTTAAATTTGGACCTCAAGTAATTATAAATTAAACTATTCATTTAATGTCTGATGTTGGGTTGTTATTTCTAACATTAGACATTTTTACAATTATGTCTGGCGTATGCTACTTTATAACTTTAAAATCCCCATATTATCTACATATACAATGATACTGCAGCTTCTTATTTAACTACTCACCATCTCCTCAAAATACGCATTAGAACGGAAGCAACCCCATTTTAATGCCGAAATTAAATTATTTTTCCTTATTCTTTAAAAAATTTATTTTGAATAAATATACAGGTTATATAGTAAGAATAAAATGGTTAAATTAGAAAGCGCTTACATTTCATTAGAAGACTCATTTTTGACAATTGTATGTTCAATAATATTTATGGTTTTTTTATGAATTTTGTCTTGTTATATAATTCTTATTATAACTTGATATATAAAGTTAATTACCTTACTATAAATTTAATTGAGTACAAAAGGGGTTTTAGACATGAATAAAACAATAGACATCATAGGAGCGCCTGTAGCATTTGGACAAAGAAAACTAGGTGTAGACTTCGGCCCAGATGCGATCAGATATGCTGGTTTATTAAATAGATTAAAAGATTTAGATCTTACATTTAATGATAAAGGAAATATACAAGTGCCTAAAATAGATTTAGAACGTTATTTGAGTGAGCAAGAGGGTGCACGTAACTTACCTGAAATCGTAGAAGTTTCTAAAACATTAAGTGATGCGACGTCAGAAAGCGTAGCCCAATCTCATTTTCCACTCACGCTTGGTGGAGACCATTCTTTAGCGATTGGTTCTATATCTGGTATCAGTCAACATTATGAAAATCTAGGAGTCATTTGGTATGACGCACATGGTGATTTAAATATTGCAGAAGAATCACCATCAGGGAACGTGCACGGCATGCCATTACGCACATTACTAGGTGAAGGTGATGAACAGTTAGTTAATGTAGGAAGTGAAGGTGCTAAAGTTAAACCTGAAAATGTCGTGTTAATTGGGATGCGTGATTTAGATAGCGGTGAACGACGCTATATTAAAGAACAAAACATCAAGACATATACAATGGCTGATGTGGATCGCTTAGGCATCCAACAAGTCATTAAAGAGACGATTGAATACTTAAAAGATAAAACAGATGGTATTCACTTATCGTTTGACGTAGACGGCTTAGACCCATATGAAACACCGGGAACGGGTACACGTGTGCCAGGTGGTTTAACATATCGCGAAAGTCATTTTGCGCTTGAACTGTTAAGCCAATCAAATTTAATTACATCTATGGATCTTGTTGAAGTGAATCCATTATTAGATCAAGGGAATAGTACTGCAGAACAAGCAGCAGTACTATTAGGTAGTTTCTTCGGAGAAACATTACTTTAAAATATAAATATCCATTTTTAGCTGGAGCTCCAATGAGTTCCAGCTTTTTTGTGAGAAGGAAGTAATCAAAAGAAAGTTTCATTAAAACCACCTGCTAAACATGTCATCCTTATTTTAAAAGAATCCTTATTTTCTCTCTGTTTTGTGTTTAAATTAATATGACAGGCGCCCTTGAGATTGGTATAATAAAAGAACGTGGGAACAGATTACCGGAGGAGATGCTATGGATTTATCCAATTTATTTGATAACTGGAGTACGCTTAAAATTATAACAACCGTACTCGATTTAATCATCGTTTGGTATGTACTTTATCTTCTCATTACAGTTTTTAAAGGTACGAAAGCCATTCAATTATTAAAAGGGATTGTTGTTATTGTAATCGGACAACAAGTCAGTAAAATGCTGGACTTAACCGCGACAGCTCGACTGTTTGACTTAGTTATCCAATGGGGTGTACTCGCACTCATCGTCATTTTCCAACCTGAAATACGTCGGGCCTTGGAACAATTAGGTCGAGGTAGTTTATTTAAACGTTATACGGGTACAGTCAATGATACTGAAGATCAACTCGTTGAAGCTGTAACAAAAGCGGTACAATATATGGCCAAACGTCGTATAGGGGCCTTGATTGTATTTGAAAAAGAAACTGGCCTCCAAGATTATATAGAAACAGGGATTTCGTTAGATTCTGATATTTCGCAAGAGCTTTTAACGAACGTCTTTATTCCTAACACACCATTACATGATGGTGCGATGATTGTACAAGGTAAGAAAATCGCAAGTGCAGCGAGCTATTTACCACTATCAGACAGTGCTAAAATAGCGAAAAGCTTAGGTACTAGACACCGTGCCGCAGTGGGTATATCTGAAGTTTCAGATGCGTTCACGGTTGTCGTTTCAGAAGAGACAGGTACCATTTCAGTCACTTTAGATGGTAAATTACGTAAAGATATCTCAGCTGACGCATTTAAAGAATTATTAGCTGAACATTGGTTTGGCTCACACTTGAAAAAGAAAGGTGTGAAATAATATGATAGAGAGTAAATGGGGATTGCGCTTCATCGCTCTAGTCCTAGCACTTTTGTTTTTCTTATCAGTGAATAACGTCTTTGGTAATATATTTGATATTGATAATATAGGTCAAAAATCTAACGAAACAGTAGAGGATGTACCTATACAAGTTAAATATGATTACAAGACGTTATATGCAAGTAATGTACCTGAAAGTGTTGACGTCGAGTTATCTGGTTCACATTCTCAAATTCTTAAAAATGCGAACAACGAAAACATTAAAGCTGTGTTAGATTTAACCGGCGAAGAAAAGGGTATACACTCCTCAAAATTTAAAGTGAGCGGACTAGAAGACGATATTAAATATTCAGTGAAACCGAAACAAGCTACTGTAAACCTAGAAGAGAAGGTAAGTAAAAATATTAAAGTCACACCAGATGTGAGCTCCAAACACATTGATGATAGATATAAAATCAGCGATCAAACAGTTTCTCCGGAAAATGTTAAAGTAACTGGTGGTCAAGAACAAATTGATAAAATTGCTTATCTTAAAGCAACATATAAAAACGATAGTAAAATCACGCAAGACACAACAGATGTAGCAAAAATCACCGCATTTGATAAGAATTTAAATAAACTCAATGTGGCGGTTGAACCTAAAGAGGTTAATCTGAGCGTTAAATTAGAACCTTACAGTAAAAAAGTAAAACTTAAAACGAAAACAGTAGGTAGCTTATCTGATGGCAACAAACTAGATGACATCAAATTAAGCGATAAAGAAGTAGAAATTTTTGGTAATCGTGATGATCTAGAAGATATAGATTCAATCACCGCTAAAATAGATTTAGATGACATTCATGAATCGACTGAACAAGATGTCGACTTAGAATTACCAGATAATGTATCAAAAGCAGAGCCAAACGAAACGACTGCTACGATAAACTTAAAATAACAGGAAAATGATAAAGGAGACATAGACAATGGGAAAATATTTTGGTACGGACGGCGTTAGAGGCGTTGCAAATAAGGATTTAACTCCTGAACTTGCCTTCAAATTAGGCCGTTTCGGTGGTTATGTACTCGCACATAATGAAGATAAGGATCACCCTAAAGTATTGGTCGGTAGAGACACACGTGTATCTGGCGAAATGTTAGAATCAGCATTGATTGCCGGACTTGTTTCTATAGGCGCAGAAGTCATGCGCTTAGGTGTCATTTCTACACCAGGTGTTGCTTACCTTACAAAAGAGATGGAAGCGGAATTAGGCGTTATGATCTCAGCTTCACATAATCCAGTAGAAGACAATGGTATCAAATTCTTTGGATCAGATGGTTTTAAACTCTCTGACGAACAAGAGTTAGAAATCGAAAAATTACTCGATGAAGAAGATCCTAATTTACCACGCCCAGTTGGTGAAGATATTGTCCACTATTCAGATTACTTTGAAGGGGCACAAAAATACATCAGTTACCTTAAATCTACAATTGATGTTGATTTAGAAGGTATGAAAATTGCTCTAGATGGCGCGAATGGTGCGACATCTTCACTTGCACCATTCTTATTCGGTGATTTAGAAGCGGATACAGTTACAGTAGGTTGTAACCCAGACGGCTACAACATTAATAAAGAAGTAGGATCTACGCATCCTGAAACACTAGCTGATGCAGTTGTTGAAAATGAATGTGACTTCGGTCTTGCATTTGATGGAGATGGTGACCGCTTAATCGCAGTTGATGAAGAAGGTCAAATCGTCGATGGTGACAAAGTGATGTTCATTCTTGGCCAAGCCATGGCGAAAAATCAAGAGCTTAACGATAACATGATCGTCTCTACAGTCATGAGTAATTTAGGCTTCTATAAAGCACTTGAAAATGAAGGTATTGAATCATCTAAAACCAAAGTAGGTGACCGTTACGTCGTCGAAGAAATGCGTCGTGGTGGCTACAACCTAGGCGGTGAACAATCTGGTCATATCATCATGATGGATTATAATACAGCAGGTGATGGCCTACTCACAGCGGTTCAACTTGCGGCAGTGATTAAAATGACAGGTAAAAAACTAAGTCAACTTGCTGACCAAATGAAAAAATATCCGCAATCATTAATCAATGTGCGTGTGACTGATAAACACGGTGTCACTGATAACATTGAAGTACAAGCGGAAATGGAAAAAGTAGAATCCGAAATGAACGGTGAAGGTCGTATACTCGTTCGTCCTTCAGGCACAGAACCCCTCGTTCGTGTCATGGTAGAAGCTTCAACAGATGAAGAAGCAGAATCATATGCACAACGTATCGCAGACGTGGTTGAAGCACAAATGGGTCTAGACTAATATAAATCAAAAGCACGACTACCTAATGATAGTGTACTGAACCCCAGAAATTAGATTTTAGTCCAACTTCTGGTGTGCACATCATAGGGCAGTCGTGCTTTTTTATTAAAGCGATTCATAGACATTTACAAAAAGCATGAGTTATTACGTTAATTTCTCACTTTCATTACAATATTGTAAAAATAATACTATAAATAATTTGCAATGCGCATCAGAAACGTTGTAGAATTAGACATAATTAATGAAAGGAGGATAGGGGTATAAAAGTAAAGCGCCTGTACAAGTCTCAAAGAGCTGTTTAACATTTAAAGTTTATAGCAGAAATTTTAATAGACAACTCTGAGGAGCTTGTAGACGAGGAGGATAGTGATCGAATTATCGGCGGATGCTATCCCGGATGTGGCTCATCCGAAATCTTATTAAGTAAAACATTGAGGCAACTCAGTGCACAAAGTTAATAAGTTAGCCGAAAGTAAGTAGCAAATATTAAGAATTTGAGTAAAAGGGTGCAGTATGCCTTTTTAAGGTTTGTGAATTCATATGCATCTTGGAAAATTTAATCGAGAAACTTTGCATTTATGACTACATCACTTATATATAAAGCGCATATTGGCCGTTTTACCTAACTATTGGAGGTAAATTACTTATGTGTGGAATTGTCGGATATATCGGCTATGAGAATGCGAAAGAATTACTATTAACTGGATTAGAAAAATTAGAATATCGCGGTTATGATTCAGCAGGTGTGGCAGTTGTCAATGATGACGGCACACACGTTTTTAAAGAAAAAGGCCGAATTGCAGAATTGAGAAAAATCGCTGATGAAGACGAAGCAGATGGAACAGTAGGTATTGGTCATACACGTTGGGCAACACATGGTACTCCTAACTATGAAAATGCTCACCCACATCAATCTTCTTCAGCACGATTTACACTTGTTCACAACGGTGTAATCGAAAATTATGAAGAATTAAAATCAGAATATATGCCAGATACAGAAGTGGTTTCAGACACTGATACAGAAGTCATTGTCCAATTAATTGAACACTTCTCAAATGAAGGCTTATCAACAGAAGAGGCCTTTACAAAAGTCGTATCATTACTTGATGGATCTTATGCCTTAGGTTTATTAGATAGTAACGATAGAGATACGTTATACGTAGCGAAAAATAAATCTCCATTACTCATCGGTGTAGGAGATGGCTTTAATGTCATTGCATCAGACGCATTAGCAATGCTTCAAGCAACAAATGAATACAAAGAAATCCACGACCACGAAATCGTTCTTGTAAAACGTGATTCAGTTACAATTAAAGACCAACAAGGTAACGTACAAGACCGAGAAACTTATATTGCAGAAATTGATGCATCAGATGCTGAAAAAGGCGTTTACGATCATTACATGTTAAAAGAAATCCACGAACAACCTGCTGTGATGCGTCGTATTATTCAAGAATATCAAGATGAAAATGGTAACTTAAAAATCGACCAAGATATCGTAAATGATGTTGCTGAAGCGGATCGTATTTACATCATTGCTGCAGGTACAAGCTACCATGCAGGGTTAGTCGGTAAAGAATTTATTGAAAAATGGGCTGGTGTGCCAACAGAAGTACACGTAGCCTCTGAATTCGTATATAACATGCCGCTCTTATCAGAAAAACCATTATTCATCTACATTTCTCAATCAGGGGAAACAGCAGACAGTCGTGCTGTATTAGTTGAAACGAAAAAATTGGGACACAAATCATTAACTGTAACAAATGTAGCTGGTTCTACATTATCAAGAGAAGCAGATCATACATTACTCTTACACGCAGGTCCTGAAATTGCGGTCGCTTCTACAAAAGCATACACTGCTCAAATCGCTGTGTTATCTATACTTTCACAAGTGGTGGCACAAGCACGCGGTAAAGAAGTAGACGTAGAATTACTTCGTGAACTAGCGAAAGTGACTACAGCGATGGAATCTGTTGTCGATGACGCAGAATATATGGAACAAATTGCGAAAGACTACTTAGCTACAACACGCAATGCATTCTATATTGGTCGTACGATCGATTATAATGTCAGCTTAGAAAGTGCGCTTAAACTTAAAGAAATTTCATATATTCAAGCAGAAGGATTTGCGGGTGGTGAATTGAAACACGGTACAATCGCATTAATCGAAGAAGGTACGCCTGTCTTTGCACTTGCAACACAAGAGGGTGTGAATGGTTCAATTCGCAGTAATGTGCAAGAAGTCGTCACACGTGGTGCACATACATGTATCGTTTCAATGGAAGGACTCGATAAAGAAGGAGACACTTACGTGATTCCTCACGTCCATGAATTATTAACACCACTTGTTTCCGTTGTGGTCTTCCAATTAATTGCATACTACGCAGCTTTACACAGAGATCTTGATGTGGATAAACCACGTAACTTAGCGAAATCTGTAACTGTAGAGTAATTGCGAATGGCTACATTTAAATGTAATGAGCGATAATAATTTCATTTTAAAATGATAAGAAAGATCCAGTTGGCGTCTCTTCGCTTCAAACTGGATCTTTTTATATATCAGCCTTTTTCAAAACGAAAAGCCATGATTAAAATCAATATGCATCATTGAACAAAGGGGGAGAAGCTTATGTTGATTAACCTAACACATCTTTCTAAAATCAAAAGGGGTAAAGAAATTTTAAAGGATATTTCTTGGCAGATTCAACCAGGTGAGAAGTGGTTACTTTACGGTTTGAATGGCGCAGGGAAATCTACGTTACTTAATATTTTAAATGGCTATGATTTTGCGACAAGCGGGACTGTAGAACTGTTCCAGATGGAGCCTGGTAAGGTGGGATATTCTGCAGATCGTGTCAGACAACACATTGGCTTTGTCTCACATCAATTAATGAATCGTTTTCAAGAGGGAGAAACTGTCCTTGATATTGTCATTAGCGGTGCATATCAATCTATCGGTGTGTTTCAAACGGTGACCGCTGAAGTTGAAAAACAAGCATATCAGCTTTTATCAGAAGTAGGCATGGGAGCCTTTTCCGAAGCCTATTATGGCACCTTATCTACGGGTGAGCAACAACGTGTCCTCATTGCACGTACGCTCATGGGTCAACCATCGATGTTAATACTCGATGAACCAGCGTCAGGGTTGGATTTTATTGCCAGAGAAACTTTATTATCAGCATTGGAACAGCTCTATATTCAACGGCCTGAACTTTCCGTCATCTATGTCACACACTTTGTAGAAGAATTAACGCCCCATATGACGCATGCATTATTGTTACGTGACGGGCAATGTTTTAAAAAGGGAGAAATCCGTGACGTACTCAATGAGACAGTGCTGTCTCAATTCTTCCATCGACCCGTACATTTAAAACAACACGAAGATAGATATGCTTTATTTTTACAGTGACAAAGATTGCGCAAATAGGTATGGCGTGCCATACTTTATATAAATGACCATGAATGATAACGGAGGGAAATGAGATGGACGATGTTAAAGCAATATTTTTAGACATGGACGGGACGCTACTCCATGAAAATAACCAAGTTAGTTTATATACTAAAGAGGTGATTGATCAGTTACGTACACAGGGTTATAAAGTGTTTTTAGCAACGGGTCGATCACATGATGAAATTCACTATCTTGTGCCTGAACATTTTGAAGTTGATGGTATCATTAGTTCTAATGGGACATTAGGCCACACATTAGAAGGTGTACTGTTTAAACACACCTTATCTCAAGCGCAAGTGTTGGATCTCGCTCAACGCGCAAAAGCAGATGGTATTTATTACGAAGTGTTTCCTTTTGAAGGAGATCGCATCGTGTTAAACGAAGATCGTCAATGGATTGAAGCGATGATTGAAGGAGAAACTCCACCGAACCAAGTGAGTGAGAGTGAATGGTTATCACGTAAAGATGCGTTAAACGGCAAGATTAACTGGCAAGACGAGTTCTCTGGCGACGGCTATTCGAAAATATATTTGTTTGCGCCTGATTATGATAAGATTTCTGATTTTCGCAAGCAATTACAATTAGATCAAGATACATTACGTATCTCTGTGTCTAATTCATCTCGTTATAATGCAGAAACAATGGCTTATGGCATCGATAAAGGCTCAGGTATTAAAGAAATGATTGAGCACTTTGGCATCGAACAGCATGAAACGCTTGTGATTGGTGATAGTGATAATGATCGTGCGATGTTTAATTTTGGTCATTATACAGTTGCTATGAAAAATGCGCGACCTGAAGTCCAAGCTCTAGCTAAGGATATTACTTCTTTAACGAATGAAGAAGATGGGGCGGCTAAGTATCTAGCACAGAACCTATTAGGAGAAAAGTAACTGCACACGTTAAAACTAAAAAGAGTTGTTTAGACATAAAAAATGCGGGAACTGAATCGTTCCCGCATTTTAATTTATTATTACTGTTTTGGTTCATCTGATTTTGTAGTATCACGATCTGATTCTGTTACTTGTGACTCATCTACATTTGACTCTGTTTGATGGTGTGATGTTTCGTCGTTAGATGGTGTCGCATAATCTTCAGCATTTAGACCTGAGGATTGAATGTTTGAAGGACCTACTGAAGGTTGTGCTGACGTTGTGTTATCACTGCCATTTAGACGTCCATTACGGTTGAAGTATTGTACGACTGCAATGATGTTGAAGTAGTAAATTAAGATACGTACAATGACTACGATCACCATAAAGATGTTAATCAAGATTGTTGCTACGGTTTGAGAAATACCACCTGTAGAAATTACAAGGGCTTGATTAACTGGTCCATCTAAGATGAGCACGACTAAGTTAAGTAATAGGATACCGATAAAGAATTTGAACCAAGTTTTGTTTCCGTTTTTAATACCTTTGAATCCTAATTTCACATCTTTCCAAGCGCCTCTTCTTGGATCTTCTGTATATGCTGTAGTGTAGTTAACAATGACAATAGTGAAGAACCAAGTAATAATTGATTGGATGAATGCTAAGATTAACACTAAAATGACATTTAGTGTGAGTGCATAACCAATAAAGTGCTCAGATGTTGCTAGGCGTGCTTGAATTGCACTGAATAAATGAGAAACACCTAGATTAGCGAGTTGTACTACGATGTATGTAATGACACCGAGTATGACTAGGAATAATAAAGTAAATAGTGAAAGTTTTAAACTTTTAGCATATCTACCTTTTCTAAAACTAGCTATGATATCGCTAAATGAAACTTTTTCTTTATTGATTGCTTTTCGAATCGCATGAATGATGCCTGCTATTAATGGATAACCAATGAAAATGTACAGTAAGATCGGCAACAATATAGCTAAAGCAATTAATGCGATCACTTTACCAGTAATTTGCTGCATCATGAGAGATAGGACCAATGTTTGTATTGCAGCTGACACTGGAATGACAGATACAAACGCTAAAACAAATAAAATCACAAGACCAATTAACGTGATAAGTAACGTTTTGGCGTGTTGTGGTTTCATATTCTGTATAGCAAGCTTATGAAATTTAAACACTTTGCACACTCCTTTTTAGTGATATAAACACGATACCAAAAATTTTAGGATTTTAAAATAAATAGGTAGCCAAATGGCAAATAAATGTTATTATAATAAGAATGGAAATAATTTTAAAAGGGAGGTTTCATCATGAAATTCGCAGTTATCACTGATATACATGGTAACTTTGATGCTTTAGAGGCAGTATTGGATGATATTGATAGTAGAAGTAATGTCAAAAAGATTTATAACTTAGGCGATTTAGTCGGTATTGGTCATGAAACGAATAAAGTATTAGATGCTGTATTCGATAGAGATGATATGGAGATCATTGCCGGTAATCATGATGAGGCTGTGATGTCTATTATTAATGACACACCGTATCCCAAAGATTTGGAAGACAAATTTTACGAACATCATCAATGGATAGAAAGTCACATGGATGAAGATTACTACGAAGAACTTAATGCATTACCAAGAACGAGAGAACTCACAGTAGAAGGTAAGAAAGTTCTTTTCATTCATTATGAAATACCAAATGATCAATTGGAAGTATCTATTGATGAACAACCATTTAGTCCAATCGTGACACCTTCATTAGAAAATATGTCTGAACTTTTTAGTGATAAAGATGCAGATCTCATCGTGTTTGGTCACAACCACACTGTGCACATGTATGATGATAAAGAAACCATTTACTTCAACCCTGGTTCTGTAGGTTTAAACAATGGTGCTTATGCGAGCTATGGACTCGTGACGATTAATGAAAATGAATTTTCTATCGAACGTGTCAAAGTACCTTATGATAACGAAGAGTTTATTGCAGGTTTTGACGAAAAACAAGTACCAGCCAAATCGCTGATATTTGATCAATTTTTATAGACACAGCGCAACAAAACGCAGTCACGAGATACACAACAATTCAAAATGATACAAAGAAAGACGTATTGATTTATCTGCACTTCATAGAAAGGCAAAGTACGATTTGCCAAAGAAGTTGCGAGATACCAATACGTCTTTTTTAATGTATATAGAATTCATCTACATTGTCTTTAGTGGTGGTGATGATGTGCATGTTTCGTATTATTAATGACAGAACAAAACGTTTCATCACCGTGATCATGGTTGGCTGTTTCTAATTGAATGGTCATGTGTTGGATATTGCGTTTTGCGAGTTTTTGTTCGATAGATTTCAGTATCGCATCACACGCCTCAACGGTGAGCTGTGGATCGATGACCGCATGACAGCTTACTGCGTTAATCCCATTTGAAATGGTCCAGACATGACAGTCGTGTACATGTGTGACTTGAGGTTCAGATTTAATCGCATGGATGACTTGTTTAATAGATACATCTTCAGGTGTTCCTTCCATCAGTACATTAATTGAAGCGGCGATAATACCCCAACTGCTATGCAAGATAAGCAACGATACGATGATACTAATGATAGGGTCGAGGAAGTTCCATCCAGTGAGCCAAATACCCACTGCCGCTATCATTGCACCGACAGAACCTAACAGGTCACCCATCACGTGGATAAATGCACCGCGCATGTTAATGTTATGGTCTGTATCACCGCTTTTAAACATTAACCATGCCACGACGATATTCACGATTAAACCGATTAAACTGATGAGTAACATTTCTATCGATTGCACGTCTTCAGGTTCGATAAAACGCTGAATCGCTTCAATAATTATGATGATGCCCACGATGAATAAAGTCACACCATTAAATAACGCTGCTAAGATTTCAAAACGTTTGTAGCCAAATGTTTTATGAAAGGTTGCTCGTTTTTCTGAGAAGTAAAAAGCCACGAGGGCCACACCGAGTGAAACAGTATCACTCACCATATGTAAACCATCTGACATCAACGCCAAACTGTTAGAAAGAAAACCACCGATGATCTCGACAATTGTAAACGAAAGAATAATAATAAAACTGATTGCTAAAATCGTTTTATTATCTGTATGAACATGTTGATGCATGTGATTATGTTGATGATTACTCATTGTCGTCATCTCCAGTTATATTAGTGTTTAGCATGGTGTATTGCTTGATAGAGTAGGTCAGTGACGTGGTGATCGTCTACTTCGTAAATCATAGACTGACCTTGTCGTGTCGCTTTAATCAACTTGGCTTGTTTTAAGGTGCGCAGTTGATGCGAAACATTGGATTGAGTCATATCGAGTGTCGTAGAGATATAATTGACGCTCGCTGATCCTTGATTGAGTAAATGTAAAATTCTCACTCTGTTTTGATCACTGAGTGCTTTAAATATTTCAGTTACCCGTGCAAGTGTTGTTTCGTTTAACACTTGGGATTGTTTTTTCATGCTATCACCTTTTTAATATATTAATATATGTTCATATATTAATCCTTTTATTTTAGAAGGTCAAGCCTGAGAGCTAGTCGTGTTTTATAAAATGATAGCCGGGTAGAAAATGGGTAAATGATTGATGAAGGGGAGAGATATAAATGAGTATATTAGTCATAGGCGCTAATGGCGGCGTAGGTAGTAAAGTATTAGCTAAGTTACAAGCAGATGGACAAGATGTCACTGCAGGTGTGAGAAATGAAGATCAGTTGAATACTTTAAAAGACAGCGGTCGCAAAGCTGTGTTAATCGACGTAGAACACGATGATATTGAGACACTTACTGAAAAAATGAACGGTTTTGACAAGGTGCTCTTTTCTGTAGGTTCAGGTGGTAGCACAGGTGCAGACAAAACGATCATTGTAGATCTAGATGGTGCTATTAAGACGATAGAAGCAAGCAAAGCGAATAACGTTTCACAATATGTGATGGTTTCAACATTTGATTCAAGACGTCAAGCATTTGATGATAACAGCAATTTAAAACCATATACGATTGCGAAACACTATGCGGATGAATACTTGAAAGAGTCCGGACTCAATTATACGATTGTTCATCCTGGTACGTTAAAAGATGACCCAGGCAGCGGTAAGATCGAAAGCGAAGCCTTCTTTGACAAGCACGGTGAAATTAGCAGAGAAGATGTCGCTGCTGTGTTAGAAAAAGTACTTACCGATTGGCAAGGTCACAATAGTGAATTCCAAATCATTAATGGAGATACTGAAATAGACTCAGCACTTGAACCATTTAACAAATAAAATAACATTGAAAATGTGATGCCCACTAGTTATGTCTATGTGAAGACATATTTAGTGGGCTTTTATGATGGAAAATTAAATGAAGGACTATAATTATAGGAAGAGAGTTGATATAATTAGGAGAGGTATATAGCTTTATTTTAATCATGTGAAATGAACTGATATGAAGGCTATAGCTCGTAACGTAGTTGAGGTTGCTCACATCATTCACAGATTACAGAATTTTTATGATACATAAATGAGCTAAAAATCGTTTTGGAGGTGCGGTAATGCCGTTATTTTTGAAACCAGTATTACACGAAAAAGTTTGGGGCGGAAGACGACTTGAAGACTTTGGCTATCGTCTACCCAACGATCATATAGGAGAGGCATGGGCAATATCTGCACATCCAAACGGTAAGTGTGAAATTGTGAACGGTCCTTATGCCGGCCATACACTAGATCAAGTGTGGGAAGACCATCGCGAATTGTTCGGTGATTTCCCAAGCAAAGATTTTCCGCTATTAGTGAAAATGGTCGATGTCCAGTCACCACAATCTATCCAGGTGCATCCAGATGATGCTTATGCGTATGAAAATGAAAATGGACAGTACGGCAAGTCAGAAAGTTGGTACATCATTGATGCAGAGCCAGGTGCTGAAATCGTCTATGGCGTTACATCAGAGGACCGAGATGAAGCCATAGATAAGATTAAACAAGATGATTACGAAGCGGTGCTCAACAGAGTGACAGTGACACCTGGGGAATTTTATTTTATTCCTGCTGGCACGATTCATTCAATTGGAGCCGGTGTCATCGCATATGAGACAATGCAATCATCTGACGTTTCTTATCGCATCTATGACCATGACAGAGATGCAGAAGGTTTAGGTCGTGAATTAAATAAAGAAAAAGCGTTAGATGTGATTGAAACCAATCAAAGCTTAACTGCTGCTACGACAGATGTTGAATTCGTTGAAAATCACAAGCGGACGAAACTCATCGCCAATGATTTCTTTTCAATGGTGAAATGGGAAATATCAGGCACATTAAATTATATGAAACCGAGAGAATTTGTATTGATTTCAGTCATTGATGGTGGCGGAGAAGTCGTCGTTGATGGTGAGATTTATAACGTGGCGAAGGGCAGTAACTTTATATTGACGTCACATGATTTAGATACTGTGTTCGAAGGAGATTTCATTTTACTCGTGAGCTTTTTATAACATAGAGAGGAAGGGTTCATCGTGGAAAAATTTTTATACGTCGCATTGTTTTGCGGCATACTATCTGGCGGTGGTGTGTTTATGGGCATGCCTCCCTTTCCGTCAGTTGCACTGCCCATTATCATCAGTTTAATTGGGATTATATGCAGCTTGATTACGATTAAAGACAAAGATGTCAATGGCTTCTTGAAATTAGGCGGTGTGCTCATTAATATTATGCCTTTATTTGGAGCATTCACGTTAATGAGATAAAAGATAGTATTGACACATTGGATGTACAGAAATAGTGCGTTTAGCAGAATATGAGGTAGCGATGTGACAAGATTAAAAGGACTGACGTTAACAGTAACTATTGCAGTAATTGCGACATTATTAGGCATGGTTGTCCCAGTGATTGGTAGTGCCATTTTCGCTATTATCTTCGGGATGGTCGTGAATCATTTCATACGACTACCTGACTCGTTTACACCGGGGATTAAATATAGTGGTAAGAAGATTTTACATTATAGTATTATCGTCCTTGGTTTTACGCTCAGCTTTCAGGCTATCGGGGAAATAGGTTTACGCTCGTTACCTATCAACATAAGCACACTCATCGGTGCATTTTTAGTAGTGTATATGGTGATGAAATTATTGCGTCTCGATACAAAGCTCAGTATATTAATCGGTGTAGGAACTGCAATTTGTGGGGGCTCTGCCATCGCGGCAACAAGTCCTGTGATCAAGGCACGTGAATCACAAGTGGCTTATGCTATTTCAACTATTTTTCTATTTAACATCATTGCCGTGTTTATTTTCCCACCACTTGGACATTTATTACATATGAGCCAGACGGCATTCGGTTACTTTGGTGGCACCGCCATCAATGATACATCCAGTGTGGTGGCTGCGACGGCAAATTATGGAGGACATGCATTAGCGACAGGAACGATAGTGAAGCTCACGCGTACATTGATGATTGTACCAGTCGTCTTATTTTTTACATATTTGACGGTAAAGGAAGAAAGAGAACGAAATCACAGAGTTTCGATCTTTCAAATATTTCCTTGGTTTATCGTCTGGTTTGTTGTAGCCTCATTCGTAAGTACGGTGCTAAATTTCCCACCTGCATTAATTAATGTCTTTCATCACATTGCGCTCTTTTTAATTACGATTGCAATGGCAGGTATCGGGTTAACCGTAGATATGAGACAGTTTAAACAAGCAGGGATAAAGCCAGTAATATTAGGTTTGTTAACATGGTTGGTCGTGATTGTGATCAGTCTCATCATGATGAAATACATACAGCTCTTTTAAAGGGAACAGCTCATGTGAATGGTTAAAATGATAAGAAATAAAAAATTTTGTATAAAGGTAAGGGAGTATCCAAATGACAGAGGAAATCAATTATTTTTGGTTGAATTGCGGCTATAATCGTTGGGATCATCAATCGCAACTGGAAGGACAGACAACACTGTTTGAATCTGGTGCACATTTTAATCCAAGCCAAGGATTTCGTGCTTTTAAACATGCCAAAGTAGGAGATCAGGTGATATTTTACCAAGTACAGATGGATACAGGCCTCTTAGGATATGGTGAAATCACGCAAGTTCAAACAGGTGCACAAAATAAAATTCGTGTGCAGTTTGAATTAAAAAAACAGTTAAAACCGCTCACAACAGATTACTTAAAACGTAGTGAGACGTTAGAGTTTCGCATTAACAATATGAAAGAAACGTTATTTAATCAAATTACGAAAGAGGAATTTGATTTGATTGTTCAACTCGGTGAGGGTGAATCTAAAATACCGAGATATTTCTTTTTGGCTGAATCACAAGAGTTTGAACCTGAAACGAATTATACGATATATACACATACGTATAACGGTATCAAACGTAATGGCTATCATTATTATACGCAGTTAGAAGTAGGAGACCAGCTTGTGTTTTTCGATCGAAATGCCAATCAATCTGTCATTGGATTAGGCGAAGTCAGTACCCACATTCATGAAAAAGCACCGATACCTGGACGTACGAATAGCACAGCGATTGAAGTTTATTTTGAACGTGAAATTCCACCTGTGTCTCTCGCAACACTAAATCAACATCCTAAGTTGAAAAACTTATATTTTTTACAAGAAAATGCGAAACAGGCCATCGCTGGATTATCTTCAGCACAATATGAAGCTATTCTAGAGATGAGTGAAAATCAAGGCGTTAAGCCACAATTTAAAGCCGTTAAACCAAACGAACAAGTCGTTGAAAGTACTTCAGATGACATTAAACCGTTCATTTTACTCGTCGTGGACAAAAAAGAAGAAGGTCTCAAGTCTGCAGAAGATTTACTCCAATCTACTAATGCGAACCCTGTATTAACGACAGGACATCCAGACTTTAGCGAAGACATGTTATATGGTAAATATTTACCGAATGAAACGGGCGCGTTATATTACAGAGAAGGTTTCATCACAAACTTGATGCCAAGCCGAGATAAACGTTACTTAGTCATCGATAACTTTAATCGCATTGATCCTGATATTTTCCAAACGTATATTAATGTATTAGAAGGTTATGAAATGACATTGCCACGTTACAACAAAGATGGTTCCATGGTTAAATGGTCACGCAACAAAGATTCTTTCTATCATTTTAATCCGAACTGGCACATTATCGGTATTACTTATGATGATTTAGAAACGATTAAATCTAAATATTCTTCTCAGTTTTTAAAATATGCGCGTATTGTCAGAGTGAATCAAGATTAATTGAATCAATTTTATCTTAATGAGAGTGAGATATATCATAGCTATTCCAAGGTGTTCGTATGCTGAATGATACATGAGGTTATTCAAGCGTAGCACCTGGTTGAGCAGTGTATGTTATATTTCGCTCTCATTTTTGTTTGTAGGGGGATGAATTAGGTTATAGTAAGGGTGAAAGTGATGTGTTAAAGCATAAGGAGTGAATCAAGATGCCAATTATTTATTATGATGGCAATTGTGTATATTGTTTTAACTATACGATTTGGTTAATTCGTCATGGATTACCTAAGACGTATCAATTTGCGCAATTACAAGGTCGCATCGGTCAGCAGTTAGCACATAACTATCCAGAAACACAACAATATGACAGCGTGATTTTACAGGAAGGATCAGATTTTAAATATTATTCTGACGCAATCAAATCCATTTTACTTGCGCTCCCGGTCGACTATAAAGGCCTCGGTCTTGGATTATCGCTTTTTCCTAAGACAGTGAGAGATGTAGGGTACAAGACCTTTGCGAATAATAGAGATAAAATGTGGAAAACGCACTGGCAACAGGCAACACCTTATGAAGAAACATTTTATTTAGATCGAGAAGAAAATACGAACTTGAACAATTAGCGAAAGATTGAGGTATTTTAGAATGTACAGCATAACGTTTGAAGTCTGACCGTTGAGGCAATTTAGCGGTTCATACGGCATGATGGACACTAACACTTTTAGCATACGATACGCTCTGCAAATGCATGCTATTATCAATTAGATGATATGTATTATCAATTAGGGTGTAGAAAAATGTAGGTTGAATGTTAATGTGTAGTATCATCATAAAAGTATAAGTATGTTTATACAAGCCGATATGAAGCGGTATGCGTTAAGTTTCGAAGTTTCTTAAAGTTATTGCTCAAAAGGCTTTACTTTTGATAATTATTATAATATAATAGTTATTGTAAAGAACACAGATAGTGAATTAAAAATTTGAATTGGTATAAGGAGAGATTTTTAATATGGCAAATAATAGCGAAGTAGTACGCGTATTAAATCAACAAGTTGCAAACTGGACAGTGGCATTCACTAAAATTCATAACTTCCACTGGTATGTAAAAGGACCTAACTTCTTCTCACTACACGTTAAATTTGAAGAATTATATGACGAAGCAAGCCAATATATCGATGATTTAGCTGAACGTATTTTAGCAATCGGTGGTAACCCAGTTGCAACATTAAAAGAAAGCTTAGACATTTCAATCGTTGAAGAAGCAGGCAAAGGTTATACAGCTGCTCAAATGGTTGAAGAATTATCAAATGACTTCACTAACATCTCTAAACAATTAGACGAAGCAATTGAAGTTACATCTGAAGCAGAAGACGATGTAACTGAAGATATGTTTATCAGCATGCAAAATTCAGTAGATAAACATAACTGGATGTTAAAATCTTTCTTAGGTGAATAATCCATCTAAGTTAAATGAATCATATACGGTGAGTTCAATATAGCCGTAACACAAAAGTGCGGGGCAGTACCTCTATTAAAGAGGTGACTGTCCCGCTTTTTTATTGAAAAATATGTGTTTGAGACTTAAAGGCAAACTTTGTATATCAACTATCATGAAAGCGCCGACTGATGAGACACATCAATCGACGCATAATACTGGGTATATAAATCGATTATTCAGCGATTTCTAATGCAATTTCCATCATTTGTGTAAATGAAGTTTGACGTTCTTCGGGTGTTGTAGATTCATCACGAAGTAGGTGGTCACTTACAGTAAAGATGCCAAGTGCTTTTTTACCAGCAGCAGTGGCATTGAGATATAAAGCAGCTGATTCCATTTCAACACCTAGGATGCCCATACGTGTCCATGGTTCATTGAATGATTCATCAGTATTGTAGAATGTATCTGATGATAAGATGTTACCGACATGTGTTGTAGCCCCGATATCGTCTGCTTTCGCTTTAGCTTGTGTAATTAAATTAAAATCAGCTAGTGGTGCGAAGTGGCCTGGAATTTGGTATTGATCGACGTAGTTAGAATTTGTAGATGCACCTTGAGCAATGATGATGTCATAGAGGTTTACATTTTCTTGAAGTGCGCCACAAGATCCTATACGTATAATTGTTTCTACATCAAAAAAGTTAAACAATTCATATGAGTATATACCAATACTAGGAATACCCATACCTGAACCCATGACTGAGACGGGTTTACCTTTATATGTACCTGTGTAACCAAACATGTTACGGACTTCATTAAATTGAACGACGTCTTCTAAATAGTGTTCAGCGATGTATTTTGCACGGAGGGGGTCTCCTGGCATTAATACTGTTTTAGCAATTTTTGCGCCATTCGGTTGTATGTGTGGTGTACCTGTTGTCATTTGTATCGACTCCTTTAATTATTTATCAAAATAAAGATAACATTTGTTTATATTTTTTGCTAATTTTTGTAGTATTACTGTGAGGAACGTTTTAAAAAGACGAACTTTAATAAAATAAAAGACGTACTCATTTTGAAAGTACAGGAGGCAAATGATTAATGAATATCGCAAAATATATAGATCATACGTTATTAAAACCAGAAACAACACGTGAACAATTAGATCAATTGCTTGAAGAAGCTAAGCAATATGATTTTAAATCTGTGTGTATTAATCCTTCACACGTTAAATATGCAGCAGAAGCATTAAAAGATACAGATGTATTGGTGTGCACAGTGATTGGTTTCCCACTCGGAGCTACAACAACAGCGTCAAAACAATTTGAAACGGTCGATGCGATTAAAAACGGTGCGAGTGAAGTCGACATGGTCATCAACATCGGTGCGTTAAAAGACGGACGTTATGATGATGTTCAACAAGATATTGAGGGCGTCGTAACATCAGCAGAAGGACATACGGTTAAAGTGATCATTGAAACATGTTTACTTACTGATGAAGAAAAAGTTAAAGCTTGTGAATTGAGCCAAGCTGCAGGCGCTAACTTCGTGAAAACATCAACTGGTTTCGCCGGTGGAGGTGCTACCCCTGAAGATGTAAAATTAATGAAAGACACAGTAGGTGATGCATTAGAAGTGAAAGCGTCAGGTGGCGTTCGTACAGTAGAAGATTTTAATCAAATGATTGAAGCAGGTGCTACACGTATCGGTGCAAGCGCAGGTGTGAAAATTATCCAAGGGTTAGAAGCAGATACGGATTATTGATTGCACAACAAAATAAGCAATAAACGACTACATCTTCATGTGACGTGACTGCGTCTAAGATGAGACGTTTGAAGGAGGCAACAATGATGAGAATGGTTGATATCATTGAGAAAAAACGAGACGGTAAAGCATTAACCAAAGAGGAAATCGAATTCTTTATTGAAGGCTATACGCAGGGAGATATTCCTGATTACCAAGCTTCTAGTCTAGCGATGGCGATCTTTTTCCAAGACATGGATGATGAAGAACGTGCGACTTTAACGATGGCGATGGTTAATTCAGGAGACTATATTGATTTATCTCACATCAAAGGCGTCAAGGTAGATAAACACTCCACAGGGGGTGTCGGCGATACGACTACACTGGTACTCGCACCACTTGTAGCGTCTGTAGGTGTGCCCGTCGCGAAAATGAGTGGTCGTGGATTAGGCCATACGGGGGGTACGATTGATAAATTAGAATCCATCGAAGGTTTCCATGTAGAAATTTCTGAAGATCAATTCACACAACTCGTGAATGATGATCGTATTGCAGTCATCGGTCAAACAGGTAACCTCACGCCAGCTGATAAAAAATTATACGCCTTACGTGATGTGACAGGTACAGTTAATTCAATTCCACTCATTGCTTCATCGATTATGAGTAAGAAAATTGCTGCGGGTGCAGATGCGATTGTTTTAGATGTGAAAACCGGTAACGGCGCATTTATGAAAACGGTCGAGGATGCAGAAGCCCTCGCACAAGCGATGGTACGTATCGGTAATCAGGTGGGCCGTCAAACGATGGCGATCATTTCAGATATGAGTCAACCATTAGGGCACGCCATCGGTAACGCTTTAGAAGTTAAAGAAGCGATCGCCACTTTACGTGGTGAAGGACCTAAGGATTTAACAGAGCTCGTATTAACATTGGGTGCACAAATGGTCGTTTTAGGCCAACAAGCAGCGACCATTGATGAGGCACGCAACTTGTTAGAACAAGCGATAGAGGATGGTCGTGCGTTAGATAAATTCAAAACCTTCATCTCTAATCAAGGCGGTGATCCGTCAGTCGTAGATGATGTATCTCGTTTGCCTCATGCACAATATCAATACGAACTTGCGGCACCACGCACAGGGGTTGTCACTGAAATTGTGGCAAACGAATTAGGTATTGCCTCTATGATGTTAGGCGCAGGAAGAAAGACGAAAGAAGACGAGATCGACTTAAGCGTTGGACTTGTGTTAAATAAAAAAGTTGGAGACAATGTGAACGAAGGTGAATCGTTGTTGACCATCTATAGTAACCAAGAAGAGATAGAAGAGGTTAAACAAAAACTGCTAGATAATATAACAATATCTGACAGTGGTGACGCACCCACATTGATATATAAAATGATTACAGAGTAGGGAGAGTTTGACATGACAACACTATTTAAACGCGTACATTTAATTGTAATGGATTCAGTAGGTATTGGCGAAGGCCCTGACGCAGAAGCGTTTGGTGACGAAGGAAGTCATACATTAAAACACACGTTAGAAGGTTTTTCAGAAACATTACCTAACTTAGAGCGTCTAGGACTTGGGAACATAGAAACTTTACCAGTGGTTTCATCCGTGGATGCACCACAAGCGTTTTACACAAAATTAAGTGAAGCATCTGTTGGTAAAGATACAATGACAGGTCATTGGGAAATCATGGGCTTAAATATTATGCAACCATTTAAAGTGTATCCTAATGGCTTTCCAGATGAACTCGTACAAGAAATTGAAGCGATGACTGGCCGTAAAGTTGTGGCTAACCGTCCTGCATCTGGTACGCAGATTATAGAGGAGTGGGGCGAACATCAGATGAAAACGGGTGATCTGATTGTTTATACTTCAGCTGACCCTGTTTTACAAATCGCAGCACATGAAGATGTCATCCCGTTAGAAGAGCTCTATGACATTTGTGAAAAAGTAAGAGAGTTAACGAAAGATCCTAAATATCTGATTGGTCGTATTATTGCACGTCCTTATGTAGGTGAACCAGGTAACTTCACACGTACCTCTAATCGCCATGACTATGCGCTCAAACCATTTGGTCGTACAGTGATGAACGAGTTGAAAGATGCTGGCTATGATGTCATTGCCTTAGGTAAAATCAATGATATATATGATGGTGAAGGTGTGACTGAAGCGATCCGTACGAAAGACAACATGGACGGTATGGATCAATTAATACAAACCGTAAAACGTGACTTCAGCGGTTTAAGTTTCTTAAATCTCGTTGACTTTGATGCGAAATATGGTCATCGTCGTGACAAACCTGGATATGCGCAAGCATTGAAAGACTTTGATAATCGCTTACCAGAACTCATAGACGCATTACAAGAAGATGACTTAGTGATTATCACTGCAGACCACGGTAATGACCCAATTGCAGAAGGTACAGATCATACGCGTGAATACATTCCAGTCTTGATGTTCAGTCCGAAAATCAATCAATATCATGCGTTATCACAAGATACAACATTTAGTTCTATCGGTGCGACGATAGCAGATAATTTTGGCGTCACATTGCCAGAGTTTGGTTCAAGTTATCTCGCTGAAATGGGAGAACGAGAATGATGAAATTGTTACGCATGTTTATAGCAGCGATTTTTACTGGCGCTGGCATATTACACTTTACCAATGAGTCAGGCTTTAGAAAAATCGTACCGCATTACTTACCATTACGTAAAACGGCTGTATTGATTACTGGCGTATTCGAAATTATATTTGGCTTGACTTTATTTATAAGAAGACCCGGTCAAACTATGAAAAATGCGATGAATGCTTTCTTATTAGCTGTATTTCCTGCTAATATTTACATGGCGAGAAAGCAAGTGGCATTAGGTGAGTTACATTTACCTAAATGGATCTTATATGCGCGCTTGCCACTACAATTTGTATTAATGAAAATCATTAAAGCATTATAAAAAGAAAAAAAGCCTTATCCTAATGACGAGCTAAGACATATGATGTCATGATTACTCGCTATAGGATAAGGCTTTTTTGATAGTTAGAAGATATTATTCTCCTGTACCGTAAATATCATGCCATTGATCACGATGATCTAAAAAGTCTTGTGCAATGGCTTTTGCACCGTCTAATGAGTGGCTTGCTGCCCAACCACATTGTACTTCATTACATGCAGGGACTTCAGTCGCATTTAAGACATCGTTAAGTGTTTGTTCAACGATATTTAATACGTCATCGTAGTCATCATGGTTGATGAAAGAAACGTAGAAACCTGTTTGACAACCCATTGGACTTAAATCGACAACTTTGTCAGTATGGTTTCTGATATTTTCAGCCATTAAATGTTCAAGTGAATGAAGTCCTGGCATATCCATGTGTGCTTTGTTCGGTTGTTTAAAGCGAATATCATATTTGTGAATTGTATCGCCATTTAATCCTTCTACTGTACCTGCTAAGCGAATAAATGGTGCTACAACTTTAGTGTGGTCTAAGTTAAAGCTTTCAACGTTCATTTTTGTCATGTCTAACCCTCCTAAGTTCAATCCTACCGTCATTGTATCAATTGCTATACACTTTTACAATTTCACTAACCCCATGCGATAGATACATTTTAGCTTAAATAACAGAAAATTGTTGCAAAAACGAGTATATCCGATAAAATAGGTAATAATTAAAAATACACAAGTAACCAACTTTAAAGCGACATATTTAATAATAATTTAACAACATTGTGTACGTTTGTAAAAGAGTAATAATATATGGAGATTAAGCAATTTATCTTAGATTTTATAGATAATCAGCGATCTGATTACATTTTGATGAGCCATCGCATTCACCAACGTCCAGAATTAGGAAACGAAGAAATTTTTGCTTCAAGGACACTGAGTGAACAATTAAGTAATCATGGTTTTGAGGTGGAGACGGATATAGCGAGTCATGGTACTGGATTTATTGCCCGTTATGACTCTGGTAAAGAGGGACCTAATATCGGCTTTTTAGCAGAATATGATGCATTACCTGGTTTAGGACATGCTTGTGGTCACAATATTATCGGCACGACGAGTATTTTAGCAGGGATTGCATTATCTAAAGTCATTGATGATTTGGGTGGACAAGTGATTGTGTATGGTTGTCCAGCTGAAGAAGGTGGAGAGAACGGCAGTGCGAAAGCCTCATATGTCAAAGCGGATATTTTCGATGATTTGGATGTAGCTCTCATGGTACATCCAGGTAATGAAACGTACGTGACTGGGCCGACACTAGCTGTAGATGTCTTGGATATTAAATTTTACGGAAAAAGTGCTCACGCCTCTGAAAATGCACCATAAGCACGCAATGCATTAGATGCGATGATTTCTTACTTTAACGGTGTCGCACAACTGAGACAACACATCAAAGAGAACCAACGCGTACACGGCATCATTATCAATGGAGGCAGTGCTGCAAATATTATACCGGATTTCACGCATGCACGATTCTATACACGTGCGACATCGCGTGAAGAGCTCGACATACTCACAGACCGTGTAAGACAAATTGCAAAAGGGGCTGCACTTCAAACCGGATGTGATTTTGAATTTGCGCCGATACAAAACGGCGTCAACGAATTTATCATCACGCCCAAATTGGATGATCTATTTCGTAAATATGCAATTGAAATGGGAGAACGTGTGGTTGATGAAGACTTTGGTTACGGTTCGACTGATACTGGGAACGTCAGTCATGTCGTACCAACGATCCATCCACATATCAAGATAGGCTCACGTAATCTCGTGGGCCATACCCATCGTTTTAGAGAAGCAGCTGCAAGTGTACAAGGGGCCGAAGCTTTAATTAACGGCGCTAAAATACTCGCGCTAATGGGTCTAGAATTAATCAGCAATCCAACGTTACTCGCTGAAATTCAGGCCGAGCACCAACAAATAAAGGGGAATTAGTATGACAGAACTTCGGGGATTACATCCTAAACTAACGTTAAGTGACTTATACGATAGCAATGTCGTTTATACATCGAGACCATCTTATACTTCTAATCCATGGCTTGAACCAGCCGAACATCAATCTAATTTTTTGACGGGACGTGAATTGTTAATCGCAAATCAGATGCCAGTCATCGTACATGAAGCGAGTGTTACTG
Organism: Staphylococcus auricularis; assembly: GCF_001500315.1. Classification (GTDB taxonomy): domain Bacteria; phylum Bacillota; class Bacilli; order Staphylococcales; family Staphylococcaceae; genus Staphylococcus; species Staphylococcus auricularis. The sequence goes on along the minus strand of NZ_LLER01000018.1, from coordinate 60,054 downwards.
ATAAATTATCACAATTATTTGACGCAATTGGCTTCTCAATACCTGATTCGATTTATCGTTTTCACGATCAAGAGAGTTATGAATCCTTAATCCAACGTCTTGCTTTGAATGAGGATAAAAAGATTTATTTCCAATATGTGCATGGGGACGAAGTGCTAGATGCAGCCCATTATGCGTTAAATAAAGAAACGTTTATCGCATTAAATAATAAAGCGCGGATTGAAGAATGGACAGGAGGACGTTATCTACCACGCCGTCAAATTGTCACGCTTGAAGACTTTGATGGTGTTATTAAAGAGTGGGATTTTCCATTTGTATTAAAACCAGGAGACGATCTTCCTACTGCGGGTGGCTATGGTGTGATGATTTGTTATGACGAAGCGGATCTGGAAAAAGCATCACGACGCATTCACCAAGCTGAAGAAGCGACCCAACATATCATTATTGAACAAAAAGTAGAAGCGGTGGCGAACTATTGTGTGCAGTATGCCTATAGTGATGAATTAGGACTACAGTATTTAAGGACTGCAGAACAATTAACCGATCGATATGGTTTTTATAAAGGCAATCAGAATGTGAAAGACGTCCCTCAAAATGTGATTGATGCAGGACGTGAAATCATGGAATTGGGTGTTGAACAAGGATTCTTTGGCGTAGCAGGATTTGATTTACTGCTCGACGATCAAGATGAAGTTTACGCCATTGATCTCAACTTTAGACAAAATGGTTCGACGAGTATGTTACTACTCGAACCGGAACTCAATGAGGGTTATCACAAGTTTTATAGTTATATTTCGCCATGTGATAATACACACTTCTTTGAAACGATCTTAAAATATGTGAAACAACACGTGCTGTTCCCGCTTTCTTACTATGACGGCGAATGGTATACCTCAGAAGAAGTACCGTCGCGTTTTGGATGTATTTGGCATGCATCTAGTAAAGAAGAAGTGGAACAGCTCGAAGCACAATTTTTAGCCGAACTCGAGGGATGAGCAGTGCGCTTCATCGTCTTTTAAGACAATCTCTTTTCAAAAAAAGAGTTTCTTTCACAGGTTTCAGTGGTTTGACAGTAATGTTTAATTTTTGAATCCATCGTCACTTAAACCCTCGTGTCAAACGATGTTGTTTGACTACCATATAGGAGTCATATATATTGTTAATTGCATACAAATTTATGAAACGAGGGTTAAATTATGTCGTATAAAGAACAGTCATTTTTTCGTGATATACTGGTAACAGAAATCTTTTACATCGCTACAAAAGACAAAAAAATGATTCGCGCTAAAGATTCAGACTACATTTGCGCATGGTCTGATCGTGATTTAGCAGAAAGTTATTTAAAAGATGCACAAGTGCCTTATGACAAGATTCATGAAATGGATATCGATCGTTTTGCGACGTATGAAGTAGATGAGGTCTTTGATAAAGGGGATCATGTGTTAATTAATCCTTCAGCTGACGAAGAAGGGACACAAATTGATATTGTAGAAGTCACTGAAGAATTAATGACTGAATTAGATAACATCCGTGTGAAAGAATTCGCCAAAGATGTTGCGAAAGAAGATTCAGTATACGGTTTAACACGTAAAGATGAAAACCACTTCATCATGATTGGTGATAAACCAGATGAAAAACCACACATCATGCCTGTTTGGAGTATCCGTAACAGAGCAGCAAAAGTGCGTGACCATGACTTTGAAGAATGTGAAGTTATTGAAATTGAAGGAGAAGTCTTTGCGGAATGGTTAGATGAACTCCGTGATGATGATAATGCGGTTGGCGTCGACTTAAAAGCTGGGGTCGTTGGAACAGTCGTATCTGCCCAAACTTTAGCAGATGAAATGTATTAATCTATCATAAATAAAAGAGTAGGATAGAAACCTTGTTCTTATAAACAGGTTTTCATCCTACTCTTTTTTAGATTTAAGCGTTTAGATAAATCGTACCGAGGGCACCAGAAAAAGCACCATGGTCAATATAATATGGTTTGCAACCACGTAAGATCGTATAATCTTCAACGACTTTCCGTAATAATGAATCATTGTGGAATGAAGATCCAATATAAACGACATTTTCAGTTTGATATTCGCGTGCAACGGTGATGGACATTGTTGTGACAACTTCACCTACGACACCTACGACAGAAGCAAGTTTATCTGCATCAGAAAAATCTTCATCCATATGTTGCATGACATGAGCAAAGTTTGCGGCAGTTAAGTCACCTGAAATAGGTGGTTCTGAATCTTTATAAATGTGTTTCACTTTTAAATCTATTAATTCTCGATCACCTTGTTGTGCTGTATCAGTCAGTGTTTTGTAGTCTTTGATACCAGTGAGTAAGAATCCTAAACCTTGAATCATACCGCCACCTGTACCGATGCCACCGACACGTTGTTGTTTAGTGCCATCATAATAGTGGATCGAAGTCCCTGTACCGACATTTGAGAAAATATAATCATCGAGATAGTAACCTTGTTCTTCTAATAAGATATGTAATCCTTTTGCAGCTGCGTCGAATTCTACAAATGTATTCGCGTCTTGTTTGAGTTGATCTTTGATGACGCCTGCATTACCTCCTGTTAAGCTAATGGATTCAAAGGTTTCACTATTTAACCATTGAATGACTTCATCGATATTTGTTGTTAAAGTTGTTTCATAACTCCGTTCATTATCTTGGACTTTGACGATTTTAATTAATGTCCCACCTGCGTCAATGCCTACTTTCATGACTAGACCACTCCTAAATAATTTTAAACCATACAATAGGTTGCAAAGATATTAAGTTAAATCAATATTATATTAACGAAAGAGGAGTCCTAATGTAAAGATTTTCGTAAGCGCTTTACTACCTGATACCACTTAAATCTAATCGCGCACAATCATAAAAACGCAGTCATATGTAGATATGCCATGATGCGTAGAGCTAATTGTGAAGAAATCATGACGCTTTGCTTTACAAATGTATATTTTTCACAATATTTATCATTTCAAATCACTGAAATTAGCTTATTTACGCGTGATTAAGGATTATTACAGAGAATAAGGGGAATAAAATATTAAGTTATGTTTCATCTTATCTGAATGAAGGTTTTATAATTAAGCAGATTTTAAGCCTGGCAACAAAATGAGATGAAACCATCAAATTAAACGAATGAAAATTAAAAAAGATGAACCAATTAATAAACTGGGGGATATAAAGATGTTTGTAAAAGAACAATATGAAGATATAACAGTACAAGTCTATGAGGAGCGCTATAGAGATGCGTTATATGATTTTGTATTAAGTGAAAGACAACAAGTCTATTCTTCTTTACCTAAAGAGGTGCTGGACGATGCGCTCAATGATGAAGATCGGACGGCAAATATCGTATTAAATGAAGAAGATGAAGTGGTAGGATTCTTCGTATTACATCAATACTATCAACACGAAGGCTATGATACACCGAATCATGTCGTATATGTGCGCTCATTATCAATCAACGAAGCACATCAAGGGAAAGGGTACGGTACTAAAATGATGATGTATTTACCGCAATATGTACAAACTTTATTCCCTGATTTTAACCATTTATATCTTGTCGTAGATGCTGAAAATAAAAGTGCATGGAATGTTTATGAACGTGCAGGTTTCATGCATGCAGCTACGAAAGAAGAAGGACCGATTGGAAAAGAACGCTTATATTATTTAGATTTAGATTCTAAATATGTGTCTTCCCTTAGATTAAAACCTAACGAAGATGCGTCTATAGAAGAGATTACGATTGTGGATTTAAATAAAGATGATCAACAAGTTGGCTTTTTAGCGCTCGAACAACAAGAACAAACACTCGTTATTCACGCGATAGAAGTCGTAGAAACTGAACGCGGTAATGGTATCGCTGAAAGTGCCTTAAGACAATTGGCTACGTATGTGCGTAAGCATTTTGAAGCGGTGAAACAAATTCGCATTACGCTATACGGTGAGGAAAATGAATTCAAACCGCTCTGTCATGCAAGTAATTTTGTCGACGTAGCAAGTAACGCATACTTCACTGTTTTTGAAAAATACATAAACTACTAATATGCGTTGCGAAATCACGTGTTGTCATTTATAATTTAAATTTGTTACCATAAATAGAGTTACGACGACAATGAATTTTTGATAAATGCCTGTGAAAGGAAGTATATGTAGTATGAAAATTCAAGATTATACAAAAGAAATGGTTGATGAGAAATCCTTCATTGATATGGCTCATACAATGTTAGAAGAAAAAGGTACTACAATGAACTTGTATGACATGATAGATGAGCTTAAAGCATTAGGCGAATATACAGATAAACAAATTGAAGACCGCATCGTACAATTTTACACAGACTTAAACACAGACGGTCGATTCTTAAATGTTGGAGAAAATGAATGGGGCTTACGCGACTGGTACTCTGTCGCTGACATTGAAGAAAAAATCGCGCCAACAATTCAAAAATTTGATATCTTAGACGATGAAGATGAAGAAGATAAAAACTTAAAATTATTAGGTGACGATGATCATGACGATGACGACGATATTCCAGCCAGCACCGATGACCAAGAAACATTAGATGCAGCTGAAACACCTAATGATGACAGTCAAACTGAAGAAGAAATCAATGATTCTGATATCGTTATTGATGAAGACGAAGATGACGAATTAGAAGAAGATGAAGCGGCGATTGCTGATCAAGAAGAAACATCAGACGATGAAGATTTCAATGAAGAATCATCATAATTTATAATTGACTTTTTGACGCAAAATGATAGAATTTAGTTTGGGCTCCTTTAAATAGGACAACGTGTATAAACCATACGCTCCCCCTTACAATACGTGAGAGGGAGCGATTTTTTTATTAATAATAATGATGTGAAAAATAAACGCATTAAAAAACTAAAAATTACGATTCAATGCGATGAATAAGTCGTGGAGATTAACGTTTGGAAGTAGGAGGACTAGAAATGACAAAATTTATATTTGTAACTGGTGGGGTAGTTTCTTCATTAGGTAAAGGAATCACTGCAGCTTCATTAGGTAGATTGTTAAAAGATAGAGGATTAAATGTAACCATTCAAAAGTTTGACCCTTACCTCAATGTCGATCCGGGTACGATGAGTCCGTATCAACATGGTGAAGTATTTGTCACTGACGATGGTGCAGAAACAGATTTGGATTTAGGACATTATGAACGTTTTATCGATATTAACCTAAACAAATATTCAAACGTTACAGCAGGAAAAGTTTACTCCCATGTACTGAAAAAAGAACGCCGTGGTGACTATTTAGGCGGTACAGTTCAAGTCATTCCACATATTACGAATGAAATTAAAGAACGCTTATTATTAGCAGGTGAAAGTACGAATGCGGATGTCGTAATCACAGAAATTGGTGGGACTACGGGTGACATTGAATCACTCCCATTCATCGAAGCCATCCGTCAAATTCGCAGTGACTTAGGTAGAGAAAATGTCATGTATGTCCACTGTACTTTATTACCTTATATAAAAGCAGCGGGCGAAATGAAAACAAAACCAACACAACATAGCGTCAAAGAACTACGTGGTCTTGGTATTCAACCAGATCTTATCGTCGTGAGATCTGAATATGAAATGACGCAAGACTTGAAAGATAAAATTGCATTGTTCTGTGACATTGAAAAAGAAAGTGTCATTGAATGTCGTGATGCATCTTCTCTATATGAAATTCCATTACAACTCAGCGATCAAAATATGGACGACATCGTCATTGATCGCCTTCAATTAGAAGCTAAATATGAAACACAATTAGATGAATGGCAATACTTATTAGATACAGTGAATCACTTAGAAGGTACCGTTAATATTGCGCTCGTAGGTAAATATGTAAGCTTACAAGATGCTTATTTATCTGTCGTTGAATCATTGCGCCATGCTGGTTACCCATTCAAAAAAGACATTGAAGTGAACTGGATTGATTCTAGTCTACTTACACCTGATAATGCGGCTGAATACTTATCAGAAGCAGATGGTATTTTAGTTCCGGGTGGCTTTGGTTTCCGTGCAAGCGAAGGTAAAATTGCAGCAATTCAATACGCACGTGAAAATAACGTACCGTACTTTGGTATTTGCTTAGGTATGCAACTCGCGACTGTAGAATATGCGCGTAACGTCTTAGGATTAGAAGGTGCACATTCTGCAGAGTTAGATCCAGAAACACCGTACCCAATTATTGACCTATTACCTGAACAAAAAGACATTGAAGATTTAGGTGGTACATTGAGACTTGGCCTATATCCAGCACATATTAAAGAAGGAACAATGGCGAGTGAGATTTATTCAGAACAAGATATTGCTGAAAGACACCGCCACCGTTATGAATTTAACAACGATTTCCGTGAACAATTAGAAGAAGCTGGTTTAGTATTCTCAGCTACAAGTCCAGATGGGCGCTTGATTGAAATGGTTGAATTGCCGAAAAATGATTTCTTCATCGCTTGTCAATTCCACCCTGAATTCTTATCAAGACCTAACCGTCCACATCCAATCTTCAAATCATTTATTGAAGCAAGTTTAAACTACCAACAACGTAAATAATAAAATGAGTATGATAGGGCTAAGTCTAGATGCGCACTGATGCGCGAGACTTAGTCTTTTTTTAATAAAATCATCATGGCATCGTTCCTTTTAACGTCGAAAATACTGCCTCGAATAGCCAATAATTAAAAATGCAAAATAAAAACGTTTTCATTTAAAAGTATTTCTGTACATGGGGTGGAATTCTGGTATAATCAGTTTGAATTTGAAAAAGACGTGCGTAATGCACGAATAGGAGGAACTACAATGCCTTTAGTTTCAATGAAGGAAATGTTAATTGACGCGAAAGAAAATGGTTATGCGGTTGGACAATACAATTTAAACAATTTGGAATTTACTCAAGCTATCTTAGAAGCTTCTCAAGAAGAAAATGCACCAGTGATTCTTGGTGTGTCTGAAGGCGCAGCACGTTATATGAGCGGATTTTATACAGTAGTGAAAATGGTGGAAGGGTTAATCCATGATTTAAATATTACTGTGCCTGTTGCGATTCACTTAGACCATGGTTCTAGTTTCGATAAATGTAAAGAAGCGATTGATGCAGGTTTCACATCTGTCATGATTGATGCCTCTCATGAATCATTTGAAGATAATGTGGCAATCACATCCAAAGTAGTGGAATATGCACACCAACACGGTGTTTCTGTAGAAGCTGAACTCGGTACAGTAGGTGGACAAGAAGACGATGTTGTGGCAGATGGTATCATCTATGCAGATCCAAAAGAGTGCCAAGAGCTTGTTGAACGTACAGGTATCGATACACTTGCGCCAGCTTTAGGCTCAGTACACGGTCCATACAAAGGTGAACCGAAATTAGGTTTTAAAGAAATGGAAGAAATTGGTGCTTCAACTGGTTTACCACTCGTACTTCACGGAGGAACAGGTATCCCAACCAAAGATATTCAAAAAGCGATTCCATTCGGCACAGCTAAAATTAATGTAAACACTGAAAATCAAATTGCATCAGCAAAAGCAGTACGTGACGTCCTCAACAACGATAAAGATGTATATGATCCACGTAAATACCTAGGACCTGCACGTGAAGCAATTAAAGAAACAGTCAAAGGCAAAATTAGAGAATTTGGCACAGCGAATAAAGCTTAAACGTCATCTCACTCATCACAATACAAAGTAAAAATCATCTTATATAAAACGAGATCTCAATGTGATTCTTTAGTTGATAACAGCTCAGCGAAGCCTGCAGATGTGCGTTAGCCTTACACATCTAAAGCAAAAGGGTCAAATACCGAGGTCTCGTTTCTTTGTGTGCAGTTCTATCATTCAGCGTATAGCTTAAATTGTGCTATAATAATTTATGCTAAAGTACAACTTTGTGCTACAAACGAAACCATTTACCTTGCATGAGTATGAGTGACTGTCGATGCACGATTTATGTGTAAGGGTTATCATAAATCGTTGACCTAAAAAATGAAGGCTGTCGTTGTTTTCTCATTTTGCAAACCGTATTCTTTTCATTTATAATGCTCATGATGTAAAAAATAAGTAGGACAAATATAAAGGAGATTAAGCTATGGCTCAAGAAGTGATTAAAATTAGAGGTGGTCAAACACTTAAAGGGACAGTAGACATTCACGGTGCTAAAAACAGTGCAGTAGCGATTATTCCGGCTACTATTTTAGCAGAAGAACCTGTGACGATTGAAGGCTTACCTCAAATTTCAGATATAGATACATTAGTCAGTTTATTAGAGGATTTAAATATTAAAACTGAGATTGATGGCACAACTTTACATGTAGATCCTACTGAAATAAAAAATGCACCCCTACCTAATCATAAAGTGCAATCATTACGTGCTTCATATTATATGATGGGAGCAATGCTTAGCCGTTTCAATAAATGCGTGATTGGTTTACCAGGGGGATGCCCACTTGGACCTAGACCGATCGATCAACATATTAAAGGCTTCAAAGCATTAGGTGCAGAAGTCGATGAATCAAGTAGCACATCTATGAAATTAGAAGCGGAACACTTAGCAGGTGCTGAAGTTTATTTAGATGTGGTGAGTGTCGGTGCCACAATTAATATTATGTTAGCAGCAGTTCGTGCTGAAGGACGCACAGTGATTGAAAATGCTGCGAAAGAACCAGAAGTCGTTGACGTGGCGAACTTCTTGATGAGTTTAGGCGCAAACATTAAAGGTGCAGGTACCACTTCAATTAAAATTGAAGGGACAGATCATTTACACGGAACTACACATACAGTCATTCCTGACCGTATCGAAGCAGGTACGTACATGTGCATGGCCGCAGCCTGTGGAGAAGATGTAAGAATTAACAATATTATTCCTAAACATATGGAACCTCTTACAGTGAAATTAAAAGAACTCGGCGTTAACGTTGACGTTCAAGAAGATCACGCTGTGATTAGTAAAGGTGATACGTATCAAAGCGTAGACATTAAAACGGTAGTTTATCCTGGTTTTGCAACAGATTTACAACAACCCATTACACCATTACTTACAATGTGTGACGGTATTTCTACAGTAACTGATACAATTTATCCAAAACGTTTTAAACATGTCGATGAGTTAGAACGTATGGGTGCATCTATTACGACTGACGACGGTACAGCTACAATCAAACCTTCAACGTTATCTGGCGCAGAAGTTTATGCGAGTGACTTACGTGCCGGCGCATGCTTGATCGTTGCTGGTTTATTAACCCAAGATGTCACAACTATCTACAATGTTAAACACATCTACAGAGGTTATACAGACATCGTGAAAACATTGAAATCTTTAGGTGCAGATGTGTGGACTGAAGAAGTTTAAGATTTGTGGTATCATTGTATAATAAAAGTGATAATAAGTGAAAATATACAATGATATTGGGAATGAACCAATTGGGAGAGGTGATATTGATGGAAGTTTGCCCATATCTAGAAGAAACTTTTAAAATTGTAGGTAAAAGCTGGAATGGCCTTATCATCAACTACTTGTCTCAGTGTCCAGAGCAGACGGCACATTTTTCAGAAATCAAACGAGATTTAAAAAAAATTACACCACGCTCTTTAAGTATGAAACTGAGTGAGTTAGGTGGATGGGGATTAGTTGAAAAACAAATAACATCTAAACAGCCAGTACAAATTAGATATCAATTAACAGAAAAAGGTGTCGCACTGGCAGAAGCGTTAAAACCATTGGAAAATTGGGCACATACCTTTATTAATTTAGAACAAGAAAGTGCTCAAGACGACAAAAACGCACAATAATGTAAGCATCGTTATGCGATCTGCATCAACGATCTAACGCATTTAAATTAGTAATAAATGAGAACGATTAAATCCGATCAACCGCAGAAGATTTTGTAGAAATCACTGACGTTTAGCGAAAATGCTAGGTTGAGTTTCGAGGTTTAATCGTTCTTTTTATGTTTAGAAAAGCGGAAGCATGTCAATATAATATATATATGATTAAGAATTAAGGAGTGTTGAGATAATGAAAAACTACACTAAACAGTATATTAATGGTGAATGGGTAGATAGTAATAGTAACGAAACACTTGAAGTTATCAATCCAGCAACTGAAGAAGTTATCGGCACAATTGCAAACGGTAATAAAGAAGACGTTGACCAAGCAGTTAAAGCCGCTAAAGACGTATATTTAGATTTTCGCAACACACCAGTAAAAGAACGCCAAGATTTATTAGATCGTATCGTTAAAGAATATCAAAACAGAAAAGATGACATTATCGATGCCATCACAGAAGAATTAGGTTCTCCTTTATCAGTATCTGAAAACACACATTATCAAATGGGCTTAGATCATTTCACAGCTGCAAGAGACGCTTTAGATGATTTCCAATTCGAAGAAAAACGTGGAAATAACTTAGTGATGAAAGAAGCGATCGGTGTTGCAGGTTTAATCACACCATGGAACTTCCCAACAAACCAAACAGCATTAAAATTAGCAGCAGCATTCGCAGCAGGTTGTCCAGTGGTACTTAAACCATCTGAAGAAACACCTTATGCCACTATTATTTTAGCAGAAATTTTCGATAAAGTAGGCGTACCTAAAGGTGTATTTAACCTTGTCAATGGTGACGGTGAAAACGTTGGTAATCCAATTGCAGAACATCCAGATATCCGCATGGTATCATTCACAGGATCAGGTGCAGTTGGTTCTAAAATCATGCAAAAAGCTGCAGAAGACATCACAAAAGTTTCTCTTGAATTAGGTGGTAAATCACCTTACATTATCCTTGATGATGCTGATATCACAGAAGCAGCTAAAGGTGCGACAAGCAAAGTCGTTAATAATACAGGTCAAGTTTGTACAGCAGGTACACGTACACTTGTTCCAGAAAGCAAAAAAGAAGAATTCTTAACAGCTGTTAAAGAACAATTCGAAAACGTTAAAGTCGGTGATCCTCGTTCTGAAGAAACAGACGTTGGTCCAATCATCAACAAAAAACAATTTGATCAAGTTCAAAGCTACATCGATAAAGGTGTTGAAGAAGGTGCTGAGTTATTCTTCGGTGGCCCTGGTAAACCTGAAGGCTTAGACAAAGGTTACTTCGCACGTCCAACTATCTTTAACAATGTAGATAACAAAATGACAATTGCACAAGAAGAAATCTTTGGTCCAGTGATGTCTATCATCACTTACAATGATTTAGACGAATCAATCGAAATTGCGAACGATACTAAATACGGCTTAGCTGGTTATGTATTTGGTAAAGATCAAGAAACATTACAACGTGTTGCTCGTTCAATCGAAGCAGGTACTGTTGAAATCAACGAATCAGGTCGTACACCAGACCTTCCATTCGGTGGTTACAAACAATCTGGTTTAGGTCGTGAATGGGGCGACTACGGTATCGAAGAATTCTTAGAAGTGAAATCAATCGCAGGTTATTCCGAAGAATAATCAAACACATTCTCATATCAACTTGAATGAAAGCGAAGTGGCTGAAACATCGTGGTTATGTTTTCAGCCACTTTTTTTATTCTTTTTTAAAATGAATTTCCGTATATATTTTTTACATATTGAAGCGGGTTAGCAATTTAAATTCGTTTTGTGTTTGTATGAAAAATTTGCTATAGTTAGTGAGGTACATGAGATTAATTTTGATCAGTTCAAAAAATATTAAAATATGAAATGGGTGCAAGATTATGCCTGGAAAAGAACGTACATCTCCTCAATATGAGTCTTTCCACGAATTATATAAAAATTATACGACAAAAGAACTCACACAAAGAGCGAAGTCACTCAAGCTAGTTAATTATAGTAAATTGAATAAAAAAGAATTAGTCTTAGCCATCATGGAAGCACAGATGGAAAAAGACGGCAATTATTATATGGAAGGCATCTTAGATGATATTCAACCTGATGGTTATGGCTTTTTAAGAACAGTCAACTATTCCAAAGGTGAAAAAGATATTTACATCTCCGCAAGCCAAATCAGACGTTTTGAAATCAAACGCGGCGATAAAGTGACCGGAAAGGTTAGAAAGCCTAAAGACAATGAAAAGTATTACGGTCTCTTGCAAGTTGATTTTGTCAACGATGAAAATGCCGAAGAAGTCAAAAAACGTCCCCACTTTCAAGCTTTAACACCTCTCTATCCTGAAGAACGTATTGTTCTCGAAACTACAGCTGAAAATTATTCAACGCGTATCATGGATTTAATTTCTCCGATTGGTTTTGGCCAACGTGGTTTAATCGTGGCTCCACCTAAAGCAGGTAAGACATCCTTATTGAAAGACATCGCAAATGCAATTGCTGAAAATAAACCCGACGCAGAATTGTTCATCTTGCTTGTAGGTGAACGTCCTGAAGAGGTGACAGATATTGAACGCTCTGTAGAAAGTGTTGAGGTTGTACATTCTACTTTTGATGAGCCACCGCAACACCATGTTAAGGTTGCAGAGTTACTACTCGAACGCGCAAAACGTCTTGTAGAAATCGGAAAAGACGTGATTATCTTAATGGATTCCATCACACGTTTAGCTCGTGCCTACAACTTAGTCATCCCACCGAGTGGCCGTACACTTTCTGGTGGTTTAGATCCAGTATCACTGCACAAACCGAAAGCCTTTTTTGGTGCAGCGAGAAATATTGAAGCAGGTGGTAGTTTGACTATTCTTGCGACCGCACTTGTCGATACAGGTTCTCGCATGGATGACATGATTTATGAGGAGTTCAAAGGAACGGGTAACATGGAACTTCACTTAGATCGTAAATTAGCTGAACGTCGTATCTTCCCAGCTATTGATATTAGACGTAGTTCTACGCGTAAAGAAGAATTGTTAATCTCACCAAAAGATATGGAATCACTATGGCAACTACGTAACATGTTTACTGATTCTGTAGATTTTACAGAACGCTTTATCCGAAAATTAAAACGTACGAATGATAACGATGAATTCTTTAAACAGTTACAAGAAGCTGCGAAAGAAAGTACGAAAACTGGTAAACCAATCATTTAAGGTGATTTGCAAAGGTTGCGTTTCACCATAGAAATTTTACAATAATGGGTTGCGTTTTATATCGCTAACATTTATAATAATTTAGTATTGGGTAAGAAACTCACAAATAACTCTGTTCCAGATGGTTCAGGGCAAAGGAGCTGAAAATAATGAAACAAGGCATTCATCCCGAATACCACAAAGTTATCTTTTTAGATACAACTACAGATTTTAAATTCTTAAGTGGTTCAACTAAAACATCATCAGAAACTATGAAATGGGAAGACGGTAACGAATATCCAGTTATTCGTTTAGACGTGTCTTCTGATTCACATCCATTCTACACAGGACGTCAAAAATTCGCTGCTGCGGATGGTCGTGTAGAACGTTTCAACAAGAAATTCGGATTCAAATCAAGCAACGACAACAATTAATATTGTTTTTTCAACAGGCTGGGGCAGTTTATCGTCCCAGCCTTTTATCGTTCTTGAGCATCATGATGATGAACTTGTGTAGAGCGTTGACACTTTATGCAATACGGTTTCATAGGTGATCAGAGCGGAATACGTGGTACTCTGGCCAATCATGAAATGATTTTGTGAAAGCAATCCTGCTCCTTTTTTGTATTTTCAAAATACGATGAAACGGAAGATATATACATACAAAATATGATATAATGAATCGATTATGTTTTGAAAAGGGTGGAACTGACGATGAATGAAGCGCACCAATGTGGGTGGATAGAATGTATTACAGGCAGCATGTTTAGCGGAAAATCAGAAGAACTGATTCGTCGCTTACGCCGCGGCTTGTATGCAAAACAAAAAGTGATCGTTTTTAAACCCGCTATAGACGATCGCTATCATAAAGATAAAATTGTGTCACACAATGGTAATTCAGTTGAAGCGTTTAATATTACGACAGCTTCTGAAATATTCAAACAAGATTTAACCGATGTAGATGTGATCGGTATTGATGAAGTACAATTTTTCGAAAAAGAAATTGTTCATATTGCACAAAAACTTGCGGATCAAGGCCATCGTGTCATCGTGGCAGGATTAGACCTCGATTTTAGAGGAGAACCTTTTGAACCTATGCCACAACTCATGGCTGTCAGTGAAGAAGTGACCAAATTACATGCGGTATGTTCTGTGTGTGGCGGTCCAGCAAGTCGAACTCAACGTTTGATTAATGGGAAACCAGCAAGAATAGATGACCCGATTATTTTAGTAGGTGCAGACGAAAGTTATGAAGCGCGTTGTCGAGCACACCATATTGTATTACCATCTATAGAAGAGGAGGAGAACGATTAATGTTTGATCAATTAGAGATAGTAGAAGATAGATATGAACAACTCAATGAAATGTTAAGTGACCCAGATGTAGTAAATGATTCTGAAAAACTACGTCAATATTCTAAAGAACAAGCAGATTTACAACAAACGGTCGATGTATATCGCCAATACAAACAAGTGAAAGAAGATATCGAAGAAATAGAAGCGATGTTACAAGAGACAAGTGATAAAGATGAAATTGACATTTTAAAAGAAGACTTAAATGCTTCTAAAGAACAAATTCCTGAACTTGAAGATCGTTTGAAATTCTTACTCATCCCTAAAGATCCTAATGATGATAAAAACGTAATTGTTGAAATCCGCGCTGCAGCTGGTGGCGATGAAGCGGCAATCTTTGCAGGTGACTTATTGCGCATGTATTCTCGCTATAGCGAAACGCTCGGTTACAAAACAGATATCGTAGAGATGAATGCAAGTGATCACGGTGGCTATAAAGAAGTGAGTTTCATGATTCAAGGTCAAGGCGCCTATTCTAAACTCAAATATGAAAACGGGGCGCACCGTGTACAACGTGTACCAGAAACAGAATCTGGTGGTCGTATCCACACGTCTACAGCGACGGTTGCTGTATTACCTGAAGCGGAAGACGTAGAAGTCGAAATTCGCAATGAAGATATTAAAATCGATACGTATCGTGCAAGTGGTGCAGGGGGCCAACACGTAAATACAACGGATTCTGCCGTACGTATCACACACTTACCGACAAACACAGTCGTTACTTCCCAAGATGAAAAATCACAAATTAAAAACCGTGAAAAAGCGATGAAAGTATTAAAAGCGCGTGTGTATGACATGAAAGTGCAAGAAGAAGAGGAAAAATACGCGTCAGAACGTAAATCCGCAGTAGGTACAGGGGATCGTTCAGAACGTATTCGTACCTATAACTATCCTCAAAACCGTGTCACAGATCATCGTATCGGTTTAACGATTCAAAAATTAGACCAAATCATGGAAGGTAAATTAGAAGAAATTATAGATGCCTTAACAATGTCAGAACAAACCGAAAAACTGAAAGAATTGAACAATGGTGAACTATAAAACAGCCCTTGAAACTGCACAGCAGCAAGCACAACAACAAGGGTTTGAAGCGTCTCGTGCAGAATGGTTGTTGCTAGATTGTTTACACTGGAATCGGACGCAGTTGATTATGCATTTAAACGATGAGATGCCTGAAAGCCATGTGAAAATGTATGAACAGGCCGTAGAGCGCATGCTCAAAGGCGAACCGATTCAATACATCGTTGGTTTTCAATCCTTTTATGGTGAAACATTTGAAGTCACCCCAGATTGTTTAATTCCGCGACCAGAAACGGAAGAAGTCATGCTTTATTTTCTGGAACAGCTTAACGAAGGCGAGCGTGTCGTAGATATAGGAACAGGAAGTGGTGTACTGCCAATTATGTTGAAGCGGTTGATGCCATCATTAGATGTGTATGCGACCGATTTATATCAAGCGCCACTCGAAGTAGCTAAACGTAATGCAGGCCACCATCAAGTCGAGATTCAGTGGTTAAAAGGCGACGTATTGACGCCGTTAATAGAGCGAAATATTAAGGTAGACGGCCTCATCTCAAACCCTCCCTATATTTCACAGAATGAACGCGACGTGATGGATCAATCGGTCATTGATTATGAACCATCACAAGCATTATTCGCAGAAAATGAAGGCTATGCAATTTATGAAAAAATTTTACAACAGCTACCCCAAGTGCTCAATGCCGGTGCCCATGTTGTGTTTGAAATAGGGTATCATCAGGCGGATTATCTGAAACAGTTCATTCAAAATCTGTATCCGACGATACCGGTCAATGTTGTAAAAGATATGAATGGCAATGATCGAATCCTTGCGTTTCAGTGGTCTGCTGAGTCGTAAATGAATTTGTAGTGTTCATATTGTTAATAATGACGAAAGGAGTGTGACACGAAGATGGAAACTAAAGTTTGGGATTTGAGACCGTATCGCGATGACTTAACACGTTATCCCGATTTAAGTGAAATTCAACAAATATATCGACAAGGTGGTTTGATTGCGCTACCAACAGAAACGGTCTATGGCCTCGGAGCAAATGCTTTAGATGAATCAGCGGTTCGTCATGTGTATGAAGCTAAAGGCAGACCTTCTGATAATCCACTCATTATTCATGTACACAGCGAGGATCAATTAAATGACTTTGTGTCACATATCCCAGCTGATACGCAAACATTGATGGATGCATTTTGGCCAGGTCCTATTTCGTTCATTTTACCGTTGAAAAAAGGTTATTTATGCGATCGTGTGACAGGAGGACTTGATTCTATCGCTGTCAGAATGCCGAGCCATCCGATTGGACGACAAGTGCTACAACTGGTTGACCTTCCTATTGCAGCACCGAGTGCTAATTTAAGTGGGAAACCTTCACCCACAACATTCGACCACGTCTATCATGATTTAAATGGTCGTATCGATGGTATTATACAAGGAGATCAAAGTGAAGAAGGGCTTGAAAGCACCGTATTAGATTGTACACAAGTGCCATTCCGTATTGCGAGACCTGGGGCCATTACAGCTGAAATGATTGAATCGGTGATTGACCAACAAGTAGAACGTATGGGCCTGGTAGATCAAGATCGACCGATTGCACCAGGTATGAAATATAGACATTATGCGCCAGAAACACCAGTAACGATTGTGAGCACGTTAGAGGAAGCCCAAGCGTTGCAAGGTGACAAGGATTGGAGTCAAACGGCTCTGATTTTTCCAGATAATTATCAGAATGATATACCAGATCAAGCATCATTTATTTCACTGTGTCAAAACGAACAAGATATCAAAGGTGCGAACCACAACTTATACCATGTATTACATCAGCTTGACGCAAGAAGTAACATCAATCAAGCATATATTTTCGGCTTTAAACCGAGTGATGAAACAGCTGCCATTATGAACCGTATGGAAAAAGCAGCCACACCATCTGTAGCGAAAGGGGAATAAAGCAAATGCATATCATTTTTGTGTGTACTGGCAATACTTGTCGAAGTCCTTTAGCTGAGAGTATTGCTAAATCACAATTAAAAGATCATGAGATTGAGTCTAGAGGCGTCTATGCGATTGATGGACAGCCCATCGCTTCAGAAAGCCGTACACTCATTGAAAACCATGACTTGCCTATGGTAGATGCCGCACAAAACTTTAGTGCGAAAGATTTATCAGCAGATCTGATTCTAACTATGACCCAAACACATAAAATGGTGTTACAGACGCAGTATCCTGAAGTCGCTCATGTCTATACGTTGAAAGAATACGTCGATGAACAAGGAGATATCGCTGATCCTATTGGCGGCGGTCCCGAAACATATCAAGCCATCTACCAAGAACTAGACGAACTCATCCATACACTTGCGCAAAAATTAAGCTAAAAATAGAATAGAATCAATGAATTGGGTTTAGCTATCACATCACGCTTTGATGAATGATGGATGCTAAGTCCATTTTTTATATTTTGAAGGGATTTATAATAAACTCAGAAAAATTGTCATTGCCTAAATCATTGAGTAAAGTGGCTTTATAAGATTGCATTACGATACGAGACTCCTGAAGCATTCAGCCGAAACTGAACCTTCATTTTGGCCAAATGTGAAGCGGAATGGTAAATCAGTATGAGAACGTGTATAAATACGTTATAATGTTCATTAATAGCAGCGTGCTATTGCATTTCAGTCAAGCGACAGAGACTACATAAGGATTAAATAAAGAAGGGGGTGGGCATATGGAAGATTTAAACACATTGCTCAATGAATTAAAGTCACAAAATTTTTTCAAAAGTGAAGAACTATGCATCATCGGTTGTTCAACCTCAGAAGTGCTCGGCGAACGTATCGGAAGTGTAGGTTCAATGGACGTCGCTAAATCCATATTTGAAGCGTTAAAAGCGGTAGAAGAAGAAACAGGTGTATCCTTTGTGTTTCAGGGATGTGAACACATCAACCGTGCCGTTACGATTGAACGCAAACACTTTAATCCATTAACGATGGAAGAAGTGACAGTTGTTCCAGATGTACACGCTGGTGGGAGCTTAGCTACATATGCTTATCAACACATGGATGATCCAATGGTAGTGGAACATATCACAGTACCAAAAGGAATAGATATCGGCCAAACGTTGATTGGTATGCACATTAAACATGTCGCTATTCCCGTACGTACCTCAGTGAAAAACATCGGTGAAGCTGTCGTGACAATAGCTTCTTCAAGACCTAAGAAAATTGGTGGAGAACGCGCGAAGTATAACTTAGACGAAATGAGGGGATAGAATGTCATATATTCAAGAACAAGATGCTAAACTTTATGAAATCATTCAGAAAGAATTTAACCGTCAAAATAATAATATCGAGTTAATCGCTTCTGAAAACTTTGTTTCAAAAGCAGTGATGGAAGCACAAGGTTCAGTACTTACAAATAAATATGCAGAAGGTTATCCGAACCGCAGATATTACGGTGGCTGTCAATTTGTTGATGAATCAGAAACATTAGCCATTGAACGTGCGAAAGAGCTCTTTAATGCTGAACACGTCAATGTTCAACCACATTCAGGTTCACAAGCAAACATGGCTGTTTATTTTACAGTACTTGAACAAGGGGATACAGTATTAGGTATGAACTTAAACCATGGCGGTCATTTAACACATGGTTCAAAAGTCAACTTCAGTGGTCAATTCTATAACTTTGTTGAGTATGAAGTCGATAAAGAAAGTGAATACATCGATTATGATAAAGTGTTAGAAATTGCGAAGGAACATCAACCTAAATTAATTGTAGCTGGTGCATCTGCGTATCCACGTGAAATTGATTTTGCGAAATTTAAAGAAATTGCAGATGAAGTCGGTGCTAAATTAATGGTAGATATGGCGCATATTGCTGGTTTAGTTGCTGCAGGTTTACATCAAAATCCAGTAGAACATGCTGATTTTGTTACTACAACGACTCATAAAACATTAAGAGGCCCACGTGGCGGTATGATTTTATGCAAATCTGAGTACAAAAAAGATATTGATAAAAAAATCTTCCCTGGCGTACAAAGTGGTCCGTTAGAACATGTTATTGCAGCAAAAGCTGTCGCATTTGGCGAAGCGTTACAACCTGAATTTAAAACATATCAACAACAAATCATAAAAAACGCACAAACATTAGCATCAACGTTAGCTGATGAAGGATTCCGCATCGTTTCAGGTGGTACAGACAACCACTTAGTTTTAGTTGATGTTAAAGGTTCTACAGGTGTGACTGGTAAAAAAGCCGAAGAAGCTTTAGATGAAGTCGGTATTACATGTAACAAAAATACGATTCCATTTGATGAAGAAAAACCATTCATTACAAGTGGGTTACGTATTGGTACACCAGCAGCTACGACACGTGGATTCAAAGAAGAAGACTTTGAAGAAGTAGGTAAAATCATTAGCCTAGTACTTAAAAATCCAGAAGATCAAGATGCGATCGAAGAAGGTAAATCACGTGTGAAAGCATTAACAACAAAACATCCTTTATATCAACCATAGTAGGAGGCATTTAACAATGGGTAAAGTTCACGTTTTTGATCATCCATTAATACAACATAAATTAAGCTATATTAGAGATAAACATACAGGTACGAAAGAATTTAGAGAGCTTGTAGATGAAGTTGGTATGCTCATGGCATATGAAGTCACTAGAGATTTAGAGCTACAAGACGTTGAAATCGAAACACCTGTTACTACAATGACAGCAAAACGATTGAGCGGTAAAAAACTCGCTTTCGTTCCTATCTTAAGAGCAGGCTTGGGTATGACATCTGGTATTTTAACACTAGTTCCTGCAGCACGTGTGGGACACGTCGGTTTATACCGCGATCCACAGACACTAGAAGCTGTAGAATATTTTGTTAAACTACCACAAGATATTCAAGAACGTGAAATCATCGTCGTTGATCCGATGTTAGCGACAGGTGGTTCAGCAATCGCAGCGATCGATTCACTCAAACGTCGCGGTGCTAAAAACATTAGATTTATGTGCTTAATTGCTGCACCTGAAGGCGTAGAAGCATTACAAAAAGCACATGAAGATGTAGACATCTATATCGCAGCATTAGACGAAAAATTAAACGACAAAGCTTATATTACGCCAGGCTTAGGTGATGCAGGCGATAGATTATTCGGTACAAAATAATCATGTAGGAGTTGCAGCACATGAAGAGAATAATGACAGTTTTTGGCACGCGGCCAGAAGCGATTAAAATGGCACCACTTGTACAAGCATTAAAAGCGGATTCAATGTTAGATCCCATCGTTGTTGTCACTGCACAACATCGAGAAATGTTAGATACTGTGCTACAACAATTTAATATTGTACCTGACTATGATTTAGATATCATGAAGCCCAATCAGTCCTTATCTGAAATCACTGCTTCAGTTGTTCCTCAATTAGAACAAGTAATGCAACAGGAAAAACCAGATATGGTATTAGTCCACGGGGATACGATGACGACATTCACCGGTAGTTTGACGGCCATGTATAATCAAGTCCCTATCGGTCATGTAGAAGCAGGACTACGAACATGGGACAAACGGGCACCATTTCCTGAAGAGATGAACCGGCAGATGGTAGGAGTGATGGCAGATTTACATTTTGCTCCTACCGATAATGCTGCCAGTAATCTTGAAAGGGAAGGCAAGTCAAAAAAAACGATCGTCGTGACAGGTAATACAGCCATTGATGCAATGCAAACGACGATAACCCGACATTATCATTCCAGCATTATCTCTCAATATCAGCAATCGAAGGTCATATTATTAACTGCACATCGACGCGAAAATATTGGGCAACCGATGTCACACATTTTTAAAGCGGTTCGACGTATTGTTGAAGACCATGAAGATGTCGTCGTCGTATACCCAGTTCATAAGAATCCTAAAGTACAAGCGTTAGCGCAGCAATATTTAGGAGAACATGAACGCATTCATTTAATCGATCCACTCGATGTGGTTGATTTTCACAATTTCGCAAATCAAGCTTATCTGATTCTTACAGATTCAGGTGGTGTGCAAGAAGAAGCACCTTCATTAGGTAAACCCGTGCTCGTGCTTCGCGATGTGACTGAACGACCTGAAGGGGTTGCAGCCGGTACGCTGAAAATTGTAGGGACTTCAGAAGCCTCAGTTTATGATGCCACACAATTGCTATTGAATGATGAAAAAATCTATCGTAAAATGAGTAGTGCTACGAATCCATATGGAGATGGGTTCGCATCTCGACGCATTTGTGAAAATATTAAATATTTCTTTTGTTTAATAGATAAAAAACCGTTACCCTTTACATAAGCGATTGATATTCAAGTCAAAAATGTGGTTTTTAAAAGAATTTATCACAACTATTTGAATAGAATTGACACGGAATATCACGTATATTATGATAGAAAATGTATGAGTGGAACGGTTTTTATTTGTGGATTTAACAATGAAATGAGGCACATTTTTTGAAACCTTTCAACATCATTTTTAAGCAATACATTCAGTACTATATCTATGCAGTTATTGTGCTGATTATTGTGTACTTTTTCACAAACTCACCATTTATATTAGGATTAATTGTCGGTACAATCGGTTCCATGTTAAATACGTACACGTTTGAATACTATTTAATGAAGGCGAAAAGATCCGATACGTTACATATTTCGACAGGTAGTGTATGGAGATACTTGATTACACTTCTCGCTTGTATTATATGGTTAGTCTTCAGATCTCGTATGAATATTTTTGGTGTAGTTGTCGGTTTAATGATTTCTTATGTATTAATGGTGATAAGACCATGGTTACATAGAGAAAAATAAGTTACGAAAGAGGTGTGAATATGGATCACGGAAAACCTACTGTGAGTTGGAATCTCTTTGGTGTAGACATCGTGTTTAACTTGTCATCGATTCTGATGATGGTTGTTACAGCGCTTATCGTTTTTGTTATAGCTATTATCTGTACACGAAACTTACAAAAGCGGCCATCAGGTAAACAGAATTTCATCGAATGGGTCTTCGATTTCGTTCGAGGAATCATTGAGAGTAACATGGCTTGGTCCAAAGGTGGCCAATTTCATTTCCTAGCAGTTACTTTGATTTTATTCATATTCGTGGGTAACATGTTAGGACTTCCATTTGCTATAATTGTGAATGGAGACACCTGGTGGAAATCTCCTACAGCAGATGCCACTGTTACTTTAACGTTGTCTACATTGGTAGTGTTATTAACACACTTCTATGGACTGAAAATGGGTACCAAGAAACAGTATGTGAACAACTATACTAAACCGATTTTCTTATTACCAATTAACTTATTCGAAGAGTTTACTTCAACGTTGACGTTAGGTCTTCGTTTATTTGGTAATATCTTTGCAGGTGAGCTCCTACTAGGATTATTAGCAGGGCTTGTTTTTGAACACGCCTCATGGGGTTGGATCATCGGTATACCAGGCTTAATCGCTTGGCAAGCGTTCTCTATCTTTATCGGTACCATCCAAGCATATATCTTCATTATGCTATCAATGGTTTACATGTCTCATAAAGTACAGAGCCATTAATTAAGTTACAAATAAACATTATATTAGGAGGATTTTTAAATGAATTTAATCGCAGCAGCAATCGCAATTGGTTTATCAGCATTAGGTGCTGGTATTGGTAACGGTCTTATTGTATCTAGAACAGTTGAAGGTGTAGCACGTCAACCAGAAGCACGCGGACAATTAATGTCAATTATGTTCATCGGTATTGGTTTAGTCGAAGCATTACCAATCCTTGGTCTTGTAATTTCATTCATCGTAATGTTCATGTAATTACACACTAGAAAGGGCGAAGTCAATAGGCTTTCGCCGTTCGTTTTATCTATAAGTATTACGTTCATAATGAATGAAAGGAGTGTCTAAGTAATTGACTGCGACGATAAATACATTCGTGCTTGGTGCAAACCTTAATGTAGAATGGGGCACAATGATTATTACCCTCTTCACATTCTTAGTTTTACTTGCGCTTTTGAAAAAGTTCGCATGGGGTCCGTTAAAAGACATCATGGATCAACGTCAAAATGATATCAATAAAGATATCGATGACGCTGAACAAGCAAAACTAAATGCACAAAAGCTTGAAGAAGAAAACAACCAAACATTAAAAGCAACACAACAAGAAGTGCAAAAAATATTAGAAGACGCAAAATTACAAGCACGTGAACAACAAGAACAAATCATTCACGAAGCAAATACGCGTGCAAACGGTATGATTGAAACTGCACAAAATGAAATCAACAGCCAGAAAGAACGCGCACTTGCGGATATCAACAACCAAATTTCACAACTGTCAGTTTCAATTGCAGCTAAAGTGTTAAACAAAGAAATTTCTGAAGAAGATCAAAAAGCCTTAGTTGATAAGTATATCAAAGAGGCAGGCGATAAATAATGGCAAACATCGAACAAAAATACGCAAAAGCATTATTTGATGTCGCATTAGACACTAACACTTTAGAAGAAATGTACGAGGATTTCAGTGCGATTAACGAAAGCGTACAACCCTACATTTCACAGTTCAAAGCAATCGATCAAAACCCTCAACAGACAAATGAACAACGCTACCGTTTTGTAGGCATTGTTTTTGGTGGTGCCAATAAATACTTGTACAACATGTTTATGGTTCTAGCGAACAATCGTCACTTAAGCATCATTGGCAAAGTGTTTGAGGTTTTTAATAGTTTATATAACAAATACTATAATCAAGACACTGCTGTTGTCGAATCTGTATACGAATTGTCAGACGAGCAATTGACACAGATTGAAAATGTGATTAAAGATCGTACAAATCTCGACAAAGTAATGATTGAAAACAAAATCAATCCTTCATTAATCGGCGGGGTACGTATCACAGTGGATACAACAGTCATGGATGCAAGTATCGAGAACGAATTAAAAAATATGAAACAACAAATGCTTAGATAAACAATAAATCAAAAAGGAGTGACATTGATGGCCATTAAAGCTGAAGAAATCAGCGCATTACTTCGCTCACAGATCGAAAACTATGAGACGGAAATGTCAGTTACCGACGTAGGTACGGTCCTACAAATTGGTGACGGTATCGCCCTCATCCACGGTCTTAACGAAGTCATGGCTGGTGAGCTAGTAGAGTTTAGTAACGGCGTACTAGGCCTAGCTCAAAACTTAGAAGAATCTAATGTTGGGGTTCTTATCTTAGGACCATATTCCGACATTAAAGAAGGCGATGAAGTTAAACGTACTGGTCGTATCATGGAGGTACCAGTAGGAGATGAATTAATCGGTCGTGTCGTTAACCCATTAGGTCAACCACTTGATGGACAAGGCCCAGTGAATACGACAAAAACACGTCCTGTTGAGAAAAAAGCAACAGGTGTTATGGATCGAAAATCAGTTGAAGACCCATTACAAACTGGTATTAAAGCGATCGACGCATTAGTACCAATCGGTAAAGGTCAACGTGAGTTAATCATCGGTGACCGTCAAACTGGTAAAACAACAATCGCAATCGATACAATCTTAAACCAAAAAGACCAAGGTACAATTTGTATCTATGTTGCTATTGGTCAAAAAGAATCTACTGTACGTGCGAACGTAGAAAAATTACGTCAACAAGGTGCGTTAGACTACACAATTGTTGTCTCAGCATCAGCAGCACAACCAGCACCATTACTTTACATCGCACCATATGCCGGTGTATCAATGGGTGAAGAATTCATGTTCAACGGTAAACACGTATTAATTGTTTATGACGACTTAACTAAACAAGCCGCTGCTTATCGTGAACTGTCATTACTATTACGTAGACCACCAGGCCGTGAAGCTTACCCAGGTGATGTCTTCTACTTACACAGTAGATTGTTAGAAAGAGCTGCGAAATTAAACGATGAACTTGGCGGTGGTTCAATCACAGCACTCCCAATCATCGAAACTCAAGCAGGCGATATTTCAGCATACGTACCAACTAACGTAATCTCTATCACAGATGGACAAATCTTCTTACAATCTGATTTATTCTTCTCAGGTGTAAGACCAGCGATCAACGCAGGTCAATCTGTTTCTCGTGTCGGTGGTTCAGCACAAATCAAACCGATGAAAAAAGTTGCCGGTACGTTACGTTTAGACTTAGCTTCTTATCGTGAATTAGAATCATTTGCACAGTTCGGTTCTGACCTTGACGAATACACAACTCAAAAACTTGCACGTGGTGAACGTACAGTTGAAGTGTTAAAACAAGATCAAAACCAACCACTACCTGTAGAAAATCAAGTATTGATTATCTTTGCTTTAACAAATGGCTATTTAGACGATATCCCTACAAAAGATGTAACACGCTTTGAAAGTGAGTTAAATCAATGGGCTAAATCAAATGCGAGCGATTTATTAAACGAAATTAAAACTTCTGGTAAACTTCCAGAAAGCGATAAATTCGATTCAGTACTTAGTCGTTTTAAAGAAACTTTTAGCAAATCAGAAGACTAGTCGTTAAAGTAATTACAAAGGTGGTGAGATAATGGCATCTCTAAAGGAAATAGATAGTCGTATTTCTTCAACGAAAAAAATGAAGCAAATCACAAAAGCGATGAACATGGTTTCTAACTCTAAATTGCGTCGAGCTGAAGAAAACACAAAATCATTTAGACCTTATATGGAAAAAATGCAAGATGCGATCACAGCTGTCGCAGGCGCAAGTAAAAATAGTAATCATCCAATGCTACAACAACGTGATGTTAAAAAAGTCGGCTATTTAGTAATTACGAGTGATAGAGGTTTAGCAGGCGCTTATAACGCAAATATCTTAAGAACTTTAATTAATGATATTAACGAAAGACATCAAAGTTCAGATGAATACGAATTATTAGTACTCGGTCGTACAGGCGTTGAATTCCTCGAACACAGAGACTACGAAATTCGTGATACTTTATTACAAGTACCCGATCAACCGTCTTTCAACGAAATTCAAACATTAGCTAAAAAAGCGATCGATATGTACAATAACGAAGATATTGATGAACTTAAAATCTACTATAATCACTTCGTAAATATACTAGAATCTAAACCAAGCAGTAAAACGGTTCTTCCATTATCTCCAGAAGATTCTAGTCAAGGACAAGGTCAAATGTCATCTTATGAATTTGAACCAGACAAAGAATCTATATTAAGTGTGATTTTACCGCAATATGTGGAAAGCTTAATATATGGAACGATATTAGATGCGAAAGCGAGTGAACATGCTTCACGTATGACAGCGATGAAAAATGCATCTGATAATGCGACAGAACTTATTGATGATTTATCATTAGAATACAACCGTGCGCGTCAAGCAGAAATCACGCAACAAATCACTGAAATAGTCGGTGGTTCTGCAGCACTTGAATAACGATTAAAGGAGGAAATAAACATGGGAGTAGGCCGTGTAACACAGGTTATGGGTCCAGTCATTGATGTTCGTTTTGAACATAACGAAGTGCCTAATATTAATAACGCCTTAGTACTCGATGTTGAAAGAGAAGACGGAACAGTGTCTTTAACTTTAGAAGTAGCTTTACAATTAGGCGATGACGTTGTTCGTACCATTGCAATGGATTCAACTGATGGTGTTAAACGTGGTAACGAAGTCAAAGATACTGGTAATAGCATTAGCGTACCAGTCGGAGACGAAACTTTAGGACGTGTCTTCAACGTTCTAGGTGAAACAATTGATTTAGAAGATAAACTTGATGATTCTGCGCGACGTGACCCTATACATAGAGAAGCGCCAGCGTTTGATCAATTATCAACTCAAGTTGAAATTTTAGAAACAGGAATTAAAGTTGTTGACTTATTAGCACCTTATATTAAAGGTGGTAAAGTTGGACTCTTCGGTGGTGCCGGTGTTGGTAAAACCGTTTTAATCCAAGAATTAATCAACAACATCGCTCAAGAACACGGTGGTATTTCAGTCTTTGCCGGTGTAGGTGAACGTACACGTGAAGGTAACGACTTGTACTATGAAATGAGCGACAGTGGTGTAATCAAGAAAACAGCCATGGTCTTCGGACAAATGAACGAACCACCTGGCGCACGTATGCGTGTTGCTTTATCTGGTTTAACAATGGCTGAATATTTCCGTGATGAACAAGGACAAGACGTATTGTTATTCATCGACAATATTTTCCGTTTCACACAAGCCGGTTCAGAAGTTTCTGCCTTACTAGGTCGTTTACCATCAGCCGTTGGTTATCAACCTACATTAGCAACAGAAATGGGACAATTACAAGAACGTATTACTTCAACAACAAAAGGATCAGTTACTTCAATCCAAGCAGTCTTCGTTCCTGCCGATGACTATACTGACCCTGCGCCAGCAACCGTATTCGCTCACTTAGATGCGACAACAAACTTAGAACGTAAATTAACAGAAATGGGTATTTATCCAGCCGTTGACCCATTAGCTTCAACTTCAAGAGCGTTAGAACCATCAATTGTTGGTCAAGAACATTACGATGTTGCCCGTGAAGTACAATCTACTTTACAAAAATATAGAGAATTACAAGATATTATCGCTATCCTAGGTATGGACGAATTATCTGAAGATGACAAACAAACCGTTGACCGTGCACGTCGTATTCAATTCTTCCTATCACAAAACTTCCACGTAGCGGAACAATTTACTGGTCAAAAAGGTTCTTATGTACCAGTAAGTAAAACAGTTGAAGACTTCAGAGCTATCTTAGATGGTAAATATGACCATATCCCTGAAGATGCTTTCCGTCTCTGTGGTGGCATGGAAGATGTACTTGAAAATGCTAAAGATATGGGTGTTGAAGTCTAATAAATTAGGAGGTAAAGATAATGGATAATGTATTCAGTTTAAATGTTGTCACTCCTAATGGTTCTGTTTATGAACGTGAAGATGTTGTACTCGCTGTGTTAAAAACAACAGCCGGAGAACTTGGTGTCATGAAAGGGCACATTCCAACAGTAGCAGCACTTAATATGGGCTATGTCAAAGTTAGTTTAGACAATGGCTCTGAATATCTCGCAGTTAGTGATGGCTTTGTTGAAATTAGACAACAGAAAGTTTCAATCATTGTCCAAACTGCAGAACCTGCGAACGAAATTGATGTAGCTAGAGCAGAATTGGCTAAGTCAAGAGCAGAATCTCACTTAAATAGTGATGATGAAAATAGTGACATCGAAAGAGCGAAACGCGCTTTAGCACGTGCGAATAACCGAATTCGTGTTGCAAACTTAGTATAAGCAAGTCAGATTGAAGTTAGTAAAGAGGTTGAAGCTTTTACTAGCTTCAATCTTTTTTTATGTCTTCATTAATTTAATCATCTTCTCTGTTATAGTTACCATCGCATTCATTAGAAGTTATGATTTAATTCATGTAAAATAAAAGTACAGTGAATAAACGAGGAGATACGAACATGGAATATTTAAGTCAATTTGCGATCGTCCATTTGGTGTTACATGTGTTATGTATATGTGTCGCTTATTGGGCGTTAAATGCATTGAGATTAGATCAACTTTTTAAAAAGGGATATGCGTTACAAGTTCAAGTGTGCATGATTTTCTTCGCCATTTTACTTGGAACTGCAGTAAGTAATTTCCTTGTAGACCTTTTACAATATTCAACTCAATTAAAATATATACTTCAGTAATTCAAATACTTTTCATGGATTTGTATTAAAGATATAATTGTTTAGAACTTATTAAGAAAGGCAATGATTTAAAGGATATAAAGTGGAGGATTTTAGATGGATATGAGAGATAAAATCGTGATCAATGGAGGACATAAACTCACGGGGGAAGTCCAAATTGAAGGCGCAAAAAATGCCGTTTTACCCGTATTGACTGCTTCATTACTAGCAGCAGAAGGCACAAGCGTATTGAGAAACGTCCCAGCGCTCAGCGACGTTGATACGATCAATAATGTGATTTCAAACTTAAATGCAGATGTGAAATATGATCAAGCTGCAGGTACAGTCACAGTGGATGCGACACAAGAATTATATGAAGAAGCACCTTATGAATACGTTAGTAAAATGAGAGCCAGCATCTTAGTGATGGGGGCATTATTAGGACGTTTAGGACATGCGAAAGTAGCCTTACCTGGTGGTTGTGCAATTGGAGCAAGACCGATTGAACAACACTTGAAAGGATTCGAAGCATTAGGTGCAGAGATTCATATGGAAAATGGTTTCGTCTACGCTGAAGCTAAAGGTGGCTTAAAAGGTACAACGATTCACCTTGATTTTCCTAGTGTGGGCGCAACTCAAAACATCATCATGGCTGCTTCTTTAGCAGAAGGCAAATCAGTACTTGAAAATGTCGCAAGAGAACCCGAAGTCGTTGATTTAGCCAATTACATCAATGAAATGGGCGGTAATATCACAGGCGCAGGTACAGATACCATTACGATCCAAGGGGTAGATACCTTACATGGCGTAGAACATTCAATTATTCCTGACCGTATTGAAGCAGGTACCTTCTTAATTGCTGGCGCGATTACACGTGGAGATATTCTTGTTAAAGGCGCAATTAAAGAACATATGAAGAGCCTTACTTATAAATTGGAAGAAATGGGCGTGACATTGGATGATCAAGATGATGCAATCCGAGTTACAGCTCCAGATGAATTGCAACCTGTGGATGTTAAAACATTACCACATCCAGGTTTCCCAACAGACATGCAGTCTCAAATGATGGCTTTATTACTCACAGCAGAAGGTCACAAATTGATGACTGAAACAGTGTTTGAAAACAGATTTATGCACGTAGCAGAATTTAAACGAATGAATGCGAATATTTCTGTGGAAGGTAGAACTGCGAAGATAGAAGGTAAAAGTGAACTTCAAGGTGCTCAAGTAAAAGCGACCGACTTACGTGCAGCTGCTGCATTGATTTTAGCAGGATTAGTTGCTGAAGGTACAACAGAAGTCACAGAACTGCAGCACTTAGATCGCGGTTATGTTAATTTCCATCATAAACTGGCAGATTTAGGCGCAGATATTAAACGCGTTTCTCAATAATGAGCGCATCACAAGAAAATATTAAAGTAAGTGTTGGAGGTTATTAATATGGAAACGATTTTTGACTACAATCAAATTAAAGAAATTATCCCTCATAGACAACCATTTCTATTAATAGATAAAGTGGTTGAGTACGAAGAAGGCCAAAGTTGTACAGCCATTAAACAAGTGTCTGGTAATGAACCATTTTTCCAAGGGCATTTCCCAGAATATGCAGTGATGCCTGGAGTACTCATCACGGAAGCGTTAGCTCAAACAGGGGCTGTAGCATTATTAAATACTGAAAATAATAAAGGTAAACTTGCGTTATTTGCTGGTATTGATAAATGCCGTTTTAAACGCCAAGTCGTTCCTGGGGATACATTACGCTTAGATGTAGAAATTACTAAAATGAAAGGACCTATCGGTAAAGGTAGTGCAAAAGCAACAGTCGACGGCGAATTAGCTTGTAGCTGTGAACTTACTTTCGCATTACAAGATCCGCAATAAATCGTCCATATCATTAAAATGTACGATTAAATAAAAGGACAATGCGCCACTGAGGATACGAATCAAACATGAGATGTGTTTAGTGATAGGTATCCATCAAGATTGGCACATTGTCCTTTTTTTATTTGTTTTCATTTTTTTCTGCTTTAAGACGGGGTTTCGATTGCATCATACGGACAAACGATTGTTTAAGTTCTTCACCTGTAAGTCCATCATCTACTAATTGTTCTAATAAACTTTCAGCATAGACTTGTCTTAACGTATAGATATGGCATTCAAAAATGACAGAAATGGTAGATTCTAATTTTTTAATATGTTTAATCGTAGCATCGAATAATGCGGGATCATTCGCAGGACGTGTAATGACAACACGAATTTCTAACAGTGTTTCATCTTCATAGTACTGTTTCATTTGTTCATAGTGATTGTTAGAAATAACCACTTCTAATAACCAGCCAGGTCCACTATTTTCTAAGTTGATAATGACTCCGTCTTGCAACTCGTACTCGGTGACTGAGCCGTTACTTGCCACGATTTGAAATCTTACAGCTTTAAATGTTTTCATGATCTCACTTCCAATCCATATTTTGAAAATATACCATATATTAATTTATGTACTCATTATAACGCAATTTATACCATGAAGGTGGGAATTTTCATATTTTATAGAACCGACCTTATAAAATTCTTGTAAAAGTGCGTTTTGACTCAGTATAAGTAGATTGATTAAGATATGAGTAATCAAAGGAGGTGACATATGGTCAATACAATTGTAATCGTGGGTCGATTAACGAAAGACCCTAAATTCATAGAAAAGGAGGACACGCAATTTGCTACATTTTGTGTAGCAGTCGAACGTAACTACAAGGACAAAGATCAACAGCGCCCCGTCGATTTTTTGTTCTGTAAAGCTTTTGGTCGTATTGCAAATAATATTGCAACGTTTACGGAACAGGGTTCACTTGTTGGAATCACTGGTCAAATGCATTCTCGCACATTTGAAAAAGAGGACCAAACACACTTTGTTTCGGAATTATACGTTGAAAAGATTAAATTTTTATCTTCTAAACCAGACAAGCAGACCAGCCCTATGCAAGACGCTGCAACTTTTAATGTTGAACACGAAGAAGATATTTCTATCGAACATTTAATTCCTTTTAAAAACATTGACTCAATAGAGCGAATCTAAACTCCCTTTATCCATCTTTAAACAATTTCATTAATCCATCCTACTAATCATTATACTCATGAGGGCTGATTTCCATGAAATTTCAATTATTTATGGAAAATAGCCCTTGATTTTTATATTTTATGGGTGAAAAAGGGTTGATTTTAAAAAAATAAGGCCTTTAAAAGGTAAAATTGGTCCCCTAAACAGGGCAGAATTATGTGATAAATTACAGGGATATTACATAGATTTTTCTTATATATAATACATAAAAGGGGAGCACGACAGTCACTAAAGAATGAAAGGTATATATTACAAGCGCTTATGCATGTAATCCGCATGTAAAGAATCTCCTGTTTTTTTTTATTTCGCTGTAACCTACGAACTTTTGCATGATGTTATAGTATTACTTGTAAATAACAAGAGAAAAAAACTTACCTAAATAGGAGGATTTATAAATAATGAAAAAAACAGTATTTGCTTCAACATTAGCACTAGGATTAGGCGTAACTGGTTTAGTAACTGGTCAACAAGCAGATGCATCAGAAGAAGGAATTAACAAAGCAGAATTAGCACAATTAGCTCAATCAAACTCTGAAGAATTAAACCAACACCCATTACATGAAGGTTCATATAACTATGACTTCACTTACAATGGTGTGCCTTATCACTTTGAATCAGACGGCCAAACTTGGAGCTGGTCATACGGTATCGAAGTTGGTTCAAACAACGTTTCTGAATCAAACAACGATGTAGCAGCTACTAGCCAAGCTACTTCAAATAACAATGTAGAAACTCAAAACTACACTGCACAAAGTGAACAACAAAACACTCAACAACAATCAACTCAACAATCTGAAAACGTTCAACCAGAAGCACAAGCTGCACCACAAACTGAATCAACGCAACAACCACAACAATCAACTCAATCATCAAACAACTCAAGCAGCCAAGCTTCATCTGGTTCTTCAGTTAACGTAAATGGTCATTTACAACAAATCGCTCAACGTGAATCAGGCGGCGACATCACAGCTGTTAACCCTTCATCAGGCGCAGCTGGTAAATACCAATTCTTACAATCTACATGGGATTCAGTAGCACCAGCTGAATACCAAGGTGTTTCTCCTGCAGAAGCTCCAGAACATGTA
Source organism: Staphylococcus auricularis (assembly GCF_001500315.1). GTDB lineage: Bacteria > Bacillota > Bacilli > Staphylococcales > Staphylococcaceae > Staphylococcus > Staphylococcus auricularis. The sequence goes on along the minus strand of NZ_LLER01000018.1, from coordinate 26,827 downwards.
CAAGACGCAGCTGCTGTTAAATTATACAACACTGCTGGCCCTACACAATGGGTAACTGCATAATCTCAGTTAGATTAAGATAATGAAAAGATAAGTGAGGACGAACATCGTCCTCACTTTTTTTATGCCTTTAATTAGTCTGATATGAAGTGAAATAAAAGTATTATCTTATTATACATTCATCAATGTATGCGCTTATATTTTTGCTTTTAATAACTGCTTTTGTTATGTTAAAGACAAATACGATAACTACTAGGGGAGCATTTTGCTGAGATGATGAAAATCAGACCCTTATGACCTGATTTGGTTAGTACCAACGTAGGAAAGTAGTCTTCGGAGCGAATGATGACACATTTTTGCCTGAAACTACATTCCTGCGTGGATGTAGTTTTTTTAGGAGGAGAAAAAGATATGTCATTTTCACAAGAATTAAAAGATGCTGCACAACCATTGATTAAAGAGATTTATCATGATCCATATATTCAAGGCATGTTAAAAGGGGATTTACCGAAAGAAGCTGTACGTTTTTATTTGAAAGCGGACGCCTCTTATTTGAAAGAATTTGCGAATCTTTACGCATTGATTATACCTAAAGTAGATCGATTGGAAGATGTAAAATTCCTAGTTGAACAAATCCAATTTATCGTAGATGGTGAAGTTGAAGCGCATGAGATACTTGCTTCTTATGTAGAAGAACCTTACGAATCTATCGTGAATGAAAAAGTTTGGCCACCTTCTGGAGATCACTACATTAAACATATGTATTTCAATGCGTTTGCGAAAGAAAATGCTGCTTATACGATTGCAGCGATGGCACCTTGCCCATATGTATATCAAGTGATTGGGCAACAAGGTCTTAAAGACGATGCACTAAATAAAGATTCTGTGCTCTCAAAATGGTTTGAATTCTACAGCACTGAAATGGATGAACTCGTTGATGTCTTTGATCAACTTTTAGATCAATTAACAGCACAAATGACAGATACTGAAAAAGAAGAAGTGAAAGCAGCGTTCCTTCAAAGTACGGTTCACGAACGTAACTTCTTCGCAATGTCTTACAACCAAGAATCTTGGGAGTTTGGAGGTCAAGACCATGAATAAACCTAAAATTGCATTAACAATTGCAGGTACTGATCCTACTGGTGGCGCAGGCGTAATGGCTGATTTGAAATCATTCCACTCTTGTGGCGTGTATGGCATGGCTGCGATTACGAGTATTGTGGCGCAAAATACAAAAGGGGTTCAACACATCCACAATCTAGATATTGAGTGGTTGAGAGAACAACTTGAAAGCATTTACGACGATGAATTACCTCAAGCTTTAAAAACAGGGATGATTGCTTCTAAAGATATGATGTTACTCGTCGAAAGTTATATTAAAGATCATCCTGAAATACCATATGTTATCGATCCTGTCATGTTAGCGAAGAGTGGAGATTCACTCATGGAGGATGAAGCCAAACAACATCTTCAAAATATTTTATTACCACATGCCATGGTTGCGACACCTAATTTACCTGAAGCTGAAGAAATTACAAATCTTAATATTACAGATGAATCTTCTATCTACCAAGCGGGTAAAATATTTATAAAAGAGATTGGAAGCCAAGGTGTTGTGATTAAGGGTGGCCATATGGGTGATGATGAGAAAGCGACAGATTATCTCTTCACAAAAGATGATGTCTTTACATTTGAAGAACCTCGTTATGATACACCACATACGCATGGCACTGGCTGTACATTCTCAGCTGTGATCACTGCTGAATTAGCCCAAGGACGTTCTATTTATGATGCTGTGAAAAAAGCAAAACGCTTTATCTCACTTAGCATTAAACATACGCCTGAAATTGGCCAAGGTAGAGGTCCGGTGAATCATTTTGCATATATGAAGGAAGTAGGTTTAGATGATGAGTAATTTAGAAATATTAAGAGAAAATAATCCACTCGTGGTTTGTTATACCAACGATGTCGTTAAAAATTTTTCAGCTAACGGATTGTTAAGCTTAGGTGCAAGTCCTGCGATGAGCGAGGCACCTGAAGAAGCAGCCGATTTCTTTGGGGTTGCAGGTGGACTTGTCATTAATATAGGTACGATTACTGAAGGTCGTGCAAAAGATATGTTAAGTATTGCACGTACAGCAAATCAAAAAGGTACACCGATTGTATTCGACCCTGTCGCTGTAGGTGCTTCTCAATATCGTAAAGCCTTTAGTGCACAGTTCTTAGATGAAATTGATGTTGCTGTAATTAAAGGCAATGCTTCTGAAATTCAAACATTAATCGATAGTGAAACGACAATGAAAGGGACAGAAAGTGCCGATGATCTAGACGTAGTTGAAATTGCACGAAAAGCACACGAAACATTCAATACAGCCATCGTAGTGACTGGGAAAGATGATGTAGTTGCACATCAAGGCCAAGTGATTAAACTTTCTAACGGCTCACCGATGTTGGCGAAAATCACAGGTGCTGGTTGTTTGTTAGGTGCAGTCGTTGCGGCATTCTTACAACGTGAAACAAATCCTGACGCAGAGACATTGGTTGAAGCAGTCGGTGTGTACAATATCGCTGCAGAACACGCACAACAACATACCGACGATCAAGGACCTGGTAGCTTCTTAACTGCATTAATGGATGCGCTCTATCACATTACATCTGAAGATGTGGCTCAACAGCTTAAGAAAGAAGTGATTTAATGGCTTTTAATCGTAAACAGTTGCGTTTATACTTTATTGCCGGTACGCAAGATGTCGTGAGTGATACCTCACTCAAAGATATATTGACTGAAGCATTAGAAGCGGGCATTACACTATTTCAATATAGAGAAAAAGGCCCAGGCTCATTGACCGGGGAGGAGAAAGTAAACGAAGCGAAAGCATTACAACAACTATGTCATCAATATGATGTCCCATTCATCGTTAATGATGATGTAGCCTTAGCGAAGGCGATTGATGCAGATGGTATACATGTGGGACAAGATGATGTTGAAGTAGCTCAGTTTGCTGAACAATTTGAAGGTAAAATCATAGGCTTGAGTGTCGGAAATGTAGAGGAGTACCAACAATCCGATCTGTCGCATGTGGATTACATCGGTGTTGGACCAATGTATACGACGATTTCTAAAGCTGATGCAGAAGCGCCTGTCGGTCCTGAAATGATTCCAGAATTGAGACAATACGTTCAAGATTTACCGATCGTTGGTATCGGTGGCATCACTACGGAGAATTACGATCAAGTACTTGAGGCAGGTGCAGATGGTATCTCAGTGATTTCAGCCATTACACGTAGTGAAAATGTGACGAAAACTGTACAGAAATTTTTACAAAAATGAAAATAGAACATAATTATCCATTTTTTGTTTTCTACTTGCCTCTTATTATGATAAAATGAAGCCTATGCGAATATATCTTTTGAGGTGGGAAAATGAAGAAAAAAGCACTACTACCTATGTTATTAGGTGTAATGGTCTTTTTAGCAGGGTGTGACTACTCAAAACCAGAGAATAGAGATGGTTTCTTCTTTAATACATTCGTTGCACCTATGGATAAACTGATTCATTGGTTAGGGCATGCCTTCAATGATAACTATGGTCTAGCAATCATTGTTTTAGTATTAGTGATTCGTCTAGTCTTAATGCCATTCATGTTATCTAACTATAAAAACAGTCATATGATGCGTGAGAAAATGAAAGTGGCTAAACCTGACATTGATGCAATTCAGGAAAAAGTTAAACGCGCACGCACACAAGAAGAAAAAATAGCAGCTAACCAAGAAATGATGGAAGTTTATAAAAAGTACGATATGAACCCGATGAAAAACATGTTAGGTTGTTTACCGATCATCATTCAAATGCCAATTATCATGGGCTTATTCTTCGTGTTGAAGTACCCATCAAGTGGCGGTTTTACAGAACATCCTAATTTCTTATGGTTCGATTTATCTAAACCAGATATTTGGATTACCATTATTGCCGGTGTATTATACTTCTTACAAGCATACGTATCAAGTATGAGCATGCCACAAGAACAAAGACAAATGGGTTATATCATGATGATCATTTCACCAATCATGATTGTTTGGCTTTCATTAAGTTCTGCTTCAGCCCTCGGTCTTTATTGGTCAGTCAGTGCGGCATTCTTGGTTGTACAAACGTACATAGCTAATACATACTACTCAAGATTAGCTAAAAAAGAAGTTGCACCAATGATAGAAGCTGTTGAAGCAAAACGTAATAACAAAGGTAAAAAAGGTAAAAATACCCAAGTCGTTTCTAAGAAAAACAAGAAAAAATAAGCATCTTTGAATCATGTCATACAAGGGTATTCAATGAGATACATCCCCTTTACTTATTTTAATCACAAAATGAGTAAAGGGGTTTTGTTTGTTTAAGGGGCTCTCCACCATTTATGGTGGGAAAATGTCACTATATATTAAGTGGTGCTCTACAGATTGCTTACCTGTCCTCGCTTTCTTAGGCGCTTCACTTCAACTAATTTTGGCTAATAAATAACACATTAAATTACTACATGTATTTGGCCAAAATGGATTTTCAGTTTCGGCTAGATGCCTCAGGAGTCTCGGACGGTGATGCAATCTTTCTAAGCGACTTTATCCGATGTTTCTGTTGGAGTCGCCTTTTTTCTTATCTCGTTTATAAAGTCTAAAGATAATAAAAATCCTATTTTTAAAGAAGTCAAAGTTACGATAACCGTAGGATACCCGCTTAATCAACTTAATTTTGTGATTGATTCCTTCTATAGCACCGTTATTTAAATTTTGATAATCCATCGCATTATCTATAATTTCTTGATGTTTTTTATAAAATCTAACGATTTTCTATATGACAGGTGTTACATCATTTTTATGGTTCTTCATCTTTTGTTTAAGTACAAATAAAAGAGAAATAGAAGTAGATCGCTACTCATTCATTAGACCTAGATTTGGGCATTAACATTGAGCGAGGGAGAAGAAACTCGTATAATAGATTGTTACCAATTACTGGGAGGTACAAAGAATCGTGAAGAGAGCGATAAAAATTTTATTGATTTGCGGTGTAATCTTAATTCCTGCGATACTCATTTTCACCAACATGGAACGCATACAATCTTGGTTTAATGATATTAAAACCACAGTTGCATCTTCAGATCAGTCTGAAGATGATTATGACTGGGATGATTTGTTTGATGGCAGTAGAGAGACAGAAACCTTTGGCGAATATGAATATGCTGACTTCGATGGGAAACACTATGGCATTGACTATGCATTGCCAAGAAAAACACCGATTAAAGCAGCTGCAGATGGCATAGTGACACGTACCTTTAAGGATAAATTAGGCGGAAATGTATTACAGATTGCAGAAGATGACGGTAAGCATTATGAATGGTATATGCATTTAAGTGAGTACAAAGTAGAAACTGGGGATGAAGTGAAGAGAGGGGACGTCGTTGCATTATCTGGTAACACAGGTGAGCAGACGACCGGTCCACACCTTCATTTTCAACGCATGAAAGGCGGCGTAGGTAACAAATACGCTGAAGATCCAGCGGATTTTGTGGATCAATTACCTGATGGCGAAAAAAGTCTATATGATCTAGAGAAATAAATGTCCATCATCTTATAAGCACCATGGCACACTTCCGCGAAGCCATTTCATCTTCCAAAAAAATCGTCCATAATATATAAAATAAGCGAGGTTGGATCGCACGCTTGCTTGATTGATTCAGGCAAAGTCGTGTTCCAATCTCGCTTTTTTAATAAAAATATGAAGTTAATTTTATAGCGTTAACTCTACAGAATCGGTGATATAAGTCTTGAGATACCTTCTTTAAATTTAATCCATAAGCCTCGTTTTTCATAAAGTGATTTTGTCAGACGGTAAGAGACCTCTAGATCTTCATAGAAACTGTCTCTCAATTGTTTTGCAATATCTGAGTTATAAATAAAGGCATTGATTTCAAAGTTAAGAGTAAAGCTGCGGTGATCAATGTTTGTCGTACCTACACTCGCAATTTCGTCATCGATAACCATCACTTTCGCATGGAGGAAACCATTGTCGTAATGGAACACGTTAACGCCAGAATCTAATAATGATGCGACATTATTATACGTTGCCCAAAAGACGAATGGATGGTCCGGTTTACTAGGAATCATAATATTAACGTCGATCCCACCTAGCGCAGCGATTTTAATGGCATCTAGGAATGATTGGTCTGGGATGAAATAAGGTGATTGTATGAAAATGGATTTTTTCGCTGAAGCGATCATTTTCAAATAACCGTATTTGACTTGTTCCCATTCTTCATCAGGGCCACTCGTTGCGATTTGAACACCGGTCGTACCGCCAGAATCAACATCAGGGAAGTAGCGTGATTCGTATTGTAAATTGTCACGAGAAGCTTGAGAGTTCCAATCTAACATAAAACGTAATTGTAAGGCATTAACCGCATCTCCGACGATACGTAGGTGGGTATCACGCCAGTAACCAAATTTTTTCTTCAAGCCGAGATATTCGTCACCTACATTGAAGCCGCCAACGTAGCCGATGTGACCATCAATCACGACGATTTTTCTATGGTTACGGTTATTTATACGTAAATTGATGAGTGGTAACTTAGATGGGAAGAACGCCTCAACTTGTCCGCCTTTTTTACGAAATGATTTAAAGGCTTTCAGTGATAGACCACGAGAACCCATATCGTCGTAAAGCATTTTAACTTCTACACCTTCTTCTAGTTTACGTTCCAGTGCCTCTAAAATGCGCTTACCTAAACCATCATTACGAATGATGTAATACTGAATATGTATGTAATCGCGAGCCTGCTCAATATCTTCTAGTAATTTATCGAATTTTTTCTTACCATCTGTAAAGATTTGAATATCATTATCTGTAGTAAGAAAGGCTGAATTATTCCCTAACAACATTTGAATCATGTCTTTATATTTCACGATCTCATAACTGCCTTTGGAAAAGTCATCGGATTGTATTTCTGCGAGTTGTTCTTTAACGATCATCTCAAGTCCAATTTTGTCTTCATCATTCAATTTGAAAATGTGAGAACGTTGGATTTGGCGACCGAATAACAGATAGAGAATGAATCCTAAGATAGGGATGAAGGCCAGTACAAATAGCCATGCCCAAATCGATCCTGCAGAACGTCGCTCTAGAAATACAATGGTAAATCCAAAGATAATATTTAAAAGGAAGGCGCCAATTAAAACGATGTTAAGAATTAAGTTTGTCGATCCAAAAGCTGTCATGTATGGAAAAAAATCAAACATAAGCTGTCCTCCTTTATGTAACGTTGATCACTTTGTTTTTAAATTCTACAACATTGTATCACTTATTTACCAGTTTGACATTTGACTCATACGGGGACGGGGTATAACATGAACGTGAATTATGAAAGAGGGGTGCTTTTGGTGGAGGAGCAACATGCGCATCATTCCGAAGAAGTTAAAACCAATTTAAGATCGAGATTGAACCGCATTGAAGGACAAGTGCGAGCGATTAATCGCATGATCGATGAAGATGTGTATTGTGATGATGTGCTCACACAGATCAGAGCGACACGTTCAGCACTTAATAGTGTGGCGATGCGACTATTAGATTATCACATGAAAAGCTGTATTATGGACAAGGTCAATGACGGTAAACAACAAGAAGCGATGGAAGAATTATTAGTGACGTTTCAAAAGTTGATGAAAGGGTAAGATCAATTAATTATGAAGCAAACCAAGACGATTTATTTGGAACCAGTGAAAGATCAGACAGAAGGTGAACATATAGAAACGACGCTCACACACTTAATCGGTGCAGACAGAGTAGCCTTTAATGACAATCCAGATGAAATCGAAATTGAATTTGACACACCAATGAACCTCAATACATTAGAAAAAACTGTTTATGATCTCGGGTGCACTGTGCTATATTAAATATGAAAGGAAATTGAATCCGTGTGATTGTATATAGCTTAAATTTGAGGTTCAATCCATGACGATGAACCCTTAAACACAGACGAATAATGTTAGTTATATTTATTTATTGTGAAGTTTTTAAAAGATTCGAAAATTATGTAGTAATTTATATTTAATTAGGGTAGAATAAAAATGAACTTATAGTAAAAGGTGTGATAACATGGATGACAATAAAGATAAATTGCAAAATGTAGTTAAGTTGTTATCATCATTAGGAGTAAACATAAAGAAAACTAAATCTAGACTTGAAGTAATGCATTCATTACCAGCAAATATTAAACCGACAAATGAATTGAAGTAATAATTCACATAGAACGATTAATTTGTCATTTTGCATAGATAGATATCGCGATTTAGTTTAAATGGTTTACATGAGAAGTAAATAGGGTCACTTGCGAATTTGTTCACGACCCTCGAAATAGGTAGCTTGAAATTTTTAGCATAAGGACAACGATACAGTCTAGATTGTTCCAGCATGTTCGTATACCGATTTAGATGAGTATATGACATGGTTTTGCTTATTGTATATAAAAAGATTAGATCAATGTTATCAATCCATATGATATAAGGTACTGCTACATTGGGATTTACGTAAAGATCTCAAGTAGGAGTACCTATTTTTATGCCTTTTTCTAAATCATTTGCTAATCCTACTTTGCTTTATTTAAAAAGAAAACGCCGATTCACCTGTAAAAGTGCAATCGACGTTTTTTATATACCTTATGTGATAGGGGTGCTTTTTTACTGTTGTTCTTGATAAAGCCGTGTAGGTTGATGATAGTAAATCGATAACACGATACCGACACCACACATTAAGCTCCATAGCGAACTACCACCGTAACTGATAAATGGTAATGGAATACCTGTAATAGGTAATAATTGGATAGTCATACCTACATTTTGTACAAGGTGGAAGAGAATTAAAGAAATAAATCCTATGATAAAGATTTTATTGAACGGTCCATCATTTTTTGTAGCTAATCGTGTGAGATGGAACACAAGTGCTAAGAAGATAAGAATGAGTACGACTGCACCAATAAAACCAAATTCTTCACCGATGACTGAAAAGATAAAGTCGGTATGGTTTTCAGGGATGTAAACTTCCCCTTTATTAAAGCCCTTACCGAACAGCTGACCTGAACCAATGGCTTTCATTGATTCGGTTAAGTGATAACCCTCGCCACTACTATAGGTATATGGATCTAACCAAGAATTAATACGACCCATTTGATAAGTTTGAATGCCTAGTAGTTTTTCAATCAGTTCTGGTTTAAATATAACTGACAAGATAATACTTGCAGCAGCGATGATACCAGTCAGGAATAACGGCGCCAATATCTTCCAAGTAATCCCGCTAATGATCACGATACCTGCAATAATAGCTAGTAGTACGAGCGTTGTACCTAAGTCGTTTTGCAGTAGAATCAATATGAGCGGAATGAAAGATACGCCAATAATTTTAGCTAATAAAACGAAATCTGTTTCGATCGATTTATTAAATGTAAACTTGTTATGACGTGATATTAAGCGTGCCAATGCAAGGATGAGCACGATCTTCATGAACTCTGAAGGTTGTATACTGATTGGTCCAATTGTATACCAACTTTGTGCACCGTTGATGATTGGTGTGATGGCCGTTTCAGGCATGATGATTAAAACGAGTAACATCACGCATAAGATCGCGTACAGTAAATAGGCATATTTCATTAATTTTTTAGGCGAGATAAACATAATTAAAGCGGCGAGTAAGCCACCTAAGATGTAATAAATAATTTGTCTATTACTAAAGTCGGAACTGTATTGTCCGCCACCCATCGCGGAGTGAATAATAATGACACTAATGATGGCTAACAATGCAATGATACCAACGAGTATCCAGTCTATCTTGCGTATCCAATGTTCATTTTTTGATTGACGTGAAGTATTCATTATGTACTCCTTTAAATCGAATATTTCCCTAATAATCTATTATATACCGATTCTATATGACTTTATACTAATTTGCTAGAATCAACTACAGTTTTAAATAGAAAACGCTAGGTTTGAGACTTTCATTTAAATGAGATCAAACACGTATTTTTATCACTAAAATAAATGTTTTAAAAATCTTTCATATAAAATGGGTAACAAATGCAAAAGCGTATGTAATCATGGTATGATAAAGTTTAAGAAAATTATTTTGGAGGCAACATACATGGCAAAAGAGAATATATGTGTAATTTATGGGGGAAAAAGCGCAGAACATGATGTGTCGATCCTGACAGCGCAAAATGTATTAAATGCGATAGATAAAGAGCAATACGACATCGATATGATTTATATCACCAACGATGGCCTATGGAAAAAACAAGAACGTGTCTCAACACCTATCGAAGACCAAGAGACATTAAAACTCGAAGATGTTGAGCCAGGGGATATCTCTCAACTCTTAACTTCAAATGCAGATGGCGAAAGTTATAGTGCAGTCTTTCCATTATTACATGGACCTAATGGTGAAGATGGTACTATCCAAGGTTTATTTGAAGTCTTAGATATTCCATACGTGGGCAATGGTGTACTCGCTGCATCAAGTTCTATGGATAAACTTGTGATGAAACAATTATTTGCGCATCGTGGCTTACCACAATTGCCATATGTAAGTTTCTTACGCAGTGAATATCGTAAGTACGAAGATAACATCTTGAAACTTGTGAACGATAAACTTGAATTCCCAGTGTTTGTTAAGCCAGCAAACTTAGGTTCAAGTGTCGGTATTAGTAAATGTAATAACGAAGAAGAGTTAAAAGCAGGTATCGAAGAAGCATTCCATTTTGACCGTAAACTTGTCATTGAACAAGGTATCAATGCACGTGAAATTGAAGTAGCTGTGCTAGGTAACGACTATCCGGAAACGACGCTTCCAGGTGAAGTGGTGAAAGAAGTTGCGTTCTATGACTATAAAGCGAAATACAAAGACGGTAATATCCGCTTAGATATTCCTGCTGACCTAGCACCAGACGTGCAACAAACGTTACGTGATATGGCTGTAGAAGCTTTCAAAGCGACGGACTGTTCAGGTCTTTTACGCGCAGATTTCTTTGTAACTGAAGACAATCAAATCTTCATTAATGAAACGAATGCAATGCCAGGGTTTACTGAATTTAGTATGTACCCAAGTCTTTGGGAAAATATGGGACTTGCATACCCAGATCTCATTAAAAAATTAATCGACTTAGCTAAAGAGAAATATGCTGATAAACAACAAAACAAATACAAAATTGACTGAGGTTGATAAACGATGATTGAAGTAACCTTAAAACAAATACAACAGTGGATTCCTTGCGACATAGAAGCGGAAGATTTATCACAATCAATCAAAGGTGTCACAATCGACTCACGCCAAATCGAACCTGGCATGTTGTTCATTCCATTTAAAGGCGAAAATGTTGACGGACATCAATTTGTGAAACAAGCACTACAAGATGGTGCAGGTGCGTCATTTTATGAAAAAGGAACAACGATAGACAAAACTGTTTCTGGTCCTATTATATGGGTTGAAGATACACTCGACGCATTGCAACAATTAGCCCAAGCCTATGTAAACGACGTCGATCCTAAAGTCGTTGCAGTTACTGGATCAAACGGTAAAACGACGACGAAAGATATGATTGAAAGTGTATTGAAACCACACTTTAAAGTAAAAAAAACGCAAGGTAATTATAATAATGAGATTGGTTTACCCCTCACACTTTTAGAGTTAGATCATGATACTGAAATCTCTATTTTAGAAATGGGCATGTCTGGTTTTCATCAAATCGAATTATTGTCTCATCTTACACACCCAGATGTCGCAGTAATTACGAATATCGGAGAATCTCATATGCAAGATCTGGGTTCTCGTGAAGGTATCGCACAAGCTAAATTTGAAATCACAACAGGTCTAAAATCAGATGGTTTATTTATCTATGATGGCGATGAACCGCTCCTCGCTCCACACGTCAATACATTAAAAGAAGTCGAAGCTGTCAGTATAGGACTCCAAGCAGAGAATAAATGCGTATGTCACTTGGATGAGATCACCTCAGAGGGTATTTCGTTCACATTGAATGCAGAAGAACAATATCATTTACCAATCTTAGGTAAACACAACATGAAAAATGCAGCAATGGCGATTACAGTAGGTAAACATTTAGGACTCACTTATGAGATGATTCGACAAAACATCGCCCAAGTGCAGCTTACTGGCATGCGTATGGAACAACACCCATTAGCACAAGGTGGGCTTGTGATTAATGATGCGTACAATGCAAGCCCTACTAGTATGAGAGCAGCTATAGATACGCTTGGTGCTATGGAAGGTCGTAAAATTCTCGTTCTTGGTGATGTGTTAGAGCTTGGCGACAACAGCGCTGATATGCATGCAGCTGTCGGAGCATATCTAGAGGGTAAAGCGATTGATATACTTTATACGTTCGGAACAGAAGCAGCAAATATTCATCGTGAAGGTCAACGTTTTGTTCAAAGTGCGCAACATTTCGATGATAAATCTGCGTTAATTCAACAGCTTAAACAACAGGTCCAATCAGGGGATAAAGTGTTGGTAAAAGGTTCAAGAGGGATGAAATTAGAAGAAGCGGTCGATGCATTATTAGATGACGGTTCACGATAAACCCTAAAGATTGTTATGATGGTGAAAGGAACCAAATAAAAGTGATCTATACTTTAACTGTATTAATCCATGCGTGAGATCGCATTGTGATGAAGTTAAAACACATATTCTAATTATAATTTGCTTTTTTAGCGCTTTATTAATGACTCGATTAACAAAATATATTTGCAACTTGTGTTTTAATAGTGGTAATATTAAGAAGTTGAAAAAATTACACAATTAAAAGAACGTAATTAAGTATATATCAAATAAAGGAGAATTACTTTGCAAAATTTTAAAGAGTTAGGGATCTCGGCTAAAACAGTAGAAACCCTAGAATCAATGGGTTTTACAGAAGCCACACCGATACAAAAAGATAGTATCCCTCTTGCCTTAGAAGGTAAAGACATTCTTGGCCAAGCACAAACAGGTACAGGTAAAACAGGTGCTTTCGGTATCCCCATTATAGAAAAAGTTGCCGGCAAAAAAGGTGTTCAAGCCTTGTTATTAGCTCCAACAAGAGAATTGGCGATGCAAGTCGCAGAACAAATCAAATCTTTTGCGGTGGGACAACCGATTCAAGTAGTGACTGTCTTTGGTGGTATGCCGATCGACCGCCAAATTAAAGCGTTGAAAAAAGGACCTCAAATCGTGGTAGGGACACCTGGACGTGTGATTGACCACTTAAATCGTCGTACCCTTAAAACGAACGATATTCATACCCTCGTATTAGATGAAGCAGACGAAATGATGAACATGGGCTTCATCGACGATATGAAATTTATCATGGACAAAATTCCTGCAGAACAACGTCAAACACTATTGTTCTCAGCGACAATGCCTAAAGCAATCCAAACTTTAGTACAACAATTTATGAAATCCCCAGAAATCGTGAAAACGATGAATAACGAAATCTCAGACCCTCACATCGATGAATATTATACAATCGTGAAAGAATTAGAAAAATTTGATACGTTTACGAACTTCTTAGATGTACATCAACCCGATTTAGCAATTGTGTTTGGTCGTACAAAACGTCGTGTTGATGAATTAACAAGTGCATTATTATCAAAAGGCTATAAAGCAGAAGGGTTACACGGTGATATCACTCAAGCCAAACGTCTTGAAGTGTTGAAGAAATTTAAAAACGATCAAATCGATATCTTAGTAGCGACTGACGTTGCTGCACGTGGTTTAGATATTTCTGGCGTCAGTCACGTTTACAACTTTGATATTCCGCAAGATACTGAAAGTTATACGCACCGTATCGGACGTACAGGCCGTGCAGGTAAAGAAGGTATTGCGGTAACATTCGTTAATCCTATTGAAATGGATTATATTAGACAAATCGAGCAAACGAATGGTCGCCAAATGAAAGCACTTCGTCCTCCACATCGTAAGGAAGTATTAAAAGCACGTGAAAACGACATTAAAGATAAAGTGAAACGCTGGATGTCTAATCCTAGTGAACCAAGACTTCAACGCATCGCTTATGATTTATTAGAAGAATATAACGATGTAGAACTTATCGCGTCATTACTTCAAGAACTCGTAGAAGCAAACGATGAAGTGGAAGTACAATTAACATTTGAAAAACCATTAGCACGTAAAGGCCGTAATAACAAAGGTGGTCCACGCCGTAACAATAAACGTGGTGATGGTAAATACGATAATAAAAATCGTCGTAATAGAAACTACAATAATAAAAAAGGCAACCACGACCGTAACTCAAATAAAAAATCTATGAAAGGTCGCACATTTGCTGATCATAAAAAATAAGTAACGTGTGTGATGTAAGCAAGGTAGGAATCATGAATGGTTCCTACCTTTTTTAGTGCAACATGAAGTAGGTGAAAGGGCAAAAGAAAGCGGCTGATTCATTATTTTAATTAATTTATAAAATAAAGGGACCTATTTTTAGTGAATTTATGATATGTTATAAGTAATAAAAATTGCTGAAAGGGGTATGACATGAATACGAATGAAGCATATCATCGCAGCCCAAAGCAGGCGTTAATATATTATTACATTACAGAAATTGTTGAGGGGATTATAACTATTGGGGTTATACTCGCGTTATTATATTGCTCTATTCATTTTAATTGGCTCAATATTTTCGATTATGGCTTTTATGTATTACTTGCGCTAGACGTGATTTATATCTGCGTTGGGCCTTGGGCGAGATATAAATTCCAGTTTTATAAAGTGACGCCAGAATTTTTAGAAGTCAAAAGTGATTTTATTTTCAAATCGCGAAAAATTATGAAATATGAACGCATTCAATTTACTGATAGGAAGACGAATCCGTTGATGAACCGCTGGGATCTAAGTGCTTTAGAGTTAACGACGGCGGGACATGAATTAGAACTACCGTTGATGGCGAATGAAGATATAGAACGTATTGAAGCGGATGTCTTTCAACGTTTGAGAGGTGAAGATACCGATGTCTGAACCACAAAAATTACACCCTATTTCTTATTTATCCGGTTTAATTAGCGTAATCAAACAAAACTTTATTATTATTATTATCTTTTTAGTATTTAACATTAGAGATTTTGATTTTACGGATCCGATGAGTTATATCATGCCATCTGGATTTATGATATTGATTATAGTGCTTTCAGTCTATGCGTTTCTTGAGGTCTATCAAACACGATATTGGATTGAGGGAGATCATTTTATCGTGAAAAAAGGGATTTTGACGAAGAAACGAACTGAATTAAATATTCGTCGTATTCAATCTATGGATACGAACCAAGGGATCATCCAACAACTTGTGAAAGGTGTTGAACTTAAAGTTACAACACCGAGTGATGGCATCGTGCTTGATACGATTTCAAAAAGTCAGAGTGACATGTTACAACAAGCATTGAGAGAAAAACAACGTGAACTAAAACAAGCACAGTCAACTGATCATGTAGAGACGAATGAAGCACAATCTGAAGCAGCGCTTGATACCGACACAATAGAGGAGAAACATCGTATATACCATATGACAGTGAAGGAATTGCTACTCATGGCGATGACGAGTGGGGCAATCGGTGTGGCCTTTGCGGTGATTGGACCGATCGTTGGTAACTTTACAGAATTTATACCATGGGATGACTTGTTTGGTGAATTTGCAGTTTTAGGTCAATCTGTGACACTCGTAGTGATCGCAACACTGATGATAGGTATTCTTATCAGCTATATCGTAGGTACGTTGATCGTTATTGTGCGTAATTTTAATTACACCGTCGATCAATCTGGCAATCACTTATATATTAGTTATGGTTTATTCACAGTGAAGCATATCACTGTACCGGTAGATCGTATGCAAGCGATTGTTGAAAATCAGTCATTCTTAAGAAAATTATTCGGTTATACTTCTATGTCGCTCATTATCACAAGTGATATGACAAGTAGTGATGTTGGTGATGACAATGTTGAAGATGGAAAAGTAAAAGTTTTACCTTTTATAAAAAGAGACAAAGCATATGAATTGATGAAAGATTTGATACCAAGTATGCATTTTGAAGAGCCAGAAACAGGCATGCCTTGGCGTGGTTACCATCGTCACTTCTGGATTCCTGCTGTCGTATTATTTGCGATCGCCGGTATTGTCCATTACTATTCCACATCTTGGGGCTATGCAGTGGCAGGTGCGATCACAGTCATCATGGCGTTGCATGCTTTAGCCTCTGTTAAAATGTCAGGTTTCAACGTGAAAGATGACGAAATGGTCGTTCGTGACGTTACAACCTTTGGTATCGAGCAGTCTTATTTCAAATATAATAAAGTGTTAGGTATGGAAATGGATAGCAATCCTTTCCTTGTCAGAAGCGAATTGCTCAATTTCAACTTTGTAATTGCTAAAGGTATTATGGATGAAGATATTGGACTCGAATTCGTAGAACAATCCAAAGTAGAAGCTTTAGAACAATGGTACTTGAGAGGTGAGAACCATGACTAATTATCAACGTATGTCCCCATCAGCTAAACCTGTAATGCGTATTACAGGTGTTATGACTAGTATCATTTTAGCGATACTTTTAGGTTCGGTGATTGTTGCAAATCAATTTCTATTACATTGGGCCGGCGACACGGTGGTTAAATGGGTTACTATCATAGGGGTCGTACTTATCATATTGATTGCAGTCTACATGATTTTAATTCGACCTATTTATAAATATAAAATTTTCCGTTATGATGTGGGTGACCAGGAGATTACTGTACGTAAAGGTATTTGGTTTATTAAAACGAGAAAAGCACCCTATTTTCGTATACAAAACTTGAATATTGAAGAAGGGCCTATCATGCGAAAATATGGGCTAGCTACATTGTCGCTATCCACAGCTGGTGGTGATCTCGATGTAACCTTAGTTCCAAAAAAAGAAGCACGAAATCTAAAAAAACGCATTAGAGCACTGAAAAAATCTGATAACGCTGTAGTCTCTAATGAAGACGGCGTTGCACAACGTGTCGATGTGCATGAGGTTTCTCCTGTCTCACATGAAGATTCAGAAACGCCTCATGAATATAAGGAAGAATATTCACAAAAACAAAATGAAGTAATACATGACTCTGAAACGCAACATTCACAAACCCAGAATGACAATGATAGCTTTACGAGACGAGATGAAACGATGTCAGTTAAAGATGATATTGAACACAGAGAAAATTCAACTTCTGATGATAGCGATCATGCCCGTCGTTAAGAATAAGTTGATTAAGACAGTCAAAAGTAATGATTAAAATAGGAAAGAGTGACATACATGATTCATGGTATCGGGATTGATTTAATTGAAATTGAACGTATCCAACACGTACTGAATCGACAACCGAAAGTGGTTGAACGGATTCTGACCACAAATGAACAACAACGATTTCATTATTTTACAAGTGAACAACGCAAGGTAGAATTCTTAGCGGGACGCTTCGCATGTAAAGAAGCATTTAGTAAAGCACTCGGTACCGGATTAGGAAAAACGGTTGCTTTTCACGATATCGATTGTTACAACGACGAGAAAGGGTGCCCACATATTGATTATGAGGGGTACCGTGTTCATGTCAGTATTAGCCATACTGAACATTATGCGACGAGTCAAGTCGTGATTGAAACGGCAGATGCATGAGTCGTTTAGTCTATTGAAGAAAGATTAATTTCAACAAACCACGCATCAGTTAGATAACTTGAGGTTATATGGTAAAAGCAAACTTTTCCATGTATCAATATCGTGTCTACACTAGATGGGTGGTTTTTTCGTTATGATATAAAAATGATGTAAAGAATAGGAGTGTCGAATCACAGTGATAGTGCTATTTTTCATTTTATGCATATGTGCATGCCATAAATTGTTACAAAGTGATTAAAATTACTGAAAATAAACGGATTTATTTTGGTCTTCTCTTGGTTTTGTTATAAACTTGTTGTATTAAATCAATAATAAGGGAAACGTTGCTTTCTAGGAGGAAATTAAAAATATGTCAGATAAGTATTATAGACCCACCCGTGTGAATGTGGATTTAGATGCAATCACTTCGAATTATCAAATGTTCGGTAAGTTACATCCAAATAAAACTGTAATCCCTGTGGTTAAAGCAAACGGTTATGGTCTAGGTAGTGTCGTAATCGCACGCCACTTGATGGACATCGGCGCTAATTTTTTTGCGGTTGCAACGTTAGATGAAGCAGTAGAATTAAGGATGCATGGTGTTGATGCTAGAATATTAGTATTAGGTGTTATTCCACCTGAACATATTAATAAAGCAATTCAACACCGTGTTGCAATGACTGTACCTGATTTAACATGGATGAAAAAAGCAGTCTCATATGTAGATGAAGAAAATGAAAAACGCATGTGGTTCCACGTTAAAATCGATACAGGTATGGGTCGTTTGGGTGTGAAATCAGCACACGAATATAAAGAAATTGTGTCATTGATCCAATCTACATCAAACATGATATTTGAAGGGGTCTTCACACATTTTCCTACTTCAGATGAAGATACGGATGCGATGAAAGTTCAACAAGAACAGTTTGAAGCCATCGTAAATGAAGTCGAACATCCACCTTTTGTACATTCACAAAACTCAGCAGCGAGTCTACTCAAAGATAGTCAGTTTTGTAATGCAGTACGTGTAGGTATTTCACTCTATGGCTATTATCCTTCTGAATATGTGAAAGAAAACGTGAAAGTTCATTTAAAACCGAGTGCGCAGTGGGTCACAGAAATTGTGCAAACGAAGAAATTAAAAGCAGGCGAATCTGTGAGCTATGGTAGCACTTTTACAGCAGACCAAGATATGACAATAGGGATTATCCCTGTTGGATATGCGGATGGTTATTTGAGAATGATGCAAGGATTTACGGTGAACGTGAACGGCGAACAGTGCGAAATCATTGGTCGCGTGTGCATGGATCAAACAATTATCGCCATTCCGGACTACGTGAAACCAGGCGCTCAAGTGATACTTATGGATCATCGTTCTGATGTACCGCAGTCCTGTGAAGCCTTGGCACGACAACAACAGACGATCAATTATGAAGTGTTATGTAACTTGAGTCGTCGCTTGCCTCGTGTCTACTATAAAGGTGAAGATGTAGAAATAAAAAACGAATTACTGAAATAGTGTAGTCACTGCAATTAAAGTTTGATATCATTAGATTAATGAAGCAAATAAAATTAATTATTCTATGAAGGTCGCTTGGAGGTCTTATTCATGTCTAATTTTAACACTACGAGATATCACAATATGGAGCAAATCTTAAAAGAAGGCTATTCACAAATGGCCGATCTTAATCTCTCCCTAGCAACAGAAGCTTTTCCTTTCGAATGTGAAGCTTGTGATTGTAACGAATCATTCCTCAGCTCCAATCACAATAATGAATGATGAGACGAGGAGATGTATATTTAGCTGATTTATCACCAGTTCAAGGGTCTGAACAAGGGGGAGTAAGGCCTGTTGTTATCATTCAAAATGATACTGGGAATAAATATAGTCCTACCGTAATTGTCGCTGCAATTACAGGTAGGATTAATAAAGCTAAAATTCCAACCCATGTAGAAATAGACAAGAAGAAATATAAATTAGATAAAGATTCAGTTATCTTGTTAGAACAAATTCGAACATTAGATAAAAAGAGGCTGAAAGAGAAATTAACATATCTATCTGACGAGAAGATGGAAGAAGTAAATCGTGCTATCTTCATAAGTTTAGGGTTACATAATATGAAACATTTCAAATCATGATCTAACAGCCGTACTCCAAATAAAAGACGACAACAGTTTTGGTACATAAATAGAGACCACAACATATGCGTGCATAAACGAGAAACAGCGACCTAAAGAATAACAATGTACAGATATGCTTACGTAACAAACGGAAAGAACTTACTAGGTAGCTCACTTTAGATATCAATGTTCAAAGTGAAGCATGCTATCTTTGTAGGGGCGGGAAACCGCAATCTTAAATTTGCAGTAGCACAACTACTGGAGAGTAATACGAATTAATCAAATAGATGTATTACTATAAGATTTCAATCCCGCTCTTTTTGTAATTTATCACTGCTATATAAGTTACTGTTAAATTATAATACTTTTCAGACAAGTACAAGGAGGAGAAAGTCTTACGTCACTGTGAGTCAACACAGTGGTGACATAGTCATGTAGTACGAATATGTAGATTACAGGTTGAGGAGGACAAGTCACTTGGAAGTATTCAAAGTTCAATATAAAGCACTCATTGACAAAAGTTTAGAAACTGACGATTTTGATGCCTTACGTCAAGAATGTTGTGAATTTACAGAAGAAGTTATTAAAAAGGATATCTTACCAGAGGACATTGTAGATATTCATAAATCATATATTGCGACGTTAAATTTAACGGAGCCCCAAATACTCAACACGCTAGAAGTGTTAGAAGAAGTGGTCAAAGGATTTGGCTATAGCTATCGAGATTATCAACGTTTAGTCAATAAACTGCAACACCATGACAAAGAGATGGAAGTTGCAGCAAGGCTCCAACAAACGATGTTAAAAACAGATATTCCGCAATTTGACAGTATTCAAATTGGTGTCATTTCTGTTGCTGCTCAAAAAGTAAGTGGAGATTATTTTAACTTAATTGATTATAAAGATGGCACGATGAGTTTTGCGATCGCCGATGTCATCGGTAAAGGCATTCCTGCAGCACTTGCAATGAGTATGATTAAGTTCGGCATGGACTCTTATGGACATTCCCAACTCCCAAGTGATGCGTTAAAACGTTTAAACCGCGTTGTTGAGAAAAACGTAAACCAAAACATGTTCGTCACGATGTTCTATGGTCTGTATGAAGAAATGAATCATCTGTTGTACTGTAGCTCAGCAGGTCATGAACCAGGATACATCTACCGGGCTGAGTCAGAAACGTTTGAAGAAATTGATGTACGCGGTAGAGTGTTAGGTATTAGTCAACAAACACGTTACGCTCAACAAGAAATACCGATTTACTTAAATGACTTAGTCATTATCTTTACAGATGGTGTCACTGAGACCCGAGACAATGACGGGAACTTCATAGACAAGCAAAAATTATTGGATATGATACATAAAAATAGACATCTTCATCCTCAAGATATCGTACAACAGTTATACGAATCACTTTTAAAAATACAAAATCCTAAGAAGCGTGATGACCTCACGATATTAATTATCAAGCGCGTGAACTAGTTTCGATATGGATTAATTTTAGTAAAAAGCGGGTATAGCAAAATATTACTTAAGACAAAACTAGGAGTGTACGAGTATGAATCTAAACATTGAAACAGTGACACATGACAACTATTATGAAGTGAAAGTGGCTGGAGAGCTTGATGTTTATACTGTTCCAGAACTAGAGGAAGTGCTAGTCCCGATGCGACAAGAGGGCACACATGATATATATGTTAATTTGGAAAATGTAAGTTATATGGATTCAACTGGATTAGGATTATTTGTTGGTACCTTAAAAGTATTAAACCAACACGAAAAAGAATTATATATCTTAGGTGTGTCTGACCGTATTGAAAGATTGTTTGACATTACTGGGCTGAAAGATTTAATGCATGTCAATAAAGGAACGGAGGTTGAGTAACATGCCGGCCAAACAAGACTATATCGAAATGCGCTTACCAGCAACAGCAGAATATGTGAGCTTAATACGCTTGACACTCTCAGGTGTATTTTCTCGAGCAGGTGCTTCGTATGATGACATTGAAGATGCTAAAATAGCAGTAAGTGAAGCAGTCACAAATGCTGTAAAACACGCATACAAAGATGATTCAGATGAGGGCATGATTAATCTGTGTTTCGAAATATTTGATGACAAGATTAAAATCGTTATCTCAGATCAGGGAGAAAGCTTTGATTATGAAGAAACGAAGAAACAACTTGGACCATATCAAGACAATGAAAGCATCAACTTTTTAAGGGAGGGTGGTCTTGGACTGTTTCTCATTGAATCGTTAATGGATGAAGTGACTATAGATAAAACTTCTGGTGTAACGATTAGTATGATAAAGTTTATAAGAAAAGAGCAGGTGCGAAATAATGACGAAAGAGTCGAAATCAGTTAATGAAGTATCACCTGAACAAATAAATCAATGGATCAGCGAACATCAGAATAATGAAGATACGAATGCTCAAGAGAAACTTGTAAGACATTATCGTAAATTAATAGAGTCCCTTGCTTATAAATATTCTAAGGGACAATATCATCATGAAGATCTTGTACAGGTTGGTATGATTGGCTTAATCGGTGCCATCAACCGATTTGATATATCATATGATCGAAAATTTGAGGCGTTTTTAGTACCGACTGTCATCGGGGAAATCAAACGCTATCTACGCGATAAGACATGGAGTGTCCATGTACCTAGACGTATTAAAGAGATTGGACCGCGTATTAAAAAAGTCAACGATGAACTGACAAATGAACTCGAACGGTCACCTTCGATAGAAGAAATTGCGAACCGCTTAGATGCTACTGAAGAGGAAGTATTGGAAGCGATGGAAATCAGCCAGAGCTATAATGCTTTAAGTGTAGACCATTCTATTGAAGCGGATAAAGATGGCTCAACGGTGACATTATTAGACATCATGGGTCAACAAGATGATAATTATGACCTCACCGAAAAACGTATGATATTAGATAAAATACTCCCTATCTTGTCTGACCGAGAACGTGAAATCATACAATGTACTTTTATTGAAGGCTTAAGTCAAAAAGAAACGGGTGAACGCATTGGACTCAGCCAAATGCACGTTTCTAGATTACAACGTACAGCAATAAAGAAACTCCAACAGGCAGCAGTAGAATAAACAGCCACAACACTATGCACATCATTTCTTTATACAGAACGGATGATGTGCTTTTTTGTGTTTTATTTTGAAAAGGGAACAACAAGGGCAAAGTTCGCTCACATTGCCTCATCTAAATTTCTGAGGTTATCGAGTAAGGGGAGATTTTCCGAAAAGTGAGAGGTTGAGATAGCTCGTAAACATCTCGAGAAGTCTTTAAATATGTTAAAATAAATCATTGCATAAGTCATTAGAAGTAGTGGAGGATATCATGGATAACAATTTGATTCAAACAATCATAGAAAAATATAACTTTTCAAAGAAACAAATTGAAGCCGTCTTAGGTTTGTTAGAAGAAAATAATACCGTGCCGTTCATCGCACGTTATAGAAAAGAACGCACAGGCGGACTCGATGAAGTCGAGATTAAACAAATTAATGATGAATATCAATATATGGTGAACCTCCAAAAACGTAAAGAAGAGGTCTTACATAGTATTGAAGAGCAAGGCATGCTCACAGACGAATTGAAAAAAGATATTTTAGCACAAACCAAACTACAAAGAGTCGAAGATTTATATCGACCTTATAAACAGAAAAAGAAAACACGTGCAACAGAAGCGAAACGAAAAGGGTTAGAACCGCTCGCACAATGGATACAACAAAGTTCTTTAGATATGCCATTAACAGAAAAAGCACAAGCATTTGTTAATGATGAAGTGGAAACAGCAGATGCAGCGATTGCAGGCGCACAAGATATTATTGCAGAGCACATCTCAGATCAATCAACTTACCGTACGAAAGCTTTGAAAGATACAAATCGTCACGGTGTACTTGTAACGCAAAAGAAAAAACAAGCTGATGATGAAAAACATATTTATGAAATGTATTACGATTACAGTGAACCCGTTAACAAAATCGCTAATCATCGCGTTTTAGCAGTAAATCGTGCAGAGAAAGAAAAAGTGATTACTGTCAAAATCGATATGGACACACAAGGGATTGAAAATTTCATTCGCAAACAAGAAATTAACGGGGATCATGAAGGTACTGCAGTGATACAATCAGCGATTAAAGATAGTTTAAAACGATTAATCATGCCTTCCATTGAACGTGAAATCCGTGGAGATTTAACAGAGCGAGCTGAAACGCATGCCATTGACGTGTTCGGTGAGAACCTCAGAAACTTATTATTACAACCACCAATTAAAGGTAAGCAAATCCTTGGAGTCGATCCAGCATTCCGTACAGGTTGTAAACTCGCAGTGATTAATCCGTTCGGCACGTTTGTCGATAAAGGTGTAATGTACCCGCATCCACCTGTGAACAAAAAAGAAGAAGCGGAACGTATTTTCTTAGATTTCGTGAAACGTCATAATGTAGAACTGGTAGCGATTGGTAATGGCACTGCAAGTCGTGAAACAGAACAATTTGTAGCGCAAGTGATTCAAAAACATCAATTAGCAGTTCAATTTATTATTGTAAATGAAGCGGGCGCGTCCGTATATTCAGCTTCAGAAATCGCACGTAACGAGTTCCCAGACTTTCAAGTTGAAGAACGAAGTGCGGTATCGATTGGACGCCGAGTTCAAGACCCGTTAAGTGAGCTCGTGAAAATCGATCCGAAATCTATAGGTGTCGGTCAATATCAACATGATGTAAACCAAAAATCACTAGCAAATACGTTAACCTTTGTCGTAGAAACAGCAGTAAACCAAGTAGGGGTAGATGTGAATACAGCATCACATGCGTTACTACAATATGTGGCAGGTCTATCTTCAAGCACTGCGCAAAACATTATTAACTATCGTGAAGAAAACGGTGCAATTAAACATAATAAAGAAATTGCGAAAGTGAAACGATTAGGCGCAAAAACCTTTGAACAAAGTATCGGATTCTTACGTATAGTGGATGGTGAAGAACCACTAGATAATACATCCATTCACCCTGAAAGTTACCAAGTCACTTATCAGCTTTTAGATGAGTTGAATTTATCTGTTGAAGATCTCGGGTCAGATCAGTTGAAAGCTACCTTGAACCGAATTAACCAACATGAAGTCGCTGAAAAGTTAAGCATTGGGGAACCCACACTTGAAGATATCGTGAGTGCATTGATTGCACCTAACCGAGATCCACGTGATGAATATGAAACACCTATATTAAAATCAGACGTATTATCCATTGAAGATTTAACAAAAGGTATGAAACTGAGTGGTACTGTGCGCAATGTTGTGGATTTTGGGGCATTTGTAGATATCGGTGTGAAACAAGATGGTCTTGTACACATATCTAAGCTTTCTCGAAAATTTGTTAAAAATCCAATGGATATAGTCAGCGTAGGAGACATTGTTGACGTATGGATTCTTGATATTGATGAACAAAAAGGGAAAGTATCATTAACAATGATTGATCCAAATGAATGATGAACAATTACAAACGTTAACGGAACAGATTTCACAGTCTGAATTTCATCGACCATTTAAACACCAGGCATATTTTAATCGACGGTTAAGAACAACAGGTGGAAGATACTTGTTAAAAAGTCATAATATAGAAGTGAACGATAAACAATATGAAAAATATGGCTATCAAGCTGTTGTCGATATTATTAAACATGAATTATGTCATTATCATCTTCATCTTACAGGCAGAGGTTATCAACATCGAGATACAGATTTTAAACAACTGAGTCTACATGTTGGTGCGCCTAGATATTGTACACCGATTCAATCGTATGAAGAACGTGTCAATTACATGTATGAATGTGGTCGTTGTCACGCGAAATTTCCTCGAATTAGAAAAGTTGATACAAAGAAAATGAGATGCGGCCGTTGTGGTGGTAGATTGAAGTTAATTCAACATTATAAAACTAAATAGAAATATTTGAAGAGGTTAGAACGGTTAGTATAATTATCGCGACTAGAACAAGAAGCTAGGTGGACTATTAGATAAAATCCAAAGCTTATTTTTAGTGAAAGTGCGTTTCAAAATGACCAGTTCTAACCTTTTTCATAAAAAGCAATTGAGTTTGAATCTTTACAAAGTGAAGGTCATCATGAGTGATTAGATAATTTATTTAGAAAAATAAGCATAACCTATTGACTATTACTCGAAAATGTTATAAGATAATAAACGTTGCGTTAAAGAAATGACATAAACATTACATTCCCGTTAACTTTGTAAAATTGATTTTAAAAAGTTGTTGACAAAGTTAATTGATAAGCGTACAATGTTAATTGTTCTCTTTTGAGAGGTAATGAATTTCGTCTTGCCAATGCGGTCGTGGCGGAATGGCAGACGCGCTAGGTTGAGGGCCTAGTGGGAGAGATCCCGTGGAGGTTCAAGTCCTCTCGGCCGCATCAACAATTTATTATATCGCATCTCATGCGGGTGTAGTTTAATGGCAAAACCTCAGCCTTCCAAGCTGATGTTGTGGGTTCGATTCCCATCACCCGCTCCATTAAATTGTTTGAAGAAATGAACATTGAAAACTGAATGACAATATGTCAACGTTAATTCCAATAAACAACGATTCAATCGTTGATTGAACAAGTGTTGAAGAAACACATTTAGCAAATATGAGCTAATCAAACATCATATATTTTATATGGAGAGTTTGATCCTGGCTCAGGATGAACGCTGGCGGCGTGCCTAATACATGCAAGTCGAGCGAACAGATAAGGAGCTTGCTCCTTTGACGTTAGCGGCGGACGGGTGAGTAACACGTGGGTAACCTACCTATAAGACTGGAATAACTCCGGGAAACCGGGGCTAATGCCGGATAACATGTTGAACCGCATGGTTCTACAGTGAAAGGCGGCTTTGCTGTCACTTATAGATGGACCCGCGCCGTATTAGCTAGTTGGTGAGGTAACGGCTCACCAAGGCAACGATACGTAGCCGACCTGAGAGGGTGATCGGCCACA
>NZ_LLER01000017.1 GCF_001500315.1 Staphylococcus auricularis | reverse complement strand
TGCTTGCCTGGCAACGTCCTACTCTCGCGGAACGTAAGTCCGACTACCATGGGCGCTAAGGAGCTTAACTTCTGTGTTCGGCATGGGAACAGGTGTGACCTCCTTGCCATTATCACCAGACAAGATGAATATATACATTATACATTCAAAACTAGATAGTAAGTAAACAGATGATACAAACAAAACATTTAAAATTGATTAAGTCTTCGATCGATTAGTATTCGTCAGCTCCACGTATCGCTACGCTTCCACCTCGAACCTATTCACCTCATCATCTTTGAGGGATCTTATAACCGAAGTTGGGAAATCTCATCTTGAGGGGGGCTTCATGCTTAGATGCTTTCAGCACTTATCCCGTCCATACATAGCTACCCAGCGATGCCGTTGGCACGACAACTGGTACACCAGAGGTATGTCCATCCCGGTCCTCTCGTACTAAGGACAGCTCCTCTCAAATTTCCTACGCCCACGACGGATAGGGACCGAACTGTCTCACGACGTTCTGAACCCAGCTCGCGTACCGCTTTAATGGGCGAACAGCCCAACCCTTGGGACCGACTACAGCCCCAGGATGCGATGAGCCGACATCGAGGTGCCAAACCTCCCCGTCGATGTGAACTCTTGGGGGAGATAAGCCTGTTATCCCCGGGGTAGCTTTTATCCGTTGAGCGATGGCCCTTCCATGCGGAACCACCGGATCACTAAGTCCGTCTTTCGACCCTGCTCGACTTGTAAGTCTCGCAGTCAAGCTCCCTTATGCCTTTACACTCTGTGAATGATTTCCAACCATTCTGAGGGAACCTTTGAGCGCCTCCGTTACCTTTTAGGAGGCGACCGCCCCAGTCAAACTGCCCACCTGACATTGTCTCCCACCATGATCAATGGTGCGGGTTAGAAATCCAACACAGCTAGGGTAGTATCCCACCAACGCCTCCACGTAAGCTAGCGCTCACGTATCTAAGGCTCCTACCTATCCTGTACAAGCTGCGCCGAATTTCAATATCAGGCTACAGTAAAGCTCCACGGGGTCTTTCCGTCCTGTCGCGGGTAACCTGCATCTTCACAGGTACTATGATTTCACCGAGTCTCTCGTTGAGACAGTGCCCAAATCGTTACGCCTTTCGTGCGGGTCGGAACTTACCCGACAAGGAATTTCGCTACCTTAGGACCGTTATAGTTACGGCCGCCGTTTACTGGGGCTTCGATTCGTGGCTTCGCAGAAGCTAACCACTCCTCTTAACCTTCCAGCACCGGGCAGGCGTCAGCCCCTATACATCACCTTACGGTTTAGCAGAGACCTGTGTTTTTGATAAACAGTCGCTTGGGCCTATTCACTGCGGCTCTTCAGGGCGTGAACCCCAAAGAGCACCCCTTCTCCCGAAGTTACGGGGTCATTTTGCCGAGTTCCTTAACGAGAGTTCGCTCGCTCACCTTAGAATTCTCATCTTGACTACCTGTGTCGGTTTGCGGTACGGGCACCTATATTCTAGCTAGAGGCTTTTCTCGGCAGTGTGAAATCAACGACTCGAGGAAACAATTTCCTCTCCCCATCACAGCTCAGCTTGATGAGTGGCGGATTTGCCTACCACTCGGCCTTACTGCTTGGACGTGCACTCCAACAGCACGCTTCGTCTATCCTACTGCGTCCCCCCATCGCTTAAAACGAATTGAGGTGGTACAGGAATATCAACCTGTTATCCATCGCCTACGCCTGTCGGCCTCGGCTTAGGTCCCGACTAACCCAGAGCGGACGAGCCTTCCTCTGGAAACCTTAGTCAATCGGTGGATGGGATTCTCACCCATCTTTCGCTACTCACACCGGCATTCTCACTTCTAAGCGCTCCACACGTCCTTACGGTCATGCTTCAACGCCCTTAGAACGCTCTCCTACCACTGTCCTACGGACAATCCACAGCTTCGGTAATATGTTTAGCCCCGGTACATTTTCGGCGCAGTGTCACTCGACTAGTGAGCTATTACGCACTCTTTAAATGATGGCTGCTTCTAAGCCAACATCCTAGTTGTCTGGGCAACGCCACATCCTTTTCCACTTAACATATATTTTGGGACCTTAGCTGGTGGTCTGGGCTGTTTCCCTTTCGAACACGGACCTTATCACCCATGTTCTGACTCCCAAGTTAAATTGATTGGCATTCGGAGTTTGTCTGAATTCGGTAACCCGAGAGGGGCCCCTCGTCCAAACAGTGCTCTACCTCCAATAATCATCACTTGAGGCTAGCCCTAAAGCTATTTCGGAGAGAACCAGCTATCTCCAAGTTCGATTGGAATTTCTCCGCTACCCACAACTCATCCGCTCACTTTTCAACGTAAGTCGGTTCGGTCCTCCATTCAGTGTTACCTGAACTTCAACCTGGTCATGGGTAGATCACCTGGTTTCGGGTCTACGACCAAATACTCAGCGCCCTATTCAGACTCGCTTTCGCTACGGCTCCACATTCGCT
>NZ_LLER01000016.1 GCF_001500315.1 Staphylococcus auricularis | reverse complement strand
TCCCTGCCGTATTCCTAAATGGCGAAGAGTTCGGTAATGGTCGTATGACTATACAAGATATTCTTAGCAAACTCGGAAGCAAAGCAGACCCATCCAACTTCGATAACAAAGATCCTTATGATGTTCTAGTCGTTGGTGGTGGTCCTGCAAGTGGTAGTGCAGCGATTTATACCGCACGTAAAGGATTACGTACAGGTATTGTTGCTGAAAATATCGGTGGTCAAGTGAATGACACTGGTTCAATCGAGAACTTCATTACAGTGAAAGAAACAGATGGACCTCAATTCGCTTCAGCACTTGAAGATCATATCAATGAATACAACATTGATAAAATGATCAATATGAGAGCGACAAGCATCGATAAAAAAGATGATCTATTCCAAGTCACTCTAGACAATGATGCTGTGCTTGAAAGTAAGACAGTCATCGTTGCGACAGGTGCACGTTGGCGTAAACTCGAAGTACCTGGGGAAGACAAACTCATCAATAAAGGTGTGGCGTTCTGCCCTCACTGTGACGGCCCACTCTTTGAAGGTAAAGATGTCGCAGTAGTCGGTGGCGGTAACTCAGGTGTCGAAGCTGCTATTGATTTAGCAGGTATTGCGAAAAGCGTTGTCTTATTAGAACGTGGCGCAGCACTTAAAGCTGACGAAGTACTTCAAGAACGTGTTTCTGAAATTCCAAACGTGACTGTAGTTAAAAACGCACAAACGACTGAAGTGTTAGGTGACAACAATGTATCAGGTATTAAATATCTAGATACAGAAACTGACGAAGAACATACACTTGAGGTTTCAGGTATCTTCGTTCAAATTGGTTTATTACCAAACACAGAATGGCTTGGAGATTATGTCGAACTTAACGCAAGACACGAAGTTAAAATCGACGAAGTCAATGCATCAAGCGTACCAGGTCTATTTGCAGCTGGTGACGTAACCGAAGTACCTTATAAACAAATTATTATTTCAATGGGTGCTGGTGCAAACGCAGGACTTGGCGCATTCGACTATATTATCCGTAACTAATGAAACAAATACCCTATCATTGATAAATAACAGTAAATTGATCTATCATCTTATATTAAAGAAAATATAAGACTATATGGAAACTGCCGACTGGGCAATATTGCTCAGTTGGCAGTTTTTTTATTTCTATCATCTTTATCCATCTTATTTCTATAATTTCACTCATCTCATTCATTAACTTATTTTTTAAATTATGATTGCAATACATAATTTAGTTTATTATTCTATAATTATAAATATAAAATTTTAATAAGGACTGAAATCGAGATGAAATTAAATAATCGTTTATACCCCGTAGTCGTCGTATTATTTGTCACTTTATGTACAATACTATTTATGTGTTCTAGATTACCCTCAAAAGAATCAGGAATTCTGCTAAATTTATTGTCAGGTGGAAATGGGCAAACTTTTGTAGTACTCATTATTCTTTTCATTATCTTATTAATTGGAGCAATCATTGTATATCAACTCCTCGCAGCACTATTAAACTGGACCGCTGAGAAACTCGATTTAAAAAACGTAGATATGCGTTCGCTCATGGTCATTAATTATGAAATACTCGGATTATCTATTCTCTTTAATATGTTATTTAATGTTTTCGAGCACAAAATATTCGCAACGTTACTTAACCCTATAATCATTATAGGTATAATATTCAGTTTCCTATTGATGAAGAACAACAAATTAAAGCTTAACCATGTGCTTCATACATTAGTTCAATACGTATGCTTGGTGGTTATGAATGCGGCCATAACCTTATGGATCTTTAGTTAATCACTATTGTTTTTTAATACATCTAGCACAAATCATTCTCCCTTTAAAAGTTCAAGCAGTGGTTTGTGCTTTTTTATGTACTTTGAGAATGATGCTTTTTACCTAAAAATATTCCATCATTGATAAAGATGCTGTTCATAATATTGTCTCTTTATTTCTGCTCAAATCATACAAACAACCTTTTAAACGTGATAAGATAAGACAGTGAATAGAGAATCATGATCTATAACCTTATAAAAGGAGCTCTAGTTTAATGAAGAAACGAATAATTCTGTGTTGTCTCATGGCGTTTACGCTGGTATTGACTGCTTGTTCAAGCGAATCGTCTCACCCCGATGATGACACGCGACACAGTCAACGACACGCACCGAAAGATGTTAAAAAGTTAACTGAAGATGACATTTTTTCTTCTGATAAACAAGGTGAAAAAATTTCTGAATCAGAAGCAAATGATGCGATTCAAACCTACTTAGATGTCAATTCTGATATCTTAGATAATAAATATCTCATGCAATATAAATTAGACCGTCAAACGGGTTCAAATGTGAAAATTACCGATGCCCAAGCCGAACGTTTGTCTGACCTCTCTCATATCGCAGCTAAAAACGATGTGCGCTTCCAAAAATTTGTAGAGGACAACACGTTACCTAAAGGCTATCAAGAAAATGTCGACCGAATCATCACATATTTTACAGCGCTTAATTCAACGATTAAAAATGTCGACCAAGACATTGAAGAATTAGACTATCAACCTCAAAATGAACTCAATGTAGTCGATGTTTCCACTCAGTATGCTGGCGATGTAAACGGTAAACAACAACAGAAAATCAAAGATTTCTTAGCAGATAAAGACATTAAAACAGATGCATTAGATAAATAATTCATTAACGCAGTTTTGAACTTCACTTATATTATGTGAAGCAAAGCTGCGTTTTCTTTTTATGACGTACCAAACTCACTTGCCTTCAATTTGTAATCTATCTTACATATTTGTAAGCATTTTTTAATCGAATATGTCTTTTTAGTAATATGGACATTTGTTAAACTGTATTCAAATTTAATTGATACAAATGCCGTATAAAGGAGGCGGTCATATGGAGCTAACCATTTTAATCGGCGCAATCGTCGCTGTCTTCGTTGCATTCAACCTATATGACAAAAGCGAGCAATACGGTCGTCTCAAAGCCTCTCACATTATCGTTAGTATTACAGCGGTTATCGCTGCCGTACTTGTGGGTAATTTTTTAGATCACATGGGTCTTGCTTATCATATATTTCCAGATTCCAATGCAATTAAGACACGTTACTAATTGATGTTGTGCGATCGCACGATACAGCTAAATGAATAACGATCAGTCATGATCTTCAAATAGATGTATAAATGTAGTCTTGAAAACATATGATTGAAAAAGGTACGAAGGAAGCAGAAAGCACTGTTTCCTTCTTTTTTTATGTCTATATTAGATTACAAACTGTTACAGATTATGACATTTATCCTTCCTTTGTAATATAGACATCCGCTTACAAATCACTTTTTTATATAATCCCCTAATTTATTACCCCTGCCATTACCTTGACTTTCTTATTAAAAAACTATACATTTAAAACAAATAGAAGATACGTACACTAGGGGTGTTTTTTAAACTGAGATGGGCTTGCCCAGACCCTTTGAACCTGATCTAGTTGAAGCTAGCGTAGGAAAGTGTTGATGCTGATGAATTTGTCACGCATGGTGTGTAGCTATGTGTGCCTCTATATACATACGCGTAATACGCAACTTTCCTAGAGAAGGTTGCGTATTTTTTATGACCTTATAAACGGAGGGATTTATATGACAAGAACAGTATTAGTAACAGGGAGTAGTCGTGGATTAGGCGCTACGATCGCCCAAACATTGATTGAACAAGGTTTCAACGTTGTGATTAATTATCACCAAAGTAAGGATAAGGCTGAAGCACTACTCGAAAATGTAAGCGACACACAAGCCATTGCACTTCAAGCAGACGTTACTGATCGTAAAGAAGTCGATCAATTAATTCAACAAGCAACTGAACACTTCGGCCAAATTGATGTCGTCATTAACAATGCCTTAGTTGGATTTAAATTTGATCCAGAGAAACAAAAGCCTTTTACAGATTTAGCATGGGAGGATTATCAACAACAACTAGATGGTACGCTTAAAGCGGCTTTCAACGTCACACAAAGTGTTATTCCGCAATTTATCGAACGTAAGGCGGGTACCATCATTTCGATTGGTACTAATTTATATCAAAATCCAGTCGTGCCCTATCACCAATATACTACCGCAAAAGCTGGTCTCATCGGTTTCACACGCAACATCGCTGCTGAGCTCGGTCAATATGGCATTAATGCGAACGTTGTCTCTGGCGGCTTATTGAAAACAACCGATGCCAGTGCAGTGACAACACCTGAAGTTTTTGATGCGATCGCTTCAACGACACCGCTTGGTAAAGTCACAACACCACAAGATGTCGCAAACATGGTCGTCTTTCTAGCTTCAGCAAAAGCAGATGGCATTACAGGCCAAAACATCACCGTAGATGGCGGCCTTACAATGAACTAATCCCAAGACCACCTCAGACATTACGACTTCATTTTCAAAATATGAACGCACGAGGAGAATTTCATGACGCAAAATAAAAAAAGACAAATGCATATTGGTATGTTGCTCCTTGGCTGTGGTCACCACCAAGCTGCGTGGCTCATGCCCGACTCAAGTATTGAACAAATTGGCACACTAACTTACTATCAACACATTGCTCAACTCGCAGAACGAGGTTATTTCGATGCGATCTTTTTCGCAGACAATCAAGCCTTTAATCCATCATCTGATTTAGACATGCCTAGCATGTGGTATGATCCAATCGTCAATCTCACAGCGATCGCTCAAGTGACACATCATATCGGCTTAGTTGCGACCATTTCAAGCACCTTTTCCAATCCATTTACGACGGCCCGTCAACTACTGACTCTTGATCACATGACAAATGGTCGCGTAGGATGGAATCTTGTCACTTCGATGACTGATGAGGAAGCGCGAAATCACAGTCTACCTGCATTACCTGAACGCGAAGAACGTTATGCTAAAGCAGATGAATTTGCTTCTGTGATGAACCAATTACTAACTTCATGGCGTGGAGAGGATTTTGTACATGATAGAGCGACTTCAACTTTAATACATGCAGATCATATACAACCTTTTCAACATCACGGTAAATATTTTCAAGTAGATGGACCATCCACTGCACCACAAAGCCCTCAAGGTAAGCCCGTCGCAATGCAAGCGGGTGCATCTAAACAAGGTGTGGCACTCGCCGCAAAATATGCGGATGCAGTCTATTCTGTCTCTTGGAATCTCAAACAAGCACGACAATATCGAGAGAAACTCGATCAAGCGATAGCTGACAGTGACCGACCAGAAGCTCAGATTCAAGTCTTCCCTGGTCTCGTGACCTATGTCGCTGAAACTAATAAAGCTGCACGCGCTAAAAAACAAGCACTCGATGAACATCTTCCGATAGAAGCTGCGCTCGATCAACTCAGCTTCTTTGTTGGTCAAGATTGTTCGCAATGGGCTTTAGATGAACCCGTTCCAGAACTTCCACCTGTAGAAGCGTTTAAAGGACCAGTTGGCCGTTATGAAACCGTGTTAGAGATTATCCGAGACAAACAGCCGACTGTACGAGAATTACTTGGCTACTTAAGCGCAGGTGGCGGTCATTTAACGTTGATTGGTACGCCAGAAAGTATCGTAGATGAAATGGAGCACTGGTTTAATAAAGGTGTAGCAGATGGCTTTAATTTGATGCTTCCAACCTTACCAGGAAGCCTTGAAGATTTCGTCAATATGATTGTACCAGAATTGCAACGACGTGGATTATATAGAGAAAGCTATCCAGAACACGACACCTTTAGAACTTTGCTGAATTTAGATAATTAAACTTATTCGTCTCACAAACGCATAACTAAACTTATTACCTCCATCACCTTACCCATATCAAAAGAGGCTGAAATCACTATAGATCTCAGCCTTTTTTTACTTATTTATGTTGTTGAATGGGAAAGGTTAATGTCATCGTCGTACCGACGTTAAGCGCACTCTCAACGGTCAGCTGTCCACCGATTTGTTCAGCCAAGGTATGGGCGATATAAAGCCCTAAGCCTGACCCACCGGTTTTGAGGTTCCGTGAATGTTCGACGCGATACGTGCGTTCAAAGATATGCGGGAGCTCCGCTTCAGCGATACCAATCCCTTCATCCGTTACAGACATCATAAGCTGATCTTCCTCTTTTTGATCGATTTTAATCGTTATCGTACTCCCTGCTGGTGAAAATTTCAGCGCGTTATCGATTAAATTCGTAATGATACGTTCCAGTGCACCTTGATCTTGATAAAATGGATGAAGTTGGGGCACAAGATCAACTTCTAAATGACGTTGTTCACGTGACAGCTGGTGTTGATACGTATCTAAAATGGGTACTAAAAACTGATCGATATGAATGAGAGATATACTACGCGTAGACTGACTCAATGTCATGAGACCTGTTAAATCATCAAACATATTCGCTAACCGTTCAGACTGAGAAATCAGCACGTCATAGGCATGCGTGACTGCTTTTTCATCTCGAATCACACCATCTCTTAACCCTTCTGTATAAGATCTCATACTTGCTAGGGGGGTCTTCAAATCATGGGCTAAGTTTTGGATGAGGCGTATCTTCTCATCTTGTTCACTCTGAATGAGTTCTAATTGTTCGCGAATACGTGCAACCATCACATCAAAGGAATGGTTTAGCTCTTTTAATTCTTTAGGAGTCCGGATGTCTAACGAGTCCACGTGATAATTCCCTTGTGCAATGTCTTGTGTTTGTTGATTTAATCGTTCTAATTTTTTAATCGTTGGAATGGTAAAACCAATCGCTAAGGTCAATGTAATCATGCTTG
Source organism: Staphylococcus auricularis (assembly GCF_001500315.1). Classification (GTDB taxonomy): domain Bacteria; phylum Bacillota; class Bacilli; order Staphylococcales; family Staphylococcaceae; genus Staphylococcus; species Staphylococcus auricularis. The sequence goes on along the minus strand of NZ_LLER01000016.1, from coordinate 27,132 downwards.
AAACAAAAGAACAGAGGGTCAAAAGGATCGTTTGCTGGCCATCAAACCACATGAGTTTATATAGCACAAACACGAATAACGTCGTGATGACAATCGAGCCAATAAATGAATAAAAAAGTTGTTTTCGTATAGACATTTAGGCCCTCCTTTGAAACTTGTAACCGAGTCCCCAAACTGTCGCAATCACATAATCATCGTAACCGTGTTGTTCGAGTTTCTCCCTTATGCGGTGAATGTGCACATTGAGGGTATTCATATCTTCATAATACTCATACCCCCATACCTGTTCGAGTAAATCTGTCTTCGAAAGTGCCACATCTTCATGTGTCGCAAAATGCCACAATAATTCAAACTCCTTCACGCGTAAGGCTAACGGCTGGTCACAGATGGTCGCCGTTTTCGTAACGTTATTCAACGTTAAACCTCCACATGTCACTGTATCTGCTGGTTTGGCAGCTTTATTCGCTCGCTGTAAAATATTCTTCGCTCTTATGACTAACTCTCGAGGACTGAAGGGCTTCTTAACATAATCATCAGCCCCGAGCATCAAACCATAAATCGTGTCAGTTTCATTTGTCTTCGCAGTTAAATAAATATAAGGGATATCTAATTGTCTTGCTTTCATCGCCTTTACGACATCATATCCATCCGCTTCAGGCATCATGATATCTAACACCATCAAATCAATGGTGGGTTGAAGTAAATCGATAGCTTGTTGTCCATTTTCGGCTACCGACACTTCATGCCCTTCAAATTCAAAGTAAGTCTTACAAATCTCTCTAATATCTGGCTCATCATCCACGATCAGGATGTGCGACATGGCCATTGCCTCTTCTCTTTCGCAATCGATATAACAATCTTAGATCTAACTGTTGAATCGTCTGCTTATTCATTAAGATTATTATAAAGAAAAAGAGCTGAGTTGGATACGAAAATATCATATCTGCTAAAATATAGTTCAGCATCATGAATGCACCGAAGAAACTTGCAGTATAGGTCATTACACCAAAGATCAGTGCAAGACCGATTGCAATTTCTCCTAGAGGAACTAACCAATTAAACGCAGGTATGAATGAGGCGACGAGATGTTCGAAAAACCACTTATACCATTCTGGAGAATCTTGGTTTTGAATAACCACAGGTACCAAACCGTCTATCGCAAATCCACCCGTTAATTTTTCATAACCTTGCATGAACATGAGGATCCCTGATCCAAGTCGAATGAGCAGTAATATCACTTTCTTTATCATAGATATCACGTGCTCCATCTTATTTAAGTTCAGCTGATCCAAAGATCACATGCGCTTTATCACAATAAATCGTTACGGTATCATAATCTTCGACTTTCACATCTTTGAGATCAAAAGTTTGTTCTTTTTTATCATAGTCAACGGCATCAATCTTCATACCTTTTTCGATGTCATTTCCTTTTGTTAAGTAAACATGTAAGTCTGGTCCTTTAGATGATTTAAAATCTGTAAGCATCAATTTATTATCTTTAATGGTTGCTTTACCTTCTACCATTTCTTTATTTTCACCTTTGAACATTCCAGATTTCATCATCATATTATCTTTTTGTTCCATATCCATATCTTTTTCTTTCTCGTCTGCTTTCGTCTCTTGTTTCATATCGTCTTTCTTCTCATCCATGTTGTTACATGCACCGAGTAATAATGTTGCGGCAAGTGCGCCACCTGCTAAAAAGAATTTTGATTTCATTGTCATTTCCTACTTTCTATAGTGTTTTTTATTACACTGTTTATGTTACAGGCACTGATTCGGAAATCACATTAACTATCTCTTAATCATTCTTAACTATTTCTTAACTATGAGATTTGACAATGCACGTATTTTTTGTATTAATAAATTGAAACTTACGCCGATTTTGTTACAATGAAATATGGTCTAAATTGTCTCATGTACAAAATAAGGATAAATATGAGATAATATTGAAAAATGTCACTAACACGCGCAACATCGTGTATCTATACAAAACGAACTACACTTCAAAGTATTAAGAGGAGAATGAACATGAGTAAGGATTATAGAGTATTACTATATTATAAATATGTCACAATTGATGACCCAGAAACTTTTGCATCAGAGCACTTAGACTATTGTAAATCCCTCGGTCTTAAAGGTCGTATCCTAGTTTCAACTGAAGGATTAAACGGTACAGTATCAGGTACAAAAGAAGCCACAGACGCTTACATGGATCACTTACATACAGATGAACGCTTTAAAGATTTAGTATTTAAAGTGGATGAAGCTGACGGCCATGCTTTCAAAAAAATGCACTGCCGTCCACGTAAAGAGATCGTGGCACTTGGTCTTGATGAAGACATCGATCCGCATCAATTAACAGGTAAATATTACTCACCAAGCGAATTCAAAGAAGCGTTACTATCTGACGACACAGTCATTCTTGACGCAAGAAATGACTACGAATACGATCTTGGACACTTCCGTGGTGCCATTCGTCCTGATATCACTCGATTCAGAGACTTACCACAATGGATCCGCGAAAATAAAGAAAAACTCGAAAACAAAAAAATCGTCACATACTGTACAGGCGGTATCCGTTGTGAAAAATTCTCAGGTTTCCTTAAACGTGAAGGTTTCGAAGATGTAGGACAACTTGAAGGCGGCATCGCAACTTACGGTAAAGACCCAGAAACCAAAGGTGAATACTGGGACGGTAAAATGTATGTCTTTGATGAACGTATCAGCGTCGATGTAAACCAAGTTGAAAAAACCGTTGTCGGTAAAGAATGGTTCGACGGTACACCATGCGAACGTTATATCAACTGCGCAAACCCAGAATGTAACCGCCAAATCTTAGTTTCTGAAGAAAATGAAGAACGTTATTTAGGTGCATGTTGCTATGATTGTGCAAAACATGAAAGAAACCGTTACGTTGAGAAAAATAACATCAGCGAAGAAGAAAAAGAACGTCGCTTAGAAAACTTCAAAGATCTAGTACATCAATAATATAGAGGTTAAATGAAAAACTCCTTACTAACGATTGAGTAAGGAGTTTTTTAGTGCTTATAAATAGCGGTATCTATCCAACAAAAAGGACCTAGGATACACTTCCTAGGTCCTTCTGCTTATCTTTTATGCAGTTTACTTGTCGTATTGATCGAGTAATTTATGATAATGTTCCGTGATCTCTTTATCTTTGACCTCATCAAATGTTCTATCAGGTGCTAAGTTAGGATCTTTAGTCGTGTGATCTTTCGGTGCGAAACCGGAAGATAACGTTGTTTCTTCGGAATCCTTATCAAATGTACACTTGTAAACTTTACCATTATCTGCGAACAAGTATTTTGTAATTGGTGCTGACATATTTGCGACTTGTTCGTATCCTTCGATATTAGTTAAAGATTGTGCACTTTCATCAAAACCTGTCACATCTGCGTTACTTTCATAAGTAACTAAGCCAACAACGTTATGCACGTCAAATGCTTTAGGTCCTGGATCGCCTTGGTTACTCACTTGAATTTGTGCATCTGGGGAGCCAGCGTACCAATCTCCGTTGGAAAATGATCCACTATTAAAGTAACGGTTAGATACAGCTCGATCGTCTTTGGCTTCCCTTTTTGCCATCCATTTGATTAAATCTTCTTTGACTTCTTGTTTTTCATCATCATTTAAATGTGCTTGTTGTGTACTTTCTTTTTGCTCAGATTTTTCAGCTGTTTTTGATTCTGATGATTGCTCTTCCTGATCATTGTTACAACCTGTCAGTAATACTGAGAGGCACAAGATACAACTGCCATAATAAGCGATTCGTTTCATCTTAGGATAAGCTCCTTTCCAAAGATGACTTCACATACTGTTTAATGATTTATTTGTCTTTTTTAATACCAAATTCGTCGATTAATTCAGTTGTACGTGGTTCACCTTTACTAATGTCACCGTTTAATTGATAAGTTTTAACTTTCAATTTGTTATCTTCAACTTCGTATACTGAGAAGTTTTGTTGAGATGAATCACGGTTGTTAGAGTGACTGTCTTTATAAGCATCTGTTTTTTGAGGTTGTTCACCTAATGCGAACAATGTGTTGTAATGATCTAGTTGTTTTTGAGTTAAGTTTTTAAGTTCTGGTACCACTTTTTTGATGTGTGATAATGATTTATCGTAGATATCGTCATAAGCTTTAGTACCACCAGTGTTAGGTAGAACGTATACAGAACCTTTAGGGTTATCATAGTATTCTACGCCATCTTCACCTTTCACTTGTTTAGTATCTTCAATTTTAGCGTTTACGAAGCTATTTTTAGTTGAAGTATGTTCAAGTGATTTAGTACGAGCAAGTACGTGGTCGTGACCTTGTAATACTAAGTCCACATCTAAGTCATCAATTTGTTTTGTTAATTCTTCACGTACAGCTTTGATATCTTCGTCTGATAGTGAGTGGTAAGATTTAGAGTACATTGGTTTGTGTAAGTTTAAGATCACCCAATTTGAACCATTTTCACGTGCTTTTTTGATGTCGTCTTTAATCCATTCCATTTGTTCTTTACCGATTGCTTTTTCATCTGGGTTATCTTTTTTATCTTTTTTATTATCATTTGTGTTTGCTACAACCATGTGCGCACCGTTGTAATCGAATGAGTAGTATGAACCACCGTTCATTGCATCATTTTCTTTAGGTACGTTTACGTGGTCGTTGAAGCTACCTAATAACATGTCGTCATCATCATCTAATGGATATTCATCATGGTTACCTGAAGCAACAGCGATAGGTAGTGACATGAATGATGGACGAGATTGTTCGTATAAGTCTTTCCATTCATCTTCAACTTCTGCAGTTTCTACAAAGTCACCAGTGTGAAGTGCGAAGTCTGGGTTGCCAGCAGTTTGGATCGCTTGATCGATTGTATCTGCAGCGAATTGTGCTTCGTTACGTACGTGTTCGTTCCAGTAAGCATTTTGTGTATCTGTGTATTGAACGAATTTGAATGGATCGCCTTCATTACCAGATGTTTTGAATTGTCCTATTTCACTTTTAGGTCCGCTTTCGCTACCAACATAGTAATGATAGTTAGTATTTGGTTTCAAACCAGTTGCTTTCGCTTTGTATGTATATTCTCTTTGTTTTGTTAATTCCGCTTTACCATGTTCGTTACCGCCCATCCATTCTTGGCCAGAAACGTTAGCGTCAGTGTAATAACCATTGATTTTATCGTTATCGTTATTATCTTTAACAGGTTCACCATCGTCGTCTTTGACAGGGTCTGCGAAAATAATGTTACCGTTGTTATCGCGTTCTAAATATTTAGAAGTGACATTTTCTGCTTTAGCATCAAATGAGATTGCATCGCTGAAGTCACCAGTTTCTGATACCCAAACTTTAGCGTCGTCGAATTTATCTGTTGTGTACCAGTTGAAAGCCATTTCTGTTTTAGTATCACCGTTGAAGTTAGTCATGATACGGTTTGGTGTGTTTTGAGTTTCTACAGGCGCAACTGCAGGTTTTTGGTCAGAAACTGCAATACCATTGTTGTTACCTTCTTCGTTTTGTTCTGCAGGGTTTTCATTCGGAACGGCAGAGCCACCAGCGCTTGCGTTTGCAACGCCGCCTCCTTGTGCCAATGTTAACAATAACGTTAAGCTAGCTACACCAGTTACAATTTTTTGCTTATTTTTCACTTATAAAACCTCCACTTATAATATCTGCCCTCATTAATACCTTAACAATTGAACGTTAAATGAATGTAAATTTCTGGTGATGATTTAGTTAATGGCGGATGATATGACGGGGTTTTAACATGTTTCATTTATTTAAAATTTCTCGCAATCAAACCGTTTTTGAAAATATAAAATGCGTTTTAGTATGTCCGTAATATTGTAATTGATCGATAAAGGGTTCAACCGGTTGCATTCCCTGAAAATGAACTTTAAAAATAAAACAACTCTCTCCTGAAATTCTGTAACAAAATTCTACATCGTTCTGTTCCGAGATAAAGAGTTTGAAATCGCTATATAAGTTATTCTTGATGAGAATTTCAATGATGACATTGATATCATAACCTAAAGCACCATAATCAATATCTATCGTATACTTGCCGATAATGCCGACGTCTTTCATTTTATTAATACGTTCACGTACTGCCGGGGGAGATAAACTAACTACTTTACTGATGCGTTGCAACGAAATCTGACTGTCTTGCTTAAGCATTTTGAGTATTTTGCGATCTGTTAGGTCCATTGGATTATTCTCCTCATTTTTTGTGGCTTTTGTTATCTAATACCTTCGTGAGAGCATTCAGAACCAATCAGTCATGCTATACAATGAAAACAATAGAAAGGGGAGGGTAAAAATGATGAGTGATGTGCTCATTTTAATCGATGTACAAGAGGCATTTCACGATTCGTGTTGGGGCGAACGTTATGGTCCACATGCGGAACAAAATATAGAAAGGTTATTGAATTATTTTCGAAGTGAACATCAACCCATTAATCATATTAAACATGTCTCACAAGATCCTTCGTCGCTGTTTCATCGAGAGCATTTACAAGGTTTAATTTATGAACCGAAAAAGATGAAATCATCATCGAAAAAGAAGTGAACAGTGCTTTTATTGGCACAACATTGGATACTATTTTACGATCCCATGGGTGGCATCATTTAACTATTGCTGGTATCTCACTTCCTCATTGTGTATCTACGACAACGCGGATGGCTCAAAACTTAGGATTTACTGTCGATTTAATCGAAGATGCGACCGTTTCTTTTGAACTCAAAGACCTCGATGGCAATCGATTAAACGCTCAAGATGTCCACACGTATAATATAGCATCTTTGAATCACGAATTCGCATATCTTTATTCAACGGAAGATTACTTGAGAGATAGATCATACAAAAAAGACTGATGAGGCTTTACACCGCACCAGTCTTTTTACATTCATTTATTTAATTAACTTAATATCAAATCTACTAATTCTTCGGCGGTAATGTCGCCAAAATAATAATTTAAATCGATGCCATTTAACGCATCTAATAGGTCTGCTCTAACGACACGTACGCCTTCAAGCTGTTGTTCGACATCTTTAATTTCGCCTTTACCAAAGAAATCACCATAGATACGGCACGCTTCAATACGATTACCTGATATATCTAATGAGATATCTACGGTACCTGAAGTGAAATGTTCGTTGCGGTTGTAGTTATAGCGAGGTGAACCGCCGTAATTCCATTCCCAGTTCTTATATTTTTTCTCAACGAGTTCGTCAATCGCTTGCCAATCTTCGTCAGTGAGTTCATAACGTTTCGCTTCACTGATGTCATCAATATCCATCAACTGTTCAATAATTAAATCTTTAAATTGTTCAATCGACACATCTTGATATTTAGGATCAAGATAGTCACGAATTTCGCCCACTCTCGCGCGTACGGATTTAATCCCTTTCGCTTCAATTTTTTTACGATTCGGATTGAGTGCTTTCATCATAGCTTCATAATCAACATCTAGGAGTAATGAGTAACCACCATAGATACGACCATCTGTCAGCGTCATAGCAGCGCCAGAAATTTTCTTACCGTTAATGGCTAAATCATTACGGCCACTTTGTTCAACTTCTGTCGCACCAAGATGATGGAGTGCAGCAATCACAGGTTGATAAAAACGTTGGAAATCCCCATAGATAGACGTATCATTTTGTAATACACAACAGAAATTAACTGAACCACGGTCTACGTAGACGGCACCGCCGCCCGTATCACGACGCACAACTTGAATATCGTTTTCATCTACATAATCTTGGTTGATTTCTACTGCTGTATTTTGAAAACGTCCAATTTGGACTTTAGGATCGCAGTAATATGGAAGTAAAATATCGTCATCTAAAAAGAGATTTTCATTCACATAAACTTGTAATGCTAAGGCGACAGCGCCATCTGCAATATATTCTCCATTACGAATAGGTTCTATTAAATACATGGGCTCACTCCTATTGTTTCAATCTTTGATTTGCATCTTGAATTAACATCGAAATATCATCGGTTAAATGTATCGTACGTTCTCGAATGGGTTGTGGAATGCGATACGCTTTTTTATTCATTGTCATAAAGACAGCATCGGGATTCTTCCGTGTCATGCGTTGGAATGGATGCTTTACAAATTGTGGTGTGGTATAGCCGATACCAATTTCAAGATAAAGCACTTTACCCGTTTCGTGTTGTGCTAAGAATGCATTATAACGATCCAATTGCGCATGGAAATCAGCATCTTCGACCATACCCACTTGCGCTTTACGTTTGTTAATTTCCATCGGTGCATCACATTTTGGACAATGTGGAATCAACTCTCTGGGTACTTTCATATCTTCTTGTTGTTCCACCATTTGTAAGATCGCCTCATCATCGCGATACGTTTGTGCGTGGCAGTGCTGGCTACATTGCCATAAAATATATTCCCCTTGAATGTGAAATACTTTATCTAAATCATAATCTGCCACCGCAAAAGCATTGTCCGCATTTGTAGTAATAATGTGATACGGTTTCGTTTCTAACATTTCTTTCAATGCGACATAAGAAGGCCCCACAGCTTGGTCTAGATAATTAAGCTTCACAAAGCGACTTTCAAAGGCCCAATATTCCTGCCAACTTGGGAAGGGATGTAAGCTTGCTTGTAACATATCAAAGAAGCCATATTTCTCAATGAAATCTGGAAAGTTTTTCGTGAAGCGTTCGCCTGTATAGGTGAAGCCATCTGCTGAAGACATCCCAGCCCCGATACCTACAACGACTGCATCCGCTTCTCTAATCGCTTCAGCAAGCACGGCTGACTGCGATTGATCTTCCATATTTAGTGCGTTCCACTTTGCGTTAGTCATACTGCGTGAGTGCCTCCTTATACAACTCATAATCTTCATCTGAAAAGACATTGAATATCACTTGGATATCAGAGCCTGTTTCTGCTTTATATGCGAGGACCGTATCGATGGCAATCTTAACGGCTTCATCTTGCGGAAATCCAAACACCCCAGTTGAAATACAGCAAAACGCAATGTGATTAAGGTCGTTTTCATCCGCGACTTTCAAACAACTTTGATAGCATCGAGCAAGTAAATCTCGATTCATCTTGGACACAGGATAGTGCTGAACTTGTGGCCCTACCGTATGAATGACATACGAAGATGGCAGGTTATAAGCGGAAGTGATCTTCGCTTTACCTACCCCTTCTTTTTTACCTTGGTCTTGGATGATCTCTTCACAAGCTAATCGAAGTTGAACCCCTGCTTTAGTATGGATCGTGTTATCGATACAAGCATGGTTCGGTTTAAAGCAACCTAATAAACGACTGTTCGCTGCATTTACGATGCCATCCACTTCGAGTCGCGTGATATCCCCTTGCCACAAGTAAATATCATCATGTAACACTGGATTGAGTGACGCGAAAGAGACAGGATCTGCTTGATTCAATGTTTGAAGGTAAGCGTCCTGTACTTCTAAAAATTTGTCATTGATTGGTTCAGGCGGTCTTACATTCACTAAACCACGGAACATACGCCACTGTGCGTGTGGATCAGTTGGATAGTCTAACGGGGCCTCCCCGTTTGCTTCTTGCCATAGATATTCAACTAAATAGGCAAGTCTTTCACTTTGCTTCATCTATTAGTCCTCTGCGTTTTCTAATTTATCGAATGCCGCTTCATCTACATTTTCTAATTTAACGAGCCAATTTTCTTCTGGTTTTTCAGAGTTAAGTAATTCTGGTTCGTCTTCTGCTTTCGTATTACGTTCAACGATTTTACCAGCTAGTGGAGATTGAACGTCTAATACTGTTTTAGATGCTTCGATACTCACGATTTCGTCATCAACTTCAACTTCGTCTTTATCCATAAATGATACGAAACCAACTGTACCTACATCATCTTGAAGTTCGGGTGTCATGCGATAAACGTATTGATTACCTTCTTGTTCAACCCATAAATAATTTGCTAATTTTTTCATAAACTATCTCTCCTTTTTTTATGACATCATCGCTTTAGCAATCGCTTTAACTGTACGACGACGTGTTTCTATATCTGAAATTAATGGTGCGAAGAGTACTTCGTCTGCTTGATTTGCTTCAATTAAACGTTCTATTTGTGGTCGAATCGTTTCTTCTGTCCCCACAATGATACTTGCGAGTTGTGCTTTGATACGTTCTTTTTCCTCATCCGTTAAAATATAATCAGCTGCTGTCTCTATAGAAGGGAACTGCTTGAATTCGGCAAAGCTTTGTTTACCGAGTAACCAAACGCCTAAAGCATGGGCAAGTTGCTCAGCGTGTGTTTCATTTTCTCCGACAATAATAAATGTCGTAGCCATCACTTTGGATTGGCTAAAGATAGGTGACGATTTAAATTGTTCTCTGTATAATCGATTGCTTTGTTGTGCCTGATCGATATGCGCTTGGTCTGGTAATAAAAATGTACCAAAAGTATAGCCTAAGCCAAGCTCTGCTGCCGTTTTTGCTGATCGTTCGCCAATGCTTAACAACCACATTTCTGGTGTCCGTTCATTGCGTGGTTGAACAATGACTTCATCTTGTTGATTTGTAAGGTATTCATATAACTGATGAATACTTGTTAGATAATTGTCAGCAGCATTTTCACGATCTTGCATCGCTGCTTGCACTTGAGGCGTACCGGCATTATTACCGATACCGATATCCACTCGATTTGGATAGAAAGCCTCTAACATGCGCATATTTTCTGCGACTTTAAAGGGACTATAATGCGGTAACATCACACCGCCAGATCCAATACGAATCGAAGATGTTTGAGATAACATCTGCATCATTAAGAGTTCTGGACTCGGACATGCAAATGCGGGAACATTATGATGTTCTGTCACCCAAAAACGTTTGAATCCCAATTGATCAGCGAGTTTCGCTAATTCGACAGTCTTTTTCACTGCGTCTTCTGAATTTTTCCCTTCGTCTACGAGCGCATAATCTAAAATGCTATATTCAACCATTTCATCATCTCCATCGTGGTGACGCTTCCTGTTGTGTCGTCACACTCAAAATATAAATCGCCTCGTCTTAGATATATATGCCCTTACTATATAAAATATCGAATTGTGCAAGAAAAGTTAAATATTTCGTTTTAAAAATGTATTAAAATTAACAATAAATCAACATTTATGTGTTATGGATTGTGAATCATGTTTCCTAATGATAGGTTAAAGGTAATAACACATTCATTTTAAAGGGGTAATTCCATGGCACAATATGAAGCACTACTTAAACCAATCACACTTCCAAATGGGCAACAGTTAACGAATCGGTTCGTCTTATCACCGATGACGCCCAATGCCGCAACAGCTGATGGATACGTAACCCAAGAAGAACTCGACTATGCCTCACGACGTTCGAACACTGCAGCACTTCAAATCACTGGGGGTGCTTACATCGAACCCTATGGTCAATTATTTGAATATGGTATTAGTGCGATGGATGAATCTTATCTACCAGGTTTGACTCAACTCGCAAAAGCGATGAAACAAGATGGCAATACAGCCATCCTTCAACTTGCACACCCTGGTCGCTTTTCCACTCAATCCATTTACAAATATGAAACAGTATACGGACCGAGTGAGATGACGTTACATTCACCTATCCCGCACAAAGTACGCAGTATGTCTGAAGAAGATATTAAACAAGTGATTGAGCGCTTTAAAAATGCGACTGCACTTGCGATTGATGCCGGATTTGATGGCGTCGAAATTTCAGCTGCACAACGCTTACTCATCCAAACGTTCTTCTCAACATTTTCAAATCAACGTACGGACAAATATGGTGCTGATAGCCTGGAAAATCGCGCAAGATTTAGCTTAGAAGTGCTAGAAGGTGTTCAAGACGTTATTCATGACAAAGCGCCTGGAGATTTTATCCTAGGTTTTAGAGCGACGCCAGAAGAAGAACGTGGCAGTCAAATCGGTTATTCCATCGAAGAATTCAATCAGTGGATCGATTGGATTATGGAACGCGTGAATATCCAATATTTAGCAATCGCTAGTTGGGGACGGAATATTTATAAAAAAACAGTGCGCTCTTCTGGTAAACATCAAGGCCGTTATCTCAACGACGTAGTCTATGAACATTTAAATGGACGTATCCCATTAATCGCCAGTGGTGGTATTAACACACCGGATAAGGCTTTAGAAGCGCTCCAATACTCAGATATGGTTGGAATGTCTTCTCCATTTGTCACAGAGCCAGATTTTGTACAGAAATTAATAGAAGACCGCCCACAAGATATCGATTTACACGTAAAACCCGAAGAATTACAAGATTTAGCCATCCCGCATGCTGCCTTCAAAGACATCGTACAGATGATGGACTATGGTGAAGGCTTGTCTAAAGATACGAGAGACGAACTGCGCAAACTAGAAAATAACTACGATGACTAATAAGTAGTAAATATGATTGAAAGCATTAAAAAAGGCGAAGACATCTCAGGTCATTTTAGTACCTGCTGTCTTCGCCCTTTTTGATTGGCTTGAGTTATGTTGTTACATAAATTGAGAGCCGACTCTAAAGATGACGATTAGTGCAATAGCAATTCCTAAAATAATCGTCACGATTTTAAAACGTTTGCTCTCAGCTTTTTCTTCTTCTTTAATTTCTTTTTCTTCTTTTAAATACTGTAAGAGCTCTGCTTCAATTTCTTCATCTGTCGGATTTTCATTGTCATTAGATGTTTCCGCATGTTTCGCTGCCACACGTTGTTCCGCTTTTTCAATGACTTCTGATTCATAGTCAGATTTAGATGGTTGTTCTTGGTTATTTTCGTCATTTACTTCGTTCGTTTGTTTATTGTTTTCTTTCTCCATTAGAAGTACCTCACTTTAAACTTGTACGATTTCATTTTATTCTTTTCTATTACATTATAACAAAATAATTGTTGTTTCCAGCAACTTATATTTTGAATCTTAATCGAATAGGCTTCAATGTGTTTAAAACCATACGGTCTGTCGCTTTAGCAGACGACACAAACCTCATCTATTTTCGCTCGATTTGATCCAGTGTCTGAAGCACTTCGTCCAACGTATAATCATATTGGTTGTTGAGCCATTGTCGCATCACTTCAATAATGCCGCTTCCAAAGAAGTCACTCGCCATTTTTGGATAAATGGATTGACGGATTTGGCGCGAAATAAAGTTATCATGTTCGTAAGCGCCTTGATAAATGAGTCGGCTCGCTACACGGGTCAGTTCTTGATAAAATTCATTTTGCTTAGACGATACAATCAGATGCTTAAATAACGTCTGATTTTTATTGACGAGTTTAACTAAGGATTTGAGCATGGCCGCTTCATCTGGGCCTTGCATTTCGTTTGTAATGTCTTCCCCGAGTTCCTCAGCCAAATGGTAAAGTAAATCATATTTATCTTCAAAATATCGATAAAATGTACTCCGATTGATTTCTGCAGCACCACATATCTGTTGAACAGTGATGGAGTCAAAATGATAATCTTGTAATAAATCAAAGGTTGTACGGATAATGTGTTGCACTGTTCGTTTTTGAGTTGGTGTTTCCATCGTTTAACCCCCTTCATAATGGTGCTATGTATGATCAATGTGCCAAAAACGTGCGTGGATGAATTAGCCGTTGGGTTATTCATTTTCACGGCGATCATGTTTCATCGCTTGAGACGACACAAAGCATTTCATGATCTATTTTATATGGTCATTTCTTGGCTGTATGCACTTTTCCCTCATACTCTTGTATAAAACTAAAAACTTTATTTGGATTGATGTCAACTTATATCTATCTTAGTGAATCAGATGAAATCTCAACAACTTCCTCCATCGATTCAATTTGAAAGTGGCTCATCATTTTCCCTACATAAAAAAACGCCTCACTAAAGTGTTAGTGAGGCGAGTCTATCCTTATTTATGATTCGATATCTTTCAACCATTCGTCTACTTTATGATCATGATCATCTACATAATCTTTTGCGACTTGTTCAGGATTTTTACGATCGACAAATATTTTTTTCGCTAAATCTTTTTCATCACTTTGACTCCAGTCATCTGCCATTCTAGTTGTAATAGTATAGGCAGCTGGATGTCTGTCTTTAAAGTTTTGATTAAATACGAGATCGATATGTTGGTTTGTATCACCGTATATTTTGTCAGGATCTTTCAACATTTTATAGTCAGTTTCTTCATGTAACCAATGCGGTTTCATCGCTGTGAATAAGATTGGTTTTTGTTGTTGATGTGCTTGTTGAATGGCTTTAAATTGGTCCTGATCAGAACTACTATTCAATTTGTAATCTTTAAGATCATCTTCGCCAATTGTATTTTTCGTTTCTTTCATGACGCCATTACGTTTATCTGTACCTTCAATTTCATGATTGACCGCTTTTCCAAAGTCATTGTCCTCTTTTAGGTCTGCGATAGAATCTATGTCACTTACATATTTAGGGACAGCGAGTCCAACTTGTACATTTTCAATCAAGTGATGTTGATCATATAAAGTAAGGTCATCTTTAAACTGATTGTAGTACGCTTTATCCGTTGAAGGGAAAATGCCTGATGCGTGGAATGCATTTTCATCTTCTGAAACGGACGCATACATGGGTCCACTCGCAGTCACAGGGGTCGTCGTTACATCGTAGCCTGCTTTTTTCAACACCTCAGCCATTACGAGTGAGCGTGCGGCTGAATTATCGGTCGCAATATAGGGAATGTCTATTTCTTTTTCGCCGATTGATGTACCTTCTGTTTGTGCTGAACTGTCATCTTGACTACAAGCACTCAACACGAGCGCTAAAGCTAACGTCATGATTAACCCAAAGGCTTTTAAATTCAGGTGCTTAAACATTCAGTATTTCCTCCTTATTAAGATTTTCGGTTTAACTCATCAAAGAGTTCATTACGCAATGTTTGGAGCTTACGCACATATTGTTCGTAAATTTCTGGTTGGTGTTGACGGGCATATAACATTAACGCATTGAATAAGATATCATCGTCTTCTGTTTCAGCTGCTAGCGCTTGGTAAAGTTTAGATGATTGTGCTTGCTGATCCACTTCTGATGCTCCTCGTGAACGATGTGTTTGTTCCATTGATGCTTGAGGTACGTCGTTCGTTGATTGTGTATACGCTGCTTCGTAGTCAATATTTTCCGGGTGGTCCGTGGATGCTTGTCGTACCTCATGAGTTTGATCTGTTGCGTGAGATTCCGCTTCGACTTGGCTTTCGCTATGGTCAGAAATTGAGGTACGTTCTTGAGCTGTAATATCTGCATCGCCCTCTGTGGCATAAACGGGTTCTAACGCTTTCCCTTCGACATCAATTTTCGGTAGCACACGTTGTAACCATTTAGGCAAGTACCATGACGCATGGCCAAACAATTTAGTCAATGCTGGGATTAACGTCATACGTACGATAAAGGCATCAAAGAGTACCCCAAATGAGAGAGAGCCCCCGATAGATTTGATCGTTTGGTCTTCTTGGAAAACGAATGCGAAGAACACACTGAACATAATTAGTGCTGCTGCAACGATAACCGGTCCACTTTCTTGGATACCCACGCGGATCGCATGGTCATTATCACCTGTCTTACCATATTCTTCGTGCACACGTGTCATTAAGAAGAGTTCGTAGTCGATAGCGAGACCGAAGAGCAGTCCAATCGTGACGACCGGTAAGAATGCGAGGACTGGTGCCGTTTGATCAATACCAAACAAGCCAGCCATAAAGCCATCTTGCATGACTAATGTCGTAAAGCCGAGTGTCGCACCGAGTGTTAAGACAAATCCGAGTACGGCTTTTAATGAAACTAATAGAGAGCGGAAGACAAACATTAATAGAATGAATGCTAAACCTACGATGACACCCGCAAAGACAGGAATCGCATTGTTAAGTTTTTGAGACATATCAATGTTGATGACACTTTGTCCTGAAATTTCAGTACTGAAATCATATTTTTCTTTTGCTTGGCTCGCAAAATCACGTAAGTCTTTTGTTAATTCACTTGTAGATTCTGCATTAGGTCCTTCTTCAGGAATGATCGCCATCAACGCATAATGATTGTCGCCATTCAATTGTGCTTCAGTCACGGAATCCACATGATCGATATCACTGATATCATCTCTCATATTATTTAAATCACGTTTAATTTGATCTTCACTGCCACCGTCTTTGGTATTGACTAACATGACAATTTGACCGTTATAACCTTCACCAAAGTTATCTGAAACAAGTTCGTACGCTTTATGTTGTGAAGAATTTTCAGGTTGAATACTGTCGTCCGGCATACCTAAACGCATGTGACTCATTGGAAGTAAGGCTACGATCAGAATGATTAAACTTAAGATCGTCGCTATCCAAGGTTTACCGACAATGAAGTTTGCCCATGGGTTACCTTTATCAGTTGCGGGATCTTTCGACTTTCCTTTTAATTTAATTCGTTTATGGAAAATGCTAATCAATGCTGGTAACAGTGTCAGTGCAGCAAGTACTGCAAAGAGGACACTGAGTGCTGAAGCAAAGCCCATCGTTGTAAGGAAATCGATACCGACTAGAGAAAGACCACATACAGCCATCATGACCGTGACCCCTGCGAAGATGACAGCACTACCTGCTGTACCTACTGCAAGCCCAATCGCTTCCATCGGTTCTGTACCTTTTTTCGCAAACTCTTTATAACGGAAGAGAATAAAGAGTGAATAGTCGATACCAACTGCGAGCCCGATCATGACTGCAAGGGTTAATGTCGTATTTGGAATGTCTGCAACAAACGTCAGTAATGAAATAATACCGACACTTGAACCGAGTCCAATTAATGCACTGATGATTGGCATACCCGCTGCAATTAATGAACCAAAGGTAATTAATAAGATAACAAACGCAACGATAATACCTACGAGCTCTGAATTACCGCCAATGTCAGAACTTACCCCTGCTTGGTCGGTTTGTTCAATTTGAATGTTATGATCTGCTTTCACATCATCCAATTCATTATTGATGATTTTCTTAGATGAATCCTGCATCGCAGTTTGACTCACCACATAGTGAATATCTGCGATTGCTGTATTTTCTTCGTCGTTCACTTGTCCAGTTTCATAAGGATTAGAAATATTTTGGACGTAATCATCATTTTGTCTGATTTGGTCCAATGCCTCTTCTATATCCTTTTTCGTATCCTTATCAGTGATGCCTTTTTCTTTATCTGAGTGGAAGACAAGCCGCATCGTTGCCTTTTCACTATCCTGATGGAATTCTTTACTGATTTTTTCATTCGTGTCGAGCGATTTTAGCCCGTTCATTGTGAGGTCATTATCAAATTTAGGTGTATGTAATATCAACGGCGTGATAATGACACCGAGGACGACGAGCCATACAATGACACTTAACCATTTATTCTTAGCAATAAACCGTCCTAATTTATACAATAGTTTTGCCAAGTCAGTCCCTCCTATTTTGAAATTGATGTTGTTTTTGTAAATTTAGCGCTTTTAAAACACGAGGCTTACATGTGTTTCAAAATTACAACACCTAATCTAACAGCATTCAAAGCACGTTAACACCATTAATTTAAATGATATGTTGTAAAGTGCGACACATAGAAGAAAATTTTGTATTTTTAATGAATGTGTTTTTGAGGACAGTAAAAATTAATCGACAAATCACCTTGTCGTGTTCATTAGTGAAAAACAATTTTTTTACAATTTAATTAAAGCGTAGCACAAAATATTTGTGTAATAGGTGATTTAACTTGCAAATTGATTATTTATGAAAAAATAAGTTTTCTCAATGTGTTAAGCATATTATTATTCCATTATTATTTTAAGAAAGGAGCTTATATAATAATGAGTAAAGATAATAAAGCAGCTTTCCGTATTGTACTTGCGTATCTCAGTTTTATCGTAGGGGCAGGCTTTACGACTGGCCAAGAACTACTACAGTTCTTCGTTAATTACGGGAACTATGCTTACCTAGGTGCCATCCTTACAGCCATTATTGTCATGTTTGGTACCCGGCAAATTTCTAAATTAGGTTATCGTTTAGATGCAGATACATATGAAATTTCACTTCACCATATTTTCGGTAAAGTGTTTGGAACAATCATCGACTACTTAGTCATCTTCTTCTTATTTGGTTTAACCGTCATGATGGTAGCTGGCGGAGGATCCGCATTAAACCAAGGCTTTGATGTACCAATCTGGATTGGCTCTCTCGCAATCATTATCCTATTATTTATCGTTTTACAATTGAATTTCGACCGGATCATTACATTATTAGGATTTGTGACTCCATTTTTAGTCATCGCAGTGCTTATCATTGCAGGCTACAACATTCTTAATCCAACGATTCACTTTGATGAAGTGGCACAGCACATTCAACCCTCGAAAGCTTCAGGACCGTATTGGTGGTGGGAAGCGATTATTTACGGCGGTGTGATTATTGGTAATAGTTTCAGCTTCTTAACGATTATCGGTAATGACGCGATCAGTCACAAAACCGCTAGACGTGGCGCATTTTACGGTGGACTTGCTTTCAGTCTATTACTCCTCATCATGATTGGTGGATTATTAGCTAACATTCAAAATGCGAACAGTGTCGATATTCCAACACTACTCTTAGCTAACGATATTCATCCATGGTTAGGTATACTCATGTCAGCCGTTATGGTCGGTGTTATCTTTAATAGCTGTATCGGTATGTTATATCCATTCCTTACACGCTTTACAAAACCAAGATCTACGAAATATAAACTGTTACTCGTCGTATCACTCATACTTGCATTTGTATTAAGCTTTGTTGGTTTCGTTGATTTAGTGAATTATGTCTTTACCCTATTTGGTTATATCGGTTTAATTATTACTTTAGCGTTACTTATTAGATGGATTTATAACAAATTCACAGATAAAAAACTCATGTAACATAAAAAGGCGTTTTATTTCCCGGGGAATAAAACGCCTTTGTTATACTCATTATGATTTGACTTTCAGTTGACGATATCGATTGAGTGTACCGATAAATTCTTGTTTTCGAGGTAGTGCTAAATTACCTGGATGGCCTAAATGCGGTACAACAGCACTTAAACCATGTGTTTCAATATAGTGATACAACTCGTCAACCGCTTCAGACATTGGTTGTTGTTGGTTCATCATTTCATGATGGAAGTAACTTAACATAGCTGCAATCGCACGCACTTGATTCAAATCGACAAGCTGTTCTAAACCACTGATATCAATCGGATCTTTGCCATAAATAATTTGATGTAGCCCTTTCGCTTTAAAACGGTGTGCCTTTCCTTTGTGATTAAACGTCGAAGGCAATGCTACACGTTGTGGTAAATCTCCAAAGTGAGCTTCGTGTGTTTGTTGTTGACTCAATGCATCAGAAGCTGCAATGTCTTTAGCTTCTTCTGTCACATCTTTCAAATGATATTCATCCATCATCAACACTTGATCTGCCACTTCAAAGTAATCTCCTGAACCACCAACAATTAATATGGTAGAAACTTGATAATCCTCATATAAAGCTTTCACTTTATGAGAAAATGGTGTAATGGGCTCTTTTTCAGGCGCGATTAAACGCTGCATTCGACTGTCACGGATCATGAAGTTGGTCGCTGACGTATCTTCATCGATTAATAAGAGTTGCGCTTGTGCTTCTAATGCTTCCATCACATTAGCTGCTTGCGATGTACTGCCGCTCGCATTTTCAGTTGAAAATTGTGTCGTATCTTTATGCGCAGGCAGATTATCGATAAATGGTGATATGTTCACTTTTTCAATACTTCGTCCATCTTCGGCACGTATTTTCATCGCATCATGACGCGTCCACACGAATTCACGTCCGTCATTCAGAATATGGTTATACACGCCGCGTTCCAATGCTTCTAGCAAGGTAGATTTACCGTGATAGCCGCCACCAACAATCAACGTAATCCCTTCAGGAATGGCCATCCCCGTAACGGTTTGGCTGCTCGGTAATGTAAGTGTGACTTCAAAGCGAGCAGGACTCTCAAATGGTACCGCATCAGACATCGGATGATCAGAAACACCACTACGACGTGGTAACACCGCTCCATTTGCGACAAACGCAATCCAGTGATTTTTTTCTAATTGTTGTCTGATATATTGTTGATCCTTCATCAAGATCACTTGTTGTGCTAATGCATCCTGATCTAACTGTTGATAGATTAAGCCCTTCTTCACGACGGCAGGCAACATGTCTATCAGTGTTTTTACTGCAGGTTTCCCTAAAATTTTACGACCCGCAGCAGGCATACCGACCTCAAGACGTACTTCAATATGTGAGTCATCAAACACGACAGACGTCCGTGTTAACATCTCCTGACCACAGTGATCAATAAAGATTTGGCCTGCTTTTCGGTCATGACTGTTTTGATGATTGACATCATGTATGGCCTGTTCGACAGCACGGGTTAAGAAATCAGCAACTGCGATTCTTTTCGCTTTATCATCTAACAAGTGCTCTGGAAAACCCGCCACATCGCGATCGATAATGAGGCGCATTTTAGAAGGAGACGCAAAAGGATCTGCTTGAATATGATCCACTACAAGACGAAACTGCTCAAATTGGTACTGTCCTTTCAATCGTTTATAAGCCCCATATTTTTGGCCGTCCAACTGATGTAACATTTGTTTAAGATCTTGCGCTTGTTTCATAACATTTCCTCCGATTTCACTCTCTCTATATCTGTCATTTAATCTATACATATCTTAACGTAATGCGGATTGTGCTTCAAAATGAGCAATATCATAAAAAACGGATGAGCCACACCTTTAAGGCGGGCTCATCCGTGTTATTGATTAAAAAGGGGTAAATCGAGATCTGTACCAATCGCCACTAAATAAAGTGGCACTTCAGCAGATAGTTCAATCGGTGAAAGTTCGATTTCTCCTTGTGCGTATTGGACCAAATAGATATGCGGTCCATTTTGAAAGCGTACAAAACCTTTGATCCTAAAGATTGTCTTCGGCATGGATTCTAGTTGATGTATAAACTGATCTTTTTGGAGAGGATCAGGCAAGTCCACATATCGGTGTCCAATGCCTTCGTGATGTGTTCCATGATCCTTTGTAGCCACATAATCAGGCTGAAGCAACGCTTTAAGCGGAAGCTCTCCATAAGTGCCAACCCTAATATCCGCTGATTCATTAATCACTTCAAGATCACATAGGAGTTTCGCCGTGTGATCCATTTCCACAAGATCAATCTTATTCACAAAGAGTGTGGAACAATGATGAAGTTGTTCATAAAACAATCCTTGAATCTCTTTAGGATAGGATTGAATCGATTTGTACATCTTCGCATCCACAATGCCTAAAATGCTGCGAATCGTCGTAATGGGTGCAAGCACAGGTGTCAAACAGGCATCGACGACAGCAATCGGTTCAGCAACCCCGCTACATTCAATAAAAACGATATCAGGTTGGTGTGTTAAGTAGAGTTGGTGAAGTTGTTGTGAAACATCGACTTTCATCGCGCAGCAGATACAACCGTCCACGATTTCATCCATCGGGACATTCGCATCGAGTAGCTTGCCATCGACACTCATTTTACCGAATTCATTCATAATTACTGCAGGCTTCAAATTATTGTCCAATGCATCTTGTACTAAATAGTTTAATGTCGTCGTTTTGCCTCCACCTAAGAATCCACCGATAATAATAATTTGCATGTGATACCCCTATCTTTTTATTGGAATAATGTAAATGCGATCGTAAATGTACCAAGTAAGACAATACAACATAATGACGTAATCATTTGTCTAGCTGTAATTTTAAAGCCTTCTAACCAACCGAGCTGACGAATCATCATCGTAATCGTCACAGAACATGCAGTAAAGGTTGAACTAAAGAAGACAAGTAACAATAGTTGCCAAGCTGATAAACTTTGAATGAGTGCGCCTCCATCCATGTTAAATAACAACATCCCGTCTTTACGTATCATTGAAAATAAAATACCTGGAGACAATTGCGTTGGAATATCTAATAACATCAAGATCGGTGTGAAAATATTAGAAATGATGTTTAAAATCGGCGTAAGCGCTAAGAAACTGACTACGATACAAATACCGATAAAAATCGGCAACGCTTGCACAACAAACATTTTAATACTATCTATCATCTGCACCCATAACCGCTTCATGTAAGGCCAGTGGATATCATGGTTAGGCGGAAACTGATTCATCGATAAAGACGGTTTGCCTTTATACCATAATTTATTATGAATAATACCACCTACAAAGACCATGATGAGATATGGCATGAAGAGCCAAGGTTGATGCGCTGCACTGAACACAGATAATGTCGCACCAATTTGGTAACTACAAGAAGAACCGAAACTAATTAAACTCATGCATTCTGTCTTTGTACATGCCGAACATTGGTGACCTGCTTGAGTAATCGCTGCAGCATTACAACCAAATCCTTCTAACAATGGAACAATGTCTGAACCATTTAACCCAATGGCCCTCATCGTCGGTTCGATTGACCAGACAACGTAACCCTTGAGTCCTGACTGATCAATGACTGCGACTGATAAACTAATCATGATCACAACAGGTAACGCCCATACGAGAGAATACGTACCGAGGGATAAGACACCATAATCTCCGAATAAGAAATGTTGTAACCAATCTGGTTGGAATAGTGGAAGTTGAGATAGTGACTCAATCCAGCTTTCAACATAGTTTCCTTGGAACCAATCTGAAAAATGATACGCCACAAACACAGGAAATGCGAACATGAGAAGGATGATCAACCACCCCAGTAAAGTCGCAAATGGTGTCGGACGATACTGCTTACTCTCATCGACGAAGTGTTGTAACTTATCTGTGACGTAGGCGCTATTCTCTGGTGACGAAGCCACACTTTGTTGTAATGAAATATCGAGTTTATGACGTAGGATATATCGTTTAAGGAGTCCTTGTTGACTGTCTGTTAATTTTTTATAATGTTTGAGCTTCAATGAATGGGGTTCATTTGGAATCGTACTCACGTGACCATTTCGTAAATCAAAAACAACTTCTAGCATGAGCAGTCCACTTCACAGCAACTGTAATCATCTAAATACATTTGGTTACTGCGATACGTTTCGATTAAACTTTGGTCGACCGGTAAGTCTTCCCGACCCATTAAAATATTCGCTAATACAGCAAAACGTGCTCTAAATTTATAAATATAACAAAGAATCGCTTCGTCATGACGAACTGTTGCACCGATTAAAAATACGTTTGGATAACGTGTGGATTCATCGAGTTCTGTAAGTTTGACTTCTCCATCGCGCACTGTAAATAACTGTTGAACTAACGGGTTACGTGTCACATCAAAGCCAGTGGCTATAATCGGTTCTGTCTTCGTTTCTCTTACGTGACCATTATTAAATGCCACTCGATAAGTGCCTCCATCTTTAGTAATACTACGTGCGTGATAACCGACATTCATTTCAATATGTGCACCTTGTTGAACTGCTTCACGTAAGCGTTGATGTGTATAAGGTGATAAGCGGATACTTGGATCCGCATCATCGTGATCGAATCCAGTCGTCAATGTATAAATCGATACATTAGCACCTCGTTTTCCTAAATGAATCGCAGCATCGAACGCACTTTCATTGCCTCCGATAACGACAAAATCATCTCCAGCTAACGTGTTGAAATCTTCTACTTCACTATAGTGTTGTCCATATTCAAACGGTTGATTTGGGAATGCAAAATCCCCTGTCGCTACGAATATGTAATCTGCTGTATATGTTCCTCTATTTGTTTCTACTTCGTAAATACCATTATTTTGTGTGACGTTTGTTACTTTTGTATAAGTCGCTACATCTATTTCATAATGTTGTGCCACGACTTCTAAATATTCCGCATAGGTTTCCCCTGAGACATGTTCTTCGTTGAAGGTAAAAGCGGGCGATGTCTCTTTTGAAATTGCATTCATATCGGGCATCCCAAAGCCGTTGGTTGTGAATGATGGAGTAATCGTCTTCGTAGATTTAGGCCAATTTTTAAATGAGTGGCCAATCGTGTCGCCTTCGATCACAAGTACATCATCCATGTTGAAATCTTGTAATGTGACGGCCATACCAATCCCTGCTGCACCTGCTCCAATTATAATTACACGACGATGCTGGTTCATCGTGACACTCCCTTCATCTTTAAATCGTAATTGTTACGATTTATAATTATAAATCTTATCAGCCTACTTTTCAATGATTAATATTTATGAATTGAATATTTTTAAACTGAAGATGACCTTAAACTTTAACTCATTTGTTTGTGACTCTAGGTGTGATTGTGGTAGGGTTTGGTTGAAATCGATTTCAAAAAGGTGTGAGAAGAAGCATGAATATAGAAGAAGGAAAGCGTTTAATAGACAACGGTGAACTCTCGGTTGGCATAGAATTTGGTTCGACGCGTATTAAGACTGTCGCTATCGATGTACAATGTCGAACACTTGCGACCGGTGCTTACGAATGGGAAAACGACTATAAAAATGGCTATTGGACCTATTCCATGAACGAGACATGGGTAGGATTGCAACAAAGTTATCTCGCTATGACTGAAGACTTGAAAGCGCAGTATCACACGCAATTAACACACATTGCTTCTCTCGGTATCAGTGGTATGATGCACGGCTACCTTGTCTTTGATGATAAAGACGACCTGCTCATACCGTTTCGAACGTGGCGCAATAACAATGCGAATCAAGCGGCACAGATCTTAAGGGAAGACTTCGACGTGAATATCCCTGAACGATGGAGCATCGCCCATCTCTATCAAGCTGCGATCGATCAAGAACCCCACGTCAAAAACGTTCAATATATGACCACATTGTCCGGTTACGTTCACTGGTACTTAACAGATGAACAAGTGATTGGTGTCGGAGATGCTTCAGGTATGTTCCCTATTGATCATACAACGCAAAGCTATCGTAAAGATCTGCTAGACCGGTTTAATCAATTATTTAAAGCACGTGGTTATACACAACAGATTGAAGACATCCTTCCAAAGGTAGTGACAGCCGGAGAACAAGCAGGCACTTTAACCGCGACTGGAGCCAAACTCATCGATCCACAAGGGTATCTTAAGCCTGGTTGTCCTTTATGTGCACCAGAAGGCGACGCAGCTACTGGTATGATCTCTACAAATAGTGTGGCACCCCGTACTGGGAATGTTTCAGCAGGTACAAGTATTTTCGCAATGATTGTGCTAGAAGAACCGATTCAAGCGCTCTATCCGGAAGTAGATAGCGTCATGACACCAGACGGCTACGAAGTTGCGATGATTCTTGCGAATAACTGTACGTCAGACATCAACGCTTGGATGCAGCTCTTTGAAGATGTACTACAGACATTTGGTGTAGATTATGATAAAGAAACACTTTTCACTAAACTATTTCAACAAGCACTTAAAGGTGATGACGATTTAGGAAAATTATTATCTTACGGTTATGTATCCGGTGAATTTATTACAGATGTGCCACAAGGTTACCCAATGTTCATACGCCAAGTAGACAGCAAATTGACTTTAGCTAACTTTATGAAAACATTGATTTATAGTGCGTTTGCGACTTTGAAAATTGGAATTGATTTACTCAAAGAGAACGAGCACATTCAGATTGATACAATGTTAGGTCATGGCGGTATTTTTAAAACTGAAAAAGTAGCACAATCATTTCTCGCTGCTGCGTTAGAGAGTCAAGTGAGTGTGATGCAAACCGCATCTGAAGGCGGTGCTTGGGGCATTGCTGCACTCGCACGTTATATCTTTGAATCTGATAGATATACATTATCTTCTTATTTAAAAGAGGTCGCTTTTGAGGATACTGAAGCCATCACAATCACACCGACTGACGATGATATCGCCAGTTTCCGAGACTACACTCAACGCTTTCAATCTGGGTTAGAATTAGAAAAACAAGCTGCAACATTGTTTGATAGAAAATAAAATTTTGAGCAGAGTGGCGTGGCCTACCCTCACATGTTATAGCAAGTTATACAAAATAAAACCAGCGGTCCTGATAACAGGAACCGCTGGTTTTTTATTAGTCTAATGCTTTCGGATATGAAGTTATTCTATTATTTGTTG
Organism: Staphylococcus auricularis; assembly: GCF_001500315.1. Classification (GTDB taxonomy): domain Bacteria; phylum Bacillota; class Bacilli; order Staphylococcales; family Staphylococcaceae; genus Staphylococcus; species Staphylococcus auricularis. The sequence goes on along the minus strand of NZ_LLER01000016.1, from coordinate 1,044 downwards.
TCTTCTTTGTTGTGACGACGTTTTCTGAAGAAGATGAGTGAGCCAAGTGCTGCAAATAATGTACCGAGTAGTGTGCTATTCGCAGCTGTGTTATCTGTTGTTTCACCAGTATCTGGTAATGTTTCGTTATCTTGACCATTTGAAGTGCTATCTGCATTTGATGCAGTTTGTTGTGCTTCGTTTACTGTATCAACCACTTCTTGGATTGTAGTGCTTTGATCAATTTGATAGTTGTAATGGTTTTGGTCACTTTCACTTAATGGTGAGCGATTGATAGCTTGATGGGCATCATGTTTCGCATTATCAATCTCGTCTTCTGAATGTTGTTTGATGTTTTGTAATGTCGCTTTATCAACTACTTTGTTAACGGCTTCAGATGTTGTTGCATCATCAATGTCATGTTTGTATTTATCTTTTTCAGCCGGTGTTAAGTTGTTGAGTTTATCGATGTTGGCTTTACCGTGTTTTTTCACACCGTCCAAGTCAGTATCTGTTGGTTTGTTTCCATGATGTTTATTATCTTCATCTTTTGCTTTATTGATGATGTTGTCGATTTCTTCTTTTGTTTTGGCATTGCCGATGTCATGTTTGTATTTATCTTTTTGTTGTTTGTTTAGATGTTTAAGATTATCGATGTCGTCTTTACCATGTTTTTTCACGCCGTCTAAGTCAGTATCTGTTGGTTTATTTCCATGGTGTTTGCTGTCTTCGTCTTTTGCTTTGTTGATGATGCTGTCGATTTCTTCTTTCGTTTTAGCGTTATCGATATCATGTTTATATTTGTCTTTTTGGTCTTGGCTTAGGTGTTTAAGTTTATCGACATTGTCTTTACCATGTTTTTTCACATCGTCTAAGTTAGTGTCTGTTGGTTTATTTCCATGATGTTTACTGTCTTCGTCTTTTGCTTTATTGATGATGTTGTCGATTTCTTCTTTGGTTTTCGCATCGTCGATGTCGTGTTTGTATTTGTCTTTTTCTTCTTGGCTCAAGTGTTTAAGATTGTCGATGCTGTCTTTACCTTGTTCTTTTGCTTTAGTTAAGCTT
>NZ_LLER01000015.1 GCF_001500315.1 Staphylococcus auricularis | reverse complement strand
CTCATATTTGCTAAATGTGTTTCTTCAACACTTGTTCAATCAACGATTGAATCGTTGTTTATTGGAATTAACGTTGACATATTGTCATTCAGTTTTCAATGTTCATTTTATCGCTTTACAATAATTAATAATATCATTAATTTATTGTTAAGTCAACAGCGAATTTTAAGTTAATTTTAAGAATTTGTTTGTGTTCTTAACTCAACATTTAATATTCTATAATAATCTTTACATATTAACAAGTGCCAAATTTACACTCTGTTAATAATGTGTTTTATAGATGCCGTCTCGTTTAAGCGACTTTTTTATAATACCAAGTATATGTAGTTTCGTCAACATTTATCTACCCCTTTTTTGATTTAAAATTACTCATAACATGTCGGTTTATCTCAAAGGTGTACATAACGTAAATGAAATGTAAATATGCGAAGGAAAAGCGTACCTTACTTTCATCTCAACTAGTTAATTGTTCTCCCCTATTCAATCATCGCATATTGATCCTCTAATTCTAAAATTAGCTAAATAAAAAGACTCACCTCCAACCAGAGGCAAGTCTTTCATGTTTCTTGTATACATATGTCTATCTTAAATGATTAGTTGTTTTGTTTCTTCTCTTGGCATTCTTTGCATATACCATATACTTCCATACGGTGATGCGTAACATTAAATTCGGTTACATGCTGTGCGAGTTGTTCTACTTCATCTAATTGTGGGTAATGAAAATCAACTATTTTACCACACTCTTCACAGATGACATGATAGTGATTATGAGTGCTGTAATCAAAGCGGCTAGATGAATCACCATATGTGAGTTCTTTGATGATACCTATGTCTTTGAACACACGTAAATTATTATATATCGTCGCCACACTGATATTTGGAAAATCAGGAGATAGTGCTTGATATATTTCATCAGCTGTGGGATGTGTATCAGTTGTAATCATAAATTTTAATATCGCTTGGCGTTGTGGCGTTATTCTAATACCTGCATTTCTCAAAGATGCGATAGAGTGTTCTAATTGATGTTCGACTGTTTCCATCTCTGCGCTCATTTTCCATCACTGTCTTTCTATTTGATAATAATTATTACTTAATATTAATATAACTTCTACAGGTATTTTCTGTCAAACATAACTTGATTTTCTGCTAGTATCCTTGCGTAGGATTAACTTCATTCTCAATTAATTCGTTCTTATTGAGAAAATGAGACAAATTGCGCTTAAACATATCTGTCGCTTCTTGATTATTTTCTTTTCCATTACCAGTAATATGGGCTGTGATTACTACGTTATCTAAGCTATATAATGGGTTATCTTCCGTTAAAGGTTCATTTTCAAAAACATCTAAATAAGCTTGTCTAATCACTTTATCTTTCAATACTTCAACCAAAACATTTTCCTCAACGACAGTACCTCTGCCTACATTAATAAATAATGCATCATCTTTCATTACTTCGAAATGCTTTCTTTGAAGTAAATGAATCGTATCTCTTGTTTCTGGTAACGTATTGATGACAATGTCAGCTTGAGGTAAAACATCTGTGAGCGCGTCCAATTTATAAGCCTCGTCTATTTCATCTGCATCATGACCACTCGTATTAATGCCTAATACTTTAACATCAAATGCATGTAATAGATAAGCTGTACGGCGAGCAATCTCTCCTGTACCTAAAATAAGTGCTGTTTTACCCATTAGACGAGTCCCAGTTATTTTTGAATCGTATACTTTATTCAATTGATTGATATGAGAGGTTTTCATATTCTTATAATCATCTAAAATATAAGCGATATTAAATTCTGCCATCTGCTTAGCATGGATACCTTTACCATTCGTTAAACGTATACCATTATTTTCTATATAGTCTAATGGAAGATTATTCACACCTGTCGCAAACCATGCGATCCATTTCAACTCAGGACATGACGCTAAAAACGCCTCATCTAAATCTCCATCATAGCCAAAAAGAATATCGACAGAGGCTTTATCCGTTTCGTCGATCTCTCCTACGCCTGAAGTAAATTTAAATTCTACATCGGGAAAAGCTGAGATTAAATCTTGTTGCTGACTTTTTAAAGGTTTTAAACTGATTGCTTTCATGCTCATCACCCCAATATTTCTTTCAATTGTGAGATTTGTTCTTTCACTTTCACTTTTTCAATGACGTCGATAATTTGACCATTTTCATCAATAATAAAAGTTGTTCTTACAATACCGTAATTCGTTTTACCGAAATTTTTCTTAAGTTGATAGACACCCGTATCTTTTGAAAGTTGATAATCTTCATCTACAAGTAAGTCGAAGTTCAAATCAAGTTTTTGTTTAAAATTTTGGTGTTTACGTTGTGAATCGCCACTAATGCCGTATACAGCAACATCTAAATCATTGAATAATTCAATATTATCACGGAAATCACATGCTTCTGTCGTACAAGTCGGCGTATTATCTCTAGGATAGAAATACAGAATCGCTTTTCTACCTTTTAAGGTTTCATTAGAAATGGTTTCTCCATCTTGATTGATTAATGAAAACGCTGGAAATTGCTCTCCTTTTTGTAACATATCCTCACCTGTTTCTTCTTATTAATGTTTATTTTATGATACGATAATAGGCGAAGATAATAAATTAAAAGAGGTTGATAACTATGAATTTTAGTGAAAGTGAAAGACTTCAACAATATTCAGATGAATACATTCTAGGCGGCGTCAACTCTCCGTCTCGTTCATATAAAGCTGTCGACGGCGGTGCACCCGTCGTCATGCGTGAAGGTAAAGGCGCTTATTTATACGATGTAGATGGTAATAAATACATTGACTATCTACAGGCTTATGGTCCTGTCATTACCGGTCAAGCTCATCCACACATTACAAAAGCAATCCAAGAACAAGCTGCAAAAGGTGTATTATATGGTACACCTACAGAACTTGAAATTGATTTTGCGAAAAAATTACGGGAAGCCATCCCTTCACTCGAAAAAATCCGCTTCGTAAACTCTGGTACAGAAGCTGTAATGACAACGATTCGTGTGGCTCGTGCATATACAAAACGCAACAAAATCATCAAATTTGCAGGTCAATATCATGGCCACTCAGATTTAGTATTAGTTGCAGCTGGTAGCGGCCCTTCACAACTAGGTTCTCCAGACTCTGCAGGTGTTCCGCAAAGCGTCGCACAAGAAGTGATTACTGTTCCATATAATGATATCGATGCTTATAAAGAAGCAATTGATTATTGGGGTGACGACATTGCATGTGTACTCGTCGAACCTATCGTCGGTAACTTTGGTATGGTTGAACCAAAACCAGGTTTCCTTGAAGCCATCAACGAAATCACACACGATAATGGAAGTCTAGTGATTTACGACGAAGTGATCACTGCATTTAGATTCCACTATGGTGCAGCACAGGATTTATATAAAGTATACCCTGACCTTACTGCATTCGGTAAAATTGTCGGCGGTGGTCTTCCAATTGGTGGTTACGGCGGTAAACAAGATATCATGGAACAAGTCGCACCACTTGGACCAGCATACCAAGCAGGAACAATGGCGGGTAACCCACTCTCTATGAAAGCGGGTATTGCCTTATTAGAAGTACTTGAACAAGATGGTGTTTATGAAAAATTAGACCAACTTGGTAAACGATTAGAAGATGGGTTAAATGAACTCATTGATAAACACAACATCACAGCAACAATCAACCGCGTCTATGGTGCGATGACCCTCTACTTTACAGATGAAAAAGTCACAAACTATGAACAAGCTGAAAACTCAGACGGTGAAGCTTTTGCGAAATTCTTCAAACTCATGCTAAATCAAGGCATCAACTTAGCACCGTCTAAATTCGAAGCTTGGTTCTTAACAACCGAACATACCGAAGAAGACATTGATGAAACATTAAGAGCTGCGGATTACGCATTTAGTCAAATGAAATAAAGTTGATTTTTATACTCAATCGTTGTATAACAATAATGATATATAAATTAATAATATATGAGGAGCTATTGCTTTGAAGTTAGGCGCTAGAATACTGAAAACAGGTATCGCAATTATTCTTGCACTCTTTATTGCTTCTTTTTTACCTGATTCTGCTGGACTTAAGGCGATTGCAGGTGTCAGTGCGGTCGTAGCGATGCAACCGAGTGTGTACCGTTCCATCAAGACCGTTTCCGACCAAGCAATCGGTAACGTTATCGGCTTACTATTAGCAGTCGGTATGGTGACAGTTTTTGGTAACCATCTCGTCATTATGGGCGTCACAGTCATCTTGCTCATCGCAATCTTGTTTAGATTCAATCTTGCACATGTTGCAACGTTAGCTAGTGTGACAGCGCTCATTGTTATGGGGCAAAATACCGGTAACTTCTATACAGCTGCTTTCTTTCGATTTGTGCTTGTTATGATTGGTGTCTTTAGTTCTTCTATTGTGAACTTTTTATTTTTACCACCTAAGTTTGAATCTAAGTTATACAATAATTCATTGAATATCTGTTCAGATATCTTTGTGTGGTTTAAATTAGTACTAAATGACGCTTCAGAATATCAAAATATCAAAGAAGATAGAGGCTATATTAATGAGCGTATCAAAAAATTAGAGCAAATCTTAGGGTATTATGAAGAAGAACAACCATTATTAAAACGTAATGTATTTGCGCAAAATCGTAAAAAAGTGCTACTTAAAGAAGTCGTCTTAAGTACACGAAAAGCTTATGAAGTACTCAAACGGATGAATCGTTATCAAAATGATCTTCATAGTATTAACAATCATTTACTACTACAGATTAAACTTGAAATCGATAGCTTAACAAGCTTTCATGAACAAATTTTCCTTAGTTTATCTCGTAAAGCAAAATTCGATACACGACAACTGGAAAATCAAATTGAATATCCTCAAAAGAAAGAACTCATCGACGCTTTCTTTGCCGATATACAACGAGATCCTTACCAAACTGAGTATTCATACGCAAACATCATTCAAATCATTGCTGCAATCGAGGAATATCGTTATACGTTAGAACATCTTGAACGTATTGAAATGAGTTTCTTCTCATATCACAATAAAGATGACGATATTGATATTCTTAAAGAAGATTTAGATCTTTAATCTACAATGATGAATGATGTCTCTATCATCTTTACAATTTGAAAACGCGTAACCAAATGAAAAAACAGGTATGACACAACAATTAAATGTAGTGCCGTACCTGTTTTTTTATGATTTATTATCGTCTCTTACAAGTTTTGGATATTAAATAAATGTGCATATTGACCGTTGCGATCTAATAACTCTTGATGCGTACCTGTTTCTACGATTTGTCCGTTTTCCATCACTACAATTTTATCAGCGTGTGTGATGGTAGATAATCTGTGCGCTACAATTAGTGTCGTACGATCTTCGCTCAACACATTAAGTGCATCTTGGATAATCGCTTCACTTTCAAGGTCTAACGCACTTGTCGCTTCATCCAATATAATAATCGGTGGATTGTTAAGGAAAATACGGGCAATGGAAATACGTTGTTTTTGTCCACCTGACAATTTCACACCGTTTTCCCCTACTTCAGTTTCAAAGCCATGTGGTAATTCTTGTATAAAATCATAAGCGTTTGCCATTTTAGCAGCTTGTACAATTTCTTCATCTGTCGCATCTGGCTTACCAAGTAGAATATTTTCACGTATCGTATCGGAGAATAAGATATTATCTTGTTGAACTAAGCCGATTTGACTACGTAAACTACCCGTTAAGAAATCTTTGATTGGATGTTGATCTATCGTGATCGAACCTTTCGTCGTATCGTAAAAGCGTGGAATCAAGTTGATTAATGTTGATTTTCCGCCCCCACTCATGCCGACGAAGGCCACCGTTTCACCTTGATGGACATCTAAATTAATATCCCGTAAGATCATATCTTCATCTTCATTATATTTGAAATAAACGTGATCTAAACTGATGTCACCTTGTTGAATCGCAATCGGTTGTGCGCCTTTTTTATTTTTAATGTCGTAATCTTCATCAAATAATTGGAACACTCGGTCCATAGAGGCGAAGCTTTGTGTAAGTGTTGTAAATGATGACACTAAGCGACGTAATGGACTGAATAATTGTTCGAGATAACCAACAAAGGCTGCGAGTGTACCTACAGTGATAGAACCGTTGATTGCAAGGAAACCGCCAATACCGATGACAATCAGTGGCCCGATATCTGTCACGGTATTCACTGCTGCAAAGGCATAAGCATTCCATCTCGTATGTTTGAATGCGCGATCTAAGAAATGTTGGTTATGTGCATCAAAATTTTCTGCTTCATTTTCTTCAATCGCAAAGCTTTTAACGACGGACATACCTTGCACGCGTTCTGTTAAGAAACCTTGAACTTCTGCTAAAGCTTGTGAACGTTTACGCGTTAATTTTCGCAAACGGCCAAAGAAGAAATAAACGGTAATGATATAGAATGGGAAGATAAACATTGCTGCCAACGTGAGTTTCACATCTAGGAAGAACATGATTGTAAGCGCGAGTACAATCGTGACGCAGTCCAACCAGATGTTCATCAGTCCGGTTAAAATGAAATCCTTCGTTTGTTCTACATCATTGATCACACGAGAGATGACTTGACCAGCTTGATTATTCGCATAAAATCGAGCACTTAATGCTTGTAAGTGGTTATATAAGTGTCGTCTAATATCGTACAGTATCTTATTACTTGTCCACTGTGCTAAATATTGTCTAATGAATTCAATCGGTGGTCTAATAACAACAAAAATGAATATCGCGATCCCTAATGCAATTGCGAGTCTGAGCATTTTTTGTTGTGTATCAATCTCACCATTATTAATCACATCATCAATGACGTATTTAATTAATAGTGGGATTAACATCGGGATACCAAATTTGATAATACCTACAATGATTGTAATTATAATTCGCCATTTATAAGGTTTAACAAACCTTAAATATCGTCTAATCATAAATGACATTACCCCTCTTCGTGTTAGCAAATGAAACAGCCTAGCCTCGTGAATCTTTACGAACTAGGCTGCAGTGAGCACGAGTTTCTATTATGTTTACTGTGCTTACTCATCATATGGTGAGTATCATACTGTTACTATTCGACTCATATCATACCCAATATTTCACATTAACACATGAGATATGCTCAATAACTTCTAACTTTTTTATAGCGTTCACGCCATACTTTAATAAAATCAGGTGCAAAAGGCCCTTTTTTCTGTTCTATCCACTGTTGTAACGTATCAACATTGCGTCGTAAGATTAAGTCGATATCTTTAGGATAATTCATCTGTTTCATATGTTGTTCGTATTCATCTTCATCTAACAAATGATATTTACCATTTGGATATACTTTAATATCTAAATCATAATCTATATATTTTAATGCTTCTTCATCACATGCAAACGGTGAAGATAAATTACAATAGTAATAAATGCCATCATCTCTGAACATGCAGATGACATTAAACCAATACTCTGAATGAAAATAGACGATTGCGGGTTCTCTTGTAATCCAAGTTCGACCATCACTTTCTGTTACTAATGTGTGATCGTTACCGCCTATAATTACATGATCCGTACCTTTTAATATTGTTGTTTCAGACCATACACGATGTATATTCCCATCGTGTTTATAACTTTGTATTTTTATTGTCTGGCCTTCTTTAGGTATGGATTCTTTTACCATGCTCCACACCACCTTATCTTTTTAATTACCATACAAATTATAACATACCTCATTATGATTTCCCGAATGAATCACTTGAACAAATGAACTGATAAATCTTAGACATGCTCACTGGTAAGTTATAGTGTTCTTTATCATCAAGGTTCATCCATGTCATATGTTCAGGAAGTTCAATTTGCGAACTATCAATCACAGGTGAAGTTTCGAACACCTCTATATTCCAAGTTAAATGTGTAAACTGATGTTTTAACTGGTAACTCGGTGTTTCTTTGATATGTATCGGTTGATGCAATAAGGTTTCGAATGGAAGTTCCGCTCCTTCTTCAAACATCGGAAATTCCCACATACCATGTAATAATTTTTGTTGTCGTCGTTCAATGAGCAATTCACCTTTCTCATTTTGCACTAAATACACACGTTGATTCACTGTTTTTTTCTTCACCTTAGTCGTTTTTACAGGTAGTTCTGCCACGGTGCCTTCCGCAAAGGCTTCACAGTTTTCTTGAACCGGGCAAAATAAGCATAATGGTGATTTCGGTGTACATACCAATGCGCCGAGTTCCATCATTGCTTGGTTAAACGTGCCCGCTTCTTCTTGGACATAAGGCTCAAGTTCTTGTTCAAATGCTTTACGAGTAGACTGCAGTTTCGTATCTCGAGTGTCATTATTTAAACGAGACCATACGCGGAATACATTACCATCCACTGTCGCTAGCGGTTGGTCGAATGCAATGCTCATCACGGCTGCTTGGGTATAGGGGCCAACACCTTTAAGTGCTTTAAATTGTTCGGGATCATTAGGCACTTCGTCATTATAACTTTCGTGAACTTCTTGTACTGCTGTGTGAAAGTTGCGCGCTCGGCTATAATAACCTAAACCTTCCCAGTATTTTAAAACCTCATCTTCATCCGCTTCACTTAAATATTTAATCGTTGGGAATCGTTCAATGAAACGATGATAGTAGTCAATCACGGTCTTAACTTGTGTTTGTTGTAACATGACTTCACTCAGCCATATATAGTATGGATTCGATGTTTCTCTCCACGGCATTTCTCGCTGATTTTCTTTAAACCAATTTACAATATTTGGCTTAAAACTCGCTTCATTATACATCTGTCGTTAGGTTCCTCCTCATATCTAAAATTTCCCATTTCTCCGTTTGCTATGTTATATTTTAACTATTCATAAACATAAACATCCACACGAAATGAGTGAACGCTATGGATACAGCTACGCATATCGTTATGGGTATTGGGCTGACTGCGCTCGCGACGCAAGATCCTGCGATGTCTGGCTCATTTGCAGCGACAGCGACAACGTTAATTGCGGGATCGTTAATCCCAGATAGTGATACGGTATTGAAACTGAAAGATAACGCAACTTATATTGCGAATCATCGTGGTATCACCCATTCAATTCCATTTACTATTCTCTGGCCATTACTCATAAGCTTAGTTATTTTTACTTTCTTTAATAGTGTAGATATTACACATGTCTGGATGTGGGCTCAACTTGCAGTCTTTCTCCATGTCTTTGTTGATATCTTTAATTCCTATGGTACACAGGCTTTACGGCCAATTACAAATAAGTGGATTCAGCTCAGTGTCATCAACACATTTGATCCTATCATTTTTGTCTTATTGTGTATTGGCATTTTGCTTTGGGTGCTGGGCGTCCATCCATTTCTCGCATTCTTCCCTATCATAGGTATACTCATCATTTATTATATTTTAAGATTTCGCATGCAAGCGTTTATCAAGCGTAAGGCTGTTAAATTAATACAAGCAGAACAACATCCAGTCAAAGTTTTCGTAGCACCGACGATGAAATTTATGGAATGGCGCGTAGGTATACAAACTGAAAATTATGATTATGTAGGTCGTAGCTACGGTGGCAATATCGTCTTTAGTGACAAGGTTGAACGCCAACCTTTCCCTAGTGATGATCTCATGCAATATGTACAGAATGATAAAAACATCAGAACATTTTTAAACTTTTCTTCTGTATACCGTTGGCAAAAAACAGATCTTGATGACGGTACCACAGAAATCCGACTCATCGATTTACGTTATCTGAAAAATGGCCATTATTCTTTCGTAGCCATCGCCCATCTTGATGAAGAAAACAATATCGATCACTCTTACATTGGTTGGGTCTTTAGTGAAGAAAAATTACAGCGTAAATTATACGCACAATAATACACATAATAAAAGCACTATATGAGGTTGAGACAAGATGAACGTCTCAGCCTTTTATAGTGCTTTTTTCATTATTTATTAATAGGATAACCGCCTATGAAACGGTCACCTATTTGAATCAGTTTTTGTTTTGATCACTATTGGTTTCGTCAGTTGTTTGTGTTGTTGCATCTCTATGTGCTTCGTCTTCCTCTATCACTGTCGCTTCAGTTTGCTTTGTTTCTTCTGTAGAAACCGTGGCGAATCGTGGTTCAACTTCGTATTTTTTATATACCACATAACGTGTTAAACCGTAATTAATCACAAATCCAATCGCAAAGATGAAAATAAAGTAAAGATGATAAGGAATATTCGTTAAGCTTACAACACCTAATACAACAGATTGTGCCATACCATCAACGAGATAAAATACTGGATTGATCATGAGTAGATGCGTCACGAGTGAATCATAAGATGTCGGTATGTACCAAATTGGTAGCAATATAAAAATCACTACTGACAAGATGAAATAGATGATATCTACTTTGTTACTCACCAATGTAAACTGCCCTAAAATTGTTGAGCTTAAAATAATAAAGATGACTGACATGAGCATAAAGAACAACACAGCAAGGACTGAACTTTCTATGTTTAATGGGGTCGCAACAATATATATGATTTCCATGATGCCTAACAATACACTATAAATGATTGCCACGAGCACATTATGCACCACGGGCGTTAAACTCAATTGTCGATTATACCAATAATCTTCTTCGAATAATTTATATCCTCGATAAATGGCGAACCACACGAACATAAATGAAGTAAATGCACTTAATCTATAATACCAACGCGCTTGATTGAGATCTGGCGTACCTTTTACATGAAAGCTCACCATTAACGCAATCAGTAATATAGCACTAATTAAAACTGGTAATATAAACCATTTCCACTCATGTTTCACCCGATGTATTGCATGATGCCATAGATGTGGTAAATGTTTATAAAAATCTACGATACTATCTATCATTTTTCACACCTACAATTCAATATAAATCCATTTTTTATTTTTCATATCTGCCATGAGATAACCGCTGTCTGTTTTGACCATCCATGAATTACTGTTAATATCGTATTTTTTCTTAAGCTCATCTTTTTTCGTCATTGGATAGACAAACCCAGCCAAGTTATTTTTATCATTAAATAGCATATCAATCGGTTGTTGTGTAATCGGTACGACAAAACGTTGGTCTTTATCATTTTCAGGAACAAGCGTGTCTGTTACCTCATTGTGCGATTTGTGTAATTGACTGTTGAAGTAATCTACAAAGTTAATATAATTATTCTTCATATAAGGTGCCAAGGTTTGCATTTGATGCTTTTCGTATAACCCAGCAGGGTCAAAGTAACGCACGTTATTTTTAGCAATCTTGTAATCTTTGCCATCGACTTGGACACGATAATTCTTCGTATTTTCACCTGTGATCGTATACAGTGCATATTTTTTAGATGATAACGTTTGATCAGAGCCGATGCGTTGTAATTTTTCTTTGTTCAAAGCAATGCCGTAAGCTAGTGTTTCTTCAAACGGATTTTGTTGTTGATCCTGGATTTTATTTTGGTCAATATTCTGAGCTATATCTAATCTGCCTACGTTGTTAAAGACCAGTACCAACATGAGGACGGCTCCGAGTACAAATACAAGCAACAGACCCCAGAAACGGTATAATATCGCAGGTGGTTTTTGATGTTGATAACGTTCTACCCGTTTAAAGTTGTTAGCAAGTTCTGGAATACGGTTTCTGCTTTGTTTCCAATCTAGGTCAAAGTTTGCTTCATCTTCTTCGGTTTGGATAGATAAGCGATCTTTCTCATGCTCTCTAAACATTGGAAGCACTTCTTTTAATTGCCCTTCCATTCTTAACTGTCCATGTGAAATCCAAGCAATATAGTTAGATACTTGTTCTATTCGATCAACATCGTCATCAATGAAGACGAGTGTTTGATTATTTTCTATGTATTGTTTCGCAAAAGGAATCATCGCTTCAAATTGCGTGTCTGAGAGATGTTGGATAATGTGATTAAAGATAATAATACTTGCTTCAGATAACTGTGCTAACACAAAGGATAACTGCGCATACTGTTCGTCAGTTAATCGTTGTACCGGTGTTTCAGTATCATCTGATAACTGTGCTTGATCAATAACCGATTGAACGATTTCTGCAGGATTATCATTGCGTGGGAACAGTGAAACCACATTATTGATATAATCATACACGCTATCACGTTGATAAACTTTATCTTCTATATCAGCGAAGAAAATATCTCTTTTTCGAACGACACGTCCTTTATCTGGTTTGATTTCTTCTGCCAACAATCGCCCGATCAGTGATTTGGAAGAGTCGGGTTCACCAATAACGCCGAGTGATTCGCCTTGATAGATATGGAGTTGAATATTATTGAGCTCGATATTGTCAGCATCATATCCGTAAGGTGCGTACCACTTTCTGGCATTGTTATTTCTATAATATTGCGTTACATTCAGTAACTTTAAAATGATTGAACTGCCCATTTTTATTTCATCCTTCTATATATTTAATAATGCGAGTGGTAACCCTTCTTCAGGTTCTGTACTGTTGATTCTAAAGCCCCACGCGAAAATACCTTTCAGTCTTTCAACTTTAAAGTAATCCTCAGTACCATCATTTAATTTGTAAATCTTGCCAATTTCTACTTTATCACGATCTACGAGGTAACTTTCAGCAATTAAAATCTTACGTTGATAGACACCATATTCATTAATGATGCCATTCATTTCTGCTTTGCGCATTTTTTCAGTACATTGCTGTATCTCTGTTCTTAATTCTTGCTCGTTCATTTCACTCAAACGTTTCTGTTCCATCTTCAAGACCGCTTTCCTTTAATTTAATTTTAATTTTATCATATTTATATCCTTTTCTCATAAGCGTTTCTATTGTCTTTTGTATAACTTGTCTACCCTCATACTTCTTGTCATATTTTCGATAGGCCTTTTCAAGGTCTTGTTGAAGCATCTCATCGAGCGTATCTTCGCTTTGAGAAAAATTAAGTTCTGACATAACTTCGTTAATCGTACCCATGGTAAATCCTTTTTGCATCAATGATTGACTCACTTTCGATTTGATTTGCATCGGTGTACCTTTTTTCTGTTTGATAATCTTTTGTGCAACATGCAAAATTTGTTCAAAAGGTTGTTCGGATTCATACAAATCTACGTAGCGTTCAATCACATCATTCTCGATACCTGCTTGAAATAATTTTTGACGATAAGTTTCTGGACCTTTATCTGACGTACGTAACATCGTATTTTTTAAACTTTCGGCGTAGTCATCATGATCAATTAACTTTTGTTCATGACAATATTCGAGTACACGTGCTATCGTCTGTTCATTGATATCCGCTTTCGCAAGATGTTGGGCGACTTCTTTATCTGTTCGTTTACGGTATGAAATATAATTAATCGCGCGGTTGATACCTTGACGATATTGTTCATATTGTTGAATCTCTGCCATCTCAGCAGGTTCGACTTGTTGATCCTTTTTTAAGTTAAAATAAACGAGTGTATTTATATCTACACCCATTTCGAATACGCCATCTAGATACAAATTAAATCGTTCACTGTTATTTTTTTGTACTTCTATTTTAGTTATCTTTGGCATCATTTTCACTCCACTTATCTAGCATAACTTATTATGAGGTTTAAGGGAATTATAGCGACAGCGTGCATCGTCCGATTTATCTTAAAATCAAAAAATTCTTTTCACTATCCTAAAAATAATGAAAAGAATCCTCCTTCTTAAGTCACTTTATGAAGCTCCGAGTTGCGAAATTGCTTCTTCGTATTCATCATTCGAAATAAAATCTTGTTGCTTCATTTTCTCTAAGTTGACTTTAACACGATTAATATAACGATCAGACATCTGATTTAAATTATACACACTCGGTGCATTAATCTTACTTGCAAGCATTGCACTTTGTAGTACTGAGATTTGTGGTAAATGCTTATTATTTTTATCTGTCGTCGTACCAAAATAGTAATTTGCAGCGCTTTCTACGGTATATTGATCATCACCGAAATAGATATTATTGACGTAAAAGCTCAATATCTGATCTTTGTCATATACACTTTCAACACGATAGGCTACAAATAATTCTTTCATTTTACGAATAAATGAGCGCTCATTGCCATAAAAGTAATTCTTTACAACTTGCTGTGTTATAGTGCTACCACCTTGAACACTCTGCTCACTGACGGTTGAAAATAACGCCCTCGATGTACCTTTAATATCAAATCCATGATGATGATAGAACCACTCGTCTTCAATGGCGATAAATGCACCCTTCGTATAATCATTCATATCCGACACAGGTACATATGAGTTTTTCTGCTCTATAGAATGCAACGCTTCTACATTTGCGGATCTGGATAAAAAGTACATCAAGCCCATGAAGATAGCTACTACAATAGCTAACAATAATAGTATAGTCAGGAACCAACGTTTACCTTTTTTCTTTTTTGGTGGTCTACCCACAGGTTGATAGTAGGTGTTATAATGCGGCCCTACATCGTCATAGGCTACTGCTTTTCGCTTTGATTTAGAATAACGTTCACTTCGCTTCATTCATCTTTAGCTATTAAAACCAAGAAAAAATGAGCTGGAGTTTCGACCTCACATTTTTACTCGGGTGTTACCTTTTAATAGCGTGCTCCTTTCTTTCAAAATTGCTCACGAACACGGATGATCACTCGATCGCTACTTCATTCCCGCGCAAACATGTCTATATATGTAAGCGTCTGAGTCGCATCTATTTAGGATTAAATATTGTGCACTGCTTAAATGATGTTAAAGCTATGCACTCATCTTACTTTCACTTTATTATAAATCAGTTTAACAAGAGTTAACGTTATAATCTACTGCATTTGGCAAAAATCAGTCCTAAGGTGTATGCCAATACGGCCTTTATGACATGATGTGCTCGTTAAATGAATACACTCGTGCTACACCACATTCAATCATATGTATTTCATAAGGATTTAGGATAAATGGTATTAAAAAGAAAACTCCAAAGAGCATCACGTAACGTGCTGTCACGCTGCCCTTTGGAGTTCATTATTCATACGTTCACATAAGAACGAATGATTAGTTTAATTGATTAACGATTTCTCTATTGAAATCATCTAAGTCGTCAGGAGTACGACTTGTTACGATGTTTTTATCAACAACTACTGATTCGTCTACAACGTTTGCACCAGCGTTTGATAAATCTTTACGTACGTTTAATACTGCAGTTAAAGTACGACCATTTAAGTCGTCAGTATCAACTAAGATTTGTGGACCGTGGCAGATTGCAAATGTTGGTACATCATTTGCAGTGAAGTATTTAGCGAATGCGCCATATCTTCCTTCAGCGTCTCCTCTTAAGTGGTCAGGTGAGAAACCACCAGGGATAAGGATAGCATCGTAATCTTCTGCTTTAGCATCACCAATGCTAACATCTACAGTAACTTTAGTGCCGTGTTTACCTGAAACTTCAGCGTTAGCTTCGTCACCAATGATTACTGTTTCGTGTCCAGCTTCTTCAATAGCTTCTTTTGGACTAGTTAATTCAACATCTTCAAATTCGTCAGCAACAATAATTGCAACTTTTTTAGCCATTTATAATCACCTTTCCTTTATGAATTATGGTTATATATAGCCAAGTATAGAAAGGTTTAAACATTAATTTTTTACATATTTGTTTTTCACTATTTTTTGGAAACGGTTTTAACTTTTTCTTCTAACTGATCTAACAAGCCAATCCATTCATCAATATCTTCTACTTTAACTTCATCTGGATCTACTTGATCAATATCAGTAATAAATTTTTCTAAACGCTCCTTAATTTGATCTATTGTTTTTTGTTCGTTCATTCAGTACACTCCTTCATCACGTTATCATGTACATTTTAACATGTTTTGAAAAACTGTTGGAACTGATTCTTGATAAGTACGTATGTCGGATGAATAAAAGATGCACCCGGCTTTAAATCATTCATTTTCAAAAAGAAACGGCTTCCATTAATATAAATTTAAAAATAGACTTCACCTTATTTCTTAAAACTGTTACTCTAGTCAAGGTTGTATCTTTAATTCGAAATCATACATTATTCAAGATATTTAAAACATGTGTGAACAGGATCTTAAAAATTCCTATTACAGTAGTTCACATGCTATATTTGACTTTATGAATCATTTTAGAAAGAAGGCGTTTGGTATGCCAACTCAATCGATACCGACAAAAAAGCCCATTAGCATCAACAATGATCCATGGGAAGCGTACAACGATGTGGAACAATACGGTGATTTAACACTCAGCAATATTGAGTTTACTACGACGAATTTATGTAACATGCGTTGTAGTCACTGTGCGGTCGGTTATACATTACAAACAAAAGATCCAGAATCTTTACCGATGGATTTGATTTATCGTCGCTTAGATGAAATCCCTACATTAAAAACGATTTCTATCACAGGTGGCGAACCGATGTTTTCCAAAAAATCAATTAAACATGTCGTGAAACCTTTAATTAAATATGCGTATCATCGCGGAATCTATGTACAGATGAACTCAAACTTAACCTTGCCTCAAGATCGCTATTTAGATATCGCTGAATACATCGATGTCATGCATATTTCACATAACTGGGGTACGATTGATGAGTTTACATCTGTTGGCTTTGGTGCGATGGAAAAACAACCTCCTCTTAAAGCGAAACTGAAACTATATGAACAAATGATTGATAATGCGAGCACATTATCTGATCAAGGGATGTTCGTCTCAGCAGAAACGATGTTAAATCAAAGTACACTGCCCCATCTAGAAAAAATACATAACGAAGTTGTGCATGACATGAAATGCCGTAGACATGAAATTCATCCTATGTATCCTGCAGATTTCGCAAGTTCACTCAACGTATTGCCACTTAAAGAGATGAAACGTGCGATACATTACTTACTCGACATTCGTGACCCAGAAACGTGGATGTTGTTCGGTACACTACCTATCTACCCTTGTATCAACGACCCACAAGATCAAGCGTTGCTTAATCGCTTACGTGAAACTGAAAATGTCACAATGCGTAATGATCCAGATGGTCGAAACCGTCTCAATGTCAATATGTTTACGGGTAACGTGATCGTGACAGACTTTGGTGATGAAAACGGCACCATTTCAAATATTAAGACCGATCGCTTAACTGACGTATTCGAACAATGGCTCGCATCTCCACTAGCTCAAGCACTTAACTGTCACTGTTCCGAATTCAATTGTTTAGGTCCAAACGTATTAGTTAAAAATATGTATTATCCAAATACAGATTTCAGAGCAAAAGAACGTGAGATGCATCTTATGTATAACATGGACTAATTTGCAACACATTCATTAATACTCAAAATGTAAAAAGCGCTTATTGAGATTCGTACTCCCAATAAGCGCTTTCTTTTATGAAATCATTATCTAATATTTAACTGATTGGATAGAAATTCAACGGTTTCTTGGCTTTCTTTTCTGCGTTCTTTACGTCTTTTAACACGTTTTTCAGCAGTTTCGTGGAACCATTTTTCTGTATCCGATTCTGGGTAAACTTTTGGAACTTCTACTGTATTGCCATCATCATCGATCGCTACAAAAGTTAAAAAACTTAATGCAGCAAGTTGTCTTTCATTGTTTAAAGGATCCTCAATAATGATTTGAACACCAATTTCCATAGACGATGTTCCTGCGTGGGTTACTTTTGCTTCAAAAACAATGATATCACCCGTCTTAATGGGTTTTAAAAAGTCTACTGAATCCATTGAAGCAGTGACCACTTTGGAATTTGCATGTTTCATTGCACTGATTGCTGATATTTCATCAATATTTGACATCAATACGCCTCCAAATAGCGTATGATGATGATTGGTGTCAGTTGGAAAAATTTGTTTCACTTTTTCACATCTAGACTCTGACATCGCTTTACTTCTACGAGTTCCCATCCTTTTTACCTCACTTCATAGATACTTAAGTTAAACTAGTCTGCCCAATTACCATTTTCGAAAACAACTTCTTGTTGATCATCTTGCGTGATGCCGTAAATTGTAAGATCTGCACTACCGATCATGAAATCTTCGTGTACAAGTGAATCATTTAATCCGCTCGCTACTTTTTCTTCAGTCGTCATTTCTGTACCACCTTCGACGTTAAAGCCATAAGCTGAGCCTAACGCGATGTGACAAGATGCATTTTCATCGAATAACGTATTGTAGAAAATGGTATTTCGATTTGAAATTGGTGAATCATCTGGAACTAAAGCGACTTCACCTAAACGGCGTGAACCTTCATCGGTGTTTAATAAATCTTTTAATACGGCTTCGCCTTTCTCTGCTTTAAAGTCAACGACTTCACCATCTTTAAAGGTCAACGTAAAGCCATCGATGATATTGCCGTTATAACTCAATGGTAATGTATTGGATACATAACCATTTACTTGATTGCGATCAGGCGCCGTAAATACTTCTTCAGTTGGGATGTTTGCGACGAAGGCTTGACCTTCACTTGAATAGCTTGTTGCATCTTCCCATAAATGACCTTTAGGTAACCCAATAGTGAGGTCTGTACCTTTAGATACATAATGTAACGCTTTGTAATTTTTCTCTTGTAATTGTTTAGCACGAACGCTCAAGTTATTAATGTGTTTCTCCCAATTTTCTACTGGATCATTACCGTCAACACGAGCAATGTCTAACACTTCATCAATGAATCGATTCAACGCTTCATCCGGATCTAAATCAGGGTAAACACGTTGTGCCCATTCTTTTGAAGGAAACGCAGCAACACACCATGGGAATTCATTGTTTTGCATCATGCTCATAAAT
Source organism: Staphylococcus auricularis (assembly GCF_001500315.1). GTDB lineage: Bacteria > Bacillota > Bacilli > Staphylococcales > Staphylococcaceae > Staphylococcus > Staphylococcus auricularis. Next base: position 62,203 of record NZ_LLER01000015.1, on the reverse strand, counting down.
GTTTTGTGCGCTTTACTATATTCAGTTTGATATGCGTTTAATTTAGCTGAATCAATACCGTTTAATAAATCTGGGTCATCAGATAAAATCGCTAAGTTTGCCGCATTACGTTTCGCATAGTCTAATCTCTTATCCACGTCATATGTATTGACTGCGCGATTACGTAAAAAGTCTTCCGATTCATATTCGTATCTTAAACGAGCTAAACGATCATCGCTAAATTCAACAGCCACATCAGATGCGCCACGACGATAAGCCGCTTCTGCAACGTAACGTGTCAGCTCAATCGCATTGACATTAGATCGAATAAAAACTGGTTGTCCTTCTTGCACATTCATACCTACTTCAACTAATAAGCGTGCATATTGTTGTAATTTTTCTTGTAATTCACACATACTAACACCCCTTAATCTCTTAATTGTCCTAGCTCATTGGCAATGGCTGTGACTTCACTCGGCGTAAAAGACTGCTTTGACATAACAAATTGATGGATCGTCTCGATATCTTCCTGGTTTGCTTGTGTAAATTTATCTGGATCAATCAAACCTTGATTGACTACATTCAATTGAGATCTGATTTCCGTTATCATCTCTTTATTCGTTAATGCCATTCGTTTCACTCCTTTGTCAGTTTATTCTATCAAACATTACCCTATTATAAAACTTTTGTTGAATTTATCCTTTAGAAATGATGAAAAAACATATAAAATAGTCATAATAAGGAAATTGGGGAGGTTAAAAAATGGTAACAGTCGCTTTTGTCTGTCTAGGTAATATTTGTCGATCTCCAATGGCTGAAGCAATCATGAGACAACGCTTGAAAGATCGCAACATTCAAGATGTCGTTGTCGAATCACGTGGAACTGGCAAATGGAACTTAGGCGAAACACCTCACGAAGGGACACAAGAGATTTTAAAGCAACATGACATTCCATTTGATGGTATGATTAGCGAATTATTCAAACCAGATGATGACTTTGATTACATCATTGCCATGGATCAAAGCAACGTAGACAATATCCGTCGTATTAATCCTAATATTCAAGGACAATTGTTTAAATTGCTAGAATTTAGTAACATGGAAGAAAGTGATGTGCCAGACCCTTACTATACAAATAATTTTGAAGGTGTTTATAAAATGGTACAATCATCATGTGATAATTTAATTGACTACATCGTCAAAGATGCAAATTTAAGAGAGGGGTAATCAACATGCAAAACAAATTAGTTCCTGGTATTTTACTTGGTGCTGCAGTTGGTGGCTTAATCACATTAGCTGACAAATCTACACGCCAATCTTTAAAACAAGCCTTTACAGATATTAAAGAAGGTAACCGTTCTAATAAACCTTCTAAATTTAATGATATTAAAGACGAAGTCCTATACTGGAAAGATGCGATCGAAGAAATTAGACGCAATAACCCACAATTAGAACAATCTTTAAAAGATGCTAAAGCAACATTCATCGATCGTAAAAACAATCGTTTGAATCATTAATCCGAGATAAAGGGACACAAACTTATTTAAAAACCGCTTGAAATGAGACTTGCTTCAAGCGGCTTTTTTTATGCCTAAAGCGCGTACTTTTTACACGGTTTTCATGATATTGCATCGTTTAACGACTCCCTACTCTGTTACGTTTCATCTTCTTTTCAGTCACTTTCTATGCATAAAGGGCTGTTAGATTGTTTTATTTTACGTAAAAAGCGGTATAAGACCATAAGTATGTTACGAGTTTACCGTAACGTGTTTACCTCGGTTAGATTTTACAGTATATTAAAAAATGTACTAACATTTTATCGGTATGTAAGGAGTTTTATGATGTCGAAAAACAAGCATTCAAATTCTAATTTTCTTAATGAAATGAAGGATAAACAAGAAAACAACAACACAGATAAACATATTGAAAAAGATCGTACATACATTCAACCTACCAAGTTCCAATCCAAGGAACCGAAAAAGGATGATCAGGCATTTTTCGTATCTCGTATTAATAAACCTGCGAAATATACGAAAAATCCAAACTTCTTTTCTTACTTAATTTACCGTATCAGTAAAGATGACGCTTCAGGGATGGCAGCACAACTGTCATACTACTTCATGCTGTCACTCTTCCCAATGCTGATCTTCTTACTATCTATCGTGCCAATGTTAGGGGCAGATCCACACGATATTAGTGATATGATCATCGAGTACGTACCTCAAGAGTACAGTGAACAAGTCCAAGGCGTCATTGAAGAAATCTTTAACGCCTCCAGTGGTGGTACATTATCAATCGGTTTAATTGTGGCATTATGGTCCGCATCAAATGGGATGACAGCGATTATGAATGCCTTTAGCGTCGCATATGATGTTGAGGATAAACGTAACTTTGTCGTTTCTAAATTGTCTAGTGTGCTCTTCACACTTGCAATGGTTATCGTTTTACCGATTGCATTGATCTTACCTACATTTGGCGGTGTAATTGGTGACTTTATCTTTGGCCCACTCGGCTTAGGTGACGAAGTGAAATGGTTATTCAACCTTGTCAGAGTAATCTTGCCGTTCCTTATCGTATTCGTATCATTCATTGTGCTATATACGTTAGCACCTAATGTAAAAATTAAAATTATGTCTGTATTACCAGGGGCAGCTTTTTCAACCGTCTTATTCTTAGTCGGTGCATTCTTATTTAGTTTCTACATTTCTAACTTTGCAAACTACAATAAAACATACGGTAGCCTTGCTGGTATCATCATCCTTATGTTATGGCTTTACATCACTGGTTTCATCCTCATCATCGGGGCAGAAATCAACGCTATTTTACACCAACGTAAAATTGTCAGAGGCCGTACACCTGAGGAACAAGAATTCCATGAATTAGAGCAAGAAGAAGCAAACGCTGAGCAAGAAGATCAAAAGGAAAATGCCGATGACACTAACGGTGATACTTCATCTAAAGCACAACCGAACAAGCCATCGTCTGACGCTTCATCGGATCAACAACATCAAAATTAATTGACGTCACGCTGAAAGATGTCACTTTCATGAGGAGTAAGACAGAAATCTAATTGTATACAAAGATTTCATTGTCTTGCTCCTTTTTATATGAATCAATATAGGAGTGAAACAGATGTCATTATTAGAAAATATCCTAGATTTTAATCGTACGTTTGTAAACGACCATATGTACGAACAATATGAGACAAGTAAACGCCCAGATAAAAAAGCAGTTCTTTTCACATGCATGGATACGCGTTTACAAGAACTTGCGACAAAGGCACTCGGCTTTAATAATGGTGATTTAAAAATCGTTAAAAATGCAGGTGCGACGATCACCCACCCTTATGGATCAACAATGCGCAGTTTACTTATCGCGATTTATGCACTAGGCGCAGAAGAGATCATTATTATGGGACATCGCGATTGCGGCATGGGTCAACTTAACGTCGGTGAAGTGTTAGAACGTATGTCACAAAGAGGAATCGATGATCGCACGTTATCGATCCTAGCGAACTCTGGATTAGATATTCGCAAATTTTTACAAGGTTTCACCGATGTTTATGAAAATGTCAAAGACAATGTCAATAAAGTCATCAATCACCCATTATTTGATAAATCGGTACCCGTTCACGGACTCATTATTGATCCACGCACAGGAGAACTCGAACTCGTACATGATGGATACAAAAATACAACATCACAAAATTAACGCAATAAAAAAGGAGTAGGTTTTAACATCTCATCAATGGCATCAGATGTTGCACCTACTCTATTTCATATTATCGTTATTTAATTAATTAAATTGTGTTGGAATGCGTAGATGACGGCTTGCGTCCGGTCTTGAACCTCAAGCTTACTTAATATATTACTTACATGGGTTTTAACCGTCTTAATCGTAATATGGGAAGCACTTGCAATTTCTTGGTTAGAATAACCTTTTGCGATTAATAATAGTATTTCCATTTCACGTTCGGTCAACATTTCATATAATTCCGCACGTTGTTTCATACGGTTACGCATTTTCACTAACACTTCGGGTTCAAATACCGCTTCACCTTGATGGGTTTTACGGATTGCGTCAGCAATACCGCTCGCACTCGTCGTTTTTAAAATATAGCTATCTACGCCTGCATCTAACGCACGATAAACTTCATTGTCTTCAATATAGCTTGTCAGCATCACGACTTTAATATGCGGAAAGTCTTTTTTAATTTGTGTTGTCGCTTCTACCCCATCCATATCTTCCATCACAAGATCCATTAATATTAAGTCGGGATTGAGTTCATGTGCTTTAGCAATCGCATCCTTGCCTGATTCGCCCTCACCCACAACTTCAATATCTGTTTGCGTAGATAAATAGCTCGATATACCGATCCTAACCATCTCGTGATCGTCCACAAACAATACTTTAATTGGCATCCGTCTCATCCTCCTTATTCAATGGCGCTTTTACTTCAATTCTTGTACCTGAGTCAGGTAATGACACGATATGAAATGTCGCACCAATTTCTAACGCACGTTCTCTCATATTTTTAAGGCCGTAACTTTGTTTTACTTTTTCATCTACATTAAAGCCTTTCCCATCATCTTGGATACGTAATAATAAGTAGTCAACTTTATTAAATAACTCTACCGTCACCTTCGTACCCTCTGAATGGCGTAACGTATTCGAAATCGCTTCTTGTGTAATTCGGAATAAGTGGTCTTCTATTCCTTTTGGTACTTCAAAATCTTCAATTTCATGCGCGACTTTCATCGGCACTTTACGCTGTAAATCTGTAACCAAATCTTTAATCCCTTCGCCGAGAGATTTGTCTTTCAATCCAAGTGGTCTCAAGTGTAATAATAGCGCACGCATTTCTAGTTGTGAATCTTGAACCATTTTTTCTAACGTTGGAATTTGTTGGTCCAATGGAGGTTCAAGTTTCGTTTCTTTAATCGCTGAGAGCATCATACTCGCCGCAAAGAGTTGTTGACTCACTGAATCATGTAGCTCTCTTGCTAAACGCTGACGTTCATCTTCAATGATTTTTTTCACTTTAACATCATTCATGTTGTACGATTCATTGGTCATATTTTGCGTTTTCATGCGGAGACGATGCAATTCTTGGTTAAGTGGTACCAACGTTTGGTACAAAGCGATGGTTTCATTATAAAGTTCGATGTTTTGATCATTAATTCCAACCGTTTCGCCTTCGATTGCATGTTCAATTTGTGTTTGTAACCAATGATTTTGTTCGTTAATTTTATAAGCCAAGATAGACCCGACGATAATACATAACAAAATGATAATCAAATTGAGAAATAAAATGACAGGTATCCCTAAAATTTGTGTGTAAAACATGCCTTGAAAATAAATAATATTAACGAAGAAACGATCAATGAACAAAAACGTGATCAACACACTATAAACGAGTATCAACATTGAGCCAATGGTTCTAATATAGTGGTTCATCTATAGACCACCTCAACATCACCAATTAATGTTGAGACGTAAATATTAACAGCGTAATTATCTTTTTTTGTTTCTTCAAGCACTTGTATGTGATTATTTTCCACACGATATGTCTTATCATTAATGAAAACTTTGCCAAACAATGCTGCAAAATGTAAGTTCACGTTATAATTAAACGGCACAAAAATTTGTACCTTTCCGATGAGATGACGGACCACTATCGTATTATTTTCTTTAATATTCGCAGCTTTAGTCATATCGAGGTGTACTTCACCTATTGCGTGTTGAATCTGTACATCTTCCCATTTATATACATAGACTGGCGTGCGTTGCTCACCTAACCACTTCTGCTTGATGAATTGAGGTGACGTCACAGGTTCTTCAGTCGCGTTGACTTTAAGTGGCTTAAATTTATAAAATAAATATCTCACAATCACTACGAGTAAGAATAAAAATAAGATAATAATCGTATACTTATTCGACAGCAAGGTAAAGGCAATCAGTAACATACCAATCCAAAACGCTAATAACCCTCTGATCTTATGAAAATATAAGTATCCGATATAGGTAAGAATGCACCCTAATAATAAGACGAGTAAAAAGCCAATTTTCTCAAAAAAGATGTAATAAAAATTGGCAATAATCATGAGCGCAGTAAAAATAATCAACATTTCTGTTGATATATATTTGTGAGTCATTGTTCGCCACCTTTCTATTAAGCGACTAAATAGATTTGTTCAATTAAATCACACTCAGTTTCGGCAGTCGCTTTCTCTTTCGTTTGTTGTGATATCGTTGCATCAATACGTGCAACATCTGCTTCCATTTGATTGAGCTTCTGTTTAATATTATTGATTTCAATATTTTCTACTTCTTGCGCAAAATTAATCTTCATCGTTTCAATGAATTCAACATATTTATTTTCTAATGTAATCGTGAGCCTGTCAATCATCTCGTTAACGTGCTGTTTCTTTAAATTCAAATAGTTTATGTATTTTTCAATACTACTTAATTTGATATCTAAGTATTGACGATAATCTTTAATGCTCATATTTAATATATTTTCAGTCATTTTATTTAAGTATTTCGCTAAAACGTTCATAAAACCACCTCATTGTTGAATGGTTCCATTATAAAATGGTTCCGAAGCCAACAGAATAGGCTCCGGAACGATTTTAGTTTCCTACTTTAGACTTAGCTACATGAAATGAATCTTTTACTTAAGTCGTTTGTTATTCACCTGTGTTGATTGATCTCATATTATGAGTCAATTTTAGTTGTGAGCACTGGGCCATCTTTCGTTACAATCACTGTGTGTTCGATTTGAGCAACATAGCTTTTATCTTGTGTTTCAAAAGCCCATTCGTTTTTGCCTTCTGTTACAAATGTTGCATTAGAAGAAATGAATGGTTCGACCGCAATGACTGTGCCCTCTTTAAGTAACGTTTTGTCTTTCGCATCAAAGTAGTTAAGTACATGACTTGGTGCTTCATGTAATGATTTACCTACACCATGACCAGTTAAGTTTTTGATCACTTTGACATCATTACGACGTGCAGTCGCGTGTACCGCTTTACCAATTTGGCTTAACTTCGTACCTGCTTTCACTTTTTTCATTGCTGCTTCAAACGCTTCGTTAGCGACATCGCATACTTTTTGTTTCATAGGTTCGTCAGTTTCTCCAACTACGAAAGAGACGCCTGTGTCTGCGTAGTAGCCATTTTTCAGTGCTGAAACATCGATGTTCACTAAGTCACCTTCACGGATTTTACGTTTACCTGGGATGCCGTGTGCCACTTCTTCATTGACACTGATACAAGTTTGTCCAGGGAAATTTTCATCGTGGATTGGCGCTGAAGTTGCACCGTGTTCTTCAAACATGCGTTTTGCGATATCATCTAATTCTTTTGTAGTGATGCCTGGTTCAGTTGCTTTACGCATTTCATCACGAATGAGTGCACATATATATCCAATTTCTTTTAATGCTTCTAGTTCTTCTTCTGTTTTAACAATCATTTTATCCCGTTCCTTTATAAGTTTGTAATACACTTACGTATTATATCAAAAATTGCGTCATCCTTTTATAGTAAAGGTCCATGTTAGGACGCTAAATTTATCTATACCCTTTTAACAAGCGCTTTAAATAAAATGATTTTGTGCTAAAATAAATAAACAAAACGAACGATTATTATTAAAGAAAAATGAGATGTATGCAGCTCAAGTTTTAAACTTAGAACAGCACACGCAGGAGCTATGAACATGGACAATAAATGGTACAAACACATTATAGGGGCACGGACGCTAAAAACGGGATTAGCAACCTTATTAACCGCATTCTTTTGTTTATCCCTCAACTTAAATCCTATATTTGCGATTTTAACAGCAATCGTTACGATTGAACCGACAGCTAAGGCATCTTTGAAAAAAGGCTACCAACGTTTACCTGCAACGGTCATCGGTTCTCTACTCGCAGTGGTCTTCACTTATATTTTCGGTGACGATTCACCGCTTTCTTATGCTTTTAGCGCTACCTTTACGATATTGTTATGTACCAAACTCAACTTACAATCCGGTACAACCGTTGCTACACTGACTGCCATGGCTATGATTCCAGGTATTCACGAAGCCTATATGTTTAATTTCTTTTCACGATTACTCACTGCGATTATTGGTCTAGTGACTGCTGGCTTGGTAAACTTTATCATCTTACCACCAAAATATTATGATCAGGTCATCAAGTTGACGCAACAAATTGAAGAAAATTTATATCAACTCTACAATATGCGCATGCAGCAGCTCATCTTTGGTCAATTTCGTTCAGAAAAAGCCAACAAACGCTTGGAATCCTTACAATTATTAAATAATAAGGTCGATACCTTGTTGTCTTATCAAAAAGATGAATTGAACTATCATAAATCACGCGATAATGAATGGATTCAATTACGCCAGCTTTCAACGCGAGCACAAACGAATCGTTTACTCATCGCTCATTTGTCTAATATTATTTACTTGCCTAGAGATACGCAAATTCAGTTTAATTCTGAGGAAAAAGTAGCGATTTTGAAAATATCTAATCGCATCAATGAAATTATTTCTACCGGACACTTCGAGCGTGAACGACAAGCCGCTTCTGTACTCAAACGCTCAGTTAAAGGTTTAGACGAATTTGATGTCAACCAACTTAAGAGCCACGTCATTTATGAAATTCTGTTGATTTATCGTATCCTGGATTCTCGTTATGCCTAAATCACAAATTGAGATAACTTCACATACAAAAAGCCAGCTTTACCCCAACACGAGGTAAAACTGGCTTTCTCATTTATCCTTTACTTACGCGGTCTACGATCACTTTTTTAGCCGCTTCTTCTTCTGTATTATCGAGTTCTACAGGCTCAAATGGAATTCCTTTTCTTTCACAAGCCGCTTTGAGTAGATAATCCGTTAATTCATGGTTTTTCGGTAAAATAGGACCATGGAGATACGTACCTAATAAATTTTTATAATGGATACCCTCTTTCGCATCATGATCATTATTGCCGTAACCATGCGTGACATGACCTAATGTATCGAATTGATGATATGTTCTGCCACCGTGATTTTCAAAACCAACGATTGTACCAAAAGTATCACTTTCAATCACGATATCTCCTGTTAAACGGTCTGTTTGAGATTCTGTATAAAAATCTAAAATACCTAGCCCTTCTAATTCAGTGCCATCTGGAGTGATATATTTCGTTCCTAAGAATTGATAACCACCACAAACAGTTAATCCAGGTAATCCATCTTCAATCGCTGCTTTCAACGGAATTTTGATCTTCTCTAATTCTTTCGTCGCAAGACTTTGTTCTCGATCACTACCGCCGCCGATGAAGAAAATATCGCAACCTTCGAAATCAATCCCATTGGTTTCGTTCACATCGACCACATTCAATTGAATGTTACGTTTTTTCGCGCGTTGTTTTAACGCCATGATGTTACCAATATCACTATATAAGTTTAATTTATCTGGCATAAAATGGTAGACAGTTAATTCATTCATGCGTCTTTAACCTCCTCGAAAGAGCGGTTCAATTGTTCTAACATCGGTGAAAGTGATGTGTAGTTAGGGATTGCCACAGTATAACTACTGTAATCCATCGTTTTCGCCGTTGCTTTATAAATATCTTTTTCTACAATGATGGGTACTTCTACCTCAGCGAGTTTAAGTCGCAACTGTAATTCTTCAGCACGTGTGCCTGTCACGATAATCGCAGAAATATCTTGACGAGAGAGCTTTTCAAAATCTGCGTCATAAATCCATGACGTATCACGGCCATCCGCTGCATTATCGTTTAAACTCATCACGTAGACTTTACTACCTTCAATTTGCTCACCGACGGATAAGCTCGCATTCATACCTGCAGGATTCTTAGCTAAATTGATCATCGCTTCTTTTGTGCCATTACTGAAATACTGCATGCGTCCGTTATCTGCAGTATATGTTTCAAAGCCTTTACGGATCGATGCATCGTTTAGACCTAATTCACGTAACACCGTATAAGCCGCGAGTGCATTATATGCATTAAAGTCCCCCGCAATCTTCATATCAAATATGGTTTCATCTACGTCCAATTGAAGGAATGGAGATAAGTCGAAACGATTCACTTCATATGTTGGCTGTTCACGTTTAAAACCACATTGACAGTGATAGTGTCCGAGTTGGTTGTAATGTACGTAATCATATACTAATAATCGGCCACAATTTGGGCAGTAACGGCTTTCATTCATCGTGCTCTGTTCAAATTCATGCGCACGTGCTTTCATACCATAGTAAACGCGGTCTTCACTTGCTATTTTCAAACGACTCACGAAAGGATCATCAGCATTTAATAGGAGTTTGATTCCTTTATCTTTAATCGCTTCAGCTATGTTGTTCACCATGATATCAATTTCACCAAAACGGTCCATTTGGTCTCTGAAGAAATTGGTAAAGACCATCATTGAAGGTGTCATTTCTTTTAATACACGTGGTATAGAGCCTTCATCAATCTCTATGACTGCGATCTTTGTATCCGGCTGATTCTGCAAAATAAACGCAGAAGTAATGCCCGCTGCCATATTGGCTCCTTCATTATTATGGATAATTGGTATGTCATTTGCTTTTAATGTATGCCCAATTAAATTTGATGTTGTGGTTTTCCCATTTGTACCACTAATAAAAACGATATCATCTACCGTCGACGCTAAATTTCTTAATATATTTTGATCCACTCTTCTAGCAACTTGACCAGGTAAATCTGTACCCTTTTTACCTACAGCTTTACTTGCTACACGCGCCAATTTTGCTAGGTGGGTTGCAGTCCATTGTCTCACTCGTTACCCTCCTATTTAATTCACTCAATTATTATAGCATGTTCGGTCTTGAAGCTAAAACATTCTCAATTAGAAAATGACATTTTCAACCTTAGATTATAATTATTATTTACTAATGAGAATAAACTATGCTATACTACAAGTAGCTTCAAAATTGGAGGGATAAAAATGTTAAACAATGAATTATTAAACGCTTTAAATGAACAAATGAACCAAGAATACTACGCAGCACAAGCATATATGGCAATGGCTGCTTATTGCGACTATCACTCTTATAAAGGTTTCGCAAACTTCTATATCCAACAAGCAAAAGAAGAACGTTTCCACGGTAAAAAAATCTATAACTATATTGATGACCGCGGTTCTAAACCTGAATTTACAGCACTTCCTGCACCAAAAACAGAATTTAAATCAATCTTAGAAACATTTGAAGACGGTTTAGCACAAGAAGAAGATGTGACAAGTCGTTTCTACAATTTATCTGATATCGCAACAAGAGAAAAAGATTATCAAACAATCTCATTCTTAAACTGGTTCTTAGATGAACAAGTTGAAGAAGAATCTATGTTCCAAACTCATATTGATTACTTAAGACGTATCGGTGACGATTGCAATACACTTTATCTTTATGAAAAAGATCTTGGAACACGCGAATTCGAAGACTAATTTAATTGAACTTTAAAAAATATATAAACAAAAAGAAGGAGAGGCACAAGGTCTCTCCTTCTTTTTTAGGTCTAATTATTTAAATATCGTACACACGTCCATCACTCAGCTTAGTTGACATTTCACCAGTTCCTCTCAGTGCTCCCCCCACTATTTTCATCCTTCAACAATCTGCGATGAAGTCGCTTAAACTTGACGTAGCTTCAAATCTTATTTAAAGTCATTGCATAATCAATCTTCTAAGATCAGAAAGGAAATGACGATAAATGACAAATGAAGAAGCTTTCGTTGCTTTGGACTTTGAAACCGCAAATGGTAAACGGACAAGTATCTGTTCCGTTGGTATGGTGAAGGTAGTCGATCATCAAATCACCGAATCTTTTTATACCTTAGTGAATCCGAATGACTATTTTTCACAAAAAAATATTGAAGTCCATGGCATCCATCCAAAAGATGTCGAAGATGCCCCAGACTTCAATTATGTGTTGCCTTATATGTTAGATTTTATCGATGATTTACCTGTCGTCGCACACAACGCTGCATTTGATATGAGTGTGCTTCATGCAAGTATTCAAGCACTCGGTCTCGAAACACCACCGATGACTTATTTTTGTTCTTTACAACTGTCTCGTCGTACTGTCAATAACCATCGCTACGGGTTAAATCACATGATGGACTATTATGATTTAGATTTTCACGGTCATCATGATGCCTTAAATGATGCTAAAGCCTGTGCTATGATTACGTATAGATTACTTAAACACTACGATAGCTTAGATGAAATGCTATCCGTATACGGTAAACAATTAACCGATAAAGATTAATTCATTTTCTAAAAAGTGTGAAACGCACCCACTCTAAATCACAAATAATCGTAAATCGTCATATTTTCGTACGTCACTTGTTCTAAATTACCCACTGTCACTCCGACGAGTCGAATCGGTACATCCGGCTCTTTCAAATCGGTATACAAATCATAAGCAATATTGTAAATCGTCGTTTCATCTCGCACTGGATCTCTCAAACTACGTTGTTTAGAAATCGTTTCATAACGATGCGTTTTTAGCTTCACAGTTACTGTTTTGCCTGATTTTTGTATATTAGCTAAACGCTCTGCTGTCTTATGACTGAGCTCCCAAATCTTCTGCAGTATCGCTTCGTCATCATTCATATCTGTCGCAAATGTACGTTCTGTACCGACAGATTTACGAATGCGTGTCGGCTTCACCTCATTGTGATCAATACCCCGTGCTTTATTATATAAGCCATGGCCTCTCTTACCGAACAAATAAACCAGTTCACGTTCACTCTGATCATAGAGGTCTTGCCCTGTATAAATGCCATGCGCATGCATTTTCTCTTTCGATGCTTTACCCACACCTGGAAAATCTCCGATATCTAAATTCATTAATATATCATGGACATTGTTATAATCAATGATTGTGAGCGCATTCGGTTTATTCATGCCACTCGCTAATTTTGCTAAAAACTTATTATAAGAAACCCCGGCTGATGAGGTCAGTTGTGTGGCTTCGTAAATATCTCTGCGTATATACTGCGCAATTTGTGAGGCTGGAAGATCAGGTCGAACAAGTTCTGTCACATCTAAATAAGCTTCATCTAAAGACAACGGTTCTACAATTTCTGTATAACTTCTGAAAATGCTCATAATTTTGTTTGACGCTTCTTTATAAGCACCAAAATTCGTAGTGACATAATAGCCATCTGGACAGAGTTTATGCGCTTGCGCCATAGGCATTGCTGAGTGTACACCATAGTCACGTGCTTCATAAGAGGCTGTAGATACGACACCACGACCACTCGCTTTACCACCCACGATGACAGGTTTTCCTCTCAGTTTCGGATTATCACGCATTTCTACTTGCGCAAAGAAATAATCCATATCAATGTGTATGATACGTCGTTCTCCCATTTCCTCACCTCCTCATCACATACGTTGTGTCACGCTGGTTTCACAGTAGTTGTACCACGCATGAGAAAGATTTGCTAATCATTTGTCTAAATGGTTTAACGCTGACCTTTTCTCACTGTCTGCATTTTCTAACCCCTATAATTTTCGCATGAAATGTCTCGCACTTGAATAAAAACGTAAGCCTCCAGGAATCTCTTCAACATACTTTACTTGCGAACTCATAGATGACAGGACAAGACAAAAATCAAGTGCACTGTAACCGATAAAGCTACTCATGACCAATATCAATGATGAATAAGGAAAATAACTAAACACAACGCCCCATAAAATCAAGATGATGAATAAAGGGACAATGGTCATCAAAATGTAGACCCATTTATGAAACTGATTTTCTGGCATAAGGGCTCTCACCATACCAAAGCGTAATTGTAAGCCAATCGTTTTCTGGGGCGCTGCTACGCGGTAAAAGAGATAAAGTAATAAGAAATGAAACACACATAGTAAAATAAACCCAATGCCCCCTAACATTAAGTTCATCACTAATCCTTGTTCGATAATATGTGTAAAAAAGAAAGCAATTCTGTAGCCAATCAATACAGCCACAAGCGTAATGACGATTTGTGCTAAGATAAACCGTCTTTGTTGTTTATAATTTGATAACATTTCTCCTAAAAACATAATGTTGTCTCCTAATGATGATGTCTAGAGATGGCATCGTATATTCTTCGAACCATCACCATGTCATATAATCCCGAATTGTGTGATGGTTCAGTTTCATCGTTAATTATTATCACGTTTGTTAAACATCTTTGCGTATGAATTGTGCTACCGTTTCAACATGTGTCGTGTGGGGGAACATGTCTACAGGTGTAATCTGAACTAAGTCATAATTTGAGGACAGACGTAACGCATCGCGCTGCTGAGTCGAAGGATTACATGAGATATAGATAATTTTTTGTGGTTTTAAAGCTAATAATGTATCTAAGAAAGTTTCATCACAGCCCTTACGTGGTGGATCCACCATGACCACATCGGGTTTAATCCCGTTTGATTGCCAGTCTAATATAACTTCTTCTGCTTTACCACATACAAAAGTCGTATTTTGATATCCATTGATTGTCGCATTTTCTTTTGCATCTGTGATCGCTTCCGGTACCACTTCTACGCCGTACACGTGCTTCGCTTGAGGTGCCATATATAAACCTATCGTACCGATACCGCAATATGTATCCAGCACGGTTTCTTCTCCAGATAACGCTGCATAATCAATGGCTTTTTGATATAGCTTTTCAGTTTGTGAAGTATTAATTTGGTAAAATGACTGATCACTAATTTTAAATCGTACGTCGGACAAAGTATCTTCGATTTGATCTTTACCATACAACGTTACGGATTCATCGCCCATAATGACGTTTGAGTGTGTCTGATTAATATTCTGCTTAATGCTTGTGATATTAGGAAACGTAGCAACGAGGCGATCAACTAAGGTTTGACTTTGTTTTAGTTTGCGGCCGTTCGTCACGAAAATTACCATCAGTTCTCCTGTATGATGACCCGATCTAATCACAACATGACGCACGATTCCCTTTTTCTTACGTTCATTATAAATGCTGACTTGCAGTTCATTGAGCCAATCTCTCACTTTATTCATGACCTCGTTATGAATATCATCTTGAATCAAACATTCATCCATATCAATAATGTCATGACTGCGTTGTCGATAAAAGCCCATCACCGTTTCTTGTGCTTTATTTTTACCTACAGGAATTTGAGACTTGTTTCTGTAGTGCCATGGTGTTTCCATACCAATCGTATCGTGAATCGTCGTACTATCGAAGCCCGCTTTTCTATGGAATAAGTTGACCACTTGTTCTCGTTTCATGTCTAATTGTGCACGATAAGTCATATGTTGCAGTTGACATCCACCGCATTTTTGATAATACACACAAGGAGGTGTGACACGATCTTCACTCGCATCGTGAATTTCTAACAACTTACCAATCGCAAAATTTTTCTTCACTTTAATAATCTTATATTCTATTTGTTCATTGATTAATGCGTGAGGTATAAAAATAGGATAACGATCGATCTTTACTACTCCATGTCCTTCGTGTGTGAGATCGATGACCTCTCCTTCTCTCACTTCATTTTTTTGTACGACTGCCATTTCATTTCACTCCACATTAAAAAAGGTTAGGAATCGTTGTCGCTTCGCAATACCTAACCTTATAGTCTAAACTGTTTCACCTGTTATACTGTTATCTTATTGTAACCTATAGACCAATTTCACTTCAAGATGATGATTTGTAATCATGTTTTGAGTCTATCGTTTGAAATTTTGCACACACGTTGATGACAATCATTCCATGTTACGCTTCCTCATCTTGACTGTCTTCTTCGTCTTCAATGACTTCCTCGTCTTGATTGTCATGAATGAGTTCTTCATTATGTGTATCATTCGGAATGAAGATTTCAATGTGTTGTTTTAAATTCAAGAAATTAGCTGGTAACTTGCCGCCATATTCACCATCCACATTCAGTTGTAATTCTGAAAATGAAGAGATGTTGATAGATTTAGCTTTTTTATAAACCACTTTCGGGTGTTTAACGTGTTCTCCTCTAGAAGCAAGTGTCATGATATGGCCTAATTCAGCTAAATTCGCTTTTTCTACGATTAATAACGTAAAGTAACCATCGTTTAACTTCGCATCGGGCACAAGTTTTTCGAAACCGGCCATTGAATTTGTTAATCCTAGGAAGAATAGCAAGGCTTCTCCTTGAAAGACTTCTTCATCATATTCGATGCGTAAATCAATCGCGTTCATTTGAGGTAACATTTCAAATCCTTTGATGTAATAAGCAAACGGGCCGACAATCGATTTCAGTTTGCTTGGTGTTTCGTAAGAGACTTCAGTGAGCTTCCCACCTGCTGCGAGATTAATGAAATATCGACTGTTCATTTTACCGATATCGACACGTGCAGTATATCCTTCAATAATCGTATCGATTGCTTTTAAAATATCGGTTGGTAAGTGAAGTGCTCTACCGAAATCGTTCACCGTGCCCATCGGAATCACACCGAGTTTAGGGCGATTCGGTCTTTCTGCAATCCCATTGACGACCTCATTTAGCGTCCCGTCGCCTCCTGCAGCGATTAAGATATCATAATTTTCTTTAAGTGCACGCTCTGCTTCAACGGTTGCATCACCAGATTTTTCAGTTGCATACGCACTGGCTTCAAAACCAGCTTTATCCAATTTGATTAAGACATCAGGTAACATTTTTTTAAAGAGCTCTTTACCTGATGTTGGGTTGTAAATTATTCTTACTCTTTGTCTCATTAGCTATCCCTCAATTTTATATACTCATATCATATAGTAGCTGATTTGAACGCGTTATAAAAGTATTTAGCATGATTTTTGTAGTGAAAAAATCTCAGATATCTTTGCGATATTTACGCAACGTTTTTCACTATTTTAACAGAATGATTTTGTGAGGATTATAACCAAAAAACCATCCAAAAAGTTAGATGTTGATGGTTTCTTACATCAGTCTCTAAGTGAAAATGACTGATGCTGGAACACGTCTGCACTGCTTTTTACTACGTCAATTGGAAATCAATAGCGCATTTTGTCAAGTTCAGCAGACATGATCAACATGTTCTAACTTTATAGGATGGCTTTATAGTAAGTTTACTCTGTAATCATTTATGATATTTTTAATTAGCGATTATCTAATTGTTGTTTTAGTAATTTGTTAACGATTTGCGGATTGGCTTGTCCTTTTGAAGCTTTCATAATTTGACCTACGAGATAACCCATCGCTCTGCCTTTACCATTTTTATAGTCTTCAACAGATTGCGGATTATTATCAAGTGCTTCATTGACATATTGAAGTAATGTATCTTCGTCTGAAATTTGAACTAAACCTTTGTCTTCCATGATTTGTTTTGCGTCACCGCCATTTTCAGCAAGCTCTGGGAAGACTTTTTTAGCGATTTTACTGCTCATTGTACCGTCTTCAAGTAATTTAATCATACCTGCTAAGTTTTCAGGTGTTAATTTTGTATCTTGAAGTTCAACTTGGTTTTTGTTCAAGTATTCGTTCACGCCGCCCATTAACCAGTTAGATGTTAATTTTACATCTGCGCCATTTGCAACTGCTTCTTCAAAGAAATCGGACATTTCTTTAGTTAAAGTAAGCACGTGAGCATCATAAGCTGGAAGACCGTATTCATTAACATATTTTTCTTTTCTTTCGTCTGGAAGTTCAGGAATGGTTTGACGTACACGTTCTTTCCATTCGTCATCTACATATAATGGAACTAAGTCCGGTTCTGGGAAGTAACGGTAGTCGTCTGAACCTTCTTTGACACGCATCAAAATAGTTTTACCAGTAGATTCATCGAAACGACGTGTTTCTTGTAAGATTTCTCCACCGTTTAATAATTCTTCTTCTTGGCGTTTTTGTTCGTACTCTAGACCTTTACGTACATAGTTGAAAGAGTTTAAGTTTTTAAGCTCTGTTTTAACACCAAATTCTTCTTGGCCTACAGGGCGTAATGAAATGTTGGCATCACAACGAAGTGACCCTTCTTCCATTTTACAGTCAGAAACGCCTGTATATTGTACGATAGAACGTAATTTTTCTAAGTAAGCATATGCTTCTTGAGGTGAGCGGATATCTGGCTCAGAAACGATTTCGATTAATGGTGTACCTTGTCTATTCAAATCTACTAATGAATAGCCATCTTTATGTGTTGATTTACCAGCGTCTTCTTCCATGTGAAGACGTGTGATACCAATACGTTTTGTTTCACCATCAACTTCTATATCGATATGACCATGTTCACCAATCGGCTCATCAAATTGTGAAATTTGATATGCTTTCGGATTATCTGGATAGAAATAGTTTTTACGATCGAACTTAGATTCAGTCGCAATGTCCATATTTAAAGCCATTGCTGCTCTCATTGCCCAATCAACAGCACGTCTGTTTACAACAGGTAATACACCTGGATAAGCTAAATCAATCACGTTGGTATTAGAATTTGCTTTTGCTCCGAAATGTGCTGGTGATGGAGAAAACATTTTTGAGTCGGTTTTTAACTCAACGTGGACTTCGAGTCCAATTACTGTTTCAAAATGCATTGTTTTTCCAACTCCTTATAAATTTTCATACTCATCATGAAGATTGTATTTTGTTTCGTATTGATATGCGACACGGTAGAGTGTTTTTTCATCGAATGGTTTACCGATGATTTGTAACCCTATTGGTCGGCCATTAGAAATACCACATGGTACTGAAATACCTGGTAAACCTGCTAAGTTCACTGGTGTTGTTAATAAGTCGTTTGTGTACATTGTTAATGGATCGTCTAGTTCATCACCTAAGTTGAATGCAGTCGTAGGTGTTGTAGGACCAACAATCACATCATATTTATCTAAGACACCTTCAAATTCATTTTTGATGATTGTTCTAACTTTTTGTGCTTTTTTGTAGAAAGCATCGTAGTAACCAGAGCTTAACGCAAATGTACCTAAATAGATACGACGTTGTACCTCTGCACCGAAGCCTTCACTTCTTGACATTTTATATAGTTCTTCTAATGTTTTTGCTTCTGGTGAATGGTAACCGTAGCGAATACCATCAAAACGTGCAAGGTTAGCTGATGCTTCAGAAGATGCGATGACGTAATAAGAAGGAATACCATAACGTGTGTAAGGTAGTGACACTTCTTCTACAGTTGCACCTAAAGATTTCAACGTTTCTACAGCTTCTTTAACAGATGCTTTAACGTCGTCATCAACCCCATCACCTAAGTACTCTTTAGGTAATGCAATTTTCATACCTTTAATATCTTTACCGATATCTTGTGTGAAGTCCGCTTCTTCTACTGGCGCACTTGTTGAATCATTTTCGTCAACGCCACTAATCGCTTCTAATACAAGCGCATTATCTTTAACGTTTCTAGTCAATGGTCCAATTTGATCTAGAGAAGAGGCAAAGGCAACAAGACCAAAACGAGAAACACGTCCGTATGTTGGTTTTAAGCCGACAATACCACAGTACGCTGCAGGTTCACGGATAGAACCACCTGTATCTGAACCTAAACTAAATGGAACAAGCCCTGCTGCAACCGCTGCTGCAGAACCACCTGAAGAACCACCAGGCACTGCGAGATGATCGAATGGGTTCACAGTTTGTTTAAAGTATGATGTTTCAGTTGAACCACCCATCGCAAACTCATCCATGTTTAATTTACCAATGAGTACCGCATTTTCAGCTTTCAATTTATTCATTACAGTAGATTCATAAATCGGTACGAAACCTTCTAACATTTTACTTGCACAAGTTGTTTCGACACCTTCAGTAATGATGTTATCTTTAATACCCATTGGGATACCAAAGAGTTTACCTTCCATTTGGTCTTTTTCTTGTAATTCATCTAATTCTTGTGCTTTTTTGAGTGCATTTTCTTTATCTAAAGCTAAGAAGGATTTGATCGTAGGATCAGTTTCTTCTATCGCATCATAAATATCATTGACCACTTGTGATGGTTTGATTTCTTTATTTTTAATTAAGTTAATTAAATTTTCTACAGACTCATAACGAATCGTCATCTTAAGCGTCCTCCTCATTCATGACAGCCGGTACTTTAAACTGACCATCTTCAGTTTCTTTTGCATTTTTTAACGCTTCTTCTTGAGGAATACCCTCTACAGCAACATCGTCGCGCAATACATTTTGTAAATCTAAAACGTGATATGTAGGTTTCACATTACTTGTATCGGCTGTATCTATTTGATTCGCAAAATTTAAAATGCTTTCAAGTGTTTCTTGCATATTAGATACTTCCTCTTCAGGAATTTGTAAACGTGCTAAATCCGCAATATGCAATACTTCTTCACGTGTAACTTTAGTCATTAATTAAAAGCCTCCTTCTAACTCATTCATTACAAAATTGTATCAAACTTCCCGTTAAAAATCTAAGTATTTTCATATCGTCGGCTAATGAATCAGACCTTTTTCATCTGAGGGCAAACGATTACTCCTACTGTTCCCTTTTCGCATGCAAAATATGTTACTTATTTATCAAAGATTGTGCTATTTTCAAAAACATTAGTATAGTTGTTAGTTTTCTATGCATAATGCAATCATTTTATTCAAAATATCGTTTTCTACCATGTAACCGTTATCATTATTGTATTGAAAGCATTATATACCAAAATATTTTAAGAAAACGCTACATATTATGAATATTTATGTGTATAATCATTCAATAAAAACATTTTTACTCAAACAAAGGGGTTGTTATACATGGTACATCTAGGAACGGCTTTAAGTAGTCAAGTCAATGCAGGTTGGCAAACCTATATTATGATTGCACTATACTTCATCATATTACTCGTTATTGGCTACTATGGCTACAAACAAGCTACGAGTAACCTCAGCGAATACATGTTAGGCGGCAGAAGTATCGGACCATACATCACTGCCCTATCAGCTGGGGCTTCTGATATGAGTGGTTGGATGATCATGGGTTTACCTGGTGAAGTCTATTCAACGGGTTTATCAGCGATATGGATCACTATTGGATTGTCACTTGGCGCTTACATTAACTATTTCGTTGTCGCTCCACGCTTACGTGTGTACACAGAAGTCGCAGGCGATGCGATTACATTACCTGATTTCTTTAGTAATCGTCTCAATGATAAAAGCAATTTATTAAAAATTATTTCAGGTTTAATCATTGTCGTTTTCTTCACGCTTTATACTCATTCCGGTTTCGTCTCAGGGGGTAAACTGTTCGAAAGCGCATTTGGTTTGAACTATCATTATGGTTTAATCGTCGTAGCAGTCATCGTTATTTTCTACACATTCTTCGGCGGGTATCTGGCAGTTTCGATAACGGACTTTTTCCAAGGGGTCATCATGTTAATTGCGATGGTCATGGTACCAACTGTGGCGTTGATGCAACTGAACGGATGGGATACATTTAATCAAATCGCAGAAATGAAACCGACGAATCTAGATTTATTTAAAGGGACGACTTTCATCGGTATTATTTCGCTATTTGCGTGGGGCCTTGGGTACTTTGGTCAACCGCATATCATCGTGCGTTTCATGTCGATTAAATCACACAAACTGTTACCAAAAGCACGTCGTGTCGGCATTAGTTGGATGATTGTAGGTTTAACCGGTGCTGTCGGTGTCGGTTTAACAGGGATTGCATTTGTGGCAGACCGTAATATTAAGTTAGAAGACCCAGAAACACTCTTTATTGTGATGAGTCAAGTACTGTTCCACCCATTAGTAGGTGGATTCTTACTCGCTGCAATCTTAGCTGCCATTATGAGCACGATTTCATCACAACTGCTCGTAACTTCAAGTTCACTCACAGAAGACTTTTACAAATTAATTCGTGGAGCTGAACATGCGAAAGAACATGAAAAAGAATTCGTGTTAGTCGGTCGTTTATCTGTATTAGCTGTAGCGATTGTTGCCATTTCAATTGCTTGGTCACCTAACGATACAATCCTTAATCTTGTCGGAAACGCATGGGCAGGATTTGGTGCAGCGTTTAGCCCACTTGTCATTTATTCACTTTACTGGAAAGGTCTCACACGTACAGGGGCCATGAGCGGTATGATCGTCGGTGCCCTCGTCGTCATCATCTGGATTACCGTCGTTAAACCGATGGCAGATGTCAATGAAATCTTTGGTTTATATGAAATGATACCAGGATTCTTCTCTAGTGTGATTGTAACGTACGTCGTAAGTAAATTAACTCAAAAACCAGGTCAATTTGTTGAAGATGATTTACAACGCGTCAAATCCATCGTCAGAGAATAAAATTGTAAGTTGCATATAACTAAAATTAACAACTTGATGAATAAAGAAATTCATATGAATGCTTTAACTTAATTGATTTAAATAGTGTTAAGATTTTATGAGTTCTTAAAACACTATGTGGAAATAGCTTCTTCAGGAAGTATAAATATCTTAAATGGTAGGATTACAGCATCGTTCGAGACTCCTGAGGCACGTAGCTGAAGTCGAAAATCTATTTTTATATTATCACCTCATTGATAATATAAAAATGAGTTGAGACTCGGCGCCTAGGAAAGTGAGAACAGTTTAGCAATCTGGTGAATACTAAGATGATATATCATCATTGTTTTTAAGGAGCCAACTAAAAAAGCCAACAACCTGTTTTAGCAACATGATTGTTGGCTTTTATTTGTTGATGATTAATTGATGTTTCTATAAATATGAACTTGTGGTTCATCATCATTTTTACTTTTATTAATCAATGCTTGAGATTGGTTACCATCCTTGATATGAATTTCATATTCATCGATATGGTTGAAATATTTCTCAGCTTGTTCTGTGACATATTGTGTGATAGCTACTGTCTCAGCTTTACCATAATAATCGATCGGTATATCTACAGATAGCGTTTCCGGACTATTTTTATTAAATTTCACCGTACCAACCGCTTGTGTAAAGTTGTTGAAGTATGACTGAAGATTATTGTTAAACTGTTTGAAGTTTGAATTTAAATCTTCATCAATGTCAGCTGCTTCACTTGAAGGCAACAATGCTGTCGTTTGATTGAAGTTTTTCCAATCATTGATACGAGTTTTACCTTCATCCACCGTTGTACCCATCATGAACTCACCTGGCATAATGTCATCTTCACCCGATTGTTTATAGATGGCAAAATGTATTGGAATATTTTTCAATTCTTTATGTTCACGTAAACGTGACAGTATATCGTTAGCCATTTGTTTCCCTTGCTTTTTAATCTCACTATCGTCTAGTGACTTGCTAAAGGTAGCGCCATCTTTTTCTTTTTGATAGTAATATTGGCTATTCATGGCTAAGCCGATGGTCATACCGCTGATGTCTTTCCCTTTCTTATCTCCTTTATCATAAAAGTCTTGCTCTAGGATATTAGATAAGTAAGCGGGGCTGTTTTCAGCAATTTTTTCTGGGTCAGTTTCCCCTTTATGAGAAGGGTTAAGGCCTAGATTTTCTACTGCATTTTTATCCTTTTTCTCATCGTCATCCATATCATCTATTTCCGACTTCGTATATTTCGGATTGAGGTAACTATTGATCGTATCTTTATCTAAATACTGACCATCTTGATAGAGATAATCTTTAGGTGAAAAGACTTGTTTACTTAAGTCTAATAACCCACTTTCAAAATCATCACCATTATAGCTATTGGCCATATTTTCTTGTAGTAAGCCGCGGGATTGGCTTTCTTTAAATGGCAAAATCGTACGATAATCGTCACCTTGAACTTGCTTATCTGTGACCGTTTGTTTAGCTGAATTAGATTCAGATTTCGTGGAAGATGCATTATCTGATTTATCATCTTGTTTGTTATCGTCATCATTTCCACAAGCTGCTAATATAAAAACGGTTGAGATGAATAGTAAAAATATTTTCTTCATGCACTATTTCTCCTCTAATCTTCAATTTCCTTCTGTTTGTCCTGGAATTCTGCTTCTGACCAAACAGTTGTGCCTAATTTTTCTGCTTTATCTAATTTTGATCCTGCATCTTTTCCAGCAATGACGATGTCTGTTTTTTTCGTGACGCTATTCGTTACACTCGCACCTTGAAGTTCCAACCATTCAGTGGCTTCATTACGTGTCATTTCTTGTAATTTACCAGTAAGGACGATGGTTTTTCCTTCAAATTCTGGGTGTCCCGTTACTTCCGTTGTTTTGACACCTTTATAACTCATGTTAACATTTTTTTCTTTTAATTTATTTATTAACGCACGCACATCTTCATTTTCTAAGTAAGTAACAATGGATTGTGCTAATTTTTCACCGACGTCATAGATTTCGACTAACTCTTCCTCTGACACTTCTAATAAACGATCCATTGTCTCGTATTTTTCAGCAATCGTTTGACTTGCTTTGGCACCTAAATGACGAATACCTAGGCCGAATAATAAGCGTTCTAACGAATTTTCACGAGATGCATCAATGGCAGCGAGTAAATTCGCAACTTTTTTCTCACCCATCCGTTCAAGCGGTAATAGATCCTCTTTTGAAAGGTAGTAAATATCAGCCACATCTTTGATGACTTCATTTTCGTATAATTGTTGGATGATTTTATCTCCTAAACCGTCGATGTTCATCGCTTGGCGAGACACAAAGTGTATCAATCCTTCAATGAGTTGTGCAGGACATTTAGGGTTAATACAACGTAGTGCTACCTCACCTTCAATACGAACGAGTTCATGACCACAGCTTGGACAGTGTGTCGGCATGTGATAAACCTCTGCATCTTCAGGTCTACGATCAATTATACTTTTAACGACCTCAGGAATGATATCTCCTGCTTTTTTAACGATGACACTATCGCCAATACGAATATCACGTTCTTGTATCAAATCACCGTTATGTAATGAGGCTCTTGATACCGTCGTACCAGCAACACGTACTGGATCTAAAATAGCTGTCGGTGTTACAACGCCTGTGCGCCCGATACTGAGTTCAATGTCTCTCAACGTCGTCACTACTTCTTCTGCTGGGAATTTATAAGCAATCGCCCAACGCGGTGATTTTTGAGTAAATCCAAGCTCTTGTTGTTGCTCGAGGGAATTTACTTTGATGACGATACCATCAATGTCATATGGTAACGATTCTCGTTGTTCTGTCCATTTATCGATGTATTCAAGGACTTCATCAATATTGTTTGCAATTTGACGTTCTTGGTTCGTTTTATAACCCAATCGGTCAAGTTCATCTAATGCATCACTTTGTGTAGAAGCTTCAAACTGTGTGAAGTCATTGACGCTATATAAGAAAACACTGAGTTTTCGCTGTGCAGCTAGACGTGTGTCTTGTTGACGTAATGAGCCTGCTGCTGCGTTACGAGGATTTGCAAAGGGTTGCTCATCTTTCGCTTCTTTCTCTTCGTTTAATTTTAAGAAAGATTGTCTCGGCATATATGCTTCGCCTCGCACTTCAAAAGTGAGCGGTGCATCGACTTTTAAAGGAATAGCATGAATCGTTCTGAGATTTTCTGTTATATCTTCACCTGTTGTACCATCTCCACGTGTTAACCCTTGAACGAATTGTCCGTCTTCATATTTTAATGAAACGGCAAGTCCATCAATCTTCAATTCACACATGTAAGTGACTTCACCGATATTGTCTCGAATACGCTGGTCAAACTTGCGTAACTCATCAGCATTAAAAGCATTACCTAAACTGAGCATAGGTGTATCATGTTGTACTTTTTCAAATGTGGACTGTGCTTGACCTCCGACGCGAACTGTCGGTGAATCCGCTGTACGATATTCTGGATGTTCATCTTCAATATTGATCAATTCTCGTAATAACTGGTCATATTCACTATCCGGTACAGTTGGATTATCCTTAACATAGTACTCATAGCTATATTGATTGAGCATGTTGTGTAATTCGTCAACACGTTTTTGAATCTCATTCATCGCACTCTATTCCCCCTTTTTCGTAATCGGTGCGAATTGGGCTAACAAGCGTTTAGGCCCTTCGGATTGAAAGATGATATCGAGCTCTACAGACCCATTTTTTTCGTTTACATTACTTACCATACCTTCACCCCATGCTTTGTGCACGACCTTGTCGCCAACATGCCAATCCGTTTCTGCTGTCGCTTTCTTAGCGGCCGTCATGCGTTGACTGTGTGGACGTTTAGGTGGTTTCTTAGTCGCCTGACGTATTTGTGATCCTGTTGAGGTTGCTGGTCGATTGTCATCAAGTAATGTCTCTGGGATTTCTCTCAAGAAACGAGAAGCCATGTTAGCTTGAGAACGACCATATAACATGCGAGATGTGGCATGTGTCAGATAAAGCTCTTCTTCAGCCCGTGTAATCGCAACATAACAAATGCGGCGTTCTTCTTCCATTTCATGGTCATCATCACTCTTGATGGCACGAATATGTGGAAATAATGATTCTTCCATACCCATGATAAAGACGATAGGATATTCTAACCCTTTTGCAGAGTGCATCGTCATGAGTGTTACACCATCTTCGACATTGGCTTCATCGATATCACTGACTAATGATAAATCAGTTAAGAAATTAATGAGTGATTGCTCTTCCGGCGGTGTATTTTCTTCATATTCTTTCGGCACAGACATGAATTCGTCGATATTTTCTAAGCGGCTGCGGGCTTCGATCGATTGATCATGTTCTAGCATTTCTCTATACCCTGATTTTTGTAAAATTTCTTCTACAATCTCACTGATTTCAAGGAATTCTTGTTCTTTCATCAGATTTTGAATCACGTCGTAGAAATTGATACACGCTTGCGTCGCTTTTTTAGAGAGTCCGATAAAATCAACTTCTGCTAAGGCATCGAACATACTAATTTCATTATCAGCAGCATAACGTTGAATTTTTTCTACTGTAGTTGGTCCAATCCCTCGTTTAGGCACGTTAATAACGCGTTGTAAGCTGATGTCATCATTACTATTTGCGATGATGCGAAGATAGCTGAGTAAATCTTTAATCTCTTTTCGGTCATAGAATTTTTGACCTCCGACCATCACGTACGGAATGTTAGATTTCATAAATGTATCCTCTAACACACGTGATTGAGCATTCGTACGGTAAAGAATCGCCATGTCATTATACGGTTTGCCCTTACGATGGTGTTTCATTATTTCACTGATGACATATTGTGCTTCATCACGTTCTGTGTCCGCTTCATAATAATGTATCTTTTCACCCTCGACATTAGACGTCCAAAGTCCTTTCGGTTTACGTTCATTGTTATTTTTAATGACTTCGTTTGCTGCGTTCAAAATATTTTTCGTAGAACGATAGTTTTGTTCGAGATAAATCGTTGTGGCATCTGGATAATCTTCTTCAAAGTTAAGGATATTTTGAATATCTGCACCGCGCCAACCATAAATAGATTGGTCAGAATCCCCTACGACACAAATATTTTTGAATTTATCTGCTAACTGTTTAACTAAAGTATATTGTGCTTTATTGGTATCTTGATACTCATCTACGTGAATATATTGGAATTTATTTTGATAGTATTCTAAAACTTCAGGTACACGTTCAAATAAATGAATCGTTGTCATAATTAAATCATCAAAATCTAATGCTGAATTTCGGAATAATTGTTTTTGATAGCCGCTGTATACCGTCGCAACCATTTGTGAATAGAAGTCTTGTGCCTCATTTTGCGCATCTTTCGGTGTTTTTAATTCGTTTTTTAAATTACTGATCGCACTGATAAATGAGCGTGGTTCATACTTTTTACTGTCGATATTTTCATTTTTTAATACATCTTTAACAACGGATTTTTGATCGGTTGGATCAAGAATCGTAAAATTTCGTTCAATACCAATACGATCTGCATCACGTCGTAAAATACGTACACACATAGAGTGGAACGTAGACATCCAAATAACTTGCGCTTCTTCGCCGACTAAATTTTCGACACGTGCTTTCATTTCTCTCGCAGCCTTGTTCGTAAACGTAATGGCTAAGATATTGTAAGGAGATACGTCCTTTTCATCGAGTAAATAGGCAATACGATGGGTTAACACACGCGTTTTACCTGAACCGGCACCAGCCATAATAAGTAATGGACCTTCAGTCGTGCGCACTGCTTCACTTTGTTCAGCATTCATCTTATCAACTAACGGATTCATTCTGGTAACTCCTTTATCTTTACAGTTTTTAATGCTTGGTTAAGATCTTCATAGATGATATTACCAACTACAATGGTATGCGCATGCGTTGCCATCGCTTGCGCTTCTTCAAGGTTAGTAATTCCGCCACCATATACTAATTGTGTATGACTTAATATCTCAGCTGCAGCTTTCACTTTTTCAATATCGCCATAGGTACCACTGTACTCAATGTATATCACAGGCAGACGATACATTGATTCAATCATTTGCGCATATGTTTCTACGTCTTCTGAAGTAAGATGCGTTTCTGCTTGTGTCACTTCACCCACTTTGCTGTTGGGGTTGAGGACGATATAACCTTCAAATACAACGTCATCAAAATCAATCAAGTGACCGTAAGTCTTTAATGCGTCAAATAAGATGCCATTATGATACGTCACATCAGGACTATTTAACACTGTCGGAATCAAATAAGCATCAAAGCCTGGCACGATGCTATCTATTTGAGATAATTCTAAAGCCACAGGTTTTGAATAGCGTCGCACTCTAAATTTTAACTGGCTAACATTTCTTTCTGTCACTTGATCTGTACCACCGATCACAATCGCATCGGTTTCCGACGTACAAACCGCCCGCAAAGCCGCTTCACTGATAGGCTTGGCAGGATCTAATTTAAAAATATGATGCCATCCACTTATGTCATACATCTTCTTAACTCCTTTTGATTACATACCTATCATTATAGCATTTTTAACATATGAGTTCTAAGGCTAATGACATCAAAAAAGTTTGAAACACTAGCGCTAAACACAAAAAGGCTGGTTCAATATGTTGAATGAAAATGGTTGAAGAAAGTGCATCCCCTTACCGTGTCGTCCATTCAACTGAACCAACCTTTACTTATATCAATATGGTTTTAATCTGTTGTCTCTATATTCATGCGTTCTAGAATCATCGTATAGGCATCATTACCCCACTGCAATGAACGTTTCACTCTGGAAATCGTTGCAGTAGAAGCGCCAGACTCCTCTTCGATTGTCGCATACGTATAACCTTGTTTGATCATCTTCGCAACTTGTAAACGTTGTGACAATGACTGCAATTCATTGACGGTACATAAATCGTCAAAGAATTGATAACACTCTTCACGCGTTTCTAATGTCAGAATGGCTTCGAATAGCTCATTCAAAGCATCCCCTCGAATTTTTTCTATTTGCATTGAAAACAACCCCTGTTTAACTCAAATTATCTCGTTTTAACGTGCTAATACGTTAAAGTTTAGAGGTTTTGTACCAAAAATTCAACATATTTCACAATGCTTTTTAGTGTTCGAAAGAAATAATCAAACGAATTAATACGTGACTTCGTAGAATGAAGTCCATTTCTTTCACTATGACTTATTTTTGGCCATGATGATTAAGGAAATACTAGATAATGAGCTACTTTCTTATGATTCCAACCCAGCTCTTTGGAAGATGGTATCGACTTGATTTAAATGGTGTTCTGGATTGAAGCATTCATCAAGCTCTGATTCAGATAATAAATCAGTGATGTTTGAATCTTCTTCAATCAATGTTCTAAACGGTGTTTTTGTTTCCCAAGATTTCATCGCTTTCGGTTGAACTGTATCATAGGCTTCTTCACGTGCCATACCTTTATCAATCAACGCTAATAACACACGTTGTGAGAAGATTAAACCAAATGTTTTGTTCATATTTTCTTTCATATTATCTTCGAAGACTGTAAGACGTTCGATGATATTTGAAAAACGATTTAGCGCATAGTTCAATGCGATCGTCACGTCTGGTAACATAATGCGTTCTGCAGAAGAATGTGAGATATCACGTTCATGCCAAAGCGGTACATTTTCATAAGCTGTTGTAATGTAGCCACGAATGACACGAGAAATACCTGTGATGTTTTCAGAACCGATAGGATTACGTTTATGTGGCATTGCTGAAGAGCCTTTTTGACCTTTCGCAAATGCTTCTTCTACTTCTCTTGTTTCTGTTTTTTGTAAGTTGCGGACTTCAACTGCAAATTTTTCTAAAGAAGTGGCAATTAATGCTAGTGTTGCAATGTAATAAGCGTGGCGATCTCGTTGTAATGTTTGTGTTGAAACCGGCGCACAACCTAGACCTAATTCTTTACAAACATGTGCTTCAATTTCAGGTGGGATATTTGCAAATGTTCCAACTGCCCCACTCATTTTACCGACTTCGATTTCTTCACGAACACGTTTAAAACGTACTAAATTACGTTTCATTTCTGTGTACCATAATGCCATTTTAATACCGAATGTCGTTGGCTCAGCATGTACACCATGTGTACGTCCCATCATGAGTGTGTATTTATATTTTTTCGCTTTTTCAGCAAGTACATCTAAGAAATGATTTAAATCTTTTTCAATGATTTCATTCGCTTGTTTAATTTGATAGCTCAACGCCATATCCACAACATCAGTTGATGTTAAACCATAATGAACCCATTTACGTTCTTCCCCGAGTGTTTCAGAAACTTGGCGTGTAAATGCAACAACATCATGGCGTGTTTCTTCTTCAATTTCTTTCGCGCGCGCAACATCTACTTTCGCATTGGCACGAATTTTTTCCACATCTTCAGCAGGAATGTCACCTAATTTACTCCAAGCTTCACAAGCTAAGATTTCTACCTCTAGCCATGCTTCATAACGGCTTTGATCTGTCCAAATATTAGCCATTTCTTCTCTAGAATAACGATCAATCATAGTCTAATACTCCTATCTTTAGTCAGTTTCTTTCTTGAAAATATGTACATTAAAACAAAATTCAAAGTTATAGTTCGTCTTTAGACGTTTCACCTTTAGTTTATCAAAAATACAAACAAAAGTATAAAATTTTTAACTTTTTATAAAAAAACGGGGATTGTGATCCAAAATGACCGTCGTTTCTCCATCTGAAAATGAAGCGCCGCATCAGTTATTATGGTGACAATATCACCTGTTTTGGCTGATGATACTTCTTTCTGTAAAACCATCTATTGGAACATAAAATCCCCTGTTCAATCATTCATTATTTAATTTTACGCTCAGCATAGCTTCTCAATTATTCATCATCTGAAATGCGTTTCCCTACAAATTCAATCTCTTGTCTTAAAACTTCTATAGAACCATCTTTAAGTTCTTGATAGACAGGTTTTTCAAAGCGTTTCACAGGCATATATCCTGCGTCTCTCATACGTGCTAAACAATCTTGAATCGTTTCATCCGCTTCGACTTTGAATTTTTGTTGTTTCTTCATAGCGTTTCCACTTCTTCTGTATCGTATTGTTTAAGTTTCTTACTTCTTACGCCACGTGCTAAGAATCCGCCATGGATTGTACGTGGTTCATAAGCGATGATAAATGCTTTCTCATCCATTTGTTTAATCGTTTCTATGAGTTTGCGTTCAAATCGGCGAGGCGTCAAAATTTCCATCACAAGACGGCTGCCATCTCTACCATAGGCACTGTAGTGTGTCACACCATAACCTAAATCTCTGAGCTGACGTGGTAAATCTAGCTCATATTCCGATGATGTGGCATTGACCACTGTATAGCCTAACGCGAGTTTTTCTTCTATTTTCATTCCTACGATAATACCTATTGAAAAGCCTAAAGCATATGCAAATATGTTTTGGATTTGATCAAGACTAGACATGACCATGCCTAATCCAACGACATAAACAAGTACCTCTAAAAAACTAACAACAGCAGCAGTGTAGCGATAACCCTTTAACGTTAAAATGGTTCTCATCGTTAAAAAAGTGACATAAGCGACATTGATAACAAATATGGCTAACACCATTAGCCATGGATCTGAAGTAATTACTGACATCGTTTCTTTCCTTTCATCAATCATTAAATTCAAATCATTTTATCAAGTCATAAGCAGCTTGTCACTACAAAATTATTAGTTTTTGTTAATTTTTATTCTTAGGCCATGTGTAGCGGGTATAAGCGAGTTCTCTTTTATGTGCGTTACGAACATAATGTTTTTCTATCGTCTCTTTGGCTTCACTTGAAACGGTTTTACCTTCGAGATAATCATCGATGTCATTATAAGTAACGCCTAACGCTTCTTCATCCGGTAACTGAGGTTTATCGTCTTCTAAATCTGCCGTAGGTGCTTTTTCATAAAGATGACGTGGTGCCTCTAGATAAGCTAATAACTGGCGTCCTTGGCGTTTATTCAAACCGAATAACGGCGCGATATCTGCTGCGCCATCCCCGTATTTCGTGAAGAAACCGGTTAAATTTTCAGCTGAATGATCTGTGCCTAACACAATACCACTTTGGTTCGCCGCAATAGAAAATTGAACTTTCATACGTTCACGTGCTTTTTCGTTGCCTTTTTCAAAATCAGTCAACGTGATTCCTGCTTCTTTTAATGAAGCAACACTTTGATCTACAGCAGGTTTAATATTCACCGTAATCGTTTCATCAGGTTGAATAAAATCTAAAGCATCTTCGACTTCATCTGCATCTTTTTGTTGACCATAAGGTAACTTAACTGCGATAAAGCGCACATCTCTATGCTCTTTGCGTAATGATTCAACAGCCATTTGCGCTAATTTACCGGCTAATGTTGAATCTTGTCCGCCTGAAATACCTAACACAATACTTTGAATAAAGTGGTGTGATTGTACGTAGGATTTAATAAAATGCATGATATCGTTAATTTCATTTTCACTGTCAATCGTAGGTTTCACTTTCATTTCTTCTACGACGATAGACTGTAGGTCACTCATGCTCTTCCTCCATTTCTTTTACGTGTTCTGCAACTTCGAAGATACGACGCTGTTTATTTTCCCAACAAGCACTGCTCAAATCTACTGGGTAATCTTGTGGGTTTAAATAACGTTTGTTTTCATCCCATAAGTATAGAAGATTATCTGTGAGATATTGGCGTGCATCATCTTCTGAAGGTAAATCGTAAACGAGTTCTCCATCTTTAAAGATATCATGGTGTAATGGTTTAGCTTCAAATGATTTGATGAATTTCATTTTATACGTATGCACTGGATGGAATAATTTGAGCGGTGATGCTTCATTTGGGTCTTCATAATCTAAAGTGATATAGTCCCCTTCCGCTTTTTGTGTTTTTTTATTGATGATACGATAAACATCTTTTTTACCAGGTGTCGTTACTTTCTCTGCATTATTAGATAGTTTAATACGATCAATGTATTCGCCGTTTTCATCTTCAATTGAAACGAGTTTATATACGGCACCAAGTGCTGGTTGATCATAACTTGTAATTAATTTCGTACCGACACCCCATGAATCTACGCGTGCACCTTGTGCTTTCAAGCTGGTAATCGTTTGTTCGTCGAGGTCGTTAGATGCGATGATTTGTGTATCTGTAAATCCTGCTTCGTCTAACATTTTACGCGCTTGTTTAGAGAGGTATGCAATGTCACCTGAATCAAGACGAATGCCGACAAAGTTAATTGAATCACCGAGTTCTTTCGCTACTTTAATTGCTGAAGGCACACCTGATTTCAACGTATGGAAGGTATCTACTAAGAAGACACAATTTTTATGTCGTTCTGCGTATTTTTTAAATGAAACATATTCATCGCCATATGTTTGTACAAATGAATGCGCATGTGTTCCAGAGATTGGTAAACCGAATAATTTACCTGCTATCACGTTACTTGTCGAATTAAATCCACCAATATAAGCTGCACGAGCACCCCACAATGCTGCATCTGCCTCTTGTGCACGACGTGTACCAAATTCCATCAGCGTGTCATCTGGTGCAACTTGTCTGATACGACTTGCTTTAGTTGTAATGAGCACGTGGAAATTGACAATGTTTAACAACATCGTTTCTACGAGTTGTGCTTGGATTAATGGCGCTTCGACACGAAGTAAAGGCTCATTGCCAAAGCATAGCTCACCTTCTGCCATTGATCGAATATTACCAGTGAATTTAAGTGATTTTAAGTAATCTAAGAAATCATCTGGATAGCCGATAGAACTTAAGTATTCGATATCATCCTCTGAGAAATGAAAGTTTTTAATGTATTCAATCACACGTTTTAAACCATTGAATACTGCATAACCACTTTCAAATGGCATTTTTCTAAAATATAAATCGAATACTGCTTTGCGTTCGTGAATGCCGTCATTCCAATAACTTTCAGCCATATTAATTTGATATAAATCATTATGTAAAACAAAACTATCATCTTTATATTTGTACATAGTTATCGCTCCAATCGCCCTTTTTATTCATTTTATCATAAACAAATCTGATTGCGAATGATAAAAATCCGCGCCATTCCTTCATTTTGAGGTTTTTTATGAGCTATCTGATAAAGTTAATCATCTTTCGAAATGATACTTTTTTGTTGAAAATGTGACAGAGTATCATATTATTTATTAAGTTTCACAATTAATTCATTATTATACGACATAAATCATTTATAATAGCTGTGAGGTGGTCCTATGTTACAATAAGCAAAATCTTTTATTCAAACGATGTATACTGAACTCGGCTACTCAGAAAAAGACATACAAAAACGACTCAAAGAAGTCACTGATTCTATCGAACAAACCGGAACATATTGGCATACATCAGAAGAATTGACTTATGGCGCTAAGATGGCTTGGCGGAATGCGAATCGCTGCATTGGTCGTGTGCATTGGAAGTCATTAAATGTCGTTGATGCACGAGATGTATCTACTGATGAAGCTTTCATTGATTCTATCGAACAACATATCGAGCAAGCGACTAATAACGGTAAAATCAAACCCTATATTACGATCTATCACCCAGAACAACCACCCCATATTTTCAACAATCAACTCATCCGTTATGCAGGTTATGATGATGTCGGTGATCCTGCCGAAAAAGATATCACACAACTTGCCATTCATTTAGGTTGGAACGCACCCCATACGTCATTTGATATCTTACCTTTAATCTATCAATTACCTGGACAATCTGTTCAAGTTCACGAATATCCAGATGGATTGATTAAAGAGGTCAACATCGAACATGATCGTTACCCTAAATTAAAAGACCTCGGATTAAAATGGTATGCAGTACCCATCATCTCAAATATGGATTTAAAAATTGGTGGTATTACGTATCCTACTGCGCCATTTAACGGCTGGTACATGGTGAATGAAATTGCTGTCAGAAACTTTACCGACACTTATCGTTATAACTTGTTGGAACCCGTCGCAGAAGCGTTTGAATTTGATAATCTCAGAAATAATTCATTTAATAAAGACCGTGCACTCGTGGAATTAAATGACGCCGTCTACCAATCCTTTAAAAAAGAACACGTCACAATGGTGGATCATTTAACCGCTTCTAAACAATTTGAACTATTCGAACGTAATGAACAATTACAAGGTAGAACTGTGACAGGAAAATGGTCTTGGCTCGTGCCATCACTCTCACCTACCTTAGTGTCAAATTATCACCATGGTTATAACAATGAAATGCGTGAACCAAACTTTTATTACAAGAAAAAATCTCAACACGGTTGCCCTTTTCATCAATAATCATTAATATTAACAAAAAGTTAAATCACAACGAGGTAGAACCAATGAACTTATATTACTTAGGCCCAAAAGGAACTTTTTCTTATCTAGCGGCGCATCAACACTATTCTGATCAATCTGTTCATTTTAAACCGTGCGCCAATCTATACGAAGTCATTCAAGCTGTCAGTCAAGATACCACAAGCATTGCAGTGGTCCCTATCGAAAATGCGATTGAAGGTACAATCAATATCGTGGCTGATGCGTTAGCGGAACAAAATGTCTTTGCGGTGGGTGAAATTTATTTAGACATTCAATTTGCTTTGTACGGTTTAAAAGGTGCAACATTAGATCAACTTAAACACGTCTATTCTATTGCGCCAGCCATCAGTCAAACGCATCATTTCATTCAACACCATGGCTTCTCATATGCATATGCAGAAAGTACCATTCAAAGCTTTGACTATATCAATCAGACAACAGGCGCGATTGCCCCGTTAGGTAGTGGTGAGCGTCTAGGATTCGACGCGCTCGCTACGAACATCCAAGACTACCCACACAATGCAACTCGTTTTCTCGTTGTGACGAGTGAGTTTCAACAAGTTGAAGATGCGACCGACACGTTACTGCTCATCGAACCTAAATATGATAAAGCGGGTGTGCTCGCAAGTATATTAAATACTTTCGCATTATTTAACATCAACCTCTCATGGGTGGAATCTCGACCCCTTAAAACACAACTCGGTATGTATCGATTTTTCGTTCAAGCAAGCAGTCCACAAAATCTTTATTTAAACAAAGCGCTGTCCATTTTAGAAACACTCGATTTTAATGTGAAAATAATCGGTTCATTTACTCAATTAACATAAATAAAGCCCTTATAAGTGACACACTGCGCTCATGACTGTCGCATACACGTCTACTTATAAAGGCTCTTTTTATTGAACATATTATTTTTTAAGCTCTAGTGGTTGCGCAATATCAATGCCTAAAACCATTGGCATGAAGTAATAAACAACAACTACGATGATTACCACACTGATCATGTTGACCCAAAAACCGACTTTTGCCATTTCTTTAATTTCTAACTTACCTGTACCAAAAACAATCGCATTCGGTGGTGTTCCGACGGGTAGCATATACGCACAGTTCGCTGCCATCGCTGCAGGCACCATGAGTAATAATGGATGTACATTCACTGCAACTGATAACGTTGCAAGAATAGGTAAAATCATCGTTGCAGTCGCAGTATTGGACGTAATCTCTGTTAAGAACAATACGAATAAAGTAATCACGATGACGATGAGTAACGGACTTACGCCATCGAGTAACGTCAGTTGTTCTCCTAACCAATTGGCTAAACCACTTGAAGAAATCCCCTTCGCTAAGGCAAGGCCCCCACCAAATAGGATTAATACGCCCCATGGTAATTCTTTAGCAACGTCCCAATCAATAATGCGTTTATGTTTCGATTTATCTTTAGCTGGAATTAAGAACAGTAATACTGAAATAAACATGGCAATCGTACCATCTGCAACTTGAGACGTAACTTCCCACTGTTTCAATACAAACTCTCTACTGATCCACAACACACTCGCTAAGATAAAGATCGCTTGTACAACTTTCTCTTCATATTTCATACGGCCTAATTCATTCAGTTTACGTTGAATGAGCGCTTTACCCCCAGGTAATTCTTTTAATCCATGGTTAAAAGCGACGTAACGTAAATAGAGCCAGACGAATAAGAGTAGTACGATAACAGTTGGTATACCGACAATCATCCATTCCGCAAAACTTAACTCTTGGCCAAATGCTGAGTGAAATTGTCCTTTTAAAATGATTAACGGTGGCGTACCTATCAACGTACCCAATCCACCAATCGTTCCAGCATAACCAATCGCAAGGACCAATGATTTTTCAAATTTTGAAATATGTTGCTGCTCAATCTCCCGACCTTTTAATTCATTGACCTCATTCACAATGGCAAGTCCAATCGGAATCATGATCATAACCGCTGCTGTATTTGAGACAAACATGGATAGAAAACCGGTCGCAATCATAAAACCGAGCATAATTTTACCCGTACTTGTCCCTAGTGTCTTAATAATTGTGAGTGCGACACGGGTATGTAAATTCCACCGTTCCATCGCAATCGCTAAAATAAACCCGCCTAAAAATAGAAAAATAATATCATTACCATACTGAGCCGATACCTCTTCAGGTGTAAGTACATGCCCTAATGGCATCAATATCAATGGTAATAAACTCGTCGCTGCAATCGGTATCGCTTCAGTAATCCACCACACTGCTATCCATAAAGTCATCGCTAGAACGAAAACACCTTTCCATGCTAGACCTTCAGGATGAAAAAACATTAACGTTAAAATGAATAACACCGGCCCTAAGATGAGCCCTATGAACTGTCCTAAACTATAAGACTTGCCCTGTTGTTTGTGTGAGAAAAACGTCAAATAGTTTGGAAACATCGGCTTGTTCTGATTAAACATCGCCATCCCCCACTCTCTCTGCACAATTTCGGTTTAAAATGAAGCCATTCAACACGAAAAATTGCACAGCTATAAAATGATAGTTCTATGTAGTTTTAATATTTATATCCACACTATAGAATAATTATACAAATATTAAAGCGCTTACACAACTACTATTTATTCTTTAAAGCTAATTGAATGGGGTGCTCTAAGACGTGTACTACGCACAGTCATCCGTGCCTTAGCGGATGTATCTAATCTTAAATTATTGATATCTTCTAAATGAATACGCTGATTTTTATGTTTAAAATCATTACTCGCAATCAATACGTTATGATGTGGGATACTATGATAACTACGAATATGAATCGCATCCTTTTTCATTCCACCATTAAATTCATTTTGATAAATATGACAATTACAGCCTGCCTGTGTGCCCATGTCATACCCCTGTTGGTTCGTCGCATTTTTGCCATCTTTTACAGCTAAATATCGGAGACCCCCTATACAATGGTTAAAAGTATTATGATGATTGAATGTATCTTTATACTTTAATAAGGTGAGCGCATAAAATTGAATACCTTCAAACGTATTATAGCGAATGTGTACGTTCTCATAGAATTGATCATAGCGACTGGCATGGGACCCGATCGCGCGATTCCATGCACCCATTCCACAAGTGTCAGAATCACCAAAGTAACAATGTTCGATGATGACGTTTTTAGTTATCGTGCCATCTGTTGTACCAAATTTTGGAAATGCCCCTGGAACTTGGATATCGAGTTGAATTGCTTCAGAAAATGACCGTGTGCCCTCAGCATCGTTAAAACCGATGAACCGACAGTGATTCGCATAAAAACCATTCACACCACATACATCTATTCCATGACCACCTACGACATCCTTAATAGTGACATGACTGAGTTGAATATCCGTCGCATGCCCCATACACAATGCCGTATTATTATAGGGATATTGCACACCATTCATATCAAATGTACCGCCATAAATATGAATGTGACTGTTACCGTCATAGCCATGGTACAATTTGAAGCGATGCCCATTTTTTAATAATGCATCTCTTCCCTTTCTCAGTAATACCGCTTCGTCGTCGAGCCACAATGTCGTGGATTGATAAATAATTAATGCTTTAGCAATATGATAGACACCTTTAGGGACATAGATTGTAGTACCTGGATGCTTTTTCGCATAATTCAACGCACGTTGTAATGCGAACGTATCCTTAAATTTGTGGCCGCCTTTTAAGCCAAAGTCTCTGGCATTTATAATCATCTTTCCATTCTCCTTTAAATGATTCGAATCCGTTTAATCATTACCAAACCCGTTTTATGGCTCCGTCTTAAATGAACTAGCAACGAACTAAGGTACGATTGTTATAACATGAAAAGCTTAATTTGTATTTCATTTTATTATATTTTTTGTGATCTATACATCGATTCACAGACGATCTTGCTCATTTTCAGTTAATTAGCAATCTTTTTCAATCTGCGTTATGCTATTGAATATAAAATTTCATACTAAGATTGGGAGTTGAATTTTTAATGGGAAATAAAGCTTTAATTGTTGTAGATTATTCTTATGATTTTGTTGCAGATGATGGGCAACTCACAGCAGGAAAACCAGCGCAAGATATTGAACCATTTATCGTTTCACGCATGAAAGCATATGATGAAGCAGAACAAGATATCTTCATGATGATGGATTTACATTATGAAAATGACACAACACATCCAGAATATAACTTATTTCCACCTCACAACATTGCCAATACACCAGGGCGTGAACTCTATGGTGAAGTGAAAGACACATACGAAGCGATACAAGATCACGAACATGTACATTTCTTAGACAAAACACGTTATGACTCATTTCATGGTACCCCACTAGATGCCATGTTACGCGCAAGAGATATTAAAAATATCGAAATCGTCGGTGTATGTACGGATATTTGTGTCTTACACACAGCAGTTGGAGGATATAACCTAGGTTACCACATGACAATACCGAAAAGCGGTGTTGCTTCATTCGACCAAACTGGCCATGACTGGGCATTGACTCACTTTGAAAATTCATTGGGTGCTAGAGTAGAAGATTAGGACCTAAACGTGATAAAATGAGAGCAATACAATAATAAGATAAGGAGAAGTTAACAATGACAAAAACTTATATTTTCGGTCACAAAAATCCAGATACTGATGCTATTTCATCAGCATTGATCATGGCAGACTTCGAACATCAAACTGGTAACGCCGATGCAACTGCTTATCGCTTAGGTGAAGTGGGACCAGAAACACAATATGCGTTAGACTATTTCAAAGTTGAAGCACCCGAATTACTTACTGATGACCTCACAGATCAACACGTGATTTTAGTCGACCACAACGAAGCACAACAAAGTGCAGATTCCATTCAAAATGCGACGGTTCAACACGTGATTGACCATCACCGTATCGCTAACTTCGAAACAGCAGCACCGCTTTATTATCGTGCTGAACCAGTAGGTTGTACAGCTACAATTCTTTATAAAATGTACAAAGAACGCGGCTTTGAAATCAAACCTGAAATCGCCGGACTTATGATTTCTGGTATTATTTCAGACAGCTTATTATTCAAATCACCAACATGTACTGAAGAAGATGTACAAGCAGCTGAAGCATTAAAATCAATTGCCGATGTTGATCTAGAATCTTACGGCCTAGACATGTTAAAAGCAGGTGCTTCAACAACTGATAAATCTGAAGCAGACATCATCAACATGGATGCAAAAACATTCGACATGGGTGACTACAAAACACGTATCGCTCAAGTAAATACGGTTGATATCGATGAAGTATTTGATCGCCGTGATGCACTAGAAAAAGAAATGTTAGAAGTCAGTGCCGATGAAAAATATGACTTATTTGTATTGCTCGTCACAGATATCATCAACAGTGATTCTAAAGTCCTCGTTGTAGGTGCAGAAAAAGATAAAGTAGGTACTGCATTTGA
Source organism: Staphylococcus auricularis (assembly GCF_001500315.1). GTDB lineage: Bacteria > Bacillota > Bacilli > Staphylococcales > Staphylococcaceae > Staphylococcus > Staphylococcus auricularis. The sequence goes on along the minus strand of NZ_LLER01000015.1, from coordinate 21,126 downwards.
TGTAGAATTAGACAACGGTACTGCGTTCTTACCAGGCGTTGTATCTCGTAAAAAACAAGTCGTACCTCAAATCACTGACGCTTTAAAATAAGACAGACAAAATCGTGTCTTAACTCACAATTAAACATCTTCGACAAGAACGAGATGGAAAAGCTGTGTAAGATGAAAATAGTTGCAGTATCGCAATTTTTATTAAACTGTTCAAACAATAGAATAAATTTCTAAATGATCACAGCCAGACACGTTAAGAAGTGGAATGCGAAATCTGATGCGGGATTCAATGTTCATTAAATCATACGCACTTTTGATTTCTATTCCACTTCTTTTTATCACTATAGACGTAAAGGAGGTATACACATTGACCTCAGTTGAAACTTTATTTTCGCAAAGCAAACAATACTTCAACACACATGAAACAAAAGAGCTCAAATTTAGAAAGAAACGTTTAAAAGCTTTGAGTCACAGCATTCGTAATCATGAGAAAGATTTACTAGAAGCACTCGCTAAAGATTTAGGTAAAAACGAAGTTGAAGCCTATGCTACAGAAATTGGATTCGTTTTAAAAAATATCAAAACTGCACGTAAGGAACTTAAAAATTGGGCAAAGCGGAAACAAATCAATACGCCTTTATACATGTTTCCAGCTAAAAGTTACATTATGAAAGAACCCTATGGCACAGTATTGATCATTGGACCGTATAACTACCCTTTCCAACTCGTCATCGAGCCACTGATCGGTGCCATCGCTGCAGGTAACACAGCCATCATCAAACCATCAGAGTATACACCTCACGTATCTGCTGTTATTGAAACGTTAATCAGTGAAGCCTTTGAACCTCAATATGTAACGACAGTACAAGGAGATGCAGCAGTTACAGAGACATTGCTCGATCTTCCCTTTGACTACATCTTCTTTACAGGTAGTGAAAAAGTAGGTCGCAACGTCTATGAAAAAGCAAGCAAACAACTCACGCCTGTAACCTTAGAACTCGGAGGTAAATCCCCTGTCATCGTGGATGAAACAGCAAACATCAAGGTTGCAAGTGAACGCATTTGCTTCGGAAAGTTCGTCAACGCGGGTCAAACCTGTATCGCTCCAGATTACATTCTTGTTGATCGTAAGGTGCAACCACAACTCCTACGTGCACTCAAGACAACGATTCAAGAATTCTATGGCGCACACCCCAACAGAGTGAAGATTACGGACGAATTGTCAATGACAAACATTTTATGCGCTTAAATGATTTAGTGCAGACACACCATGCAGATGTTGTTTTCGGTGGTGACACTGATCGTGATGACCGATATATTGGCCCTACGTTAATTGAAAATATGACTGCCAATGCCAAGATCATGCAAGAAGAAATTTTTGGTCCATTACTCCCTATCATCACATATGATACATTTGACGAAGCCATTGAGTTTGTTCATAAGTATCCTAAACCACTAAGCCTTTATCTCTTTAGTGAAGATGAAAATGCAACAGATCGCATACTCAATGAAGTATCATTCGGTGGTGGTGCTATTAATGATACACTGATGCATATTACAAATCCTTCTCTTCCATTTGGTGGCGTCGGTCATTCAGGCATAGGTGCTTATCACGGTAAATATAGCTTCGATACATTTAGTCATAAAAAATCGTATACCTTTAAAACGACACGACTGGAATCGAGCTTACTCTTCCCTCCATATAAAGGAAAATTAAAATACATTAAAGCCTTCTTTAACAACTAATAACAAAAAAGCCATGGAAACGTCAGGACAGTCAGTCCCACTCGTTACCATGGCTTTTTTGTGTTTATTTATTTTAGAAATTGGACACATACCCCTTCAGGAGCGGTCTGTTGTTTATCTACTAAAGTCAGTTGACCTGTTGCTTTATTACGCTTAAATACAACTAATGCATAGCCCCCTTGTTGATGTGCACAGACGAGATAATCATCTGAAGCTGTTATATTAAAATCTCTTGGGAAATCGCCTTCACTTTTCACAATATCTACGAGTTCTATAGAAGACCCTGCCTCTTGTACTTTAAAGATAGCTATACTATTATCCCCGCGGTTTGAGATATATAAAAATTGTTGATCATGGGATAATCTCACTGCCGCAAGTTTCGTATCACTCGGTGCATCCTCAGGAATTGTGAGGTGTCGCTCAAGCTCCTCAAACGCCCCATCATCGTAGGATACAACACTCACGTAATTTGATAATTCATGCACGATATATGCATAATGGCCACCTTCATAAAATGTAATATGGCGCGGTCCATCACCTGGCTCAAAGTCAGTGACTTTATATTCATGTAAGCCATCTTCATCAAATTGATAGGTCACAACTTTATCTGTACCTAAATCCATTGCAACGGCGTAGTGGCCGTCTGGTGTTTGAGATAAGAAATGTACATGAGAGCCATCTTGACGTTCTTTCGGACCTGTTGGGTATTGATGAGCCACTTCCTGAATGAGCCGTTTGATTTCACCTGTTTCAGGATCCGCTTCGTATATACGAGCCAGTCCATTACCATACACCGCTTCAAAAATAAAGCGACCATCTGCAGAAACATCGACGTAGCATCCTGTACCACCTTGAGACGCTAAACATTGGTTAATCAATGTCAATGTCCCATCATCGTTGATGCGTAAACTTGCAAGTCCACAATCCTCACCTTCTTTAGTAATTGCATACAAGAAAGGACCATGTTGTTGCACATATGTAGAAGCTTCAAGTTCATAACCTGTAGTAACTTCAGTGAGTTTACCTTGTGCTTCATCGAGTTCAAAACGATAAATGCCTTTGCCTTCTTTTTTCGTATACGTACCTACATATCCAGTTGTTGTCATAATGCTTCACTCCAGTACCATTTCGTTATTTTCTTAACTTCATCTTACCAACTACTGAGGTCGAGGTCTAGTTGAGCCACTCTCATAGATTGTTCAACACATATGAAGTTCGTTAAAGGTGTCGAGAATTAATTTCTCTTAACGCCAAAAATATATTGCAAAAACACGAACAAATGTTCTATAATAGATTTTGAAAGGAGGATAAAAATGATACCTGAGCGTTATAAACATGAAACAGATTATCGTAAGATCCCGCGCCAATACTTGAATCCAAACATTCCTAAAGGGCGCGGTATGGTGAAATGGCAACCGTTCGCTACTTTACCCGAACAGTTCGAACGATTAAAACAATACGTCGCAGATCAAGATAAGATAGAACGTCCAGTGCTCTCAGATGATCAACTTCATGAACTTAACCTCCAACTCCATCAAGCTTTACATCAGAACTATCCAGTACAAATCGAATACTACGAAGAAGGTTGGATTAACGATATTGATATGTACATCATTCGTATCGATACTTTAAATATGGTCTTGGAAGGTAAATCTTGTGCTAATGGAGAAAAAGTCTGCTTTTCATTATTTGATGTCATGCGTATTCACCCACTCTGAGTAAAACAAGTAATTCAACTTTATGATGAACAAGCTTCATTCAAACATACAAAAAGGCTGAAATTGGAACGCATTTTATGCCCACGTTTCAATTCAGCCAACCTTCATTTTTATATTATTGATATGTCAAAAGGCTGGAACTTCATCAGTCCCAGCCTGCCCTATATGATATTCAAATTGTATTAGTTGTTTGATTCGATATCAGAAACAAGTTCTTTTGTTTTATTTTCAATATCTTCAAAGTCTTGTTTGAAGATGTAAGCGAAAGCAGCAATACCAACGCCAGTTACTACTGTTAATGTGACAGCAGTAAAGAATACAAATTTGAATAAACCTTTAATAAAATTCCACATGTTTGATTCACCTCAATAAATTTCTATTTTAGCTATCGTTAATAATAGCATAAAAATAAGTATCGATAAATATATACCCTAATAAAAAGAATATAATCACATTTACCTGAAACTATTTATTAAGCTTAACATTAAAGAAGTGTGTGTTGTCAATTTTATGGAGAAGTGATTCAAACATTACTTTAGTTCATGTCACCAATTGTAAAGAGCATATTCGCTATATAAGCAGTGTTAATTTCTCCACCATCTTCTAAATACGCCTTTTATCGTATTATAATAATTACGCATTCATATCACCTCACAAATGTAAAATATTTAATGTCTAAATTTATTGTAAATGAAAACATGAAATAATACAATTACTAATCGCTTACATAAAATTACAATTTTGTAAGAAGTGGTTAATGTAGCGGCAGTATTGTAATTTGATTGTTTTTATATTACATTTAAATGCATAACGAGTAAAACAAACAACGCATTTGAAAACGTATGATATAAACATTGATTCTGATATTGGCAGGTGTTCAACAAATGCAAGATGTACAATCTGATGTCATGTCCTTTAGGGGCTCACATTACGATCTCGGTATTAAAGCAGCTCAATGGATCAAACAAACCAATATTTTAAAAAATAGAGAGAAAGAATGGAAAAAACGAAAACCTCGTTTTAATGTGGACGTTGATGAAACATATCACGTCTTCCAAATGTACGCCCCACAAATCTGGGAAGAAATTAAAGGCATGGAAACGGTCTTAGAATTGCCGATGGAACAAATGGTACTCAACTTTGCTAATTATCGCTTCGCACCTCAAAAAGAAAGTGGTTGTACTGTGTTCTTGGGGAGTGATTACATGGTGCGAAATTATGATTACCATCCTGCTACTTACGATGGCCGATATCTCCTCTTTCAACCCAATGATGGTGGCTTAGCGCAAATTGGCCCAACTTCCCGTATTACAGGTCGAATGGATGGTATGAATGAATCTGGACTTTCTATGGGCTATAATTTTATGCACCGCAAAAATCCAGGTGATGGTTTCGTCTGTTATATGATTGGGCGACTCATACTAGAATGTTGTAAAGATGTGGAGGAAGCAATCCGCTTCTTAAAAGAACTCCCACACCGCAGTTCTTTCAGTTATATCGTGATGGATCGTCAGTTAAATCACGCCATTATCGAGGCGTCTCCACGTGCTATAGATGTAAGATACGATAAGACATGTACCAACCACTATAAGTTACTGACACACGAAAATCGTAACTACACGAAAAAATCAAAAGAACGATTACACCGTTTACTTAAACAAACATCCTCAGATTTATCGAAACAAGATGCTTTCAAAATTTTTAACGATCCAGAATACGAAATTTATAGCAAACAATTTCGAAGTTGGTCAGGTACGATTCATACAGCCATGTATGAACCTCAACAGTTAGTCGCTTGGCTTGGTTTAGGTGAAAAACAGACTCCTGCACGTTTTGACTTCAATGCATGGTTAAATGGAGAAGAGCTTAGTCAAGAAACGATTACAGGTATCATTGACACCCCTATCACATTTGCAAATATTTAGATCAATCATTCCACATAAAAAGACTTAACACTGTGCGTTTTATGTTGCTCAGTGTTAAGTCCCTATTTTAACGAAAGTTAATGATTACTATCATTAAACTGTAAGATATCCTTTTTTATTCAATCACAATATCACCTTGTTCAGTATAAAGTTCAAGCTCATTTTCACCATTACCTACTTTATCATTAACGAAATGTTCATTTTCAACATAACTTTTACCTTCTACTGGATTTAATTTCAGTATCATATTCTCAGGTTTATTTTTAAATGATACGTTGATACTACTTTGATGTGTGGAGCCTTTAATGCTTTTTATACCACTAATCCGTTCTAAATTAATGTCCTCTTCTCTATTGATTAAAATCGCTTTTTGTAACACTGTATCTGCAATATCTAAAGGTGCTTGCTCTGACTTGATGTTTGCATCTTTAATCTTACTTTTATCGATACTTAACGCTGTCGATTTTGCATTGAATCGCAGTTGATCAATAACCGAATCTTTAACTGTCACCCATTGTCCTGGTTCTTTTTCATTGGATAATACTACCTTTTTAATATCGATATCTTCAATATCCATGCGTCCACCTGATGCCTTGATCTTCGCCACGTCTATCTGTTGTTTAGGCACTGTAATATCTATCATATTTTGGGAATTTCTAAATGGATTGAAGTTTAATCCATAATCATCATTCGCTTCTTTATCTTCTTCAATTTTGACTGTCTGATCTTGTTTCTTTACGTTAGCGGCCTTTTTCCCCTTATAGTAAACCTTGAATTTAGAGCCAGGATGTAACTTCACCTCAGAGGTAGAGGCGTCAACATTAAATTGACTAATTTTAGAATCTTTATACGTTTTTTCTACGACATTCGCTTTATTATCTTGCTTCTCAAACCCAAACCACATGATTGTCGCTAGTATGAAACACGTTAAAAAAATGCCTAAGCCAATTAAAAACCACTTTCTCATCTGAGCGTACCTCCTTTAATGAGGCCAATATTCCAACGTAGATATTTGATGATTAATTTATATATATACTGTACAAGTTTTAAAATTAATACCAATATCATAATACCGAGTCCGCTAAATGAAAACGCAAAAAGATAGTTACTCATCGCGACACTCATGTTTTGATTCACAACACTGTGCACGATTAAGAATAGAGGTGCAGACATAAAACCAAACGCCATGAGCATAAAGGTTAAAACAATCAATCCCACAAAAATCATCGGTAATAAAATAATCAATAACGATACGAGCCCCAAGCCTAATGAAGCAAAGATAGCTTTACCAATTGCTTTCATACTTGGTTCTGTTTCCGCATTTGTGATCGCATGATTCGCTACGATTTTCTTACCGATTTGTTTGGGTGAATCTAGTTCCCCCATGATCTGATATTCATTTTTCCCGTTGCTTTCTTGTTCAAAAAAGTATCTCTCGTAATCATACATTTGATTGTCCCGTGTTTTTTTAGACAGCGGTGCAAGTTCTTGCTCTAATTCATTTAAAAACGTAATTTTATCCATTTGATTTCCATCCCTCCCTCTCTTAGAAACGGCATCACGTGAATGAAAATGTTTATTAATTCCCTTAATACGAATACTTGAAGTTTGAAATTGTATAGAAACTTAAGTGCACTTTAATCCTTTGATCATGACCCTACGTCATTTGGAGATCAGCCTGCTCCCAAACAAGCTATATCGCGTTGACTAAAATGACTACACAACTCAATCATCCATACCTTTTCAAACCTTTTTTCAATTTCATATTCTAAAATATTGTTATCCCCAATAAATATAACAAGATTTTTACAATCCTCATATTTTGTTCTTTTAAAATACGAAATTATGAATGAATTTTAAGCTCAAAAATTTTAATTTTCCATTTTAATATAGCATAGAGTTAGCGTTGTTTCACCTTTTTGCTAAAAAAGAGAGCAGTACTTTTGGTGTAAGCGCTTCCCGTTTCTTTATTTTTTTAAAATTGTTATAATTAATTCAATAAACTTAGAGGAGGGGTTTCAAATGACAACTTTAGAAAGTTATTTTAAAAACAGTCAACCTGTGGAGCAATATATTGATGACATGACAGAAAATAAAGAGAATGTATTATCAATTTACCAAGCGTTTTCACTTCCTCAAGATGATGAACGTTTAGATCAATTGAAATCTTCGAGCTATAGTAAAGTACTCGTAATTTCTGAAGATTGGTGCGGTGATGCAATGATGAACCTGCCAATTCTTAAGCATATTAGTGAGGCTTTAAACCTTGAAATACGTGTATTTCATAGAGATGAAGACACTGATTTGATTGATCAGTACCTAACAAACGGAACTGCACGTTCCATTCCAATCTTTATTTTCCTAAACGATAACTATCGACAAAAAACAGTGTGGGGTCCACGTGCGAGAGAGGTTCAAAACTTTGTGACTGACATTCGCTCGGATTTACCACCTAAAGATGATCCAACTTATGAAGATCGTTCTAATGAAAAAATCGGCATCATGTTGAATCGTTATAAATCAGATTCTACGATGTGGAAAAACGTATATGACTCAATTATCAATAAATTATTGGTTAATTAAATGGTAAAACGAAATAGAAATAATTAAAAAATAGCCATTAAATCAAGTTCAATAGCGAATCACGATTTAATGGCTATTTAAATCTAAAATTAAATATCTTTTTTAGAGACATAGAAGAGATTCACAATGAATAGTACAACGATTGAAGCTACAGAGATAAACCATTGCCAGTTGGTGAAGGTATAATCTCCATCCGTTGTTTTATCTGTTAAATAACTAAACGGAATGTATTTCAATGAATCTTCAATGTGTTCCCCTATTTTCGGAATCATTGGTAGGAATGGTTCAGCAAAAGGTACAAATAAGATTAAGAAAATACCTAATGTGAAAATCAAGGCCGTTTTAGGTACCACAAGGGCAAATAGATAAAGTAATAATCCATAAAACAATTGGAAAATGATATAGAACCAAAGTAAATCTAAGAATTTGTCACCTTTCACATTGGAACCATCAGTGACACCTTCAATGATTAAGATGGTCGCTGCAAGAATACCTGTCATCAATACAGCGATAAAGATGATTGAAATGGTTTTAGCTATCACGTAACCGATACGATGGCTTGTTTTATTCATAAATAACTGCAACGTACCTTGGGAAATATCACGCGTAAGTGTTTTGATTACGAAGAGTAGACCCACGACTGAGAAGAACCAACTGCCCATTTCTAATAACATTTCTGCATCTACTTCATCATTTTGTTGATTTTGTAAAACGGTAACTAAAATCATAGGTGCCCAAGTCAAAATAAGTGCTAAATACGTCAGAGGACTTTTAATTATACTGTAGATATCAAATTTAACGAGTTGTGCTATATTCATGATTGGCCACCTTTCTGATTAATGTTAAAGTAAGTATCACGTAAAGAACTTTTACGTGTTTCTATGAATTTAGGATAGATATCACGTTCAGCCAATCCTTTTAATATCGGTTGGTAATCTTGTTGAGCTTGTAAAATGATTTCACCGTTTTCTTTTTGTGATTGTTTCACGTTAAAGTGTTCTGTTAAGTAATCGATGGCTGCACTGAAATCTGAGAGCTCAACTGTTAAAACAGTTGCATCAGTTGGAGCGCCCTCCTCCATGTTGACATCCTGTACAAACTGACCATCTCTTAAGAATACGGCACGATCACAAATCAATTCGATATCTTCTAATTTGTGACTTGAAATTAAGATTTTCATGTCATATTCCTCAACGAGCGACTGAATTGTAGTAAGTACATCGATAGAACCGTCTGGATCCATACCGTTTGTAGGTTCATCTAAAATTAAAAATTTAGGTTTATTCATTAACGATACAGCTATGGCTAATTTTTGTTTCATACCCATAGAATATTTTTTAACTTTCTTTTTCACATAAGGTCTCATTCCAAAGGCATCGATGATTTGATCTGTATATTGTTTATCAAATCCTGCACCGAGAACTTGCGCAAACAATTTCAAATTATACAATCCTGATTTATTATCATATAACTTAGGATGTTCAATCAGATAGCCTACTTCATGTTCCTTACTCAGACCTACTTCTCCAGAATAGTTAACAATGTTACCATTCATCACTTTCATTAAAGTCGTTTTTCCGACACCGTTTTTACCAATTAAACCAACGATACGACTCTGTCCAAAATCAAAGTCAATATGGTCTAAAACGGTATGTTCGTTGTATTTTTTAGTTACACTTTTTAGTTCCATATGTCTCCTCCTTCTAGTTGATGAATTATTTTAATTTACGATATTGAATGAAATAATTAATGATGAAACTGAGTCCACCAATAATGAGATAGGCATATGGTAAATATGCATTATCGATATAAATGTTTATTCCTAGAGCATCGCCATTACCGAAAAAGATATATAACACATATATACCTAACTGAATTACAGATATTGCAATCGGTATGAGGATAAACGCTGTGATTAAATAAAAAATATAAGATACTTTTTCGCTTTTCTTCTCTGTGAATTGTCTAAAAGCGAGAGGAACAGCAAATAAATTAATTCCGATATATAACAGGATTGAATTAGTAAACTGAGAAGTCACGTTGTCTTGATTGCCTATTACGTTATACAAACCAAATATTGCCGCTCCGATAAATGTAAACAATAACACTGTAATATAATTTGCATTTAACATATCTTTTTTAGATACAGGTAAACTAGCAAAAAAGTGATATACTTTATTGTCCCCTAATTTACTGTGGAAACGGAAAGCATGCCCTGCATCTTTGATGATTAATATCGTCATAGCAGCTGTGAATAGTAATGAAAAAATGATTATAAAAATGTCAATTGGAATAGCTAAACGACTAAGTTGACTTTGACTTTCATTAATCGCCTTGTATGCTCCACTATTAATCCATACATATATCGGTAGTAATAAAAGAAGTATGCCATAAACAATAAGCGTAGTTTTGCGTAATTTTATGTTTCTAATAATAAGTTGTTTCAATTAAATCTCCTCCATAGAAGGTTGTCTAGTTTGGCGGATAACCGCATTATCTGTTTTTCCTAAATAAACCATTAACGCTTCAATAGTAGGTTTAGTCACAACCACATCACTACCAAACAACTCTTTAAATGCGTTGCTTTCTGTTGTGAGTGCCGTATAACCAGTTTGACTATATTCAATATGTGTGGTTAGTGCTTTTAATTCTCCATCCAGTTGATTGATATTACCTTGAACAATTTGGTAATTGTCTAACAGTTCATCGATAAAGTCATCGACTACGATTTCACCATCTTTTAAATAAATTAAGTGATCGGCAATTTTTTCTAGGTCTGAAATAATATGTGTTGAGATCAATACTGTTTTATTCTCATCAATCAACTCTTCTTGAATCATCTCGAGCACTTCGTTTCTCACGATTGGGTCAAGACCGGAAGTAGGTTCATCAAGAATAAATAATTCTGCATGATGACTAAACGCAATCGCTATGGAGAGTTTCATTTTCGTTCCGGTTGAAAGAGATTTAATTTTAGCCTCAGCATCTATACCAAATCGTTGTAAATAACCTGCAAAAATGGAATGATCCCACTGTGAATAAAACGGAGCGATGATGTTTTCAACTTTTTTAACTTTCCATTTATCATTTAAATACAGTTCAGAGTAAATAAAACCAATTCTATCTTTAATATTCACTGCGTTATCTTTCATTTGTTGTTCAAACAAAGTGATTCGACCGGTATCTTGTTGTAACAAGTCCATAATCAATCGTATAATTGTTGTTTTACCTGAACCATTGGGTCCGATAAAACCAGTTACATAACCTTTTGGAACTTTAAAAGAAATATCGTTTAATTCAAATTTTTTCTGATGATAGCTCACGTGTTCTAACTCTATCGCATTCATTCTTCTTCCTCCTCATAAATCATTGTGAGAATTTCAATCATTTCTGATAACGGCATATCAATTGTTTTTGCTTCTTTAGTCATTGATCGTGCTAATGACTCAATCACGACAAATTGTTTTTCTTTGAGAATGTCACTATTTTGTTTATTCACGAATGTGCCCTTTCCTCTGATGGTGTAAACAAATCCATCGTTTTCTAAGTTTTCATATGCGCGCTTTGTTGTAATCACACTGACGCCGAGATCTTTCGCTAATTCTCTCATCGAAGGAAGATGTTCACCGAGTGAAACTTGCCCTTTCAAGATGTTCTCTTTGATTTGTTGTGTAATCTGTTCATAAATAGGCTGTTCACTATTATTTTTTAATAATATTTTCATGATGACCTCCCAACTAACTGTATATACTCAATATATACAATATATACATTTTTGTAAACCCCTTTTTTAAATTTAGCGCAAATAAAGGGCTTAAAAGTGTTTATCTGTATATCTTGTATATATACAGTTTAGCTATTCACCTATACAATGTCATAAAAAAATACCTAAATAGTACGAACTAAGTACTACTTAGGTATGTGATATCTGAGCTTATTTTTTATCCTGATTGCGCTTTTTTCTTTCATTATTACGATTAATGAACGCACAAATCATAAACATAATAGAAGCGATTAATAATTTTATCCCCGCATCTTCATTATCCGTTGCTTGTAAATAGTAGCCAAAGACAAAGAGTGCAAGAGCTAAGATGACAAATATTTTGGTTAAATGCTTCACGTTTTCACCTCGAACACCTATATTATAAATTAAATTCTACTTAAACATATACATTTCTATTGTCACATAACAACATGAGAAAGAAAACCACCACACATGAAATCATTGTATGAAATGTGCCTTGACTTTATCTTTATGACAGTTCAAGATAAGATATAATTATGAATAAAGATAAGGAAGGTTGATGCCACGATGAACCCTCTAGCTATAGAGTTAAATGAACAATTATACAAAGCTTCCCCTGAGACGTTAAACATGTTATCCGATCTAGGTAAAAATATTTATTATCCTAAAGGTATACTCACTCAATCTGCAGAAGCTAAATCTACTTCATATAATGCGACGATAGGTATGGCGACTTACAGTGATCAAAAAATGTACGCAGATACACTTTTTGACGTATTTAATCACCTAAGTTCAGACGAAGTCTTTCCTTACGCACCACCTCAAGGATTAGAACAGTTGCGCGAATTATGGCAACAAAAAATGTTAAAAGAAAATCCTGACTTAAATGCATCACAAATCAGTAAACCACTTGTTACCAATGCTTTAACACACGGTTTATCCTTAATTGGAGATTTATTTGTAGATCGCGGAGATACCTTATTATTACCAAACCATAACTGGTGTAACTACAAACTCGTTTATACAACCCGCCATCAAGCAGAAATCAGTACTTACCCTATTTTTGATCAATCAGGCCATTATACAACTGAAGCACTTGTAGAAACCCTTGACCATTTTAATAAAGATAAGGTCATTTTATTACTTAATTATCCGAATAATCCTACAGGTTATACACCAACTACAGATGAAGTGAAAGATATCATGGATGCGGTTAAGCGTCTTGCAGAACGTGGCACTCACGTCATTGCAATTGTCGATGACGCTTACTACGGATTATTTTATGAAGATGTATATACACAATCGATCTTTACAGCATTAACTCAAGTAGATAGCAAAAATTTACTTCCTATTCGTTTAGATGGAGCTACTAAAGAATTCTTCGCTTGGGGCTTACGTGTAGGCTTTATCACATTTGGTATTGAAGATGAAACGACACAACAAGTATTAGAAGCAAAACTCAAAGGTCTTATTCGTTCTAATATTTCAAGCGGCGCAATGCCTTCACAAAGTGCAGTAAAATATGTGTTAGAGCATCCTGAAACATTTGAAAAGGAAATCCAACACAATATTGATACCTTACAAGCACGTTATGAAGTCACTAAACAAGAAGTCTATGCCGATAAATATCAAAATTACTGGCAACCTTATGATTTTAATTCAGGCTATTTCATGGCAATTAAAATTAAAGACGTTGACCCTGAGCAACTACGTAAACATCTTATCGAAAACTATTCAATCGGCATTATCGCACTGAACGATACAGACATCCGTATTGCTTTCAGTTGCATTGAAAAAGATGACATTCCACACGTATTCGAAAACATTGCCAAAGCGATTGACGATTTGAAAAACTAAATAAAGTACTATCAATATAAATAAGGTATAGCACACAACGTTACGATGTTAGTGCTATACCTTTTCTTTATACTTTTAAATTTATTTATCTAAATCTATGAGCTGCGTCCCTATATCAAAGAAGTCTGAATCATGTGTTGCCATTACAATAGTCACACCCTCTCTATTCAAATCTTTAAATATTTGGATGACATCTTCAGCATTGGTTTTATCTAAATTTCCAGTAGCTTCATCTGCGAAAATGATAGATGGCTGCTTCAAAATTGTTCTAGCAATCGCGATACGTTGTTGCTCCCCACCACTACAAGTAAATACTTTTCTACTTAATATCTCTTTTGAGAGACCTAAGGATTGCACAGTTTTTGATATAAGTGTTTTATCTTTTTTCGATACATTTAATGGAAGTGTTAAATTATCAAAGACCGTTTTATTTTCGATAAGACCATAGTTTTGGTAAATATAAGCAATATCCTCTTTCTTTAGTTTACGAATCATTGCTTTAGTTTCCACCGTCTTACCATTAAATGATATTGCTCCACTTGTAGGTGGTTCAAGTAAACTCATGATATTCAATAATGTTGATTTACCTCGACCACTTTCGCCTTTGATAATGACAAACTCACCATTCTCTACAGAAAGATTTACATTTTTTAAGATGGCCGCATTATCAAACTTTTTCGATACATTATTTAGATTAATCATAGTTTATTCTTTTCCTTTCAAAATATCGTTTTTGTTTTTTTGATTTAATATGAGGAATTCAAAAGCTACAATGATAATCTCTAATACTAAAATGCTTCCAAATATAACTAATCCCTCAACCAAATGATGATTTACTAGCAACATGAGTAAAATAAAATTCATTAAAATAAGTAATAAAAGTGGGTATTTATGTGTAGATAAAGTACTATAACCTAAATTATATTTGATAAAAATCGTATATTTCCAGTTAACAAAATATAAATGGATAGCTGTAATTAGTGCAATAATAAATGAAATAAGTGTTAATAATGCGAGCACTACATACTTCACAATTTCACCTTTAATCTCTTTCATTTCATCTATTTTAGTATTATAAACAGATTCTATTGCAGGTAGATCACTAGTCAAATGATATTTTTTCAATATAGGCTCAATATCATTATATGGTTGTTTACTTTTACTTTCGAAAAAGTAACACATAGCCATATAATGTTGGAAATTTCTTTTACTAACATTGCCTGTTTCAACTATAGCTATTGGCGCTTTGATTTTATTATCTTTTCCACCTATTGTCTGTTCATAGGTAGGATATTTAATGTTATTTCTAACGTAAATAATATTTATATCTACAGGTGTCTTAATCTTTTCCGAGTTATCACTTAATGTTCTTTTAAAATTAAAATCTTCTTTGAAATTTTTAACAATCTTTTTTTCATCTGACTTAAATTTAATCGGCACTAGAATATTACGTGTGTATTTTTTATGTACTATCTGATTTAATACATCTTTTCCGTTTATATTTTCTCTTTTATGAAGCTTGAGATAATTTTCATCAATAGTTATAGTCTTACCGTCTGCTTCAATATTACTATCTTCCTCTTCATTAACTAGATATAGAGGGTCACCTTCATCTTCGCCCATAAAATTCTCCGTATCTATTAAAAAACCAAAATTATTTTTACTTTTGAATAATTTTTCGAATTTCTTATCTTGTGTTAATTCAATTGATTTTTTATGATGCGCTCCATTTTCAGCCTTAACAATTTTATAGACATTTTTCGTATAATCCCAATTTTTCATTGATGAAGCGATAGAACGATACTCTTTACTATTAGATAACAATTGATTAACTGAAGTAGTAAAGAAAACGGTCATTACAATTGCTAATAAGATATATGTATAAATGAATAACGTTATATTAGGTTGAGTTTGATTTTTATAGAATCCTTTCATAAAAATAGAAATGTTAATAAACGTGATTAAACTTAATAAGATCAAACCAGCAATTATCGTAAATATAAAAATAATGACTGGTTTAAATAAATTTACGTCATTGTATATAATTATGTAAATACCAATTCCTACCATTACAAAAATGATAGCATAACTTATTAAAGTTTGTTTTAAATCTCTAAAAATAAAATTTACTATTTCTCTCACACTATATCCAAAATCAGCTAGTGTTTTATAATTATATTTATTTCGTTGAAGATAGTGACAATACGCAATAATGACCAAAATACCTAATAGCATTAAAAAAGAAAAACTGTATGTATCAATAGTTAAGTAAGATAAAAAATCCTCTGTTTCTGTACTAACGGTTTCCCCTACATTTTTATTAATAAGTGCTATTACTTTTTCTTTATCTGTAGAGCTACCTGTTAAGTAGTATGTACCTTCCTCTGTGAGATGATGCGTATTCGCTAAATTTTCAACAGTTATATTTATTTTACTATCGAATAAATTTAGCTGATGTTTGTTATCTCTTTTATTCAGCAATTTTTTCTCGTTTGTATTGAACAATACATCATATTCACCTGTATATGTAACTTTAGTTAATCCGACATGATGATTATTTGCAATTTTTCTAAAATATTTAGATGCATCATCTGTATGTTTTTTATGTTCACTTGAATAGCTAAAATTAATCTTATCGTGGTCTTTTATTATCGTATTGAAAAAAGATAATTCTTTAAATATATTAATAGTTATTAAGCTGAACGCTAATGAAATTGCTAAAATCAAAATTAAAATTATTTTCTTCATGTTAACCTCTCATCATTAAAGTAACCACCATCTAAGGTGGCAACTTCACTAGTTAATCAAATAATAAAAAACCCTCATAAAATAATTATTTTCCCAAGCTTGTATGTAAATTTGTTCAAAAATATGTTATCAATGTTATAGTTTATAATCAATATGTTTTACAATTACTTAAAGTATTTATTACGTTTAATTAATTATTGATATTAAAAATAAAAATGGTTTATTAATAAATATTCTACTCTGTAACGACATCTTTCCTCTTTACACATTTATCAAGTTCTGCAATGAATAGAATCTATACACTGTAATACAAAAATAAAAAAGCCAATTTCTATCGTTGAAAGATAGAAATTGGCTCTATTTTTAGGGCTATATTTTAAATTTAGAAGTTGAGATTACATCATACCTGGAATGCCGCCGCCCATACCTTGTTGTGAATCATTATCTTTTTCAGGGATGTTTGCGACTACTGCTTCTGTTGTTAAGAACATAGCAGCTACACTTGCAGCATGTTGTAATGCAGAACGTGTCACTTTAGTAGGGTCAACGATACCTTCATCTAACATGTTTACCCATTCATTTGTTGAAGCGTTGAATCCAACACCAGTTTCTGCATTTTTCAATCTTTCTACAATGATTGAACCTTCAAGTCCAGCATTTTCAGCGATTTGACGTACTGGTGCTTCTAACGCTCTGAGTACAAGGTTTACACCTGTTTGTACGTCTCCATCAGCTTCAATATCTGCAACTTTGTCATAGATATTCATGAACGCTGTACCACCACCGGCAACAATACCTTCTTCAACTGCTGCTCGTGTAGAGTTTAACGCATCTTCAATACGTAATTTACGTTCTTTCAATTCAGTTTCACTTGCTGCACCGACTTTAACGACTGCAACACCGCCAGCTAATTTAGCAAGACGTTCTTGTAATTTTTCTCTGTCGAAATCTGAATCTGTTTCATCGATTTGGGATTTCAATTGACTGACACGTGCGTCGATGCTGTTTTGATCTCCGTCACCATCAACGACTGTTGTATTGTCTTTAGTAATTTCAGCTTTTTTAGCTGTACCAAGCATGTCTAAGCTTGCTTCTTTAAGGTCTAAGCCAAGATCATCAGTGATGACTTGCGCACCAGTTAAGATAGCTAAGTCTTCTAACATTGCTTTACGACGATCACCAAAACCAGGTGCTTTAACTGCAACAGCTGTGAAAGTACCACGCATACGGTTTAATACGATGTTAGTTAATGCGTCACCTTCAACTTCGTCAGCCACGATAAGGATTGGACGGTTCGTTTTAACCACTTGTTCTAGTAATGGTAAAATATCTTGGAATGAAGAGATTTTTTTATCTGTGATTAAAATGTATGGTTTATCTAATTCTGCGATCATTTTATCTGAATCAGTTACCATGTATGGTGATTGATAACCGCGATCAAATTGCATACCTTCAACGACTTCTAATTCAGTGCTTAAACCGCTTGATTCTTCAATTGTAATGACACCATCATTACCTACTTTTTCCATTGATTCTGAAATGTATTCACCAATTTCATCATCTGCTGCAGAAATTGAACCAACTTGAGCAATGTCATTTTTGTTTTCAACTTTTTGAGAAATATCTTTGAGTGCAGTTGTTGCAACTTCAACTGCTTTGTCGATACCTTGACGAATGCCTACTGGGTTTGCACCGCTTGTTACGTTTTTAAGGCCTTCTTGAATCATTGCTTGTGCAAGTACTGTAGCTGTTGTTGTACCATCACCAGCAATTTCGTTTGTTTTGTTTGCAACTTCTTGTACAAGTTTTGCACCCATGTTTTCATATGGATCTTCTAATTCAATTTCTTTAGCGATAGTTACACCATCGTTTGTAATTAATGGAGAACCATATTCTTTATCAAGTACAACGTTACGACCTTTAGGGCCAATTGTAACTTTGACAGCATTTGCTAATTTATCTACACCTCTAAGCATTGCTTGACGTGCATCTTCTGAGAATTTTAAATCTTTTGCCATGATAGATTAACCTCCAACCTGTTTATTGTTATCTTTTTATTACTTTAATTAATCTTCAATGATAGCTAAAATATCGTTTTCGTTTATAATTAAATAAGCATCTTGTCCATTTTTAACTTCTGTTCCAGCGTATTCTTGGAACACGACAGTGTCACCTTCTTTAACTTCTGGTGCCACGCGTTCGCCATTATCTAATAAGCGACCTGAACCAACCGCGATGATTTTCCCTTCGTTTGATTTTTCTTTAGCGCTATCAGTCAATACGATACCGCTTTTTGTTGTTTGTTCTCGTTCTATTTTTTCAATAACCACTCGGTTTCCTACTGGTTTTAACATGCTTATTTCCTCCTTGTACTCAAAACTTTAGCACTCAAATAGCCGGAGTGCTAACTTACTTTCAATAATAATCAAAGTTGGTCAATATTTCAAGTCAAAACACTTATATATTATTCTTTGTTCCTATTAGAAAATTACGCTACAATGAAGGATAAAGAAAAGTTGGAGGTTAAAAACAATTATGTCTCGATTATGGATATCCATTTTAACCCTTTTCATCTATGCGCTAGCTCAATTTGGTGTTGCGATTCTTCAAGCCACAGGTGCGTATGGTGATCTACAAGGGCAAGACTTGGCCATTGCAGGTATCTACACCCAAGTCACTCTATTTATTATTGCAGCGATACTCATTATCCTGCTCCATCTCTTCACCAAGAATCCAACCCAACTCGAACAACAACCTAAAGAAGAAAAACGTTACATTGTATTATGGGCTATTGTAGGTTACATCGCCGTAATGATTTATCAAATCATTGCTAATATGATTAACATCTACATTTTCCATTTGCCACAAGAAAGTGAAAATACGACACAATTAATGGAAATTGCGCAACAAATTCCAATCTTTATTGTGCTCATATCCATAGTGGGACCGATTTTAGAAGAATACGTCTTCCGTAAAGTCATCTTTGGTGAACTCTACAATGTGATTAAAGGTAACAGAGTCGTGGCATTCATCATTGCGACAACGGTCAGCTCACTCATCTTTGGACTAGCCCACGGAGACCCAACACATATGCTGATATATTTTGGTATGGGTGTCATTTTCAGTGGCTTTTATGTGTTGACGAAACGGTTATGGGTGAGTATTTTGATTCACATGTTCCAAAACGGTTTTGTCGTCATTATGCAATTTGCCTTAGGACCTGATAAAATTAAAGAACTACAAGATCAAGTAGACTTTATACTTCAATTCTTATTTTAATAATCTATAGAAAAATGCGTAAAAGTGTTTTCCAATTCATTTAGGATATCTGAGTTCGATACAACATATAAAAACCCCTAATATAGAGTGCTAAATTCTCTATATTAGGGGTTTTTAATGACTCATATCTCAGTTTTTTTCGTTTTCCGGTATAAATAGCCACCTATCACACCTAAAAAGATAGCGATGATGCCTATGATGAGAACAAAATTGGCACGCTCGAATGATAATCCTTTATGATCGCTATCATCTTCTCTCTGAACTGTATATTCTCCACCTTTAGTATCGTGATATTCATATTTACTATGTGATTTATCTTCAGATGGATGTCTGAGTTCAGGCATTGAACCAATTTCTCCAGTAATTAAAGCTAATACTTGTTTGTCTAAATTTTTATAATAAGCATCCGCATTTAATGGATTAAAGTATTGGAATCTAAAGTAATTTGTGGATTGTTGTAATTCATTTAAATAATGATTATCTGCAAAATCTTGACGTTTTAATAAGCGATAAAGTTGCTGATCGGTGACTTCTTCATCTTTCTTACCTAAGCGACGGACTTGATCGATCACAAATGGATTATATTTAAACGATCCATAATTTAATTTATTAAAACGCTTAATCAATCCCTGATTGTTATTGTTTTCTTTACTTTGACCACTCTGACTTTGTGATGAAGCATTACTATTCGAACTTGCTGTTACCGTTTGTCGGTTATCAAATGATTGTTGTGAAGTTGTCGTTTGTTGAGAAGTTCTTTGTGGTGACTGATTAGAAGTCGTGTGATTTGTGTTAGACGATGTTGTATTTTGAGACGTCTGATTATTTTGATCTGAATTTGTAGATGATGACTTTCCATTATTTATAGGTCCTGAATGATGTTGACTGTTCGTCGTTTGATTGTCTGATTGAGTCGGATGTGTTGAATTATTTCCAGTTCCACTATGTTGGGACGTTTGCTGTTGATTCGTTTCACTCTGATTTGGTCGATAACCAGATGTTGAACCGTTCTGTTGACTATGTTGAGACGAACTAGATTGTGAGCCATTACCTTGATGATTGTTGTTACCATCTTGTGCAGTATGACCATTTGCATTATGGTTACCTGGCGCATTTGTATTGTGACTATGACCTGAATGATGTTCGTTGTGATTGCCAGGTTGATTTGGTCTCGGTCCTAAATCTTGTCCTCCTGGTCTGTTTGAAGGTGTATCGCTTGAACCTTGACCATTTTGACCTGGACGTATGCCAGGTTTATTATGATTTGGATTATCATGTGATGGATTGTCATCCTCTGGCGGATCGTCATTTGGTCTCACATGCTCACCATCTTGGCCGTCATGACCATGATTTCCACCTTGACCCTCATGAGACGGATCTTGCTCATGGGGTGGTTTTTCATCAGGATTGTTTGGTTTTTGGTCTTCACCTTGGTCATCACCATCGCCGGGTTTTGATGGTTTGTGTTCTCCGCCTTCGTCATCATCATCGCCTGGTCTTGTTGGTTTGTGATCTCCACCTTCGTCATCGCCAT
>NZ_LLER01000014.1 GCF_001500315.1 Staphylococcus auricularis | reverse complement strand
GACCGTTGAATGATGAACGTTTACACCACGTTCCCTTAATATTTCAGATATATCACGATAACTCAATGCATATCTTAGATAGTAGCCAACGGCTACAGTGATAACATCCTTGTTAAATTGTTTATATCTGAAATAGTTCATACAGAAGACTCCTTTTTGTTAAAATTATACTATAAATTCAACTTTGCAACAGAACCAATATCTATATATAAGAGAGGTGATTATTTAATGGAAATTATTCAGTCCAGTCCTAATAGAACTGAGGAAGAACAATTAGACTTTTATGAACAAATGTTTAATGCGCTCGCTGATAAAATCAGACTTAAAATTCTACATTCAATACGTCAAAGTGATTCAAAATCTTTATGTGTTTGTGATCTAGAAGAATTATTAGCATTAAAACAATCTAAACTTTCCTATCATTTAAAAAAATTAGTAGATGCAAATATTCTTATTGCTGAAAAGCATGGCACATGGAATTATTATAAAATTAATGAGCAACAAATACAGGTGGTTTTAAAAGAAGATACTTGCTGTAAGATACTTTAAGTATCTTCTTTTTAACATAGAATTAATCAATTTTTTTTGATTATTATATCAAGAAAAGTTGATTAAATAAATTCGGAGGCGTTATACTAATGGTAGATTCAATTATGGAATTCATAAAAACATTTCTGATGTTATTTTTTGAATTATTATTACTATTTATAGTAGTGAGTTTTATAGTAAGTCTGATTCAACAAGTTGTTTCAGAAGAAAAAATTAAAAAGCTTTTGAGCAAACCTAATAAAGCCGTCAATTATATATTAGGTATGATATTTGGTGCTGTTACACCATTTTGCTCTTGTTCAACTATTCCAATACTTGCAGGTCTATTAAATTCCAAAGTTCCTTTTGGTCCAGCAATGAGTTTCTTAATTGCTTCACCGTTAATGAATCCATTAATGATATTTATGTTATGGGCTTTATTAGGTTGGAAAGTTGCTATTGTTTATTTTATAGTACTAGCAGTTTTTAGTATTTTAACAGGTTTAGTATTTTCAAAAATGAATTTAGCTAACAGTTATAAAGGAGTTAATGTTAAAGGAGACGGATTTTTTGCTAATAAAACAGGGTCTCGTTTTAAACAAGCATTAAACGATGCGTGGGCGTTTTTATATCCAATGTTACCTTATCTATTTATTGGTGTGTTTATTGGCGCATTTATATATGGATTCATACCGGAAGAATTTATAACTAAGTATGCAAGTGGCGATGGTTTTATATCAGTCTTGATTGCTTCTGTTATCGGTATTCCTATGTATATCAGACCCGAAACAATGTTACCTATAGCTGAAGCATTAGTATCAAAAGGTATGTCACTAGGAACAGTTGTGGCGTTGATCATTGGTGGTGCTGGCGCAAGTATTCCAGAAGTTGTATTACTATCTAAGTTATTCAAGAAAAAATTTGTAATATCATTTGTTATCGCAATTTTAGTTGTAGCTATTGCTACAGGACTAATTGTTAATATGATTATTTAAATTTAAGGGGGATAAATTA
The DNA here is from genome assembly GCF_001500315.1 of Staphylococcus auricularis. GTDB lineage: Bacteria > Bacillota > Bacilli > Staphylococcales > Staphylococcaceae > Staphylococcus > Staphylococcus auricularis. The sequence goes on along the minus strand of NZ_LLER01000014.1, from coordinate 30,203 downwards.
ATGAATCCAGAAACGTCAGTAATTAATAGATATGGAAATGCTGCAAAAAATCATGAAGAAAATTTATGTTGTCCAGTAGAGTATGATACGAAATACTTAAAAATCATACCCGATGAAATCATAGAAAAAGATTATGGCTGTGGCGCTCCTTTAGGTAAGATTCAAGAAGGAGATACCGTTTTGGATTTAGGTTCTGGCGGAGGAAAAGTTCCTTATATAGTTTCTCAAATTGTCGGTGAAACAGGTAAAGTTATTGGCGTAGATATGAATGATGATATGTTAAATCTTGCTAAAAAATATCAAAATCAAATGATTGAAAAAATTGGTTATGACAATGTAAGTTTTTATAAAGGAAAGATTCAAAATTTAAAATTAGATTTAGAAGTATTAGATAAATATTTACAAGTGCACCCTGCTAGAGATTTAGGTACTTATCAATCTATCAATCAATATATTAATTACTTAGAAAACGAAATGACTATGATAAAAGATAATAGCATAGACGTGGTTATATCTAACTGTGTTCTAAACTTAGTTTCAACTGAAGAAAAAGAGGAACTTTTCAAGGAAATTTATCGTGTTTTAAAAGATGGTGGAAAAGCCGTTATCTCAGATATTGTTTCTAGCGTAGAAGTACCAGAACAATTGAGACAAGATGAAGACTTGTGGAGTGGTTGTTATTCAGGCGCTATTGAAGAAAAATCTTTTATTGAAGCTTTCGAAAATGGAGGATTTTACGGTGTAGAAATAGATAAACGTGAAAGTACATGGACTACTATAGAAGGTATTGATTTTAGAAGCATGACGATTATAGCTCATAAAGGTAAAGAAGGTCCTTGTATTGATAAAGGATAATCTGTTATATATAAAGGTCCATTTAAACATATTGAAAAAGATGATGATCATATATTTGAGCGTGGAGAAAGAACTTTTGTATGTGAAAAAACATTTAATATATTAAAATAGTCGCCTTATAAAGATGTTTTTGAATTTATCAATGAAAATGAAGAAGCTATTGATATAGAAGAATGTTGCGACACATCATGTGGTTGCTAAATAACAATTAAAGGAGGTGTTAAAATGGAAAAAAACGCATTTAAAAAAGCTATTTCTAAATTAAAACCTAAAGAGCAAGCTTGTTGTTCCGTTGAAATTGAAGAAAATAAAGAGAGTAAAAAAGAGAATACAAGTAAAGATCAACAGAATAATAAAGGCTGTTGTTAATGGCGTATCATTAACAATTAAATTAGGGAGCATAACAGTATGCTTCCTTTTTTTAATGGAGGTGCTGAAATGATTCAAAATTTAGCTGACTTTACAGAAGAAGAACGTAAAAAAGCTATGGAAAGATATCGTGTCCTTGAACCTTATTTAAAAAACTTAAAATCAGTTAGAACAGTTAGCAAATCAGCAAAAATACCAAAGCGTACGCTTTATAATTGGATTAATAGATACAAAAATGATGGATTAGCTGGCCTTACAGATAAAACGAGAAAAGATAAACATCGAATAAAGATAGATGGAGATATTATCAATTTTGTTCAGAACGAGTATTTCAGTAACAGAGGAATTTCTATAGCTTCTATATATCGCAAAACAAAGCAGTGGTGTAACAATAAGAGGATTCCTGAACCTAGTTATTACCAAGTTTATAATATTATTAAGCGAATACCTGAAAACTTAAAAGCTTATTCAAATATGAACTCAAAAAAGTATGCTGAAAAATACGATGGTATATTTTTACGTGAGTGCCAACGTCCCAATGAAATTTGGCAAGCTGATCATACTATGTTGGATATAGAAGTATTAAATGAAAAGAATGAAATTGAAAGACCTTGGTTAACAATTGTTTTAGATGATTATAGCAGAGCAATTGCAGGTTTCAGAATAGAGTTTGGATCACCAGACACTGAAAGAACAGCACTTGTTCTAAGACAAGCAATATGGAAAAAAGGAAATTCAAATTGGCCAATTTGTGGCATACCAGAAAAATTCTATACTGATCATGGCAAAGATTATACCTCAGAACATATGCAACAAGTATCAGCTAACCTCAAAATAGAACTGATATATTCCAAAATAGGTATACCAAAAGGCAGAGGAAAAATAGAACGTTTTTTTCAAACAGTTAATTTAATGTTTCTTCAATTACTTCCTGGTTATACAAAAAATAAAAAGTCAAGAAAACATCTTACTTTGGAAGAGCTTAATAATAAGTTTGAGCACTTTATAATAAACGAATATCATTATCGTAAACATGGAACAACAAAAGAAAAACCGATGCAGAAATGGAATCAACCAGACTTTCTCCCACAATTACCTGAATCTAGAGAATTATTAGATTTACTATTATTAACTACAAGCAAAACTAGAAAAATACACAAAGATGGTATCTATTTTAAAGGACTAAGGTATTTTTCTACTAACCTCATTGCTTATATAACAGAAGAAGTTTTTATAAGATATGATCCTCAAGATATTTCAGAAATTCGAGTCTATTTAAACAATCAATTTTTAAGTATTGCATATTGCAGTGATTTAGAAAACCAAAGTATAAGTATAAAAGAAATCGAAAGACTAAGAGCAAATAAAAAAAGAGAGTTAGGAAAAAGTATTACTCGTACACGTCACCTCGTTCAAAATCTTAATCGTCCCAAACTATCAAATGAAGAATTAAGTAATAACGCAAAACAAGTTAAAAAGTCAAAACTAAAGAGGTATAAAAATGACTAATAAAACTTTTGTTGAAACAAAGCAGTACCGTCGATTTGAAGAATTTTGTGATAATTGCGCTAAGTATAAATATATGGGGGTTTGTTACGGAAATCCCGGTGTAGGTAAAACATTTTCTGCACAATATTATGCAAATTGGGACTATGTAAACCCAATCATTACTAATTATCAAAAAGCTGATGATAAAGGAAGTAATGTACATGATGATCAATTTCTAAATTGCAAAACCATTTTTTATACTGCCCCTCCTGTTAGACCTTCAAGAATTTATAAAGAATTATTAAACTTGGCTAGTGAATTAACATTAGGGGAAATTGGATATCGATCATTAAAAAGACAAGAGGAATTTAACGGATTAGAAGAACTTGTTAGAATACAATCAAGTAATTATGAAATTGATTTAATTATTATTGATGAAGTTGATAGACTAAATTATAAAACACTAGAGATTATTAGAGATATTTATGATCAACTTGATATTGGTGTTGTTTTAATCGGTATGCCAGGTATAGAAAAACGATTGTCAAGGTATCCTCAATTATATTCCCGTATTGGTTTTAGTCATCAATTTGAAAAATTAAGCAACGATGAATTAAAACACGTTTTAGAATATAGGTGGGAGGAGCTTTCCTTACCTTTAAGTTATGAGGATTTTGAAGATTATGAATCTATTAATACGGTAATAAAAATTACGAATGGTAATTTTAGATTAGTACAAAGATTATTTTCTCAAATTATACGAATTATGGAGATTAACGAATTGAATAAAATAAATGTTGAAGTGATAGAAACTGCTAGAGATGGCTTACTAATAGGAGAAAATGAGTAATTTGAAAGGGCTGTAGTATATGAGAAAAATAGGATATGCACGTGTACCTTATACTGACCAAAATTTAGATGTTGAGATAACTCATTTGTTAATCAATGGATGTGATTTAGTTTTTTCTGAGAAAGTAAATATTTATAGTAAAAACCAAATAGAACTTAAAAGTTGTTTAGAAGAATTAAAAGAGAATGATATTTTAGTTATAAATGACTTAAAAACTTTGGGATTAACGCCAAAACAGTTTATGGACTTCATAGATAACGAAATAATATCGAAAAACCTCCATTTAGAAGTACTTAATCTGAATATAAATACTCAAAATGAATATGGGCAATACTTTATTAGAGTATTCCAAATGTTGCTAGAATCCGAAAAAGTTCTAGTGCAAGAGAGAACGTCAAATGGTTTGAAAGCCGCTAGAGAAAAAGGTCGAAAAGGAGGACGACCTCAAAAAGTTGAAAAAAGCCAAAGGTATTATATTAAACAACTATATGATAGTGATAAATATACAGGTGAAGAAATTGCTCAAATGACGGGATTAAGTAGGAGTTCCATTTATAGAATAATTAAAGAAATGTTATAAAAGAAAGCAGGTAAACAGTTATATAATTGTCTACCTGCTTTGCGCCATTTAAAGCACAAAATTTGTGCCATATAACTCCAAAACTGACAGATTAGTCTTTCTAAAAAAGATTAGACACGCATTTATACCGAGAAAATTTATTGAAGTTGAGAAGAACCCTTAACTAAACTTGTAGACGAATGTTGGCATAGCGTGAGCTATTAAGCCGACCATTCGACAAGTTTAGGGATTGTTAAGGGTTCCGAGGCTCAACGTCAATAAAGCAATTGGAATAAAGTATCTATGATTATTTAAATATATAAGTTATAATAAATTCAAAAATATTTTTGAATGGAGTGTAATTATGATTCAGACTATTGTAACTGCTGCTATTCTTTATATTGCGACAGCATTTGACTTATTAGTGATTTTATTAATGTTCTTTGCTAGAGCAAAGACTAGGAAAGAATATCGAGATATTTATATTGGTCAATATGTAGGATCTGTGGCATTGATTGTCATAAGTTTATTCTTTGCTTTTGTCTTAAATTATGTTCCTGAAAAATGGATATTAGGATTATTAGGGTTAATACCGATTTATTTAGGAATTAAGGTGGCTATTTATGGTGATAGTGACGGAGAAGAGAGAGCTAAAAAAGAATTGAATGAAAAAGGATTGTCTAAATTAGTTGGTACGATTGCAATTGTTACGATAGCAAGTTGTGGTGCTGATAATATTGGTTTATTTGTTCCGTATTTTGTGACATTAAGTGTTACTAATTTATTAATTACTTTGTTTGTCTTTTTAATTTTAATTTTCTTCTTGGTATTTACTGCACAAAAATTAGCTAATATTCCAGGAGTTGGAGAAATTGTTGAGAAATTTGGTCGTTGGATTATGGCTGTTATTTATATAGCTTTAGGCTTATTTATCATTATAGAAAATGACACTATTCAAACAATTTTAGGATTTATATTTTAATTTAGGGTGTGATTTCATATGAGTTATGAAAATGCTTGTGATGTGATCTGTGTACATGAGGATAAAGTTAACAATGCTTTAAGTTTTTTAGAAGATGATAAATCTAAGAAATTACTTAACATTTTAGAAAAAATTTGTGATGAGAAGAAATTGAAAATTATATTATCTTTGATTAAAGAAGATGAGTTGTGTGTTTGTGATATTTCTTTGATATTGAAAATGAGTATTGCTTCAACTTCACATCATTTAAGACTTTTATATAAAAATGAGGTGCTTGATTTTTATAAAGAGGGAAAGATGGCATATTATTTTATTAAAGACGATGAAATAAGAGAGTTTTTCTCTAAAAATCAGGAGGGTTTTTGAAGCGAGTTGAAAACGAGTTTCCTTTTGCTTTGATATTATACAGAAATAATACTAAAATAAAAAAATAAATGTAAGTGTGATTTATAAACACAAAAGTAGATGTTTAACATTTACAATTATAGTTTTCTTAAAGATAATGAATGTATCTACTGAAATGTACTACTCAAAATTGAGTATCCTTTAAATGACTGTATCCGTTAGATGTAGTCTTTTTAACTTGTCAAAACTGTACATTTCATAAAGTTACAAACAGATTTAAAAGTAGGTTTGTAACCAGTACCTTAAAATAGGTAAGTGGTTTGATATTAGAATAAAGGGTGCTCCAAATTAGGGGTACCTTTTTGTGTATAACCGAACCCAATGTGGTTTCGTTAAATGTGTCCGTAAGTGGACGTATTATCTACTTAGCTTAATATCCTCAAATTTGGGGATATTGATTTATACACAGCCCCAATGTGGGTTCAATAATAGAACTGAATAGCTCTATATATTTACTCAGCTCAAATGTGAGCGTATTAATTAATAATAAAAATGCTGACGCACTAAGTCAGTGCATTAGAAAACGAAAATATTCGTTCTCTAAAATTAAGCTTCAATGTTACAGGGGATTGATAAACAAAAATTAACTGTTTTTGTAATTTTAGCGGCTGTAGTGATGAAAATAATACTGAATACTCCTTTAATTGTAACTTTCCACTCAACTGGAGCAATTTTAAGTACAGCAATAGCATTATTATTTGCAGTAATATGTAATTTTTATATACTTAAAAAATATGCGAAATTTAATTTTTCCGAAACTTGGTTACATTTTGGAAAAATATTTATGTATGGTTTTATCATGATGATTGCAGTAGAATTAACATTTTTTATTTTGCAATTATTCATTTCAACAGAATCAAAAATTGGTTCGCTGACTATTCTTGTAATTAGTATAGGTGTAGGTATTTTGGTCTACGGTAGTATGACTATGAGGGCAAGATTGGCAGACCCATTTTTAGGAAATATACCAAATAAAATTAGATTTAAGTTAGGTCTTGAAAAATGAGATTAGTTAAACGAATAGAAGATAACTTTTAAGGGCGAAAAAAGGGCATAATTTTGATGATAAGGGCAAGTGTATGAATATTGACTTTATTAGTTTGTAACTATAATCGCTGATATAAAGGTTTTTTGAAAGAATATGATGTTGTATAAAATGAAGTTTATGATTGAATGGGAATAATTCATAATATGATTAGCCCAATATGAAACACTTTTGCCTAAAAACGGTGATTACTAGTTAAAATTTATAATAGTAACCACCGTTTTCTTTTCTATATTTGAAAAATCTAGAATGGCACTGCTCAGTATATATTTGAAGCAATCCGTTTAAGAATAAGTGATTGTTTTTATTTTAGATTTTCTAGAAATTATATCTGAACGAATTCCAAATCGCTTTAACTAATCATAAAGAATTCTTTAATGTTAAAGATATAAATTTTTAGCTTTTGTTGGTAGAAAACATTTATTCATTTGAGATATGAATTATTTTTCCTATATTTTTGTTTACACATAATATAATTATGCTTGTAAAAAAGCATTACATATGATTTGGAACAGAACCTGGTTCTTATGAGAAATTTTATTTGATACAAGGAGAAATGTGTATGATATTTGTAATGGATGTTGATGGGACAATATGTTTTAATGGAAAGTTTATAGAAAACCTTTTATATAAAGAATTGAAAAGGATTTCTAGAAAACATCAACTTATATTCGCTTCTGCAAGACCGATAAGAGACTTACTTCCTGTTGTTAAAGGGTTTGATAGTCATATTTTAATAGGTGGAAATGGCTCAATAGTGTCTATTAATAATGAAATTTCAGTAGTCAAAAGTATATCTAAAAATGTGTTTGAAGATATAAAAAATCTAATTATAGAAAATGATTTAGAATATATTATTGATGGACCTTTTGATTATTCTGCGAAAATTAGTCGTAGTAATAAAATATACAGACAACTAGATCCAAGTTGTTTAGCTAAAAATATCAATATAGAAGATATTACTGAACCTATTAAAATTATACTGGTTAATTTAGAAGGAAAAATGTTCAATCATATAAAAAATATTCTGAAAAATTACAAAGAACTTTTAACAATAAATTACCATAAAGAAGAAAACAATATTGATATAACTGCTAAAAACATAAACAAATTTACTACACTAAAAAAAATCATTACCACTGATAATTATATTGCGTATGGTAATGATATAAATGATTTTGAGTTATTACAACATGCTGAGGAAGCTTACTATATCGGAGAAATAAAAAATAGGATATATCCCAATAATGTAAAAATTATTAAAAATGATTCTTGTGCTGTGGCGAACTCTTTGAAAATTTATTAAAAGGTAGGTTTATTAATAATGCTTGAATTGAAAGATGCAATGAAACATAGTAGAAGAAAAGTTAAAGAATTAATTAGAGAAAAGACAAATGGATTTCAAGATCGAATTTTTTGGGGATGAATCTTTAAGTTCACGGATAGTTATTGATAATGACTTAGCAAAAAAATTATTAACTAGCTCTAATTTTACTACAGATAGAAAAAGAAAATTCACTAAATAATCAGCAGGTTAGAGGATGTTTCATTTATGATTGCCAAAAGTGAGGAGGTCTAATATAATACAAATCGTAATTATTGCGATTTAGAAAGAGAGTTGAACATGAATGGCAAAAATTCCAGTAACAGTATTAAGTGGTTATTTAGGGTCAGGGAAGACCACATTACTTAATTACATACTTAATAATAGAGAAGGGCTACGAATCGCAGTCATAGTGAATGACATGAGTGAAGTGAATATCGATAAAGATCTCGTGGCAGATGGGGGAGGCCTCTCTCGTACAGATGAAAAGTTAGTTGAATTATCTAATGGATGTATTTGCTGTACACTGCGCGAAGACTTACTTCAAGAGGTTGAGAGATTAGTGAAACGTGGCGGTATTGACTATATCGTTATCGAATCAACGGGTATTTCTGAACCTGTGCCTGTTGCACAAACCTTTTCGTATATGGATGATGAACTCGGTATTGATTTAACTTCCATGTGTCGATTAGATACGATGGTAACCGTCGTTGATGCGAATCGCTTTATCAATGATATTAATTCTGAAGATTTGTTAGTTGATCGCGATCAAGGTGCAGCAGAGGGTGATGAGCGATCTATCGCTGACTTACTCATCGATCAAGTTGAATTCTGTGATGTCCTTGTACTCAATAAGACAGATTTAGTTGCTGAAGCAGATTTAACACGTTTAGAAAAAATTCTGCGTCAACTGCAACCAGAAGCTAAATTTATTCGTACAGAACATGGGAAAGTTGATTTAAACGATGTCATTAACACCCAATTATTTGATTTCGAAAAAGCGAGTAATTCAGCGGGCTGGCTGAAAGAATTAACAGAAGGTGGGCACGCGAACCATACACCGGAAACAGAAGAATATGGCATTTCATCGTTTGTCTATGAACGTCGTATGCCATTTCATGCAGAACGTTTCCAAGAATGGATTGAAACTGCACCTAAAAATATTGTTCGTTCCAAAGGTATTGTCTGGTTGGCACAATATAATGATGTGGCATGCTTACTTTCAACAGCAGGATCTGCATGTCATCTCTATCCTGTGACTTATTGGGTCGCTAGTATGCCAGAATTTCGTCAACGGATGATCTTACGAGATCGTCCTGATGTCGCAGCCACATGGGATCCAGAATTTGGAGACAGACATACTCAATTTGTAATTATTGGTCAAGATTTAGATAAAGAGGCAATTACTCAATCACTTGATGCTTGTTTACTTGATACACAAGAATTTAGTGGTGACTGGTCTGCCTTAGACGAACCTTATGGCTGGGAGATCGTGCCAAAAACTTAAGACTTCAATTCGTAACAATATATACGATGAGTGGAGAAGCGTGTGCTTCTCCACTTTTTATCGTTTATGGGTTTGCATTTATGCTGAAAAGATAAAAATCCGTTACAATAAAGGAGAATAATTCATTTTGGAGTGACAAAGAATGATAAACGTTAAACAACCGAATCCTATATTTTTAGAAGGTGAATCATCCGATCATGCGGTATTATTGCTTCATTCATTCACAGGCACAGTTCGAGATGTAAAATTATTAGCCAACAAGTTGAATAAAGCAGGCTTCACATGTTACGTACCCCCATATGAAGGGCATGGATTGAAGCTTACTGAGTTGATGCAATATGATATCAATGATTGGTGGGACGATGCTCGAGCTGCTTATCAGTGGTTGAAGAACAAAGGATATGAGCACATCAGTGTGATGGGCGTCTCTCTAGGCGGTATTCTCGCTTTGAGATTAGCTGAAAATGTAGATGTAGCAACCGTATTAGTGATGTCTACACCTTACCGAAAAGATGTTGCCGGCTTAACGGATCGATTAACGTATTATGGTCAAAAAATGGGAGATCTTATGGGGTTGAATGAATCAGAAATTGAGGATGCGATTGCTCAGATTAAAGACTACGAACCTGGATTAAATCAATTTAAAGTTATGACAGAAGATACGATGGATCACTTGGACCAAATTAAAGCACCAGTAGCGATTAAATACGGTAAACAAGATGAACCAGTTTATGAGAAAAGTGCGCAATTTATCTACGAAAACATTAATCATGACGATAAAGAATTACAAGGTTATACAGATTGTAAACACTTGATGACACAAGGTAAAGGTCATGCTGAGGTTGAAGCGGATGCCATCGCCTTTTTAGAAGATTATCGGTAAAAAATTAATAATAATATCAAAGACCGAGTGTTAGCTATTTGTTATGGATTTGATGAGTACTTGAGGAAAGAGCTCTCACAAGCGCATTAAAGTTACATCATCATTTCACAAATCGCTATGCTCGGTCTTTTTTCATGTTTTAATTACGCCAAAACGTCTGACATTCTGCTTTATCATCAATATTAAATTGAATCATATCTTGTAGTAAGTCATAATCAATCTCCTGTGTCCATTTAATTCGGAAGAGATTGCCTGTTTGACCGTAACCTGCTTCATCAATGCGTCGTACAAAGGGTTTCATCCCTTCTGCTTCAGGCGTACAAGAAAAATGTGCTTTCGCTTTGCTTAATCCAAAGATGAACGTACCATGATGTGTAAACATAGGTTGGTTCCACTTGATGGTCGTCTCAAGTTGTGGAAACGTATCTCGTATCCAATTAAAAAGCGACGCCAATTTCTCTCTGTGGTCTGTGTCTTCGATGGTTTGTAAAAATGATTCAAATGTATGCATGGGGTCCTCCATCAATCACGTTAATGTGTTTCTCCGAGAGCAACTTTGGTATCTTCATCAGTTGAAATTGCAGCAATAGCCGCAGTTAAGCCTTTTACAATGGTAGATAAAGCCATAGAAGGTGTGTTAGGTTTATCTGTCACTTGATCGGGTGTGAATGGTACATGGATGAAGCCAAATTGAATCTCAGGATGGCTTGTCGCATGGAGATACCCTAATTGATATAAAATGTGATTACATACAAACGTACCAGCTGAGTTAGATAACGTAGCAGGAATACCTTCTTTTTTAATCGCTTCTGTCATGGTTTTAACAGGTAAGTTAGAAAAGTATGCGGCTGCACCATCAGATTGAATCGGTTCATCAATAGGTTGTTGCTTTTTATTATCTGCAATACGTGCGTCATCGATATTAATACCTATGCGTTCTGGTGTAAGCGCGTAGCGTCCACCAGCTTGACCGATAGCAAGCACCACATCAAAGTGTTGTTGGGAAAGTTGTGCTTTAATGGGTTCAACCGACTCTTGGAAAATCGTAGGTATTTCTAATTTAGTGATTTCGTGCTCCCCAATACGACCATCTAATTGTTTAACGGCTTCAAGTGCAGGGTTCGTCTTTTCGCCTCCAAATGGATCAAATGCTGTGACTAATATTTTCATCTAAATCACTCCTCAATTTATATTTAAAATGCCCAGAAATACATTAACACGATGTGGACGACAATGAGAGATAGTGCGATAGGGAATTGGGCTTTAATGACGCCAAATTCATTTTTCATTTCGAGCAATGCAACAGGTAATGTATTGAAGTTCGCTGCCATTGGTGTAAGTAATGTACCACAGAATCCACCCGTCATAGCTAGAGCGCCGGCAATGACAGGGTCACCACCTTGTGCGATGACAAACGGAATCCCTATACTTGCAGTAATCACGGTGAAAGCTGCGAAAGCATTACCCATTAACATAGTGAATAGCACCATCCCCATAATATAAGCAGCTGCCCCGAGTAAATGATTGCCTTCCGGTAAAAATGATGCAATTCCTTTAGAGATAACATCTCCCACACCACTCACGGTAAATAATACACCTAAAGCCGCTAAAAATTGAGGTAAAATACCTACAGTTCCGACTTGTTGGGTTAAGCGATCACTATCATACATGACGTATGAGAGTTTAGGTTTGATGATTATCACTGCAGCAATGAGCCCTGCAATAGAAGCGACCCCGAGACCAATCGCACCTCCAAGTGGCGTCCAGTTTGAAACAATCACTGCGACGATCGCTAGCACAATAGCTGGTATAAACAATTTATTACCTAAGTGCTTGGCACCTTGTGTGGATTCTTTTTTTCTGTAACATCTACAATATTTTTGATAGCGACCTGTTTAAATAAAGTGAGTCCGCCCATGAGAAGGATTAAGATACCATTGATCACGTTAGGTATGTAAGGTCCTGCAATGAATAATATTGCTAAAATCGTCCAAAAGAGTGCGGTACCTACACGTTTAGATTTATTGAGCGCAGTCAACGCGCGGTATGCAGTATACAATAGTTGCAAGCCAATCAATATATAAAAGATTTCAAGAATATAATTTAAAGTTGTCTCACTCATTTTTCGTCACCTCGCGCTTACTATATTTTTTAGCTAATTTCTGTTCGAGTCTTATATTTTTCACCCATACAAGTAAGAATGTGATGATTGCGATAGGTACTGAAGCTAAAGCGAGATCTATCGCGTTCACATCAATTTTGAGTGATTTAAATGTACCTACCATGAGTAAGATACCGGCTGCACCGACAAATAGATTTTGCCCGAAGAAGTTACCATAATTCTCCATAGCAGAGGCTTCAGCTTTGAGTTTCTCTACGTCCTTGTCGTCGACATCTTCTTCTTTGATATGATATTTCGTACGTAAAGCGCTTTGTACCATCGGGTTAATGAGTGGTCTCACGAATTGCGGATGACCACCAATACGAATGGATGCAAGTCCAGCAATTTCACGTACGAGTAAGTAGATTGATAGTAAGCGGCTGGTGGTGACATTTCGAACCTTTCCGATGAGGCGTGTGGCTTGTTCTCTCAAACCAAAGCGTTCTATCAAGCCAACGATAGGTAACGTGAGGATAAATAATGTGACAAGGCGATTGTCAATAAATGCTTCGCCTAGTGTTGAAAGTATTTCTGTGAAGTCCATACCAGAAACGAGTCCGGTAACAAGTGCTGCAATCAAAACAACAGCGATGGTATCAAACTTAAATAAAAAGCCTATAATAATGATGACAATGCCAATTAATTTGATCCATTCCATGATGATCCCTCCAATAGAAAAATATTAAATTATATAACAACTAATTTTCTCAATATTACCACTATTATGAAATTAGCACAAAAGTGTAAAAATAAAATATTGTTTTTAACAAAAAATAAGCGCTTCAATGTCGCAATCTATCAATCATTTGATAGATGTACGATGCATTAAAGCGCTCATGGAATCATTTTTCTTTATGAATGTTGTGGTTGAGGCTGTTTGAAGTAGTCTATGATACCGCCAATAACGAATAAAACAATAAATGGTATCAACCATGCGAGTTCAATATCTGCGAGTGGCAACCATTGGTAAATACGGGCGATGAATGGAACTAAATTGAAATCATTCACGATTTGCATGACTGAAATGATGAGTGTTGAAATCGTTGGAATAATATATGCATATTTGAAATCAATTTTAATAAAGATACTGACAAATGACACGAGAACTAGCACGATAGAGGTTGGATAAATGAATGTTAGTAACGGTACGGCAATATTCAAGATTAGTTCTAAGCCTAAGGTTGAAACAAGAAAGCCAAGAACTGAGAATATTAACACGAACCATTTATAAGTCAATTTCGGTATTTTTTTCACTGCGAAGGCAGCACATGCGTTCACTAAGCCAATACAAGTTGTTAAGCAAGCAAGGATAACGATGACACCGAAGATCAAGTTACCGAAAGTACCGAAGACACGTACAGAATTATACGTGAGGATTTGGGTACCATCTGTAAAACCAGGTTTGCCAGTCGTAGCACCGACATATGCTAGTGCAAAGTAAATCACTACAAGTAACAGTGCTGAAATCAGTCCTGCTTTGGCTACACTACTAACGAGTTGTTTTTGGTCGGTAATGCCTTTCATTTTAAAGCCTTGTACAATGACAACCGCAAAGGCAAGTGCCGCAACGAGATCCATCGTGAAGTAACCTTCAAGAATACCTGAAACAACCGGTGTATCTGCGTATTCACCCGTTGGATTACCAATTTGTGAATCTGGGTTGATAATTGTTAAGACACATAACACTGCAATGATGATAATCAATGCGGGTGTTAAATATTTACCTAAGTTATCAATGATATGATTCGGATAAAGTGATATGAGATAGACCACTAAGAAAAATATAATAGAGAATATAATCAACGTAACTTGGTTATGTACGGGTAAAATATGTTGCGTTCCGATTTCGTAAGCGACATTTGCCGCACGTGGAATACCGTATAACGCCCCGATGGATAAATAGATACAGATCGCAAAGATTGTACCAAAGATTGGATGTACTTTATTACCCACACTTTCAACACCGCCATTCATATGAGCGACGATGATGACTGTAATATAAGGTAATAAAATACCCGTTATGGCAAATCCAGCCATTGCAATCCACATATGATGTTGTGCGGTATAACCTAGCATCGGTGGAAAGATGAGGTTACCTGCACCAAAGAAAAATGAAAATAACATTAATCCTGAAATAAATATAAACCGTTTCATTTTAAATACCCCAATTTTTAGAAAAATCTAACTTTACAAAACATTATTAATTTAACATACAGCATGAATAAATTCAATATTAATATTGAACAGAAGTGTAATTAAGATAGATTTATAGTTATTTTAAATACAAAAGGGCAAAAAAAGAGCGCTCCGTGCGCTATAGCAGGAACGCTCTGACTTGGACATGCAATAAATTATGCTTCTGTTAACCATTGAATGGCACGTTCGATGGCTCTATCCCAATATGCATAGTCATGTTCACCAGGGCCATCTTCAAATTGATAATTGACGCCTTTTTCATCTAAATAACGTAAAAATTGTTGATTATCTTCATATAATTCATCTTCTGTACCACACATAATCAATAATTGCGGAATCGATTGATTATGTTCTAATGCTTCATCGACTAAATGGTAAGGGTCTAATGCCGTACCGATGACTTGTTTAGGATCTCCCGCAATGGCTTCACCTGAGAAATCTGTCCATTCATAATTCATTAATGTTTCTCCGCTGAAGACCGCAGATAACGGCACTGCTTTTGCAAAACGTTCGCCGTGGGTGAGAGCGAATTTAATCGTACCGTAACCACCCATAGAATGTCCTGCGATAAAGTTATCTTCACGTGCAGTAGATAATGGCAAGATTTGATGCAAATAGTCTGAGAGTTCTAGCGCATAGTCAAAATAACGATGACCATAAACCATATTACTATAACCGCTGTGATCAGCATTAGGCATAATCACTGCGAGTTGATGATCATTGGCATAACGTTCAATGCTTGTATAGCGCATATAAGTCGTTTCATCACTAGAGAGTCCGTGTAACAACAGCAACGTTTTTAACTGTTTCGGCTGTTGGTTCGGATCAAAGTATGTTGCATCTTCAGGTAAGATCACCATAAAGTGTTGATGCATGCCTAGAGTTGGAGAATGATAGTTCATTGATAATATTGCCACTTGAGTCACGCCCTTTGTTTTAAAATTAACGGTTTGTCTTCGTATATAAAGCAATATAAACTTTCGGAGAAACGACTTCAACTAAAGTAAGTTCAAGCTCTGTTGTAATAAGGGAAATTTTAGAAGGCGTGAGCTCATACAGCATCCATGTTTGATGATTAAATCTAAAAATTAATGTTGAGTCTAAGTGTAAAAAATGATATAGTAAGTGTTATTACATTACTATTTCGCTTTAACGCATAGAAGCGTTAAAATAACAAAGAGCGATCGTTAGAAGGTGACTTATGATGCAGAAACAATCTCAATGGAAGACGTCTACGGGCTTTATCCTTGCAAGTGCCGGTTCAGCCATCGGACTAGGTGCGATGTGGAAATTCCCATATATGGCAGGTATTTATGGTGGGGGCGCATTTTTATTTATGTTCTTACTCTTCACCTTAATTGTTGGCCTTCCATTACTTATCATGGAATTTGCGATAGGGAAAATGGGACGGACGTATACAACAAAAATATATGAGAAGTTAACCAATAAAAAATGGTTGAATATCATTGGATGGAACGGGAACTTAGCTGTTTTCATCCTATATGGATTCTACAGTGTCATCGGTGGTTGGATTGTCATTTATCTTTCCCATGTCTTCATGCAAATTTTAGGATTTGAGCAAGGTCCATTGGGACACATTCAATTTGAACAAGTCATAGGAAATCCTTGGATCACGATCATCGGTCAAGGTGTATTCATCTTATTAACGATGATTATCGTGATGTTTGGTGTGGAATCCGGTTTAGAAAAAGCATCTAAATTTATGATGCCGTTGCTGTTTATTTTCCTCATCATCATCGTCGCAAAATCACTCTCGTTAGACGGTGCGATGTCAGGGCTTAAATTCTTATTACAACCACGTACAGAAGATATCTCAATGGACGGTGTACTCTTCGCACTTGGGCAGTCCTTCTTTACGCTATCACTCGGTACAACAGGAATGATTACATATGCGAGCTATGCATCGAAAGAAATGACGATTAAAACATCCGCACTATCTATCGTGCTCATGAACATTCTCGTCTCTGTATTAGCTGGTTTAGCCATCTTCCCAGCAATCGGTGCATTTGGCTACGAACCAACAGAAGGGCCAGGACTGTTGTTTAAAGTGTTACCACAAGTGTTTGATGAAATGGCATTTGGTACAGGTTTCTATTTTATATTCTTAATCTTATTCTTGTTTGCAGCATTGACGTCTTCAATTTCTCTTTTAGAATTGAACGTCTCAAACTTTACTAAAAATGATAATAGTAAACGTACGAAAGTCGCATTCATCGCAAGTATTCTTGTGTTTATCATCAGTATTCCTGCTACGCTCTCATTCAGTAGTTTAAGTTCTATCCAATTCGCTGCGGGTATTATTTTTGATAATATGGACTTTCTTGTGTCTAACATTTTAATGCCATTAGGTGCTTTAGGTACAACACTAGTGACAGGTTACCTATTAGATAAAC
Source organism: Staphylococcus auricularis (assembly GCF_001500315.1). Classification (GTDB taxonomy): domain Bacteria; phylum Bacillota; class Bacilli; order Staphylococcales; family Staphylococcaceae; genus Staphylococcus; species Staphylococcus auricularis. The sequence continues at coordinate 13,165 of NZ_LLER01000014.1, read as the reverse complement.
AAGCCTTGCGCACATACTTTGGACCTGATCGCTTTAAATTATTCGCGCCATGGTACTACCTTGTGAAATTTGTCTTACCGGTCGTTATCATCGTCGTATTCATCGTACAATTAATTTAATAAATATTGATAAAGTGCTAGAGTTTCAACAGGTTCTAGCACTTTATTTTTATTGGAAAATATGAGTTGTGGTATTAGGAGACTTTCAAATTTAAGGAAAGCTGTGCCCTATATGATTGTATCCAACATCCTATAAATACTGGCATGATGCAGTTTTGTAAAGTATCTCACAATGAAATGTAATCATAATGTCATCTAATTTACATGGTTTCAAAATATATTTCCACGTATAATAAAGATGTTAGCAGTAACAAGAAGGTAACCACAGAGATATAGGAGGTATAGAGAATGAGAAATAAAATCATTGCTACCGCGATTGGGGCTGGGGCAGTTGCGGCAGTCGTGGGTACAGACGCACAAGCGGCTACAACTCACAAAGTACAAAGTGGTGAATCATTATGGACGATTGCCAACCAATACAATATGTCTGTTAATCAGTTAAAATCATTGAACAATTTATCAAGCAACTTGATTTTTCCTAATCAAACATTAAAAGTATCGGGTTCACGTTCAAATTCATCATCTAGTCATTCAACGACAAGTCGCAGCACAGGGACTACATATACAGTGAAATCAGGTGATTCACTATCTGGCATCGCTGCAAAATATGGCACAAGCTATCAACGTATTATGCAATTAAATGGTTTGAACAGTACAATCATTTACCCGGGACAAAAATTAAAAGTATCTGGTTCAGCCAATTCATCTACGTCTCATGCTAAGCCAAGCACATCATCTAGTTCTAATAGAGGAACAACTACATATACGGTGCAAAGCGGAGATTCTTTATCTTCTATCGCAGCTCAATTTAACACAAGTTATCAACAAATTATGAATTTAAATGGGCTTTCAAACTTCTTAATTTATCCAGGACAAAAATTAAAAGTTTCAGGTAAAGCTTCTACATCTCAACAATCAACAGCTACTTCAACGACAAATACACGCGGTAATTCACCTGTGTTTAATCATCCAAACTTATACGACTGGGGACAATGCACATGGCATGTATTTAATAGAAGAGCAGAAGTAGGACAAGGCATTAGCACATACTGGGGTAACGCAAACACATGGGACGACCGTTCAGTATATGATGGCTACAGAGTAGACCATACAGCTACAGTCGGTTCTATCTTACAATCTGATTTAGGTTACTATGGTCATGCAGCGTTTGTTGAACGCGTGAACAATGATGGTAGCATTTTAGTTTCAGAAATGAACTACAGTGCCGCACCAGGTATCATGACTTACCGTACGATTCCTGCATACCAAGTATCACAATATAAATATATCCATTAATTTAAATAAAAAATAAAGGCCAGAACGAAACGTCTGAAGCAATCGCGACAACGTTTGAAGTTCCGGCCTTTTTCTATCTTTTTCAATGTTGAATTGCGTGTATTAATCCATCGCTTTAATTTGTTTGTAGCGATTGTACGCATGATACATAGATAAACCTAGGGTAAAGATAGACCATAATTTTCTTATTTTATGTGGTGATTTGATAGATGTAAATGAATCTAACACGATGCTTAATGTACTTACACCTAAGTTAAGGTAAAGTAAATTTTTACTATTAGAACGGTTTACGCGTGTATAGATTTCCAATGCACCACTAGCGAGATTAACGATACTTGAAAGACGTCCTACTTTAGATTTTTTTGCCATAACTATACCTCCATTGTGCAATAAGTTGTCAATTTATTATAACATGAATATTGTAGTATGTTGGCATTGAGACGTACAACTTTGAGACCTCGCATAGATTGATGGTTAGCTAGAAATACAGAGTTTAAGAAAGGGGACATGTAGGATGACGGAATCACCATCGTGCATTAGATGCGTTTGTTTAGTAGTTGAACATGAGGACCAGCTCCTCTTGGTACAGGCGCATCATCGAAATAAATATTATTTCCCGGGTGGTAAAATAGATGATGGAGAATCTCAAATCCAAGCGTTACAACGTGAAATTAAGGAAGAGCTTAACGTTAAGTTAAATGAAGATGAAATAGAGTTTTTAGGCCAAGTCGTAGGGCCTGCTTATCCGCAAAAAGATCAGTTTACAGAGTTAAATTGTTATCGCACGACAGGTCAATATGATTGGAATCAAATAGAACCGAAACACGAAATTACAGATATAAAATGGATTGATAAAAATGAAACATCACTGATTGCGCCAGCAGTCATTCAATGGATTGAACAACGTCGGACTCAACAAGTATCTATACAATTTGTGCCGTATGATCATACACTTTACGATACCGTTGAAGACATCGAAGTTGCGTCGAGTGATCGCAAGTTTACGAAAACGCCGATGGATAATATCGAGCTTGCTAAAACGGATGATGAACGGTACCCGACCCTCATTTATAATGCACAACAACAGTGCGTTGGATTTTTCACATTACATAGAGGAGAAGGTGTGGCGCCTTATACGGATAATCCGCATGCCATATTTTTCCGTTCATTCAGTATAGATGTTAATGAACGGGGGCATGGCTATGCGAAAGCAACGATTAAACAATTACCACAATATATTCATGGTCATTTTTCAGATATCAATGAGGTCTATTTGACGGTGAATGATGACAACGAAAGAGCACAGCAACTTTACGAGCAATGTGATTATCAATATGTTGGCGAGTCAACCGCAGAAGGACGTCCAGTTTATATCATGAAACGTGAGATATAAAAATAGTGTAGACCCCTCTTTAAAGGTAGGGGCCTACACTTTTTATTGAAGCTATTCTTCTTTTTGAGATGAATGAAGGTTTGAAGGCTGACGTTTAATGAGCCATGCGGTAATGAGCGCAGTGATTGGAATACTGATCGCTACTGCAATGCCTCCAAGTAAGATGGAAACAAATTCTTGCGCAAACAATTTAGAGTTGATGATTTGGCCAAATGAATAGTTTAATTTAAAGAACCAAATAAAGATTGTTAGTTGTCCACCTAAATAAGCTAGATAAATCGTATTTGCGGATGTCGCTAATATTTCACGACCTACACGCATGCCTGAATCAAATAGTTCACGGCGTGTTAGTTCTGGTTTTGTTTCGTATAATTCGTACATTGGCGAACTAATCGTGATGGCTAAATCAATCACAGCTGCAATGACTGCTAACACGATTGAAAATACCATGAACTTAACCATGTCTATGCCGATATTCATTGAATAGACGTAAGTTTCATCCTGTTGTTCTGTCGTAAAGCCTTGTAAATTACCAATCGAGATGGATAGGTAAATACCAGTGATAAGTATCACGGATGTTATTAAAGTACAAATAAATGCAGCGAGCGTCTTCGTATTGTAACTATTTAACACAAATAAGTTACAGGCTGAAATAGCAATTGAGAAAATGAGTGTCACTAAATAGATAGGGGCACCGAACATGATCGCAATGATCGAAATGAGCAAGATGATAAAGTTAAGGAATAACGTCAAGAATGAGACGAGTCCTTTTTTACCACCGAAAATGATCATGACGATGAATAATATCAGACCGAGTATTGTCATTGCACTCATACGCGTTCACCTCGCCATTTGAACCAGAGTTGCATGAGTAAGATAGTGATCGGTATCGTGAGCACAATACCGATACCCCCTGTAATCGCTCGCGCAATTTCAAGTGACCAATTCATTGAAATGGTATACGTAATCGTGTTTTCGTTTTTTAAATAAACAAGAATCATCGGTAAACTACCTGATAAATATGAGAAGAGTAGGATGTTAGTCATCGTACCCATGATATCTTGACCGATGTTCCGACCAGCGAGTGCCCAACGCGTGAGGGAAATATTAGGATTACGACGCAAGATTTCATACATACCACTCGCAATCGTAATCGCCACATCCATCACAGCACCGAGTGAGCCGATTAATACCGAAGCGAGAAAGACTTCTGTTGGTGGCATCGTCAAGAAATCCATCGTTTCATACTTGAGCCCTTCGCCACCTGTAAGGACAATGACGAGTTGGGTGATGCCGATACAAATAAAGGTGCCGAGCAAGGTACTCACGATTGTTACGAGTGTGCGGGTGTGCCAACCAGTGACTAATAACAAGGTAATGATCGTCGAGATGACCACGGCGCCACACATTAATAGGAATAAATTGATGTTTGAATTGAGCGTATTGATATAAATGGCAATCAACACTGCTAATGTATTTAAAATCAATGAGATAATCGATTGCAAGCCTACCTTACGACCGACAACAAGTAACGTGATGAGAAATATACCTATTACTGCGACAATCAAGGAGTCACGTTTTTGTTCAATAATATAAGCATCGCTTGGCGATTTGTCCATATGTAATAATACTTTGTTGTTTTCGTGATATTGTTCACTGTCAGCTTGGGATTCCACATAACTGTGTTTGAGATGTGTGGTTTCACCTTCAAACTGACCATTTAATATTTTGATGGTTAAGATTTCATCATGTTGCGTATCTTTATTATTATGTTCATCATTGAGTTGCTTCGTTTGTTGATGCTCGATAGATTCAATTTGTCCGATAGGGATGTTATAAAACTTTTCATTAAAAAAAGTGAAAATAAACAATGCGATGAATATCACGGCAAAAATAGCGATAAACCATTTAAACGGACCAGAACCTAATTGCTTACGTAACATTTTCCACCTTCTTACTGTAGGAATGTATTGAGTCAATGTGATTATACGCTTGAAGGTCGTGTTTTTCAAAGCATTATCGGTCAGACTTTCGCATGACAAGACGCTCAACTATCTCTGTCACGCTTTCTCTTATACAACAACCTTGCACTTTATAAGTATTAAGATTCATTTTAGGTAAAAAGTGTTAAAGTCGTTTAAAATTTAGGTAAAATTATAATTGACTTCGAAATTCAATTGTTATAAGATATCAATGAACTTAATACATGAGGAATACCCAAGTCCGGCTGAAGGGATCGGTCTTGAAAACCGACAGGGGCTTAACGACCCGCGGGGGTTCGAATCCCTCTTCCTCCGCTATATGCGAGATCCTCGTTATACATCGTTAATGACAACGTTGTGATAGCGAGGATTTTTTGTTGCCTTAATTTAAATTGACGTGCCCATTTATCTTTTTGAGTGAAAGCCTTTGCAAAAATTGTATAGACAGGTTATACTTTCTATGAAATCGATAGCAAGGGAGTGAAAGGTATGGCAGTAAAGAAAAAGGACGTCGAACGCATCGTGGAAGCGATTGGTGGGAAAGATAACATCCAATACGCGACCCATTGTGTGACACGTTTACGGTTAGTGTTGAAAGACGAAAGCAAAGTAGATGCAGATTTACTTGCTGAAAATAACTTAGTCAAGGGACAGTTTGAAGCGGACGATCAGTATCAAATCGTGATTGGTCCAGGGACAGTCGATGAAGTATATGCGCAGTTCGCTGAACAAACGGGGATCAGTGATGATTCTGGGAAATCATCCGATACGCAATCAGGTGAGAAAGAGGAGAAAAAGGGAAATGCCTTACAACGTTTTATTAAACTTTTAGGTGACATCTTTATTCCAATCCTACCCGCCATTGTGACAGCTGGTTTGTTATTAGGGATCAATAACTTATTAACGATGAAAGATCTATTTGGTCCGCAACCGCTGGTAGAACAATTTCCTCAGTTACACGATATTGCTGATATAATTAAAGTCATTGCCAACACCGCATTCACATTCTTACCTGCTTTAGTCGGTTGGAGCAGTATGCGTGTATTTGGTGGGAGTCCAATTCTTGGATTGGTGTTAGGGCTCATTTTAATGAATCCGCAACTCGTACCCCAATCTGAAATTGCGAAAGGTGACATTCCAACGTGGAATATCTTTGGTTTAGAAATTAAACAACTGAATTATCAAAACCAAGTGTTACCTATCTTATTAGCCACTTATGTATTAGCGAAATTAGAAAAACTATTAAATCGTGTCGTCCATGATACGATTAAAATGCTCGTCGTTGGGCCGGTCGCATTACTCATTACAGGTTTCCTTTCATTTATTCTGATTGGACCCATCGCATTGTGGCTCGGTGCTGGTATCACGAATGCAGTGGTGTTTATCTTTGATTACGCTGGCTGGTTAGGTGGCGCATTATACGGTTTCTTCTACGCACCACTTGTTATTACCGGCTTACATCACATGTTCTTAGCAGTGGACTTCCAACTTATGAGTAGCGATTTAAAAGGTACGTATTTATGGCCTATCCTCGCGATTTCCAATATATGCCAAGGTTCTGCAGTGTTCGGCGCTTGGTACGTCTACAAGCGAAATAAAATGGTTAAAGAGGAAGGCTTAGCGTTAACGTCAGGGATTTCAGGGTTACTTGGTGTAACTGAACCTGCACTGTTCGGTGTGAACTTACCACTGAAATATCCTTTCCTCGCTGCTATCTCTACGTCAGGTGTGCTCGGCGCGATTGTTGGTGCAAGTGGTGTCTTAGGTAAAGTAGGTGTCGGTGGTGTGCCTGCGATTATATCTATCAAAAGTGAATATTGGGGATTATACCTCGTCGTCACATTGATTGCAGTTGTAGTTCCAGCTGCATTAACAATCATCTTCTCAAACTTCAGTCATGATAAAGTTAAGAAAATGGTAGATGAATAATTAAAAACCCGCATGGTATAAAGCGTTTTAAAATGAAAGAAAGGGTGAGCACGGATGTCGCAAACAGATTGGAGAAAATCTGTCGTATACCAAATTTATCCGAAATCATTCAACGATACGACAGGTAGTGGTCAAGGTGATCTTAACGGCATTATTGATAAATTAGATTATTTAGCGTATTTAGGCGTAGACTATATCTGGCTAACACCCATATATCCTTCTCCAATGAATGATAACGGTTATGATATTAGTGATTATTACCGAATCAATGAACAGTTCGGTACGTTAGAAGATTTTAAAAGATTGTTAGAGATAGCACATCAGTACGGATTGAAAGTGATGTTGGATATTGTGTTTAACCATACATCTACTGACCATACGTGGTTTCAACAGGCACTGGCTGATCCTGAAAGTCCGTACCGTGATTATTATTTCTTTAGAAAAGGACGTAATGGCGGGCCACCTACCAACTGGCAATCTAAATTTGGTGGTAATGCTTGGCAATACGAACCGAATTCTGGTGAATATTATTTACACTTATTTGATGTGAGCCAAGCTGATCTTAATTGGGAAAATGAATACGTACGACAATCGCTATACGATATTGTGAAATATTGGATGTCATATGGTGTCGACGGCTTTCGCTTTGATGTCATCAATCTCATTTCTAAAGATCGATTTGAAGACTCAGATGCGATTGGAAAAGAGTACTATACGGATGGGCCACGGGTTCATGACTTTATTCACGAGATGAATAGAGCGACATTTGGAGATCGAGAGATGATGACGGTAGGGGAAATGTCATCTACGACTATTGATCACTGTATTCGCTACACACAACCAGAACGACAAGAACTAAATAGCGTATTTAACTTTCATCATTTAAAAGTGGATTACGCAGAAGGTGAAAAATGGACTGAATCACAACTCGACTTTCATAAATTGAAAGAGATTTTAATCGAATGGCAACTCGGAATTTATGAAGGTGGCGGTTGGAATGCTATATTCTGGTGTAATCACGACCAACCCCGTATCGTCAGTCGCTTTGGAGATGATTCAACGGAAGCGATGCGCCAACGCAGTGCAAAAATGTTAGCCATCGTGCTGCACATGCTACAAGGCACTCCTTATATTTTCCAGGGTGAAGAAATAGGAATGACGAATCCTCATTTTGACAAACTGAACCAATATCGAGATGTGGAATCTCTCAATGCGTATGATTCACTCCAAGAAGCGGGTAAAAGTGAATCAGAAATCATGCGCATCTTAGCTCAAAAATCACGCGATAATGCGAGAACGCCGATGCAGTGGGATGACAGTGCACAGGCTGGTTTTACTGAGGGAGAACCTTGGATTGAAGTTTCGGATAATTATAAAGAGATTAATGTTCAACAAGCGATGAATGATGAACAATCCGTTTTACAAACTTATCGTAAACTCATTCAACTCAGACATAACTATGATGTTGTGACTTATGGTAATATAGAACCGTTATATATGGCACACGATCAATTGTTTATCTACAGACGAAATGATGAACATGACAGCTGGTTAATCATCGCAAATTTTTCTAATGAAGCCCTTGCTATACCTGAAGAATTAGATACGACAGGTCAAACCGTGATAGAAAATGAACCTGACCTTTTAGCAGAAGGTAAGATACCAGCTTATGGAGCCATTGTAATCGATCAATAAATCAATAGAGTTGAGTGTGAAAGAAATGGGTCAACAGAAATTTATTACGATATATGAAGCGTTAAAAGCAGATATTTTACAGGGGCATTATGGCTACCGGGAACAGCTCCCTTCTGAGCCATCTCTAGCGAACACCTATGACGTGTCACGTGAAACAGTCAGAAAAGCGTTAAACATGTTATCGAATGATGGTAAAATACAAAAGATCAAAGGGAAGGGCTCTGTCGTCATCTATCAAGGAATGACTGAATTCCCACTCGCAGATCTCAGGAGCTTTAAAGAGGTCCAAGCAGAACTCGGCCGGACATACGATACAGAAGTGAAAGTGTTAGAAATAGTGAAAGCCCTCGATGTGCCTACCGTGAAACATGCGCTTGATTTAACTGCGGAACAGCAGCTTTGGCATGTAGTTCGATTGCGCCATTATGAGCATAAAACCAAGATTATAGATGAAGATTATTTTCTTACAGATATTGTGCCAAACTTAACTGAAGCCATCGCACGTGATTCAATATACGACTATATTGAACATGATTTAGGTCGCAAAATCAGTTATTCTAACAAAACGATTACGTTTGAACCGTTCAGCGAGCAAGAGTATCAATATTTTGATGAAATTAATCCACCTTACACGGCTACGGTGCGAGGTGTGGTTTATTTGGAAAATACGACCAAATTTCAATACAACATTTCAAAACATTTAGCGACAGAATTTCAATTTAATGATTTTTCACGTCGTCGTCCGGAATAATTGAACCTCTGTGAAGTGAATGAGTAGAGGTATGATGAAAGATGGTGCTTCTTTCATTGAACAGTATGTATGTGAATGAGGGTTTACATGCCCTTTACAAAAAATAAAAGTTTTAGCTTGCAAACGTGAGCGAAATTATAGTATTATATGACTTATCGTGCTAGGCGGGGAGGTAGCGGTTCCCTGAACTTGAAAGCCGCTTTATGCAAGGCTTAATCCCTTTGTTGAGGATGTGTTTTTGTGAAGTCTGCCCAAAACACGCGGTGTTTGAAGATTTCGGTCCTATGCAATATGAACCCATGAACCATGTCAGGTCCTGACGGAAGCAGCATTAAGTGGATCATCATATGTGCCGTAGGGTCGCCGAGATTTAGCTGGCGGTTTTGGTAACGTTTATGATACACATTCGATACAAAGGTGCACGATTTTTTTATTGTGTATGAAGATAATATATGAATATAAATAAGAACGATAAAGCTGGGACAAATGAGTGTTCCAGCTTATTTATTGTATTTGGATAGGTGGAAGCACTGCTACTCTAGAGATAGTGAAGCGGTTATGAGAAATGACCATTGATTTTTAACAGCTTACGAACGTAAATCATATTCAAATATAAATGTGCAATGATATAATAGAATGGATTGTAATTGGAGGTGCGAAAGTGAACTACCAAGCTTTATATCGAATGTTCAGACCACAAAGCTTTGACGATGTTGTTGGACAAACCCATGTGACCAAAACATTACAGAATGCAATCGCAAAAAGGAAACAGTCTCACGCTTATATTTTCAGCGGTCCTCGTGGTACAGGTAAGACAAGTATTGCGAAAATCTTTGCGAAAGCGATCAACTGTTTGAACCGTTCAGACGGCGAGCCTTGTAATGAATGTGCTGTTTGTAAAGGGATCACGCAAGGGACAAACTCCGATGTCATTGAGATTGACGCTGCGAGTAATAATGGTGTAGACGAAATTAGAAATATTAGAGATAAAGTGAAATATGCGCCAGGTGAATCAAGATACAAAGTCTATATCATCGACGAGGTGCACATGTTAACAACAGGTGCATTTAATGCCTTGTTAAAAACACTCGAAGAACCACCAGCACATGCCATTTTTATATTAGCTACGACAGAACCACATAAAATACCTCCAACGATTATTTCACGTGCACAACGGTTTGACTTTAAAGCGATTAGTCACGAAGATATCGTAGAAAGATTGCGTTATGTCGCTCAAACGCAAGAAATTGACTATGATGACGAAGCGCTTGAATTTGTGGCTAAATCTTCGGAAGGCGGAATGCGTGATGCGTTGAGTATTATGGATCAAGCAATCGCTTTCGGTAACGATCGGTTAACGTTACAAGATGCGCTTAACGTGACAGGTAGTGTAGATGAAGCATCCTTAAATGAACTGTTTAGTGAAGTTGTTAACGGGGATGTACGCGATGCATTTAGTACTTATCACCATTTTGTGTCAGAAGGTAAAGAGGTCAATCGTTTAATCAACGATATGATATATTTTGTGCGTGATACGATTATGAACAAGACATCACAAACTGAAACACAATATGATGCTTTGATGCATTTCGAGCTTGATACATTGTATAAAATGATTGATATCATTAATGATACGCTCGTTTCAATTCGCTACAGTGTGAATCAGAGTGTTCATTTTGAAGTTCTACTGGTTAAGCTGGCAGAAATGATTAAAGCGCAACCCCAAGAAGTTCAAGCAGCTCCAGCGGCAAGTGTTGCTTCAGAACCTAATAATGATGTGTTATTGCAACGCATGGAACAGCTGGAAAATGAACTCCAAACACTTAAATCACAAGGGGTTTCGGCTTCATCTTCTCAATCACAACCATCTCGATCCAACACAAGTCGTCGTAAGAAATATAAAGGCGCTTATACGATGACAGATATCAGCAAAGTACTTGATAAAGCGAATAAAGAAGATATCAAATTACTGAAAGATCACTGGCAAGAAGTGATTGATTATGCGAAAGGTAATAATCAAAAAGCGCTTGTGAGCTTACTCCAAAATTCAGAACCTGTAGCTGCGAGCGAGACGAAAGTGCTCGTGAAGTTTGATGAAGAAATTCACTGTGAAATTGTGAATAAAGATGATGATAAACGCAGCAGTATTGAAAATGTAGTATGCAATATCATCAATAAGAAAGTGAACGTCGTTGGGGTACCATCAGATCAATGGCTTAGAGTACGCTCTGAATATCTACAAAACAGAAAACAACGCTCACAATCTGACAGTACGACTGAGGAGGAAACAGACGACACTAATGAATCGCAAGTGGATGTGGCTCAAAAAGCGAAAGAACTCTTTGGTGAAGATACAGTGAGATTAGTTGATGAGGAATAATAGTCATGTTTAGTGAATCGCTTCCTATCTTTAATGGAATGGAAGCATGTATGCGGTGAGATAGCTAAAGATTTAGCGCTTTTAGAAAAGGCTTATAGTTAAAAAGCACTTATGTCGATAAAGAGATACATGACAACATTTATAAAGCACGGTATAATAAAACAACAACATCATTAGTGAAAAGTAACCATTATAAGGAGGACGTAATTTATGCGCGGTGGCGGAAATATGCAACAAATGATGAAACAAATGCAAAAAATGCAGAAAAAAATGGCTGAAGAGCAAGAAAAATTAAAAGAAGAACGCATTCAAGGTACAGCAGGTGGCGGTATGGTCACTGTTACTGTATCAGGACATAAAGAAGTCATTGATGTAGAAATCAAAGAAGAAGCGGTCGATCCTGACGATATCGAAATGTTACAAGACTTAGTAGTTGCCGCTACAAACGAAGCGATGAATAAAGCTGATGAACTTACACAAGAACGTTTAGGCAAACATACTAAGGGCTTAAATATTCCAGGAATGTGATAAGATGCAATACCCAGAACCGATTTCTAAACTGATTGACAGTTTCATGAAATTGCCAGGCATTGGCCCTAAAACGGCACAACGTCTGGCTTTTCATGTATTAGATATGAAAGAAGATGACGTAGTCCAATTCGCTAAAGCGCTCGTAGATGTTAAACGAGAGCTCACATACTGTAGCGAATGTGGTCATATTACAGAACAAGACCCTTGTTATATATGTCAGGATAAACAACGCGATCGTTCGGTTATATGTGTGGTAGAAGATGATAAAGATGTCATTGCAATGGAAAAAATGCGCGAATATAAAGGTTTATATCACGTCTTACACGGTTCGATCTCTCCAATGGATGGTGTAGGGCCAGAAGATATTAATATCCCTAGCTTAATCAATCGATTGAAAGATGAAGAAGTGAAAGAGATTATTTTAGCAATGAACCCAAACCTTGAAGGTGAATCTACCGCAATGTACATTTCTCGTTTGGTTAAACCCATCGGTATTAAAGTGACAAGATTAGCACAAGGTTTATCTGTGGGTGGCGATTTAGAATACGCTGATGAAGTGACACTATCTAAAGCCATTGCAGGTCGTACGGAAATGTAAAAATTAAGATATAAACATGAGGTGGTTTCATTCTGCCTTTGATCGGCACAGTTTTTTTAAACTGGCCGATTTTTTTATAATTTTTTTGGTGAAAGGATAAGTTTGTTTTTTGAAGATGTAGTGGAATGATTGGGGGGGTTATATAACTAATTTGTCATGGAAAAACGAACGATAATTGATAGTAGGTAGGATAAGGTTGGTGTTTACCTTTAGAAATGTTAAGTCAATATAAAGAGAGTGTAAATTTTACTGTTGTAAAAGCGATTGAATGCCTGTATAGTTACTACTTGTCGAACGAAATAAACGACTCACAACGTTAACAAATTAATTATAAAAGGGTGTTGACTTCAATAGTTAAAACATGTATAATTAATTATCGTTGGTTGAAGAAATGAACATTGAAAACTGAATGACAATATGTCAACGTTAATTCCAATAAACAACGATTCAATCGTTGATTGAACAAGTGTTGAAGAAACACATTTAGCAAA
>NZ_LLER01000013.1 GCF_001500315.1 Staphylococcus auricularis | reverse complement strand
TTGGCTCAACTAACTATTTCATTGCTAGACGCACTGAAATAGTGGATTTTCGCCTTCAGCTATTTGCCTCAGGAGTCTCAGGTAAAATACTTCTTTTCAATAAAACTTGATATATAGACATGTAGTGAGCGTTTCTCGCTGCACTAGGAAAAAGTAGAAAATTAAGCTCCTATCAAATTTATTGATAAAATAATCCATTTTCAGAGAAAGCGTTTGAAGCATACGAGTTGAGATCTCGATATAGCGAGCTTACAAGGGATAAGTAATTAAAAAAAGAAAATGATTTAAAATGAAATATAAGTAAAAAATCTACGCAGAGAAAGCGTTTGAAGCGCACGAGTCGAAATTTTGACGCCACGAGCTTACTAGAACGTAAGTGAGTCAGGAAAAATTGAGAAGAGTCGAGATGCGAGCGCTTGTCTCAAGTAGAGAGTCATGAGGCGAGCGCTTGTCTCAAATAGGGTAACCACCTTAGCACACATGGTAGCCTACTTACGTTCCGCGAGAATGGTATGTTCTATCTAACTCACATTTTACAAATCGTTGCGAACCCTATACTGATGTTTTAGTATTGAAAGAGTAATCATTCATCAAAATCAATGCACGTATGGGCATATTGAAATACAGCTGCGTTTACAGTACTTCATTTTCCATTACGTAGAAAGGGCATATTATGAGCCAACCGATTAACAACAAACTCAATCAACTCATACGTAATGAAGCAATTTCTATGCATGTGCCAGGCCATAAAAATAATACGATTGGCGATTTAAACCAACTTTCTATGGCGATGGATATGACAGAAATTACGGGCCTTGATGATTTGCATCAGCCAGAAGAAATCATCGCCGAGAGTATGCAGCAACTCCGCAAGCATCCTGATTATGAAGCGTATTATTTAGTGAACGGGACGACTTCGGGCATACTTGCAGTCATACATGCATTTAAACATAATAGTGGGGATTATCTGATTGCACGAAATGCGCACAAGTCAGTCTTTCATGCGTTGGAGTTAGTACAATGGACTGCTAAAATTTTACCGATGCAGTTGAGCGAGACAACATATCAATTTAAGACACCTCTGACTTCATCATTTATAGAGTATATTAAAGAGAGTAAGTTAGCTGTCTTTACGTATCCTAATTATTATGGAGAAACCTTTGATTTAGCCAGCACGATTAGCGAGCTTCATCAGCAACAGATTCCTGTCTTTATAGACGAAGCGCATGGCGCACACTTTGGTCTCGAAGGTTTTCCTAATAGTGCGTTAACGATGGGTGCTGATTATGTCGTACAATCCTATCACAAAACGTTACCCGCATTAACGATGGGATCGGTGTTATTTGTCCATAAAGATGCACCTCTTCAAGAAGCTGTGAAACAGGGGTTGAATTACTTCCAAACATCAAGTCCATCATATTTAATCATGGCAAGTTTAGAAGCCGCGCACACGTTTTACCAAAATTACGATAGTCAACGATTCTTTCGTAAGCGTCAACAACTGATTGAACAGTTAAATGCCCAATACATAGAAGTTAAGGAAGTAGATGATCCTTTAAAATTAATTTTAACAGTGCCGGGATATTCAGGTTTTCAATTACAGAAAGTGTTTGAAGCCCAACATATTTATGTAGAACTTGCGGATACGTATCAAGTGTTATGGGTACTCCCACTATGGCATGACGGAGATCGTTATCCGTTCGATTTATTATTAAAACGTATTGCACAAATCGACGTACAACCTCAAGTATCGACTGAGCAGCCATCTATGACATCAATGCCAAATTCAACTGCGCTTGGTGCTTACACTTCCGCTACAATAGCTAACTCGAAATGGGTCCCATTGGCTAAAGCACAAGGTGAAATTTTAGCACAGCACATCATTCCATATCCTCCTGGAATTCCTATGATGTTCGCGGGAGAAAAGATCGGTCCGGATATGTTAAAATTATTAGAAAGTTGGTCTCGTTCAAATATGACAGTTGAAGGATTAACTAATAATCATATTAAAGTTAAGGATGAGTAGTCATGTCGGCATTTATTACTTTTGAAGGGCCAGAAGGTTCTGGTAAAACCACAGTCATGAAACGTGTTGCAGAAAAGTTATCTGACACATATGATGTCGTGCTCACTCGAGAACCAGGTGGTGTACCTACTGGTGAACAAATTAGAGAAATACTGTTAGAGGGTGACGCAATAGACGAACGTACTGAAGCG
This sequence comes from Staphylococcus auricularis, assembly GCF_001500315.1. GTDB lineage: Bacteria > Bacillota > Bacilli > Staphylococcales > Staphylococcaceae > Staphylococcus > Staphylococcus auricularis. Next base: position 14,339 of record NZ_LLER01000013.1, on the reverse strand, counting down.
TTGCTATTTGCAGCGTCCCGCAGAGAACATCTGGTTGGGAAAGTCTTACCTGCGTTAGAAAAAGGACAAGTGGTGTTATGTGATCGTTATGTCGATAGTTCACTCGCTTATCAAGGGTATGCGAGAGGAATTGGGATGAAAGAAGTTGAAGCCATCAATGCATTTGCCATCAATCATGTTTATCCTGATTTAACCGTTTATCTAGATGTGAGTGTCGAAGTCGGACAGACACGCATTCAACAAAATCAACGTTCTCAAAATCGTTTAGATCGAGAAACGCGTCAATTTCATGAAAAAGTGATAGAAGGTTACCAACAGATTATTCAACGAGATTCAGCGCGTTTTGCAGTGGTCGATGCAGATCAAGAGATTGACACCGTAGTTGCTACAACGTATGATGCGATCATAAAATATTTAGAAAAATTATGATATAATATAGTGGAGAGGTGTTTTGAAAATGAAGATGATCATAGCAATTGTACAAGACCAAGATAGTCAAGAGCTTTCAGACCAACTTGTTAAGCACAACTTTAGAGCTACAAAATTAGCGACAACAGGTGGCTTTTTAAGAGCGGGTAATACAACCTTCTTATCTGGTGTAGACGACGATCGCTTAGACGATATTTTAAAAGTCATCAATGATACTTGTGGTAACAGAGAACAACTCGTATCTCCAATCACACCAATGGGCGGTAGTGCGGATTCTTACATCCCTTACCCAGTTGAAGTAGAAGTGGGCGGTGCAACAGTATTCGTAATGCCTGTTGAAGCCTTCCATCAATTCTAAAAAGTCTGAGTTGTCCTATATGTGTGCGCATCACATCATTTACGAGCGGAACTGATTGTGATAGAGCTCTCAAAAGCGTAGAGTGCTACATATATGACAACTTTTTTATGTAAAGGAGTAAGTGAAATAGATGGATGAACAACAAATGCTGACGAATGCGTATCATTCAAATAAATTGTCGCACGCCTATTTGTTTGAAGGCGACGACGCTCAGAAAATGCAGCAAGTCGCATTTGCGTTTGCACAACTTATTTTGTGTGATGAGGATTCTCAATGTCAGTTAAAGGTAACTGAACGCAATCATCCTGACTTCATGTACGTTTCTACCGAAGAAAATACATTAAAAAAAGATCAAATTGAACAGCTCGTACGACATATGAATCAATTGCCGATTGAAGGATCTCATAAAGTATATATCATCGAAGACTTTGAAAAGTTGACTGTACAAGGGGAAAACAGCATTTTAAAATTTTTAGAAGAGCCTCCAGAAAGAACAATTGCTATTCTCTTATCAACGAAACCTGAACAAATATTAGATACGATTCATTCTCGCTGCCAACACATATATTTTAAACCGATTGATAAACAGCAGTTCGTACTCAGACTTCAAGATGAAGGGATATCTAGACCTGTCGCTGAGTTGCTTTCTACATATACGACACAACGAGATACAGCTCTGTCTTTAAATGAAGAAGCGGATTTAATGGCATTGCGAAAAGCAATCTTAAAATGGTGCCATCTTCTTTTTAACAATTATGAAATGGCATTGATTGCGATTGTAGATTTATTAAAACAAGCTAAGAACAGACGTTTACAGTTATTGACACTTGCAGCAGTGAATGGCTTCTTTGAAGATGTGATGCATACCAAAGTAGGGATGACGGATCAGTTAATCTACAGCGAGCTCACAGATAGCATGGCCCAATATGGCAACCAATTAGACTATAATCAAATTACTTTGATGTATGATCAAATTACAGAAGCACACAAAAAATTAAATCAAAATGTAAATCCAACGCTGGTTTTTGAACAAATTGTAATAAATGGGGTGAGACAGTAATGCAACAAGTTGCCGGGATAAACTTTAAAAAAGCAGGAAAATTAGAGTATTATGCACCCAATGGGTATACGCTAACAGAAGGACAATGGGTGGTCGTTGAATCTAAGCGTGGTATTGAGATGGGACAAGTGAAATACGATCTATTGGAAGTGGCTGACGAAGACATTACATTACCTTTAAAACAAATTATCAGAGTGGCTACGGACGAAGATATCGAAAAGCACGAACAAAATGAACGTGATGCGGAAGATGCGTTACAACTATGTAAAGAGGTTGTCCAACAACAAGGATTAGACATGCGTCTTGTTAACTGCGAATACATTTTAGATAAATCAAAAGTGATCTTCAATTTCACATCTGATGACCGTGTAGACTTTAGAAAGTTGGTAAAAATTTTAGCGCAACAACTGAAAACACGTATTGAACTGAGACAAATCGGCGTGAGAGATGAGGCGAAACTACTCGGTGGCATTGGGCCATGTGGCCGTTCATTATGCTGTGCTACATTCTTAGGAGACTTCGAACCTGTTTCAATTAAAATGGCGAAAGATCAAAATCTATCCCTTAATCCGACAAAAATTTCAGGTGCCTGTGGCCGTTTAATGTGTTGTTTAAAATATGAAAATGACTATTACGAAGCAGCACGTGCTCAATTACCAGATGTGGGAGAAGTCGTGACGACGCCAGAAGGTTATGGTAAAGTTGTTGGATTAAATATCTTAGACATTTCTATGCAAGTCAAAGTAGATGGTTTAGAGCAGCCGTTAGAGTATAAAGTAGAAGAGTTAGAAACACAAAAATAGGAGGCAGAGCCAAGGTGGATCGACGTGAACTATTTGAACGGCTCTCACAATTAGAGCAAAATGTAAATAGTTTGAATGAAAACATGGCTGCATTAAAAGACGTTGCCGTTGAACTCGTTGAAGAAAATGTTGCACTTCAGCTCGAGAATGATAATTTGAAATCATTGTTTGAAAAAGATGAAGTGGCCCCTAAATCAGCGCAAGCCCATCAAACGAAAGCGAAGAAACCCTTGCGCAGTAAAGACAACCTCGCAAGATTATATAATGAAGGCTTTCACATTTGTAAAGGTGAGCTGTTTGGTAAACATCGACAAGGGGATGATTGTCTGTTCTGTTTAGAAGTGTTAAACGATGATTAGATATAAAATCATGAGTAAAGAAAGATGAGAGAACATGATGCGCTATCTTGAATTATAGGGCATCTTCTTGTCGTTTTAGGGGGATTTACATGTTGCTGCCAAATGAGCGACTCGATTATTTATTAAAGGAAAATTTAAGAATCATTCAAAATGATGACGTGTTTTCGTTTTCGACAGATGCCCTTTTACTCGGTCATTTTACGACTGTACGAAAACATGATCGCATCATGGATTTATGTTCGGGAAATGGTGTCGTTGCACTGTTATTAAGTAATAAAGGGACGCAAGATATTGAAGCAATTGAGATACAATCACAGTTAGTCGATATGGCACAACGCTCTATCGCTTATAATGGATTAGACTCACGGATACATATGCGGCATCTGGATTTGAGAGATGTGCGTCGACATTACCCACCGTCACAGTTTTCACTCGTCACATGTAATCCGCCTTATTTTAAAACAAATCAACGCCATCAACATTTGAAAGAAGCACATAAGATTGCAAGACATGAGGTCATGTGTACACTGGATGATTGTTGCATGGCAACACGGCACCTTTTAAAAGAGGGTGGACGTTTCATCATGGTTCATCGGGCAGAACGGTTTATGGATGTCGTTGAAACGATGCGTACATATCAATTAGAACCTAAGAAAGTGCATTTTGTTTATAGCAAACCGGATCGTTCAGCACAAACGATTGTCGTTGAAGCACGTAAGGGTGGCAATCAAGGATTAGAGATTGCGCCTCCATTTTATATTTATGATGAGGCAGGCGCTTATACGCCGGAAATGAGCGAGATATACTATGGATAAACATTATGTCTATATTGTGGAATGTAATGATGGTTCCTTGTATACTGGATACGCTAAGGATGTCACGCAGCGCGTAAAAACACATAATGCGGGTAAAGGTGCCAAATATACAAAAACAAGAATGCCCGTGGACTTAGTTTATCAAGAAACGTATGACACCAAATCAGAAGCACTTAAACGCGAGTATCAGATTAAACAATATTCACGCAAACAAAAATTACGCTTGATTAGAGAGGAGGACTAACATGGCTACACTCTATCTTGTAGGTACGCCGATTGGTAATATGTCAGATATCACCTACAGAGCAGTAGAAACGTTACAACAGGCCGACTTAATTGCTTGTGAAGATACACGGGTTACGAAGAAATTGTGTAACCACTACGATATCGAGACGCCTCTTAAATCGTATCACGATCACAACAAGGAACAAGAAACCGACAGTCTTATAGAGACTTTGATGCAAGGTAATGATGTAGCACTTGTTTCAGATGCGGGGCTCCCATTGATTAGTGATCCCGGTTATGAACTGGTCGTAGCTGCAAGAGCGCAAGATATCCCCGTGGCGACGATTCCAGGTCCGAATGCGGGGCTTACAGCGCTAATGGCTAGTGGTCTTCCTTCATTTACGTATACTTTTTTAGGCTTTTTGCCGCGAAAAGCGAAAGACAAACAAGCTATTCTTGCTGAACGTATGTATGAAGATAGTACATTAATCATTTATGAGTCACCTTACCGAGTCAAAGATACGCTCAATACGATTGCTGAGATAGATGATACACGTCGAATCACGATAGCACGTGAACTGACGAAAAAGTTTGAACAAGTCACTACAGCGGCTGTCACTGACTTGATAGAACAACTCGAACAGGCCATACCGTTGAAAGGTGAGTTTGTCATCCTCATTGAAGGTGCAGCACCTCAAGTCGATACCGCATGGTTTGAAGCCATGACAATCTCTGAGCATGTGGAATACTATATTGAACATGATGAATTGAAACCTAAAAAGGCGATTAAAGCGGTTGCAGAAGATCGAAATATGAAAACGGGTGACGTTTACGATATTTATCACGAAGTGCGATGAAAAAAGAGGATCATTAAGTGGGATTGCTTCATGCCATAATCCTTTGAAAGACATGGCAATCATCGCAATATCCTTCATTGAAAAGCGACATAAATTTAGATATTATTTATAGTGTATAAAAGAGGAGGAACACGAATGGCGAAAGAAACATTTTATATAACGACCCCTGTTTATTATCCAAGTGGTAATTTACATATTGGGCATGCCTATACAACAACAGCTGGTGACGTCATTGCACGCTATAAACGCATGCAGGGTTATGACGTTCGCTATTTAACTGGTACAGATGAACACGGACAAAAAATCCAAGAAAAAGCACGCAAAGCAGGTAAAACTGAGATTGCTTACTTAGATGAAATGATTGCGGATATTAAAAAATTATGGAAGAAACTAGAAATTTCTAATGATGATTTTATCCGTACAACAGAAGAACGACATACGGTTGTGGTTCAACAAATCTTTGAACGTTTACTTGAACAGGGCGATATCTACCTTGGTGAATATGAAGGATGGTATTCCGTACCAGACGAAACATATTACACAGAAACACAATTGGTAGATCCAGTATACGAAAACGGTAAAATCGTCGGTGGTAAAAGTCCTGATTCTGGACACGAAGTCGAACTCATTAAAGAAGAAAGCTATTTCTTTAATCTATCTAAATATACGGATCGCTTACTCGCATTTTATGAAGAAAATCCAGACTTCATCCAACCGTTATCTCGTAAAAATGAAATGATTAATAACTTTATTAAACCAGGCTTAGAAGATTTAGCTGTTTCTCGTACATCATTTGACTGGGGTATTCGTGTCAAATCTAATCCTAAGCACGTGGTTTATGTATGGATCGATGCATTGGTTAACTATATTTCATCATTGGGTTACTTATCTGATGATGATTCATTATTCCAAAAATATTGGCCAGCTGACGTGCATATCATGGCAAAAGAAATTGTGCGTTTCCACTCTATCATTTGGCCAATCTTACTCATGGCACTCGATTTACCACTACCTAAAAAGGTATTTGCACATGGTTGGGTGCTCATGAAAGATGGCAAAATGAGTAAATCTAAAGGTAATGTCGTTGATCCTAACGTATTAATTGATCGCTACGGCTTAGATGCAACACGCTATTATTTATTAAGAGAATTGCCATTCGGTTCAGACGGCGTATTCACACCAGAAGGCTTCGTCGAACGTACAAATTATGACTTAGCTAATGACTTAGGTAACTTAGTTAATCGTACGATCTCTATGATCAATAAATATTTCGATGGTGAGTTACCTGCATACCAAGGACCTAAACACGAGTTAGATGAAGATATGGAACAACTTGCGTTAGACACAGTTGAAAAATATCAACAAAACATGGATGACTTACAATTCTCTGTTGCTTTAGCTACGATTTGGAAACTCATCAGTCGTACAAATAAATACATTGATGAAACAACACCATGGATTTTAGCTAAAGATGACAGTCAAAGAGACATGTTAGGCAATGTCATGGCACACTTAGTGGAAAATATTCGCTTCATCGCTGTGATGTTACGTCCATTCTTAACACATGCACCTAAAGAAATCTTTGAACAATTGAACATCAATGCACCTGAACTGTTCGAACTAGATAGCTTAACAACATACGGTGCGCTTACGTCTCCAGTGATGGTCACTGACAAGCCAACACCAATCTTCCCTCGTTTGGATACAGAAGCGGAAATTGCCTACATTAAAGAATCTATGCAAGCTTCATCTCCTGCACCTGAACCAGAAGAGGAAAGCAAAGAACAAATCGACATCAAACAGTTCGATAAAGTTGAAATTAAAGCAGCGACGATTACAGATGCAGAACAAGTACAAAAATCAGACAAGTTATTAAAAATACAAGTCGACTTAGGTAATGAACAACGACAAATCGTTTCAGGTATTGCGAAATTCTATCAACCTGAAGATATTATCGGTAAAAAAGTTGCAGTGGTTTCCAACTTGAAACCAGCTAAACTCATGGGCCATAAATCAGAAGGTATGATTTTATCAGCTGAAAAAGAAAATGTATTAACATTAGTTAGCTTACCGAATGCAATTCCAAATGGTGCTGTGATTAAATAACAATAAGATTGAAGGAGTGTTATGTGATGCTAATAGATACACATGTTCATTTAAACGCTGAAGAGTACGAAGAAGATTTAGAAGAAGTGATTCAACGTGCGAGAGATAACGGCGTTGACCGTATGTTTGTCGTAGGATTTGATACCCCTACAATCGAACGTGCGATGTCACTCATAGAGGAATACGACTTTTTATATGCGATTATCGGTTGGCATCCAGTGGACGCGATTGATTGTACTGAAGAACGTTTAGAATGGATTGAATCGTTAGCAGATCATCCGAAAGTGATTGGTATTGGTGAAACAGGCTTAGATTATCACTGGGATAAATCACCCAAAGATGTGCAACAAGATTTACTTCGAAAACAAATCGCTTTAGCGAAACGTGTGAACTTGCCAATCATTATTCATAATAGAGAGGCTACCGAAGACTGTGTCGCAATTCTTAAAGAAGAACATGCTGAAGAAGTCGGCGGCATTATGCATAGCTTCAGTGCGACACCTGAAGTTGCAGATGATGTGATTAACAACTTAGATTTCTACGTTTCATTAGGGGGCCCTGTAACGTTCAAAAACGCACAATTACCGAAAGATGTAGCTGAACACGTACCGTTTGATCGTCTATTAGTTGAAACAGATGCACCCTTCTTATCTCCTCACCCGTACAGAGGTAAACGCAACGAGCCTGCACGTGTCACATTAGTTGCTGAAAAGATTGCAGAGTTACGTGGTGTGAGTTATGAAGAAGCATGTCGACAAACAACAGAAAACGCAGAGAGATTGTTTAAAATTAAAAAAGATTAAACATGTGCTTTAATGGCATGGTTTAGAGCAATTTTGTTAGGAAAAATGAAGCGCTACATGCTAGAAGTGAAGTACAAGACCATTTGAGAGCAGGTATATGAATACTATGGTTAACGGTTAAGACAGGTTCCTCAAGGCAAGATTGAGCTAAGACGATAAAACCGGATAGCTGTTATATAGTTTTCTATACCGCTCTTTTTTTAAATCAAAGAAAGGTGTCTTCAAGTGAAAATAAATGAGTTCGTGGTGGTAGAAGGTAGGGACGACACTCAGCGCGTGAAAAGTGCAGTAGAGTGTGACACGATAGAGACAAATGGAAGTGCAATCAGCAAGGAAACATTAGCGGTGATTGAACAAGCGCAAGAAACGAGAGGCGTCATTGTACTCACTGATCCTGATTTCCCGGGTGATAAAATTCGTCATACGATTCGAGATGCCATTCCAGGTGTCAAACACGCATTCATCGATCGTACTAAAGCGCGAAATAAACGTGGCAAAATCGGTGTAGAACACGCGCAACTGTCAGATATACAAGAAGCTTTGAGCCATGTTAGCACCCCTTTTGAAGAGGGAAACGAAACAATCAGTAAAGCAGTATTGATTGATTTAGGTTTGATCATTGGTCCAGATGCACGGAGAAAAAGAGAAAAGTTGGGAACCAAATTACATATTGGGCATTCGAACGGGAAACAATTGGTTAAGAAACTCAATGCATTCGGCTATACAGAAGCGGATGTAAGGAAAGCATTAGGTGAACCAGAAGGGAGTGACGATTGATTGGATCATAAAGACATCGCAACACCGACGCGTACAGCTGCTTTACTCAAACAATATGGGTTTAAATTCAAAAAAAGCTTAGGACAAAACTTTTTAGTCGACGTAAATATTATTAATAAAATCATCGAAGCGAGTGAGATTGATGCGAACACTGGAGTGATTGAAATTGGTCCAGGTATGGGATCATTGACTGAACAACTCGCGAAACAAGCGAAACATGTATTAGCGTTTGAAATCGATCGTCATCTCATCCCGGTGTTAGACGATACGTTAGCACCTTACGACAATGTGACGGTTGTGAATGAAGATATTTTGAAAGCAGACGTCTCAAACCATGTCCAACAGACATTAGCTGATTGTGATCAAATCATGGTCGTGGCCAATTTACCATATTACATTACGACACCGATTCTACTGACGTTGATGCAACAAGATCTGCCTATCGACGGTTATGTTGTGATGATGCAAAAAGAAGTGGGTGAGCGCTTGAATGCTGAAGTTGGAACGAAAGCATATGGTTCATTATTTATCGTGGCACAGTATTACACAGAAACGAGCAAGGTGCTGACAGTGCCGAAATCTGTCTTCATGCCGCCACCCAATGTCGATTCCATTGTCGTTAAGTTAATGAAACGTCAAACGCCTCTCGTTGAAATAGACGATACGGATCAGTTTTTCAAATTGACGAAAGGTGCGTTTAGCCAGCGCCGTAAAACGATTTATAACAATTACCAAAATCTCTTTTTCGAAGGAAAACAACACAAAGAGGCGATACGTACGTGGTTAGAATCAGCAGATATTGAGACGAATCGACGTGGTGAAACCTTGTCAATTCAAGATTTTTCACGACTTTATCACGAATTGAAAAATTTCCCAGAATTAACGTTTTAAAGAGTTGACTTCTCTCCTACCTATTGATAGAATTGAAATTTTATTTGACAATATCTCGCAAAATGTGTTATTATACAATATGTAGCGAGGTGGGGCAATATGCCAAAATCTATTGTAGACATCAAAAATTCACTTGATGATCATTTAGGAAACCGTGTTTTACTTAAAGCAAACGGTGGTCGTAAAAAAATAATTGAGCGTAGTGGTGTTTTGAAAGAAACATACGCATCCGTATTTATTGTTGAATTAGATCAAGATAAATACAATTTTGAACGTGTTTCATATACATATACAGATGTATTAACAGAAAACGTTGAAGTTTCTTTTGAAGAAGATAGTCAACAAGAAGCAATTGCACACTAATAATTCAACTTACATTTTAATCAGTGATGTAAATGAATTATCGCGTTTTATTCATGCTGTATTGAATGAAACGCAGGCGTTTTAACACCGATCTATTATACGGGAACAGGTACCACAGGCTAAATGAAATAGATGAGCCTATGACCTGTCCCCGTTTTTTCGTTCGCGCTCATTTTCTACACATCTCATTGATGAGCCGTTGTTATTTTCCTAAATTAAACATCATTCAAAGGTTGCCTTCTTCAATACATATTATTGTTATAAAGTTTCAAGTAAATGTTTATTCCAAAAATTTTTTCATGTAAAATAAATATTTAAGTCATTGGATCAATATTAATAAATCAAAAGTACAGTATGTTGCATCTTATACACCAAGGTAACTTAGTTATCACACACGTATTCATGCGCCAATATGTTAAAATCAATACATTACCATATCGACTATGAAAGAGGGTGAAAAGATGATTTATGAAACAGCTCCGGCTAAAATAAATTTTACGCTAGACACACTCTTTAAGCGTGCTGATGGTTATCATGAAGTGGAAATGATTATGACCACGATTGATCTAAATGATCGACTTTCTTTTGAAATACGTAATGATCAACAAATCGTTGTTGATGTGGAACAAAATTATGTTCCTACAGGGGTTAAAAATCTCGCCTATCAAGCGGCTAAATTAATGCAAGAAACGTACAATATAGATTCAGGCGTCACGATAAGTATAGATAAAAATATTCCCGTATCAGCAGGTCTCGGCGGTGGCTCTACTGATGCAGCAGCAACGATGCGCGGTATGAATCAATTATTTGATTTGGGGCTTTCGATGGATGAACTGCGCACGCTTGCGTTAGAAATTGGTACAGACGTTCCTTTCTGTATTCAAGGTCAGACAGCACTCTGTAAAGGGATTGGCGGTAATATTGAGCTGTTGAATAAACCACCTTCTGCTTGGGTCGTCGTCGCTAAACCTAACGTTGGCTTATCTACACCAGAAGTCTTCAGACAGCTCAAGCTCGTGGAACCCTGTAAGACTTATACACATATGTGCGTTGAGGCATTACAAAATGGAGATTACCAACAACTTTGTGAAAGTTTGTCAAATCGCTTAGAGATAGTTTCGAACGAGATGCATCCAGAAATATTAAAGTTAAAGCACAATATGCTGAACAGTGGGGCTGATGGTGCAGTGATGAGTGGCAGCGGTCCTACCGTTTATGGCTTAGCTCAAAAGGTCAGCCAGGCAAAGCATATTTATAACTCAGTCAATGGCTGCTGTAACGAAGTATATTTAGTAAGATTATTAGGATAGAAGGGATGAGCTAAATGCGGTTTAAAAGAAGCGAACGCATCGTATTTATGACGCAATACTTAATGAATCACCCAAATGAATTAGTGCCGCTCACTTTTTTTGTTCAAAAATTTAAGCAAGCTAAATCATCAATCAGTGAAGATGTTCAAATAATTAAATCTACATTCCAAAAAGAAAAATTAGGTACCGTGATCACAACGGCAGGGGCAAGTGGTGGCGTGACGTATAAACCAATGATGAGTAAAGAAGAGGCGAGAGAAGTAGTCTACGATGTCATTGAACGTTTGCGCGAGAAAAACAGATTGTTGCCTGGTGGTTATTTATTCTTATCTGATTTAATGGGTAACCCCACTTTATTAAATCGCGTAGGTAAGCTCATCGCCACGATCTACATGGATGAAGATTTAGATGCAGTGGTGACAATTGCAACGAAAGGGATTTCCTTAGCCAATGCAGTTGCGGGCGTATTGAATTTGCCTGTTGTCGTGATTCGAAAAGATAACAAAGTCACTGAAGGCTCCACCGTTTCCATTAACTATGTCTCAGGTTCTACACGTAAGATTGAGACGATGGTGTTGTCTAAACGCACACTACCTGAAAACTCTAATGTCCTTGTCGTAGATGACTTCATGCGCGCTGGCGGGTCTATCAACGGCGTGATGAATCTCATGAACGAGTTTAAGGCGCATGTGAAAGGGGTATCAATCTTAGTAGAATCTAAAGAGGTTGAACAGAGATTGATTGAGGATTATACGTCGCTGGCCAGATTATCTGATGTCGACGAATATAACCAACAATTCACAGTCGAAGAGGGCAACAGTTTAGATAAATTTTCTTAAAAGGAGCGATTTTGCAGCATGAAGACGATTAATACTTCTAATGCACCTGAAGCATTAGGCCCATATTCCCACGCAGTGGAAATCAATGGTCTCGTATATACATCAGGACAAATTCCATTGAACGTAGATGGTGAAATCGTAAGTGAAGATGTTCAAGCCCAAACAAAACAAGTGCTTGAAAATGTAAAAGCAGTACTGAAAGAAGCGGGTTCAGATCTTGAATCAGTAGTAAAAGCAACCATATTCATTTCTAATATGGATGACTTCCAACAAATTAATGAAGTGTATGGAAGTTATTTTAGTGACCATCAACCAGCGAGAAGTTGCGTTGAAGTTGCAAGATTGCCAAAAAATGTTAAAGTTGAAATTGAAGTTATATCACAAGTGAATTCGTAATATAGCTTTAATTAATTATTTATTAGGCTTCTATATAAAGAGAACTAGGGGGGCTCACTACATGAAAGTGACAGATATAAGACTAAGAAAAATACAAACTGACGGAAGAATGAAAGCACTCGTTTCGATTACTTTAGACGAATCATTTGTTGTCCATGATTTACGCGTAATCGAAGGCAATTCAGGCTTATTTGTCGCAATGCCAAGTAAACGCACACCAGATGGTGAATTCCGCGATATTGCGCATCCAATCAATTCAGAAATGAGACAGGAAATCCAAGACGCTGTTATGAAAGTTTACGATGAAACAGACGAAGTGATTCCTGATAGAAATGCGCAATCATCCGATGAAGACTCAAACGAGGAAGCTTAATAAAGTTTATAAAATCTTAGGTATAAGGGTTGGATTTTCTCACGATAGGAAATCCAACCTTTTCTTTATGATAAAAGCAAACATTTGAACACCTCGATGACTGCGCGTCTCTTTTTCTTAGTTGGACGATTGTTTTTCGGTTTGGGTGTATTGTACCCCATACTATATCTTTGCAAACATTAATTTTCATAAAAGAAATTCATCAAGTAATTGCAACTTGAAAGTTGGCATCTCGTTAAATTATAATGATAATGTAGTGTATATTTTACTGGAGGGTAGCATTCATGCAAAGACGTGCAATCATACTAGCGGCAGGCAAGGGTACGCGTATGAAATCGAAAAAATATAAAGTGCTACATGACATCATGGGTAAATCGATGATTGAACATGTAGTACAGAACGTTAAAAGTTCTGGTGTAGACCAAATTGTGACAATAGTTGGGCATGGTGCTGAAAGTGTGAAAGAAACATTAAATGATCAATCATTATATAGTTTTCAACAAGAACAATTAGGTACTGCACATGCTGTCAATACGGCAGCAGAACACTTAAAAGGAGAGTCAGGTACGACACTAGTAGTTTGTGGGGACACACCATTGGTTACCGCAGAAACGTTAAATGCGTTAATCGAACACCATGAAGCGCACCACGCACAAGCAACTGTATTATCTGCGACTGCTCCAGATCCATATGGCTATGGACGTATTGTAAGAAACGAATCACAACAATTAGTTAAGATCGTAGAACAAAAAGATGCAACAGCTGCAGAACAACAAATTACAGAAATTAGCTCTGGTATCTTTGCATTTGATAATCAAACATTGTTTCAACAACTAGAGCATGTTAAAAACGACAATGCACAAGGCGAATATTATTTACCTGATGAATTGTCACTCATCCTTGATCAACAAGGTACCGTAGAGGTTTATCATACAGATGATTTTGAAGAAATCATGGGCGTGAATGATCGTGTTATGTTGAGTCAAGCTGCGAAAGCTTTACAACGCCGCATTAATCACGAACACATGAAAAATGGTGTGACATTTGAAGATCCTGATCATACATACGTTGGGATTGATGTTCAAATCGGAGAAGATACTGTTATCGAACCGGGTGTCACATTGAAAGGTCATACTGTCATCGGTGAAGATACGGTGATCGGCCAACATTCTGAAATCACTGATAGCCAAATCGGTTCTAACGTTAAAGTGAAACAATCAGTGATCGATGATTCAACAGTAGGTGACAATGTAAAAATTGGACCGTTTGCACAATTGAGACCTGGTTCTCACATCAGTGATGAAGTCAAAGTCGGCAACTTTGTAGAGGTTAAAAATTCAACCGTTAAAACAGGTGCCAAATTACCACACCTTAGTTACATTGGAGACGCAACGATTGGCGAACGCACGAACGTCGGTTGCGGTTCTGTAACAGTAAATTACGATGGTAAAAATAAATTCAAGACAACGATCGGTCAAGATGCCTTTATCGGATGTAATACGAACCTGATCGCACCTGTGAGCGTAGGAGATCGCGCACTCACTGCTGCAGGTTCTGTCATTACAGATGAAGTGC
>NZ_LLER01000012.1 GCF_001500315.1 Staphylococcus auricularis | reverse complement strand
GGACTTTGACTCCGTCACGCGCTGGTTCGAATCCAGCTAGCCCAGTTATTGGCGGCATAGCCAAGTGGTAAGGCAGAGGTCTGCAAAACCTTTATTCACCGGTTCAAATCCGGTTGCCGCCTCCATGTCTTTTTTATATGCGGGAGTAGTTCAATACTTAGAACATGTTCCTTCCCGGAACAAGATATAGGTGTAAGTCCTATCTTCCGCTCCATTTAAATTTTATGCGGGAGTAGTTCAATACTTAGAACATGTTCCTTCCCGGAACAAGATATAGGTGCAAGTCCTATCTTCCGCTCCATATAAAATTATGCGGGAGTAGTTCAATTCTCAGAACAGATTCTTTCCCGGAATAAGATATAGGTGTAAGTCCTATCTTCCGCTTCATCATTATTTTGGAGCATTTTTATTATATATATTTAGCCGGTGTGGCGGAATAGGCAGACGCGCGGGACTCAAAATCCCGTTCCTTCATTGGAGTGTCGGTTCGAGACCGACCACCGGTACTTTTATACCCAAATAGAACATTATAGAGTCTTAAAATCCCGTAATCACGGGATTTTTCTTTATAGCTTTTTATTGAATATAATTTTTTTGGTCAAATCGTGGTCAAATAAGACCAAAAATGAAAATTTTGACTGTAATTTGACCAAAATTTGACCACAAATTCTTGTATCCCTTGGGAGAGTAGGAGTTTGAGAATCATAAATTTTCCATTTTTTCTATGGTTCTATGATTTTCTTCTTCCAGTGATTCTTTTAGTAAATGCCCATATTTATTTAATGTAACAGATATATCCGAATGTCCTAATCTTTTGGATATGTAGTATATATTTATACCTTCATGTATAAGATATGAGGCATGTGTATGCCGAAAGGCATGACTTGTTATATTTCTATCGATATTTAGATGCTTGCACGCTTGCTTCACCGCCTTATTCACAGTTGTGTTGGTTATTTGTTCTCCGTTATGTGTAAACAAGTAGCCACTAATTGGGATAGGGCGGTTATTTGCGTAATTAAGTAAAATGTTAATCAATTTGTCTGTTACTGCAACATGTCGTGGGGCACTATCGTTTTTAGTACCATTCAAAAATAGTTCTCCTTTTTGTTTGTTTATATCTTTTTTAGTTAGATTTATACAGTCGCTAAAACGCCCACCTGTTTCGATCATCATTAAAATAATGTGAGTTGATGGGGCAAGATATTCGGTCTTGCTTTCAAAGTAATGCTTGATTTTTTTGAGTTCGTGTATATTTAGGTACTTGTCTTGTTCTTTTTTATAATGTGGCTTTTTGGATACAACTTGTGCATCGAAAGTAAAAACTTTTTCTTAAAAAACCATCATAAACTGCGTGTTCCACAACCTTGTTACACAATGAATGAACGCGCCCTAGCTGATCTTGGGATAAAGTATCTATATAACGGGTTAAAAATTTCTGGTATTCTTCTCTTGTTATTTTATTTATTTCTTTTTCTCCAAAGTACGCATTTACTTTTTCATATATTCGTATGTAATGTCTGTATGTTTGTTGTGATACATAATCCTTTTTATAGATTTCTATCCAATCATACATATATTTGGAAAATGCGATGGCACTTTTTTTCTCTTCGCTTTTGAGTATTTCAATGTATTTTTCATTAGCTGCTGCTTGTGCTTCTTTTTTAGTTTTAAAGCCTGTTTTACGAAATCTCTTGTCATCAATACGCATATCATATGCCCATGTGTTATTTCTTTTTACTATTTGCATTCTAAATCCCTCCTTAAAGGCAAAAAAATAGGGGATGCACTTGGCATCCCAGCTACTTTTGCTGAATAGCAGTAATTTATATCTTTCTTTGAAGGTGTATATATACTGTAACACTTTATACATTATTTATCAATAGGATAATCAAAAATCTGAAGCCATCGATAAACTTGTTGCAAGTGGAGCTTTCACTCGTAATGAAGTTAGAAAACTCACAGGTTTTGATACTGTGGACGATCCTGAAATGGATGAATTTATTTTGACTAAAAACTACGAGACTAAATCTGATAAAGAGGAAGAAGAGCCCCAAATTAAATTTTAAGGAGGTGATTTTGTGGAAGATAATGTCATTGATATTTATGGTTATATCGATTCAGTATCTATGGATGACAATATCGTTAGCCCACAGCATATCAGCAAGCAATTAAAGAAAATGCAAGATGCTGGAAATATTACGGTTAATATAAATAGTAATGGTGGCGATGTGTTTAGTGGTATTGCGATTTACAACATGCTAAAAAAACACCCTGCGCATATCACCGTTAATATCGATGGTATTGCTGCTTCTATAGCGAGTGTTATTGCAATGGCAGGAGATCAAATAAATATGCCGGGGAATGCAGTGATGATGATTCACAATGCATGGTCTGTGATGGAAGGCGACTCTAAAAAAATGAAAAAGCAAGCTGAAAATCTGGAACGTATAAATGATTTAATTTTCAATAGTTATCTGAGTCGAAAACTAGAAATGGATAAAAAAGAACTCCAGTCTATGATGGATGAAGAAACATGGATGACTGCAAGAGAAGCGAAAAAATATGGTTTCATAGACAAGGTAATTGCAGACAGCAAAGCTGCCGCGACCATTAACGGCATATTTTGGGGAGGTGAAATGATGAGAAAATATAGAAATTTTAGAAACGAAGAAGAAGAACCAGAAACAGACAGAGAACCTACAGCAGAAGATGTTGTAGAAATGTTACAAGAAATCCTTGATACAGTTAAAGACATCAAAGATAAAGTGGACGGTGAAGAAGATAACGAAGAGGAAGAAAAAGACGAAGAAGGGGCACAAAACAGTTTTGCCCGTTTATTTAATTCTATGAAGTAAAGGAGTATTTAAATGATTAATTTTAATGAAAATGAAAAATTTAAAAATTCACAAGAAATTTTTAAAGAATTTGCTAAAATGGATAAACACAACACAGACCAAGAGATTCAAGATAAATACGCTGAGTACATGAACGCTTATACAGATGATTTAACAAATGCTATTCGTTCAGATATTCAAACAGAAAACTCAGATCATGCCGTACTGAACGCACGTGGCATGCATACATTAACCAATGAAGAGAAAAAGTTCTACAATAAATTAGTTTCAGACGAAGATGTCAACACTGACGTCCATTGGAAAGATGAATACTTACTACCTGAAACGATCGTTGATCGTATTTTCGAAGATTTAGAAGAAGATCATCCGATTTTACAATATATCAACGTACAACGTACTGGATTAAAAACAAGAGTGATCCGTTCAAATCCTGAAGGTCAAGTTGTATGGGGCAAAATCTTCGGTGAAATCCGTGGTCAATTAGATGCAACATTCTATGAACAAGACATTTCACTTGGTAAAGCGACAGCATTCGTTGTTGTACCAAAAGACTTAGCTGATGCAGGTGTTCAATGGGTAGACCGATATGTACGTACGCAAATCAAAGAAGCTTTCGCTGTAGCCATTGAAAAAACAGCAATCTTAGGTAAAGGTAAAGCGAAAGATGAACCTGTTGGATTAATGAAAGAAATTGATCGAACAACAGGTGCAGTTAAAGATAAAGAAAGCGTAGGCACAATTACATTAAAAACACCAGAAACAGCAATAAAAGAATTAAATGTCGTTATCGCTAACCTATCTCTAAAAGAGATTTATGACAAAAATGGCGAAGTTAAAAAACGTAAAAATGTGAATGTGTTAAATAATGTTGTCATTGGTTTAAATCCAGCTGACTATGTTTATATTTTAGGCGCATTCATGCAAGTGAACAATGGCCAATTTGTAAGTCCTGTGCCATTTAACATTATCTTTGTCACAAGTGAATTCATTCCAAAAGGTAAAGCTGTGGCATTTGATAAACAACGTTATTTAATGGGCGTAGGTTCAGAAAGCATTGTACGTAAATTCGATCAAACACTTGCCTTAGAAGACTGTGACGTTTATACAGCAAAACAATTTATTTATGGTGAACCTGAGGACCATTATACTTCTATTGTTTTAGACGTAGATTTCACTTCTCATGGTGCACCTGTAAACGAAGACTCTCAAGAACAAAAAGACCCATCAGAAGTCGCTGACAATTTAGACTCACTTAACGAAACGTTAAACGGTGATCAAACTAACGATACACCAGAAGCCTAGTGAGGAGTGATCAACGATGGCAAAATTCAAAGTGTTAAATCGATTCAAAGATTTAGAACAAAACAAAATTCATGAAAAAGACGATACGATTGATATTACAGTAAAACGGGCGATTGATATTACAGTAAAACGGGCGAATGAGATTAAAGACAAATTAAAATCTTATGATCGCCCTTTTTTAGAACGCATTCCTAAATAGTGATGCATTTGGTAGATGATGAATTAGTCGAACAATTTAAAGATCGTAATCGTATTTTTTATGATATTGAAAATGAACGAATTAAAAATGATTTAGAACTGTCTTACCAAGACATTCAAGGTAAGTGTGGGGTCTTTGATTTGAACGATGAACCTGTTGGGCGTGAATTAGTTTTGGAACGTACAAGATATGTTTTAAATGATCAGTTAGAGCATTTCCACGATAATTTTTTATCAATGATTCTGCAATTTCAATTTGACAATATGGATGTGACTTTTGATGAATAAAAATAAATGGATCACGGGCGGCGATATGCGTACTCCTGTAATTTTTTATGTTGCAAAACCTTATGATGGCCCCGAGCCAGGTGAAAAAATCGAAGAGGTTTATTATAAATGCTTTGCTGATGTACATCCACCTTCTGTTAAAGATTTAGATATGACAGATCATGAAGCTTCAATCACTTTAGAAACCTATTTTCCACTTGGTTATGATATTACAGATGATATGTATTTTGAAATTGATTTGCCAAATTATAAAAATCAACATTTTAACATTCGTAATATTGAGTCTGATATAAACCATATGAAAACTGTTAAGTTGATTGGGGTTCATAAATCATGAGTATCAAAATTGAAGGAACGCATGAACTCATTAAGAAGTTAGAGAAAAAATACGGAACCTCTCAAGTAGATAAAGTGACAAACACTTCGCTTGAAAAGGGCGCTGAATATTATGAAGGGCAAATCAAAAAGAATTTTGAAACCTTTAAAGACACTGGCGCGTCTATAAAAGAAGTCACGCATACAGAACCTCATTTTATTACTGGGAATGTTAAACAAGTATTAATTCATTGGAAAGGCTCGATGAATCGTTATGCAATTATCCATCTGAATGAATGGGGGACGGTTAAGAATCCAAACCCACGAGGTAAAGGGATGCTATTAAAAACCGAAAGAGAGTCAAGAAAACCGTATTTGAATATCGTGAGAGAGGAGCTAAGAAAGCATTTATGATTGATATGATATCTATCATTCATAGTTATTTGATACGTAATGACGCGATTGATAAGCATTGTCGTGGGCGTATTAAGTTCTATGATTATCCTGAAACTGCTGAAGCTGATGCCCCTCACATATTGATATCGCCGATCGGTTCACCTATGCCAGGTGAATTTGGTAGTAACAAAGAACTGACAACGAATTACGTATTTCAAATTGATGTCAGGGGAAGAGATAGAAAACTGGTTGCATTTTTGCAAGATGAAATTAAAAAGGTTATGTGGTCAATTGGGTTTTATACCATCGGAGGGACAGACCAATATGATTCGGAGCTTGATAAGTTCTTAAACGGTCGTCGCTATGAAGGCGAGCCATACACAAATGAAGAAGTGAAACATATAGATACAGACATTGCTCACATAGAATAGTGTGGGCTATTTTTTATGGAAAAATAAAGGAGGAATAATAAATGGGAAAATATAATTCATCTACAGGTTTAGAAAGATTTTATTATGGTGTATTAGATTCTAATGAGAAAGTAAAAAATGTAAAAGTTGTTGACTACTTAAAAGAAATTTCATTAGAATTTGATG
This sequence comes from Staphylococcus auricularis, assembly GCF_001500315.1. GTDB lineage: Bacteria > Bacillota > Bacilli > Staphylococcales > Staphylococcaceae > Staphylococcus > Staphylococcus auricularis. The sequence goes on along the minus strand of NZ_LLER01000012.1, from coordinate 47,734 downwards.
AAGATTTGGAAAAAGCATATGGTTCAAATAAAGTAGCAGAAATCGCTAAATCAAATGGCGAAACGTCATTATCTGCGACTTTCCATCGTTTACCAATTGAGGCGCAACAAGATTTATTAGGATTAGTTCAACATAAAAGTTCAGATGGCGTGTACGGATTCTCAAATGCGACAGGTATTAATTATACCGCTTGTGTATTTGCACGTACCATGGAAGACGGATCTAAAGAATGGTTCGGTCTGGGTAAAGGCGTATTCACTCGTCCAGCTAAAGAAGGGCAAACAAAAGAAGATGGTGTAGAATTCGGTGAAGATGAAATCGAAGGTCAATTCATGGAAACTGATTTGGGTGGCTTTGATGATCAGCTAGCGGTTATTATGGCTTACGACGAAAAAGGACAAACTCAAGGACGCGATACAGTCTTCCAATCTGTTTTCGGAAAATCTTACAGTGAAGTGACAGAGGATTTAACTAAAGTTGAAGATAATTCTGAAGCTTCACAAGGTGGTAACGAAGATTCAGAAGATAAACTTAAAGATATATTAGAAAATATGAATCGTGATGAGATTTCTGAAGCGGTTTTCGGCAAACCGTATGACGAAGTATTAAAACAATTATCACCAAATTCTGAAGCAAGCGCAGAAAATAGCGAAGCTACGCCAAGTGAAGCAGTGACAGAATCTCCAAGCGGAGAAGCAGCATCAGAAATATATCCAAATACTTCAGAACAATAAGTAAACAGTTAAATATGATTAAATACACATTAATTTAAAGAGGCGATATCAAATCGCCTCTATTATTTTGTAAAAAGGAGAATAATTAATGGCTAAAAAATATATTGAATTAAGAACAGAAGATGGAAAGAAAAAACGTTATAACGCACCTACTTTTATTAAAGGTAGTGTAGCACGTGAAGGTTTAGCACTTGGTAAAAAGCTTGAAAAACAAGAGAAAGATTTCGACCCAGATATTATGTTAGAGCTCTATCAATTTATCGCTGATAAATTATACGAAGGAAAATTTAGTGCTGAAGAATTTGAAGATGGTATTGATGCGAGAGAAATTTTAGGAGTTGCAATGGAACAACTAACTCAATCATTAGGCGACCCCCAGGAGAATTTGAAATAGACGATAGCGATTTAAAAGATGATGATTTTTCCTTTACGAAGCAAAAGGAGTATTTTGATGCTGTCGTATCTGAACTATATAAAATGGGTTATAAAGACCATGAGATTCAACAGGCAGATTTTTATGAAATGATACGAATCATAATGCAAACAGGTGATAAGCAAAGCAAAACAACACGCGTTAAGAAAAATGAGAGCCTTATTGGTGCGATTACTGGGAAAGACCCAAGAAAAAAATAAAGAAGGGAGGTTAGTATATGGCTGAACAATATGATGGTGTCACGATAAAACTCGGATTAAATACGGCAAATATTGATCGAGGAATGCAAGCATTGTCTCGTAAAATGAAAACGTTGAACTCCGAGATAAAATCACATTTAAGTGCCTTTGATATGGCCGAGAAGTCATCAGATAAATATAATGGTAAAATTAAAATTCTGAACAAGCAACTTGAGACGCAAGGTCAAAAAGTAGCGTCTGCTGAAAATAAATTGAAGTCGTTAAAAGGCGAACAAACGAAGGCGAACGAGAAAATAGCGGAGTCATCTCAAAAATTAGAGAAAACGAAAACTACTTGTGATAAAATCTATGATGAAGATAACGATAAACAGATCGATTTGATTATCTTCGGCGTATTAATTGCAAGCCTAGACTTATTGTTATTCAGAAGATATAATAAAAAAGAAGAAAAGTAATAAGTGGTGTTCTATAGAATAATTAAAATTTCCTGGTTTACTAGTTCATTTACTTCAATTAATTTTGACTGTTAAAAACATTAAATCACTACACGTATTTAGTCAAAATGGATTTTTAGTTTCGGCTGGTCGACTTAGGAGTCTCAGACGTATATGCAATCTTATTAAGCAACTTTACTTGATAATTTAGGTTGAGTTAGCTTTTCTTAATGCGTTTATAAAGTCTAGAAACCATAAAGAAACTATTTTTAAATAAGCTAAAATTACGATAAGTATGACACATGCTTAATCAATTTTATTTTCTAGTTAATATATTATAGTTTCACCTTTATTTAAATTATTTTTATTTTATTTATTATATATTTTTATAAAATATAATTTTAAATGTAATAAATATTTTTTATCAATAAAATATAGCGTGTCTAGAAACTTTAATAAGTTTTAAATCAAAACTCAAATCACTAATAACTTGATAGCGGTATATACTAAAGGGGCATAATTTACTGAATAATCTAAAAAGTATCTAGAGTTTTTATAAATTCTAAAAGATTTTGACATCCGAAACTCGTAAGTATTATTTATTTTTTGTCTTTAGTTAATAACTTCACATTTCTTTATAGTAATTTAGAGCTGTATATCGACAATAATTTGTAACTTTAATATGATATTTATTGAATTCTTGATTTAAGTGTTGAACGATATGAAGGAGATAAAAGTTAATTATTACTTACGTTAGGAAAGACTTTTTAATTAGATTAACTAAATTTGCATAATCATGTTGAACACATGTGATTATATTATGTATAATGTAAAAAAAGAGCACTAATGCGTGGTGTTCTTATTATAAAAAAGGAGTGGTATTTATGAGAAGAAAGCAAAGCAAAAGATTAGACTTTTTGCCAAATGCTCAGAATAAGTATTCAATAAGAAAATTTGCTGTGGGAACAGCATCCATATTGGTTGGAGCAACATTAGTTTTTGGATCAGGTCATGAAGCCCAAGCTGCAGAGGAAGAATCGGATTCTAGTACTCAAGAAACAAGTACGAATGAAGAAGTACAGATATCAGGCGGATTTCAAACTATAGGTGAAGCCTGGGATCCTTCATTAGCACCAGAAACAGGAGATGCTGCTGAAGGCGAAGGTGAAGCCTGGGATCCTTCATTAGCACCAGAAACAGGAGATGCTGCTGAAGGCGAAGGCGAAGCCTGGGATCCTTCATTAGCACCAGAAACAGGAGATGCTGCTGAAGGCGAAGGTGAAGCCTGGGATCCTTCATTAGCACCAGAAACAGGAGAAAATGGGGACTCTCAACAAGGTATTTCAAATAAGGAAATGACTACTAATGCTAAATCTAGTGCGCAAGATGGAACACAAGCAAAAGTATTACCTGACACTGGCCAAGATGAAGCGATATTTGGAACTACTGTTTCCGGTACTTTAGCTTTAGGTCTTGCCGCAGTTTTATTCGGATCACGTAGTAGAAATAAAAATAAACAAGGGTAACATAAACAAACTCACTTATGAGAATGGCTACTTGTTATTGCCGCAGTTCAATATAATTTTAAACTAAGTGGTGGGATGGCGAAAGCCATCCCATTTTTTTGATACACAAAAAGCGCAAATGTCTTTATAATTTTAAGTGACTAAACCAAAAATATAAGGAGACATATTGCGCCTATGAACAATCATATATTAAAACTACTGAAAATAAAAGACGAAAATATAAGAGGTACAGATGTAGAGGAGAATGTTGAAATCCGTAGAGTTAAATCAACTGTTATTCATGGCATCCTTACTTATGAACCGAGTGGTTGTCCCTTGTATTTAAAGGCGAAACACAACCAAATACATAAACATGGTAAAAGAGCTTCTCGCATTACTTATCTCAAGTTTCAAGAAGTTGGTATTTATTTAAAATTACTTAAACAGCGCTTTAAGTGTATGTGTTGCCTTAAAACATTTACTGCTAAAACTTCTGTTGTCGACGACAATTGTTATATTTCAAACCAAGTTCGGCATGCAATCATGGATAAATCAACTCAAATACGTTCTGATTTAGATATAGCGAATGACTGTAATGTCTCTACTGCTACGGTTAAACGACAAATTAATAAAATAAGTGCTGAGTTCCGAGTAAATCCTTCTACACAATTACCTACTCATTTAGCTATGGATGAGTTTAAAAGCGTTAAAAATGTGGCGAGTTCAATGAGCTTCATTTTTATCAATAATGAGACTCATGAAATTATAGATATTTTAGATGATAGAACTATTCATAACTTAAAACGTTATTTCTTTAAATTTGATCGTCAATCGAGACTCGCTGTGAAGACTGTAACGATTGATATGTATGAACCCTACATTAACTTGATTAAAGTAATTTTCCCTAACGCTAAAATTATTTTTGATCGATTCCATATTTAAATAATGGAGCTATAGAAGGTATTAATCACAAAATTAAATTAATTAAATGAGTTTCTTATGGCTATCGCAACTTTAATAATTTTAAAAATAGGATTTTAATTATTTTTAGACTTTATAAGCGAAGCAATAAAAAGACGACCTCACTCAAGCGTGTGAGTGAAGCCGCTTAGAAAGATTGCAATCCGTTCGAGACTCCTGAGGCATCGAGCCGAAGTCGAAAATCCATTTTTTTAAGGCACTTAGAAAAATTAGTTGAGACAAGGCGCCTGGGAAAGCGAGAACGGGAAAGCAATCTGTTGAAGGCCACTTAATAAATAATGACATTAAACCACCACAAAAGTTGGAGAGCCATAATTTAGAAATAATAAGAATACGATTACTGAAGCTAATAAAATTTCTATAACCATAAACAGTGCATTTAATTAATTTAATCTTATTTTTTATTACTTCTATAAATCTGTTAATGAAAAGAGGACTGTTTATTGTTTTTTTAATATAAAAGGAATACTTTTTCAAAGTAAGAATAATACATTTAAGTCTTTTAGAAATGTTTTCCCACCGTTCCTTTTCTAAAAGAAAGCCTTAAGGTCATTGTTTCTCAAATCAGTGAGTATACACTGACCAATATAATGATGCACGTCTAGACTTAATAAATAAGTGATAATATTATGTTGAGATTGCCACTGTTTGAATAGTTGATAAGGGTAATAATGTATGACGTCTAACTCATTAGGATTTTTCAAGAACAGACACCAATATTGTTTTAATTTTGTGTAATGTGGTCAATGTTGATGACGTACAGTATTCATATAAGAGACTCTACAACGATTAACCTCTCGATTGACGGCTTGAATAATGTGAAATCGATTTATAATAATTTGGGCGTTCGGAGACTTTTCTTCAATTGTTTTTCAGGTAAAAAAAGGTAAACTTTTGTCGGTTGACGAGTAAAATCATCATCCAACTTTTTAGTTTTTGATATAAAAAGGGTACAAATATTTTTATAATTATAAGCGACCAAACAAATAATAAGTAGAGATATTTGTCCCTAGTACTTATCCTGTATCATATTATCTTGGAATTGAATCAAAAATATATATTTTAAAGATGTAGTCCATAAAACATATTTCAGAAGCATTCAGATACTTTTCTACAAAGCTGTTTTAAATTATGAATCTAAGTCGTGTGAAGAAGGTGGCATAGTTAATGAAAACCACACTGAGGTTAAAAACGCTTGTTTATATAGGATAAGTTTTGAATCGTCCGGATTATATGAAGTTAGCTAAACAACGATTTTAGTGTAAATAATGTCACCAATCCTTAAGTAACTACCTTGCCTTCATATTTTGCTTTTGATGAGTTTAAATCTACTAAAGATGTTTCAGCTGTGATGAGTTTTATTTATTGTGACGCGGAAATCCATGAAATTATTGATATCCTATCAGATCGTAGGCGACTCCAGCTCACAGAGTATTTTTCGATAATTTTTCGGAAGATGTGGGGATCATGATTATAGATGAGTAAAGAAGTTATGCTTAAATATTTACTGGATAAAATGAGAGTTATTTCTTTCCGATAACCCATATAGAGGCACTCATAGATATTGATAATGTTTATAAGATGATAGCTAACAATAAAAAAATAATCCATTATAAAATAATTTAAAAAATTAAAATGTTTTATAATATTATGATAATTTAAAACATCAACATCAAAGACATACAACAACTGAATCGCATGCACATCAAGCGATACAAGTTGATTATCGACATACGAATGTATCATCCTTTTTAGATTATCTTAATAGCGCAATCAATAACCTTGTACTTGATAGTAATGGCAATGGTGTAGAAGAAACCAAGCAAGCACGTGTATCTATTGATGGCACTGTGCACCCTTTATTACAAGAAAGACTCGTCTATGATTTCTTAGGTGTTTAACAGCGTTTAGAGAAACAAGAAAATGTATTAGGAGATGCTAGTTATATTTGGTATCCACCTTATATCGGAAGTAATAAACTAGGTGAAGATGGGACACCTAATCATTGGGATCCAGAAGCACACTTGAACGCATTTGTTAATCCCCTCGTCGACAATGACTATGTCACTAAAAAGACGATCGGAAAGGATCAAAGTGGGAAATACAACGTTTATCGATATACGTTTGAACCGCAACATTACAGTAAAACGTTGCTCATTACTTCTTGTATCCACGGAAATGAAACAAGCGGATTCTTTTCAATGTGTCATATAACAAACATGTTAGTTAATGAGTGGGAAAAACACCCTCAACTGGCTTATATGCGAAAAAATGTGCGCTTGATTTGGGTTCCGATGGTTAATCCATGGGGTTTTGCGAATCAAGAAAGAGAAAATGTGAATAATTGCGATCTAAACCGTAACTTTGATTACAATTGGGATAAAAGTGGAGGGACAGATCCCGCAGAGAAAAACTACAAAGGTAAGGCACCTTTCTCAGAAGCAGAATCCCAAAACATGCGTCAATTGGTTCAAAGTATCAGCGGATTAACCGCACATATTGATTTACATGATATTATCTCAGTCAAAGCAGACTACTGTTTGTTTTATCCGAGATGGGCGAAACAAAGCACAAATCGAATGGCACAGTTAATTAATAAACTTAAAAACGAAGGCGACTTAGTTGTTTGGGGGTCAAGTACTTTAGGTTCATTAAGTAATTGGGTTGGAGTCAAAAATAATGTGACATCCTATCTTTCTGAATTGAATGAAGGAAGAGTTGGTGACAAGAAAAGCCCGGCAGAAATGAGACGTTCTGTTCGTTGGATTGGTAATCTTGTTTTCGAATTATGCCAATTAGATTCAGAACAAAATGGGCAAACATCTAACGATCCATTTATTAAAGCGATGATTTACGATGATAAATTTAACGATAAGACATCTGAAGTGATTACCTTAAGAGAAGATCGGAACGAGTGGCAACGTATTATGATGAGCCAACAAAGATTCAGGGTAACCGCAAATGGTTTTGTTGAGTTATATGGCTATATCACAATCAATGTTGACCGTGATGTTACCGTCGGTATCAATCCTAATATCATTCAAAACTATCATCCATTTTTCAGTAAAACGAAAACAAAAGAGAGAAACTTATATAGCATCGAACATGTTATGAATAAAGGAAATACCACCGTTCCTATTTATGCGATTGCGGGTGTACAAATGTCTAGCATTACGGAAGAAGGCTCTAATCGTGTTGATGAAGTGATGCCAATGCTTGACCTACTAAAAAAAGGTGAAGGAGTTGTCAAACTCAAACAAGTTAAACTATTTGTGAAATTCACACCATCCAATAACGCAGGTGCTGTTCAAATCTTAAAATCAGGTGAACACGGTAACTTGAAAGAAGATACATTCACACAAATTTATCCTAATGATTTGAACTACTCAGATATCAGAAACACTATTAATCCTAATCAATAAGGAGTGAGACGATGGAATTAAAGAAAATCGGAAAAATTGATATTAAAGACGAACCTTATTTGAAGCCTATATCTGATTTGGATATAGGTTTTTATAATTTGGACAATCATACGGCTGTTTTACGTTTTTACATTACTAAGGACAACCACCCTTTGCTTGTTAGCGATAAGAACGCTAATACCTATGTATATTTGGAGTCAAAAAACGGATCCAATCAAATCGTTGAAGATATTGCGTATATTAATCCGATGAAGGGGCTTGTGGAGATTACGATACCTATTGAATTTTTACAAGCTTCAACAGGCACATCAGTTACTGGCCAGATTTATATCAGTGTTAACAATGTAGATAATCCATCAGACGCTGATACGGTGGTATTAAATGAGTTCACTTTTGATGTTGCTGACTCAAAAATTAATAAAATCAATGGTGCTACGAAAATTAGCTATATTCGCATGTTTGATGAATTGAGAAAGCACATCGGAGAAAGAGAAAAAGATATTCAAGAAAAGTTAGACAACATGGAGGATTATATAACAAAAGTTGAAGCGAAAACAGCTGAAGGCGTGAAAGAGATAGACACTAAATATAAAAACGCTTATGCCTCATTGTCGAAACTTGGACAAAGAAATGAAAACGAGATAAACGAAGCTTTAAATGCAGCGCTTAGCACCTTAAATAATACGGCGAATGACAATTACAGGAAAGTTAGGGATATTGGGACGAAACATTTGCGTGATATACGGGCTGAGAAGACGAATATCGAGAATTTGCTTAATTCAAAGGGATTCGTAAGACACGAGACATTAGTGGCACTTTCGACTGATCTTAAACAATCAGTTAACGAACTGATCCCCGAAGTCAGCGACTGGATCACGTATGATTTAAACGATGATGCAAATAAAGATAAGCATTATAAAGCGAAAGGGCAAAACGGTTTTAATTGTGCGTATAAAACGATAAAAAGTAGAGATTATAAAATGGTTTCAGTGAGAGTTAATGCTGATACGTTTGAAAGTGGTGATGCTATAGCAAAATTGCCAGAAAATATTGTTACACATACACATACAGCATTCATTAGAGCGGTACCACAAAAGGCGTACGGTGCTCAAGTCGTATTAGAACCGACGGGTGAGCTCAAGGTATGGATTAGCAACCCTGGTGAATGGGAAGTTGACGCATCACATTATATTTATGGTGAAACATGCTTTATCGAATAGGAGGTTTTTAAGGATGGCAGACGTTTACCACTCTATGAGCGAACTCATAAGAAAAGAAAAAGACTATAAATTTGAATATTACGATCAAGGAAGTCACAACTTGATTACAGCAATTCACGGTGGAGGTATTGAGTCGGGGACGTCTGAACTTGCACAATGTATCGCTGAAAAATCAAGATCGAATTACTTTAGTTTTAAAGCAATGAAAAAAGAAAACAATTATGATTTCCATGTGACTTCTACACATTATGATTATCCTACTTTGATTCAATGGAGTCAGAAGATGAAGCAAGTCATCGCAATTCATGGTGTTAAAGGGAATGATGTTATTACCTACGTAGGCGGTCGAGACAAAGAGATGAGAAACGCCATTATTGAATTGTTAAATGGCAACGGCTTTAAAGCTGAAAAGGCGCCTAAACGACTTGCAGGTACAAATCCTAATAACATCACGAATAAAAATGCACGAGGTCAAGGCGTTCAACTCGAGCTCTCAACACAACAGCGAAAGATGCTTTTTAAAAATAATGATTTTAGTCGCTCAGTTAGAGAAAAAGAAATCAATTGGAGCGACGATATGTATTTGTATGCTGATAGCATTTGTAGAGCGATTAAAAGAGGTGAATCAAGTTGACTAAGCATAAAAACATTTTAGTGCCCCAGAAAATAGCTACATTATCCCTTTTAGCACTGGGGGCATTTATAACGATTCGAGGATTTTATTTCGCAGTAAATCAAGAGGATGTCATACATGAAAGTGAATTTTATACGACATTATATCGAGTGATGCCTATGTGGATATGGGGAGCCCTTTTGATTGTTTTTGGATTTTTGATTATACTTGCAAGTTGCTTTTTTGGCAAACGCTCAACCAATAATATATCTAACTACTGTATGCTTATTGGAGGTGCTGGGGGAGCTATCATATATTTCTTTATCGCATCAGCAAGTATATACAACACGATTAATTGGATTTCACCCGCACAATTTATCACAACAACAGCATGGTTATGTTTTATCAGTTTTTTAGGTGGCAGTGATATTTATGCCAGAAGATAAATATGTTTTAAAACATGAGTGGCAAGAAAGTAACGGAAAAATCAATGAAAAAATGAATCAAATTGATAATAAGCACACTAAAAACTATACTGATCTTTTGAATAGAATTGATAAGCAGACGATTTTGCAGGAAAAGTCTTTCGAATCACAATCTAAATCAGAACAACATTTGGAAAAAATAAGTACATCACTGAGTGATATGGGCTACCGCGTTAGGGATTTGGAACACGACTCAGATACAAATAAAAAAAACATTCAAATGATTCAAAATAAAATAGAAGATGAAGCCAAAGGTAATCGAGATGTTATTGTAGCCTGGATTAGTGTTGTAGGTGTGGTACTAGTACCGATTATCACACTCGTTGCAAACGTATTTTTTGAATAAGTAAGGGACCCTAAAAAGGGTCTCTTTTTTATATGGAGGTTTTAAATAATGAATTGGAAATTAAGATTTAAGAATAAGCCAACACTCGTAGCTATTGTAGGTGCTTGTTTATTACTCGTTAAACAAGTCACAGAATTATTTGGTTTAGATTTAAGCGCACAACTTGAACAAATCGCAGACATCTTGGGAACAATTATTCTCTTACTTGTAACTGTAGGTATTATAAACGACCCTACAACAGAAGGTGTCAATGATACGGAGCTCGTTAAACAATATAACAAACCACGTAAACAAGGGTTGATGCCCGTAGATTTTGTTAAGCCGCCTCAAAAAGAAGATGAAAATGTAGCTCCTGAAGCTAAAGCCAAAGAAATTGAGGATTTCGATACAAACCAGCCTTTCACAGATGACTCAGATGAAGTAGATTTTGATGTTGCAGATGACGAAGCAGACGAAACTTTAAAACGTGGCGCAAGCGCATATCACGATGATCAAATTTTAAAAGAGGATGATGAAAATGCCAGCGAAACTAACTAAAGAGGAAGCTAAAGAATTCATTAAAACGTTGAACGGTAAAATGTGGGATTACGATGGTGCCTACGGCGCACAATGCTTCGATCTAGCTAATGTTTACTGGGATAAATTATTCGGACATGGTTTAAAAGGACAAGGTGCTAAAGACATACCGAATGCAAATAACTTTAAAGGTGAAGCACATGTATATAATAATACAGCTTCATTTAAGGCTAAAAATGGCGATTTAGTCGTATTCAACTCGAATTATGGTGGTGGATATGGCCATGTTGCTATCGTAGTTAATGGTAATTCTGACGGAAATTTGATGCAATTTAAATCGCTTGACCAAAACTGGTATGGCGGTGGCGAATCTATGACAGAGCCAGCACAATACATCGTACACAACTACGATTTCCCAATGTGGTTTATTCGTCCTATTTTCAAAAAAGAGAGCGAAACGAAAAAATCAACGCAATCAGCTACAAAAACAACTGAAAAGAAAAAGGAAGCTCCAAAGAAAAAGCCAATCAAACTAAAATATATTGAAGACGAAGTCACAGGGTATAAACTTGATAAGAGAGGTAGCAAACCGAAAGGTGTAGTTTTACACAACGATGCGGGTAGTGCAGGTGCCACAGCTGATGCTTATCATAAAGGGCTTGTCAACGCTTCACAAGAGCGTCTTGAACAAGGTATAGCGCACAGTTACATTAGCGGTAATACTGTATGGCAAGCTTTACCAGAAGAACGTATCGCATGGCATACAGCAAACTCAAACGGGAACAAAAACTATTATGGCATTGAAATCTGCCAAAGCATCGGAGCAAGTGATAAAACATTCTTGAAAAACGAACAAGCAGCTTTTCAAGAGGCAGCACGATTACTTAAAAAATGGGGTTTAAAAGCGAATCGTAACACTGTAAGATTGCATGTTGAATTTACTAACACAAGTTGCCCACATAGAAGTGCATTGTTGCATACAGGACACGATCCAGAAAAACAAGGCATGTTGTCTAAGCAACAACAGAAAAAACTTAAAGACTACTTTATTAAACAAATTAGAGCTTTCATGGACGGCAAAGTGCCAACAGCCAAAGTTGTTAAAGGGAAATCATCTAGCAATACATCATCGACGATTGCTGGAGCATGGAAACGCAATAACTATGGGACTTACTACATGAAAGAAAAAGCGCGTTTTACAAATGGCGATCAGCCTATTATGGTTCGTACACAAGGACCATTCAGAAGTTGTCCATACGCTTATGATTTTACCCCAGGTGGTTATTGCGATTATGATGAAGTAATGTTGCAAGATGGCCACGTATGGGTTGGTTATAACCATAATAATAAACGTTACTATCTCCCTATTCGAACATGGGATGGAGTAGCACCACCAAATCAAGGTGTAGGATATTTATGGGGGCAAATTAATTAAAGTATGTTATAATAAGGGTTGCCTTAGTTAAAATACTAAGGGTGACTCACTTCGTTTGTGTTTTCTATGCGCTTATTTAACATTTAAGGGCAACCTTCGGGTTGCTCTTTTTTATTTATAATCGCTTGCAAAATATTACTCTTATACGTTAACATTCAATCAAAGGAGGAATGTACTATGGAACAACTAAATGACAAAGTAGCTATTGTTACAGGTGGTTCAAGTGGTATAGGTGAAGCAACTGTTCGCTTATTTGCTAAAGAAGGAGCCAAGGTGGTTATAGCGGATGTGTCAGAAAGCGGAAAAGAGCTTTCAGAAGAGCTTAGTAAAGAAGGACATAAAACATTTTTTGTAAAAACTGATGTTACTCAAGAAGAGGATGTAATAAATTTAATTGATCAAACTGTTGATAAATTTGGTAAACTAGATATCATGTATGCTAATGCAGGTATTGCTGCGGATAACCCAGCGGCTGATTTGTCATATGATGATTGGAAGAAAACGATAGATGTTAATTTATCAGGAGTCTTCTTATCAGATAAATACGCTGTCAAACAATTTAAAAAACAAGACTCTAAAGGGGTTATCGTAAACGCTGGATCTATTCACAGTTTTGTATCTTTACCTCAGACAACCGCTTATGCTTCTGCAAAAGGTGGCGTTAAACTATTAACCCAAAATTTATGTACTGCTTATGCAAAAGACGGAATTCGAGTAAATGCAGTATGCCCTGGTTATGTAGCTACTAATTTATTGAAAGATGTAGATGAGGATAAGAGAAAAACACTAGAAGGCTTACATCCACAAGGTAGATTAGGAAAACCAGAAGAAGTTGCTAAAGCAGTGTTATTCTTAGCAAGTGATGATTCAACTTTTGTAAACGGAACAACATTATTAGTAGATGGCGGATATACTGCTCAATAATTCTAATATATTTAATTTATCTTACTTAAAACGGTTTAGAAAATCGATATATATTAAATTAGAATTATCTTCTTACAGGAATAGTTTCATATTTAGATTGAAATAGGGAGCACTACGCTCCCTATTTTTGTTAATTATTTGGTGGAATTTTGTCATATTGTTAAGAAATGGTAATAAAAAAGTGCTAGAGGAATTTGTTAGTGTCCAAAAAAGTGTGGGCGATTTATGGGCACAATTTCCTAATGTGTGTTACAATATATTCACCTTCTATATAGAAGGTTTCTCATAGCCGAAGTATTCCGAAGGGAGCCATTGGCTCCCTTTTTATTTATAAAAAACTCCTAGAATCTCAGTATATGAATACCAAAATTCTAGGAGTCCAAGGTCATCTATAATGTCTGGATAGGTTGTCAAGCCTATAGCACAGATGCGAAAAGAAATATTGCTGGAAGGTTAATAAACCTTCTGCACACTTGATACAATTTTTCATTAACTTATTCAAGGAAAGATATTTACTTATTTTGTTTATGTGATATTATATAAACATCTTCTATCATTGAAGATTGATTATTTTTGGTGAATGTGAGTGCGGTAGCCTAAATGGCTACCATTTTTTTATGAAATCGCTGATATGGGTGAGGATATTAGAAAAGATTAAAAAATCTATAAAATAAGTTCATAAATCATATTATGTGTGTTATAATTAAGTTACCTACAATAGTAGGGGATTACATTGCCCAGGATGCATAAAGCATTACCTCTTATGTATCATGAAAATGAACCAAACCTTGATTAAGGGACAGCTTCTAAAATCAGCTGTCTCTTTTTTATACAAAAAACATCCCCCATATAAATGGGGGATACTTGTATCCACATAATCGTACTCGATTTTTAAAGTAAGGTTCAAAATAAGTGATACAAGTTTTGGAAGTTGATTATGCTGAATAACATAATCTGCGTATAAAGGTGTACCTTTGGGAATACCCATTGGTATTTTTTATGGATATTACTTTTACATTCAGTATATTTTACAGTATTTATTTCAGGTAATAGTTATGGAATCCACCCTCATTTATCGGTTGAATCAAAAAAATATACACCCTCTGAACTATGGGACAGTGAGGTGAGATAATGAATAGTAATACCCATAAACAAATTTTCACAGGAAAATTTTAAAATTTGTCCCATAGTGCATTCAATGATTACTGTATTTGTTGTTGGCACTAAACAACAGAGGCTAACAATATAAAATCTGGAGTTATTGAATGCATTTTTAATCTAACACTTGAAAATAATTGTGTCAATAATGAAAACTATAAATCGAACACCCTAAATAAAAAAAGCCTGCCAATTTGGCATGCAATGTAAATTAATAACATGCTCATATTAGGGAGTGATCATGTTATCGATCTACACATATGGTATTGTTTAGAGTGTTAACAATGAATGTTAACACTCTAAACACAGAATAACTTTGGAGATAAACATCTAAAAAACATTTATCTTAAGATATTAATAGAATAGTTGGGGTTTCAACTAAATTTAAGATAACACAAAATTTGAAACAAAGCAATAAAAAAATACCCCCATATTAATTATGGGGGAGCACCTTAAACAAAATAGATAGCGATATTAGACAATAAATTTATGCAAGTATTGATGTTTACAGTCAAACGCGTAGCAAGTATTGATGTTTACAGTCAAACGCGTAGCAAGTATTGATGTTTACAGTCAAACGCGTAGCAAGTATTGATGTTTACAGTCAAACGCGTAGCAAGTATTGAAATAACGTTTTTGTTGGTGTTCTTATGATCTAAGTAAGGTGCTAGGTGTAGTTTGTATTCAAGAAGGAGAGTTCGAACTAGGGTTTATTTATGAATAATAGTCGGAATTAAACGTATTATTGTTAAGAGGAAATCCCCTTCCTAAATACAACTTAAAATTACCATTATATATTAATAATGTCAATGCTTTTCTACATAATAAAAAGCCTGCATAAGCAGGCTAAATGTACTTGGCATAAGTAAATAACGTAAAGGTGATTAAAAATTGTTTATGAAGTCTAATGAGACATCAAAAAGAAAAGTTGAATTCCTACAAAGAATCCATAATTAATACTACTACCTCACATAACTTAAGTCAATGTTTGATTTTGCATTTATGAAATTTTGGTCAAAAAATGGTCAAAAACAAATAATAAATGGCTTTAAATCAGTATTTATATTGTTTAAAAATACCGACCACCGGTAGGTATTTCTAACAGTAAATAACAGTTAATTACATGCTGAAATCCCATAACAATGGGGTTTCTTTTTTATTACTTACTATATAATGTAATCAAACCGGACATGATTTGGACACTGACACAATTTTATGGCGGGCACGTGTCCAAAGGTTTTTATATAAAAGTAAAAAAATAATAGGGGTAGGTGATTAATACCCCTAAAATCATACTCTTAGTGAATTGGTTCCACTTCATCTAAAATTTCATCTTGTCTTTTTTCTAGTTCCTCTTCTTCTTCTTCGCTCAAATTGTCATCTTCAAACAATTTATCGGATATCTCGAAGTATTCATCTTGAAGTTCATCTTCTCTTTCTTCTCTTTCTTTTTCTATTTCATCTTCGTCCTCTTCTCCTAATCCGTCATAAATAGATTCTTCTTCGCCATTAGCTATTCGCATAGAACTTTCAAAAGCTTCACTGGCTGGTCCTTCCATAACATTACCTTGAGGAATGACGCCATTAGAAACAGCAGTATTATACGCTTCTAATTTTTGTTCTTCAGTATAATCGCCGTATATAATAGATTTTAATCTTCCAACATCTTGAATACTGTTGAAGTCTAAATCTTGATAACCGTTTTGGTTTGCTACGTCTTGTTGATTATTTTGTACATTATCATTTTCTGTAGATTCTTGGTTGCTTTCTTCTTCGCTATTTTCATCTTTGTTGTTTTCTTTTTCTTCGCTCTCGTCTTTATCTTTTTTGTCCTCTTTTTTATTTTCTTTGTCTTTATCTTCTGTTGTTTTTTCTTTTTCATCATGTTGTTTATTTTCCGCTTTACTTTCATTATCCTCGCTTGTTGTATCTTCGTTATTACCACATGCACTGAGAACCAAAATTCCACTTAATGTTAAAAATAATAGTTTTTTCATTATTTACATCTCCTTATGTATGTTTGTTTAAGTGATTTAATAAAATGTTGTACTAATATCAGATTGATGACTAAATATATCTTGTAATAGTTCAGCTTCCATTTCTTGCTTAATAAAATACATAATCAAAGCTTGCTCGATTTGTACAATGCCATTATTTAGAGTGACATATGTTCAAGAATTTTATAACTTATGTTTCATCGAGAAAGATTAAATGATAATTCACTTTAGGAAATAAAAACGCAAATATCATTATAAAAATTAAGTAATGATACTCAAATTTATAGCTGAAATTTGCGTCAATTAATTATATATTAATTTTCATCATGCTTGGCTATACCTGGGTGCATGTAAAAATCTTCTGCATGATTTTCAAGTGTGTCAGCAAGGGTGAAAATTGCATCTTCATTCATTGATTCAATTGTTTCTTTATCCCAAGAAGTGGATAACACTTTTTCATCATCTTTATTTATACCATCAGTCATAGTGTAAAAGATATTGATATCTAGATTATTTATATCCACACCAGATTTTTTAGCTCCATAAACTGCCTGTGATGTAGCTTCTCTAAATCCTTTAACAGTTTCTTTGTCTGTTATTCCTTCTGCACCATCGATAACTATTACAACATTACCTTCATCATTTTCGTTTCTAACGCTTTTTAAATCGCCACGCATTATTTCATGTTTTACTTCTTTAGTTATCTTTTCTCTTTCAGCTTCAAGCTGATCAAATTTATCATGCTGTTTTTGTTCTTCAGAATCCGCTTTTGATTTTTCATCATCTTTATCACTTTTTTTCCTGTTGTTTTTCTTTATCTTTATTATCCTTAGCTTCTTCTTTATCTTTGTTATCATTTTCTTGTTGTTTATCATTATCACTTTGTTCATTTTTTTGTGCTTGTTCTGTACTATCTTCAGCTTGAGTTTCATCTAAGTCACTTTGGCCCATAAATGCTCCGCCTATAAAACTAATACTAAAGAAGACAGTTACTAAAACTTTAACCCAAGTTTTCCAATTCTTTTTGTACATCCACATTAAAACTAAACCAAGTGGGAAAAATAAAATTAAACAGAGGATTGTGAACCATGTTGTTTGATACCACTTTTGGTCATCTTTTTTGTTTTCTGCCATTTTTTACACTCCTTTTTAAAATAATAATCGGTAAAAACTATGTAAATTGTATTTAAACTATTTGGTTATCTAACACCTCCAGCAAACTAGTAGGATATTTTTAATAGTAGGGGAAGGATTTTTCTGCTACTCAATTCACTCTACCTCTAGTTAAATTACAACTACTGTTTAATGATAACTAAATAATTGTACAAAACTTTCAAAAAGGATAAAAAAATATGAGTGATTGGATAAGTTAATCTATTAATCCCTAATATCTATAGTTTCAGGGAACATATTTAAATTTAGTAGTAGTTTCAATAAATTGGGAAAATGATTTGTTAAAGTAAGAAATATGAAAACACGGTGATGCTAATAAAAAGAGGTTATATTTAATTGTGAAGCGAGATCAAATTTGAAGTCATCGTAAGTGCATTTAAAACGATATGTATAATAACCTACTTTTATATATAAAAAATCAATTACACTTCATTTATTGTTTGTTAAACTAGCTATGTAATAAATTAAATTGTTCACTAACTATATCTATTTAAGTATATCACCGTTATTAAAAGAATCCAATGTGTATTTACAACAACTTACATCTAATTCTTCCATTAATATAACCCCGGCATTTTCATGAATAAAGACTAAAACAATCATTACCTATAAAACATATACTATTATTATGTCATATAAATTTAAATTGTTAAAATATCTACATATTAATCCTAGAATTGAATTGCTTCAGTGTGATTATCTAATTATGATGTTGAATTTATAAGTAAGTTGTAATACTATATATCTAATATCGTTTTTGGAGGTGTGATTATCATGGTTAAAGAACAGATAACCACAAAGCAGTTCTTGATGAATGTCCTCAATGCTGTAGGGGCAGGGGTCGTCATTGCTTTGTTACCAAACGCCTTATTAGGTGAGTTTTTAAAGTTTTTTAAAGATGGCAATCAGTTTTTAGAAATCATTTATCAATTAGTTGTGATTATCCAATCATTTATGGCATTTATCATCGGTGTGTTAGCTGCCCATCAATTTAAGTTTAGTGGTGCAGGGGCGACGATGATTGGTGTATCGGCCATGTTGGGTTCAGGTGCACTACAATTTAAAGATGGTGCCGTTCAGTTAAAGGGAATTGGAGACATTATAAACGTTATACTTGTCGTAATTATCGCTTGCTTACTATTTTACATATTACAAAATAAACTCGGTTCATTAGAAATGATCATTTTACCTGTTTTAATTCCTATCGTAAGCGGTGGTATTGGTCTCATTACGTTACCTTACATAGCAAAAGTGACTCAAGGATTAGGTGGTATCATCAATTCATTTACAGAGCTTAATCCGTTACTCATGTCGATCTTAATCTGTGTTGCTTATTCATTATTAATGGTGACACCAATCTCAGTTGTAGCAATCGCAACCGCAATCGGTTTATCTGGTCTCGGTAGTGGTGCTGCTAACCTTGGTATCGTTGCCGCATGTGTGACTTTCCTATTCGGTTCATTACGTGTGAATGCAGCGGGTGTAAATATCGTGCTGTTAATTGGTGCAGCGAAAATGATGATCCCTGTGTATTTCAAAAACTTAATCATTGCAGTACCATTAACGATTAATGGTATTATCGGTGGTATTGTCGCTTATCTTGCGAACATTCAAGGGACACCGATGTCAGCAGGATTTGGTTATACAGGCTTAGTTGGTCCTATCAATGCGTATAACCGCATGGGTGGGGATCCAACAACAAACATTATTATCTTAGCCTTTGCATTCTTTGTTATTCCATTTACATGTGCATTTATTGTGCACCTATTATGTAAAAAATTCATCAAAGGTTATTCAGATGAAATCTACAGATTCGAATTACCAAAACAATAACGTCAAATGCGGTCCGGTGAACATCTAAGTTCATCGGATTTTTTACGTTGAATCACATATTTTCAACATAACACTCTAAAACAAATTCCAAACGATGATATGTTCGAATATGTTACACTGTAATATGTATGTTTTTGGGGGTAAGGTCATGGATTTAAAACAATTAAAGCAAGATGTAATTGAATATGCTCACTCTATTGGCATCGATAGTATTGGTTTTACTACTGCAGACCCTTTTGATGAATTAAAGCAAAAATTAGTAGACTATCATGCGAAAGGCTATGCGTCTGGATTTGAAGAAGACGATATCAATTTACGTACAGAACCGAAACTCTCACTACCGACTGCGCGTTCAATCATTGCAATTGCTGTCGGATACCCCAACAAGATGAAAGGTGCACCTAAGAGTGTTCGTGGTGATCGACGTGGGATGTTTGCTCGTGCTTCATGGGGGCAAGACTATCACACGATTATGCGTACACGGCTCGATAAACTGGCAGATTATTTACGTAGTCGAGTCGAAGATGTAGAGATTAAATCAATGGTAGATACCGGTGCGTTATCTGATCGCTCTGTAGCTGAGCGTGCTGGTTTAGGCTACGTCGGGCGCAATGGTTTTGTGATCAACCCAGATTTAGGCACATGGACTTACCTCGGTGAAATGTTGGTCAGTATTCCTTTTGAACCGGATGACCCTTTACTAGATAGTTGTGGAGACTGTACGATTTGTGTCGATCGTTGTCCAACAGGGGCACTCGTTGGTAATGGTCAGCTCAACAGTCAAAAATGTATCAGCTTTTTAACTCAGACGAAAGGCTATTTAGAAGATCGTTATCGCTATAAAATAGGGAATCGACTATATGGTTGTGATACGTGTCAGCAAGTGTGTCCACGTAATCGCGGCATCAACACACAACATGACGATATTGTATTAGAACCTGAAGTATTAAAACCAAGACTCGTACCTTTATTGAAAATGTCTAATAAAGAGTTTAAAAATACATATGGACATTTAGCAGGTGCATGGAGAGGTAAAAAACCAATCCAACGTAACGCAATCATCGCTCTGGCGCATTTTAAAGAGGAGACGGCAATACCTGATTTAGAAGATGTTGCGTTAAATGATCCGAGACCGATGATTAGAGGCACTGCTTATTGGGCTATTGGTCAAATACAGGGTGAAGATGCGCGCCCGTTTATCGAAGCGCATTATGACGATGAAATTGAAGAAGTACAAGCGGAAATGATAAAAGGACTTGAAATGGGGAGAGAAAGTTAATGACGAATCACATTGTATTATATCAACCACAAATACCTGGGAATACAGGTTCTATTGCACGTACCTGTGCAGGAACTGATACGCATCTACATCTGATTAAACCCCTTGGCTTTAGCACAGATGATAAGATGTTAAAACGCGCAGGACTAGATTACTGGCACAGCGTGAACATTACATATTATGAAGACGTAGAATCTTTCTTTGAACAAACCTCTGGAAAATATTATTTATTAACCAAATTTGGATCACATACCTATTCAGATTATGATTTTTCAAACACAGATGAAGAACATTACTTTATTTTCGGCCGTGAAACAACTGGTCTTCCAGATTGGATTAAAGAAAAATACAGCGAAACAGCGATGCGTATTCCAATGAATGATAATATCAGATCCTTAAACCTTGCGAATACAGCTTCTTTACTAATCTATGAAGCTTTAAGACAACAAGACTTTCCTAATTTAAAATAAACGGCGATAAAGCATATGAAAGATGAAGCGGAACCATGTATAATGGAAGATGTATAGATATCTCGTTAATACAACGGCTTATCGGCGTATACGTTTATGATGAATAGATGACGGGTAATTACGTAGTCAAGGTCATAGACTGGTAACATGAGCAAATAGAATAGGAGTGTAATAATAATGGCAATGAATTTTAAAGTATTACCTGATCGTGAGGCTGTGGCAGTTTACGCGGCAGATATTTTACGTAAACAGTTTAATAATAATCCAACGACAATTGCCGGCGTGCATTTGGCCAAAGAAGAAGCACCTGTCTTAGATCAATTAAAAATCGATGTAGATAAACATGCGGTTGATTTCAGTCAAATCAATATCTTAGACTATGATGCTAATAAAACATATTACGAAGCATTAGGTGTACCAGAAGGTCAAATTTATACACCCGCATTTGAACAAGAAGCTGAACCTTACATTAAAGAACATATGAAAACGAAAGACAACAAAGGTAAACTGATTACTCAAGTTGTGACAATGGACCGTAAAGGTGATTTAGAAGTAAGTATCGAACATGCGTTACTTCCTGCTAGAGAAATCTTCCTTATTATCACTGGTAGTGAAAAAGCAGATGCTGTCAAAAAATTATACGAAGAAAATAGTAGTACAAACTTTGAACCTGCAGATTTAAAAACACACCGCATGGTCAATGTTGTCCTAGACGAAGCGGCTGCTGCTGGCTTACCTGAAGATGTTAGAAATTATTTCACTGCTCGCTTTGCATAATTCTTGAGAAAAAGAGGTGACCGTCGTGACTGAAACAAACCATCACGATTTCAACGACGAAAAAGAACCTGAAAATGACATGGTTGAAGGTTATGATGATGTCGTAGAACTCGGTAAAGAAATGGAACAAATCTCTGAAGAAAATGACGAAGATAAATTAAATAAATCTCATGATGCAGACGTGCGTTCAGATTTAGAAGAATAAACAGTCAAAAGCTCTCTCGCTATTCGCCTATAGCGTAGAGAGTTTTTTAGTACATTGTATATCGCAAATGTTGTGTCATATATGTCGGAACATCACTCAAAACGCATATCTATTTCAACTTATGTTAAGATAGAATAAATGAGATAAAAAATGAGGTATTTTGCAATGTTAACGAAACACTGGAAATTAATTATCACAGCTTCTGTCATTGTTAATTTACTGTCTATCAAAGGATTTTTTATGGCACTCGGGTCATTATATTTTCTATTGATATTTAAAGTGATTGATATGCAGATGAATTTATCTAAAGGATTAGTAGACGATGTCGATCCGATGGTTTATGTCAGAAGTAATACACGTGGCGTGATTATCGCAGTTATTTGCTTTATTTTAGCAACCGTCGTATTTATGTTTGGATTAGATGATTTTTACAATAGCTTACCAGGTGTATTAGGGGCATTGGTGGACTTGAATCCACTATTATTAATTATCGGCACAGTATTATTCATCTTTTCTGCGATTGCGGTCATTCAAGTGTTACATCAAAAATATGATCATCGCACAGAAGTTTAACCAATAACGAATTTAATGTGGTAGATAGTTTGGATGCTATCTGCCACTTTTTATATGTGAAATGAAAACGCTCTCTTTCACATTGCTCGTTTAAAATAATACATGCTATACTATGAATAACTCAACGAAAAGGGGAGAACAGAGCCATGTCAGTAAGAATTGAACATGATACATTTGGAGAGATTGAAGTACCCGCTGATAAATACTGGGGCGCACAAACTGAGCGTAGTAAACGTAATTTTCCAGTAGGTAAAGAACGTATGCCGATTGAAGTTGTATACGGCTTTGCAGAATTAAAACGTGCAGCTGCTTTATCTAACTTTGAATTAGATAAACTTTCTGAAGCGAAGAAAGATGCGATTGTATACGCATGTGATAAAATTTTAAACCAAGAATTAGATGAGCATTTTCCACTCGTGGTATGGCAAACAGGAAGCGGTACTCAAAGTAACATGAACGTTAACGAAGTAGTGAGCTATGTTGCCAACGAATACTTAAAAGAACATGGTAGTGATGAACAGATTCATCCGAATGATGATGTTAATAAATCACAAAGTTCGAATGATGCTTTCCCAACTGCGATGCACGTGGCATTGTATCATGAAGTAGCGCACAAACTTGAACCTGCACTTAAAAAATTAAGAGATACATTTAAAGATAAAGAACAACAGTATCATGACATTATTAAAATTGGCCGTACGCATTTACAAGATGCTACACCGATCCGTTTAGGTCAAGAAATCAGTGGCTGGCGTTACATGTTAGATAAATGTGAGACGCTACTATCTGAATCTAAAGCACATATTTTAAACTTAGCAATTGGTGGTACAGCTGTAGGTACCGGTATCAATGCACATCCAGAATTTGGTGATAAAGTAGCTAGACATATAGCAGACCATACAGGCTATCCATTTGTTTCATCTGAGAATAAATTCCATGCATTAACAGCGCATGACGAAGTCGTTCAGCTTCATGGTACGTTAAAAGCATTAGCAGGCGACTTGATGAAGATTGCGAACGATGTGCGTTGGTTAGCTTCAGGTCCTCGTGCTGGTTTAGCCGAACTTGCGATTCCTGAAAATGAGCCCGGATCTTCTATTATGCCTGGTAAAGTTAATCCTACACAGTGTGAAATGTTAACTATGGTAGCCGTTCAAGTTATGGGTAACGATGCTGCTGTCGGTATTGCGAGCTCACAAGGTAACTTCGAATTGAACGTCTATAAACCGGTGATATTGAACAATACACTTCAATCAATTTATTTACTCGCGGATGGCATGGAAACCTTTAACAATAACTGTGCGGTCGGAATTGAACCGATTGAAGAAAATATCGATAATTATTTAAATCAATCTCTTATGCTTGTGACGGCTTTAAATCCACATATTGGATATGAAAAAGCGGCACAAATTGCGAAAAAAGCACACCGTGAAGGATTAACATTAAAAGATGCGGCGATTGAAAGTGGCTATGTAACAGAAGAACAATTTGAACAATGGATTAAACCAGAAGATATGGTAGATCCTAAATAAAATATAAAATAAAAAGAAGCGGTTGGAACGCACTGTGTTTGTTATGACGAAGCACAGCGGTTTCAACCGTTTTTTACGTACGTTGGCTTATTTGGTATTGGGTTCATCATCAATGCTGACAGAGATTTGAGATAACGTTAAGGGATGTGTGAGTTCTACTTTATAGCTGTTTAATTTTAATTGTCTCAATGTAGAATCTCCGTACAGTGGATCGCCTATAACAGGATGGCCCATCTCAGCTAAATGCACACGGATTTGATGTGTGCGGCCTGTATCGAGCTTAAGTTCAAGTTCACACACATTTTCTTCTAACATTTTAGAGCTTAAAATATGTGTGATTGCACGTTGGCCGGTAGATGAAATGCGTCGTTTATTAGGATGGAATTTGTCCTTCCCAATTGGCATATCTATGGTTTGCGGTTTGATTGGCAATAGGCTGTTAACTTGTGCACGATAAATACGATTGATCTCATTATTTTCTAACATTCTGTCTAATAATTTCTTCATAATCGGATTTTTAGCAACAATTACAAGGCCAACGGTTTCTTGGTCTAGACGGTGAATCGGTTCTACATAATCGCTATCTAAGGTGTAGATTAAATGATTCATTAACGTGTTGCTTTCCATTAAATCGTTCGGATGTGTTTTCACACCTTTAGGTTTCATAGCAATCGCTAAATCGTCATCTTCATAATATATTTCTGCATAACGATAGCTCGGTTTATAATTGCTAGTCTCATCGCCTGTAGGTATGAAAACATCGTCTCCTTGAGCAACAGTAGCTGTTAAAGGGGCTTGTTCGCCATTAACCGTAATGTCTTTTGACATATTTAATTGGTGTAAATCTTTTTTCGGTAACTTCACGTGTTGAAAAATCTCACGTAACGTCATGTCATTGTATTGTTCTGGTACTTGAAATTTCATGCATCTCGCTCCTCATTTTGTCTTCATTATCATAACATAAAGCACCTTTAAACGATACGAGGAGGAGATAAGCTCATATTTTCAGTCAATGGAAGTTACTCTTCACGGCTTTTATATGAAAATGAGTATAGAAACCCAGTATTCATGCTAAAGTATAAAATATTTATGAGTTGACATTGTTACAACTTAAAATTTTTATTCCCTAAAGCCCCCGCTTAAAGTATAATATAGCTAATACACTGAAAAGGGGGATGCTTATGAAAACGAAAAATTTATCACTCAAAATCGTTATAGCATTAGTGTTAGGTATTACTGTGGGTTCAATTTGTAATATTTATGCGCAATCAAACATTGTGGGTTGGACAGATCAATATATTTTTAATGTGATTGGTCAAATATTTTTAAACTTAATTTTCATGCTTGTGGTACCAGTGGTCTTCGTCTCAATCGTACTCGGCGTAGTGGGTGTAGGTGATCCTAAATTACTCGGTGGTATTGGACTCAAAGCGCTAACGTTCTTCTTATCAACAACGGCGCTAGCGATTACAATCGGTATCGCACTCGCTTTACTCTTTAAACCAGGTGCTGGACATTCTGATTTGTTAAAGAGTGAAGATGTGAATAAATACGAACAAACATTAAAGGAACAAAATAGTGCAGAAGATTCTGCAGCAAACCAAACATTCGATCAAACGTTAATTAATCTATTTCCTAAAAATCCAATTCAAGCAATGACAGAAGGCAACATGTTACAGATTATCACATTTGCGATCTTTATCGGTGTGGGCTTAATTATGGTAGGGTCCAAAGCCGAAGTCGTGAACAGGTTTTTCTTACAGACTAATGAAGTCCTGATGTATATCATCACGATGATAATGAATGTGTTCGCACCAATAGGGACATTTGTGCTTGTTGCACACGCATTTACAGGCGCAGGTTTCGGAGCAATTAAGCAGCTAGGAATGTATTTCTTTATCGTCTTACTTGCGCTAGCAGTGCATTTCTTTGTAGTTTATGGTTCAGCAGTAAAATTACTCGGCAAATACAGTCCGATGAATTTCTTTAAAGCGTTTATGCCAGCTATCACGGTTGGTTTCAGTACGTCGAGTTCTACAGCGACGTTACCAGTATCTATGAACTGTACCAAAAAGATGGGTGTAAGACCTGAAATTGCCAGCTTTATTCAACCACTTGGAGCAACGATCAATATGGATGGAACGGCGATCATGCAAGGAGTTGCGACGATCTTCATCGCTCAAATCTCTGGTGTAGATCTTTCATTAGGTCAGTTGATCACGGTCGTTGTAATTGCAGTCGTAGCATCGATTGGTACGGCAGGTGTACCAGGCGTTGGTTTAATAATGCTCGCAATGGTTCTGAATGCAGTTGGTTTAAATGCTGCCGCTATTGGTATTATCTTAGGTATTGACCGCTTACTTGATATGACGAGAACGTCAGTCAATATTACCGGTGACGCCGCATGTGCCTTAATTGTTTCAGAATCAGAACAAAGAAAATTAAATAAACGTGCTTTGCCTAAGCAAAATGCGAACGCTTAATCATTTGAGTTAGAAACTACTTATTTCACATCTTAGTGAGATAGGTGGTTTTTATTTTGAAATTAAAGCGTTTAGTAAAATTTAATATAGAGCGACACAATTCATTTAAATTGTGATAATATTGTGTAAACTAACAAATAAGGGCGGATGATTATGAAAAAGACAACATTAGGAATACTTGCAGCTTCTACAGCACTTCTTTTATCAGCATGTGGCACAGACGCATCTGAGAAGGATGTCGTTAAAATTGGGGAGATTTTAAAAACTGAAAAAGGTGAGCGTGTGAGTTTTGTTGCGAGTACCGAAGAAGATACACCGTTTAATAAAGATGCTACTGTTGACCGAATCATCTTTACTGAAGATGGCAAAGTGAAAGTATATTACACATACAAAGATCTAAAGATTCTTGATGTCGTAGATAAAGATAT
This sequence comes from Staphylococcus auricularis, assembly GCF_001500315.1. GTDB lineage: Bacteria > Bacillota > Bacilli > Staphylococcales > Staphylococcaceae > Staphylococcus > Staphylococcus auricularis. The sequence goes on along the minus strand of NZ_LLER01000012.1, from coordinate 20,578 downwards.
CGATGAAATCGAAGAACTCGCGAGTAAACAAGATAAGCTTTATTTTGATAAAACAAAAGAGAGTGAATTAGAAAAGGTTGATAATCTTTTAGACGGACTCGATGGCACAGCAGAGCAAAAAGAAATAGATGAACAAAAAGACGATATTAAACAGTTGAAGAAAGATTTGGAAGAGGCTAAGGAAAAAGAAGAAAAGGATGAATTAGGTGTTTTTGACAGTACACCAGACGAGCTAGAGCGTTATATTAGTCAAGAAGAATCAGACTTAAAAGACCTTGAAAGTAGTATTAAAGAAGACCTTAAAGAAAATGAAAAAGAAAGTAAAGCACTAGAAGATCAAAAACGTGAATTGAAAAAGACAAAATATAAAGAACCTGAGTATCGAGATTTAAAAATCGCTGTAAAAACAGATGGATCAGGAAACCATACAGATAATGAAAAACTCTATGTCACGGGATATCGTTTTAGCGACACAACTGAGAATGCCATAGCACATTATGAAGACGATATAAAAGAAATTGAAGATCATTTTTTAGATTTTGAAGAGCTACTGTTCCCTGTGGAGATTAAAGATAGCCGTTTCGCTGGGTTAGCTGATGACAATCAATTCTTTGTGACTACGGTTGGTGATAAAACAAAAGAAGTTGATTTTGACCAACCTGATGATGACTATGTGAATGAAGTAGATGGAGAGGAAAAATAAGCATATGAAAAGAACATTATTTTTTGGGGTAATAATTAGTATGACTGTGCTATTAACAGCGTGTGGTAATGCTCAAGATAAGGCGCAAGGTAAATGGACTAATGATAAAGAAGGAGTAGTCGTAAAAATAGACGGTGATGATCTCACTGCTAATGTAGGTGGTCTAGTTGTAGAAGGAGAAATTGTAGATGTCGACGATGATGAATTAACTGTCAAAGTCAATACGGATGACGACAAGTATAAAATTCAAGTCAAAGACGATAATCTATATATTGACGGTGTAAAATTAAAAAAAGATGAATAAATCGTTTGAAAACGCAAATCTGACGATAAATATAAAAAAGACGGCAATGTGCATGACATTGCCGTCTTTCTCAATATATTATTTAATTTCGTCTCTAGAACTAATGATTTGATTAACAATACCGTATTCTTTTGCTTCTTCAGCGTTTAACCAGTAGTCACGGTTCGTATCTTTTTCAACTTTTTCCAAGTCTTGGCCTGTTTCTTCCGCAATAATTTCATTGATGCGTTTTCTTGTTCTAACAATTTCTTTAGCAGTGATTTCGATTTCTGTAGATTGACCTTGAACACCGCCACTTGGTTGGTGCATCATGAAACGTGTATTTGGTAAGCTGTATCTTCTATCTTTATCACCAGATAAGAAAATGAAAATACCTGCGCTTACAACCCAACCTGAACCAATGATATTGACTTTTGGTTTGATGAAGTTGATCATATCTCTGATGTAGAAGCCTGAATCGACATGACCACCTTGAGTTGAAAGGAAGATATTGATTGGTTCATCGCTTGTTGCTTCTAATAATAATAATTTATTGACTACATCTCTAGCTAATTCGTCATTGATTTCACCACTGATTAATACAGTGCGTGTTTCTAACATTTTCTGAGTTAAATATTCTGAGCTATTTTCTGATGCTTTTTGTTCTTTTTCAGTCATTCATAATCCTCCTGATAAACGTTTTAATCCAATTGTATAATATGCGAAAACATTTATCCAAGAATTAATACATACCGACAAATAACTGAGCTTGGCAGAGAAGTGTATCAATATATAAATGATAGGCGATACCTTTAACTGTGTGCGCTCAAAGCGTTTTGACAATAGAAAAAACAGAATTGTAAAAGAACTGTTAGATTTGTAGAAAAATCTTCTTTTTTAGTGAGCTTGAGTATGGAAAAATGAGCGAAATACGGTATAATAAATACTAGTGATTTTAACTTAAAAGAGTAAAAGTAATACTAATAAAAAGAAATGCACCTTATGTTTTGAATTTACATCTTACATAAAAATTGACGCGTAATCATTTTAATTATTTTGACAATTGTGCCTTTAATAAATTAACTTCAAAATTGCGTTTCACCCTTTTAATTTTTATTAATTTGTATTAAGATGTAATTTGTGTTTCAAGAAATGTGTATTATTGCAATTTCTTGTGTCGTATGAACATATTTATAATGGAAAGGTAGATTGAGTAAATGGATAGACAGAGTTTTACAGATTTAATTCAGACAAAATTTAAAATGGTCCGTATAGAAGCCGGTTATACACAAGACACAATGGCGCAAACTATCGGCCTTTCAAAGAAAACACTAGTACAAATTGAGAAAGAACGTGTATTACCTAACTGGACTACATGTGTTTCTATTTGTGCATTATTCAGAGATTCAGATGTATTAAACAGCACGTTTGGTTGTGATCCCCTAGAAATGGTACAAACGATTTCTCGCAGTCACTGTGCTTATCCAAATCATCCAACTACAAGTGATATTTATTGGAATACTGTAGAAAGCCGTAATGGTTATATTTTACAAAGTAATAAAGTAAGCGAAATTTATCGTGTACTTGATGAAGATAAACAACCCATCTTTGGTACATCAAAATTAAGAGAAGCTGAAACTTACTTTAATAGAATTTCAAAAGAAGAATTATTACACGTATAATCATGCCTCAGTGATAGAAGGGTCATTATTTATAGATCACAAGTAAAGCTTTTAAAATAATGATTTAATCACTTTTTGAGCTGTTTATAGCTACATAAAAAGTTGAGTTTGTATTAACGTGTAGGAACATAAATAGTCGCAGGAAATGCTGGCTAGATAGATTAACCCAGATATAAACATACGGAGGAGTAAGATTTTAAAGTCTAAGATTTCATTTAGATTTTAATCTTGCTCCTTTTTTATCATCTAAGAAAATCAACGATTCGAACACTTTTTACTGCGACTTGTGCACAGCTATCATTTATAATATGGTAATGTATTGAAGTTAATTAAAGAAAGGATATACCGTCATGCATGCGCTTATCATTATTATTGTAATGGTTGTAATCGGTGCGATCATAGGTGGCGTAACCAACATGATTGCCGTTAGGATGTTGTTTCATCCATTTAAACCTTACTATATTTTCAATAAAAGAATACCATTTACGCCGGGATTGATTCCTAAGCGACGAGAAGAAATAGCGACGAAAATAGGGCAAGTCATAGAGGATCATTTATTAACTGAATCGCTCATTCATTCTAAGTTGAATGCGCCGGAAACGAGAGCTAAAATACATCAACTGATCGTGTCACAAATCGAAAAATTAAAACATGATGATGTCACATTACAATCGATCGCTGATGCTTTGGATATCGATCTAGCAGACGTTGCCAATCAACAAATAACGACATGGATTGAGCGTAAATTAAATGATTTTTACGACAATCATCAACAGGAATCGCTTGAAACTATTTTACCTGAAGCGTTAGAACAGTACATCAGTCATTATGTTGATCAAGCGACACCGTTATTATTCGAACGTGCACGCGTTTACCTTGAATCTGAAAAAGGGGAACGCGACATTTACCATATGTTGGAATCATTTTTCCAAGAAAAAGGGAAAATTATCGGCATGCTTCAAATGTTTATGACGAAAGAAAGTATTGCGGATCGTATTAGACAAGAATTGATCAGATTGACACATCATCCAAGAGCCCAAGAGATTGCAGAACAAATCATCCAAAATGAATATGCGACATTAAAATCAAAATCACTCGGTGAAATCATTTCAACTGAACAATTTTCAACTATTCGTTCATCTGTAACGCCGTTAATCATGAATTATTTAAACCTAGATCGCTATACGCATCAACCGTTGAATGAGCTAATGCCGCAATTTATCACATTCTTAGAAGACAAAGTGTCTGTTCACGTGACTGACCTACTAATCAACAATATTTCTAAACAACTGTCATCTATTATGAAAGAAATTGATTTAAGAGGTATGATAGAAGCACAGATTAATACATTTGATTTAGACTATATTGAACGATTAATAATTGAGATCGCAAATAAAGAGTTAAAACTGATCATGTTATTAGGCTTTATTTTAGGAGGTATCATTGGAATGCTCCAAGGTATCATTGCTATTTTTGTCTAAAACATTATTTTGTGTTATGGTATTATCGTTATGGTAAAACATACATTTATACAAGGAGTGAGCAAACATGGCAGTAAATTTACATGATTATGCAAATCAATTAGAACAAGCTTTAAGAGAAAGTGAAGAATATAAAGCAATCAAAGAAGCTTATGCTAAAGTTAAAGAAAACGACGAATCAAAAAAATTATTTGATGATTTCCGTGAAACTCAAATGAACTTCCAACAAAAACAAATGCAAGGTGAAGAAATCAGCGAAGATGAATTACAAAAAGCGCAAGAACAAGCACAACAAATCGAAAAAGATTCAAACATTGCTGATTTAATGACTGCAGAACAAAAAATGAGTCAAACTTTCCAAGAAATCAACCAAATCATCGTTAAACCTTTAGATGAAATTTACGCTGACTAATTTTAAGTAAGCGTAATGTTTTGAAGCTACAATGTGTCTTTTTAGACATGTTGTAGCTTTTTTGTTTTATCGACGGGTGCTCGTTCATTATGGTAAAATGTACAAGACGAATAAGATAAAAAATCCTATTTTATGACTGAATCAGGGGAATTGAAATCTTAAGCGACGTTCGATGACCATCGCATAAAGGAGATTTACATATGGTGAAATTTATACATTGTGCGGATTTACATCTAGATAGTCCTTTTAAATCTAGAAGCCATCTCAGCCGCTCAATATTTGAGGATATACAACAAAGTGCTTACGAAAGCTTTAAAAACATCATAGATATCGCGCTAAATGAAGAGGTAGACTTTGTCATTATTTCAGGAGATTTATTTGATAAAGAAAATCGCACGTTGAGAGCTGAAGTCTTTTTAAAGGAACAGTTTGAACGCTTAGAAAAAGAACAAATTTTCGTATATATCTGTCACGGTAACCATGATCCACTCACTCGGAGCGTTGCAACAGAATGGCCAAACAACGTCTCAGTGTTTTCTCAAAATGTGGAAACATACCAAACGATTACTCGACGTGGTGAAACGATTTATTTACACGGTTTTAGCTACCAACAAGATGCGAGTTACGAAAATAAAATCGATGCCTATCCTTCGAGTCAAGGTCAAGAAGGTATACATATCGGTATATTGCATGGAACTTATAGCAAATCAGCTGCTAAAAATCGTTATACTGAATTTCGCCTTGAGGATTTAAATAGTAAACTCTATCACTACTGGGCGTTAGGACATATTCATGAGCGACAACAATTAAGCACGATGCCACAGATCCATTATGCAGGTAATATTCAAGGGCGTCATTTCAATGAAACAGGAGAAAAAGGTTGCTTGCTAGTTGAAGGTGATGCGTTAAACCTCAACGTTCAATTTAAACCTACGCAATATATCCGCTTTGATAAAGCAACGATAGAAACAGATAAGACTTCTAAACATGGCTTATATGAAGCGATACAAGCCTTCAAAGATCGAGTTCGCCCACAAGGTAAAGCCTTTTATCAACTTACTGTTGTGATTAATTCAGACGAACCTATGCCTGAACAAGATCTCACTCAAGTTAGAGAGATGATTCGCGATTATGAAGAAAATGAACATGATTTCATCTTTATTGAAGATTTATTTATTCAATACAAATATGCGGATCAGCCTTCACTGGTAAATGAATTCTCTGAAGATCTCATTCAAGATAGTAGTGTTTTTGATCAAGCAGTCAGTGACTTGTACCTAAACCCGAAAGCTTCTAAGTACTTAGATGATTATCAATCGTTTGACCGGAAAGCGCTCATTGAACACGCAGAAAACTTATTACAAACGGATGCGAAGGAGGATTAAAATGAAAATAAAATCTTTAGAGATCTATGGTTATGGTCAATTTATACAACGTACGATCCATTTTGATTCTTCCTTCACTGAAATTTACGGGGAAAATGAAGCCGGTAAATCAACGATTCAAGCTTTCATCCATTCGATATTATTTGGTTTCCCAACGAGAAAGGAATCTGAGCCGAGATTAGAACCGAAATTAGGCAATCAATATGGTGGTAAGTTAACACTTATTCAAGACGATGGTTCAGAAATAGAAATCGAACGTATCAAAGGAAGCGCAACGGGTGATGTGAAGGTCTATCTTCCTAATGGATTAATTAAAGATGAGGCGTGGCTGAAAAAAGAATTAAATTACATATCTAAAAGAACGTATCAAGGCATTTTTTCATTTAGTGTCCTAGGCCTACAAGATATTCATAAAAATATGGATGAAACACAACTTCAAAATTATTTACTGCAAGCAGGTGCGCTTGGTTCTACAGAATTCACTTCACTCAGAGAAACACTAAATGAGAGAAAGGCAGAACTGTATAAGAAAAATGGTCGAAAACCGATTATTAACCAACAGTTGGAACAACTCAATGAACTTGAGTTACAAATTAGAGATGAAGAGGCGAAATTAACCGCTTATCATCGCTATGTGGATGACCGGGATAAAGCTCAACGCCGGTTAGATCATCTCAAGCAAAATCTTGCGCAATTATCTAACATGCATGAAAAGAAACAAAAAGAAATCGCACTCCATGATCAAGCACAAGAATGGAAATCATTAGAAAAAGCGCTCAACGTTGAGCCGATACAATTTCCTGAAAAAGGCATAGATCGTTACGAAAGCGCGAAATTACAAACCCAATCGTTAAAAAGAGAGATTGGTTCTAAAGAAGATAGTCTAGAACGTTATCAACAAGATAATGCACGTTACACGATTCCAGAATCTGACGTAACAGAGGCGATGACACAACTTGCGCAACAAGAACATGAGATCACTCAACGTGAAAATGACCATCAAGCTGTAACTAAAGAAATTCAGGATAAAACACGCGAATTTGAATTACTTAAAAATGAAATTGCATGGCAAGATGTGCATCAGGATGTTGATAGTTCAGACGCTATGAAAAGTCATGTGACACAACAATTAAAAGAAAAACAATCTGAACAAGCGCACATACAACAATTAGAACAAAGCATCGCAGATAACAATATTGAAAAATCATCCAATAACGAAGAAATTTCGGCGTTAGAACAAGATATTGTTCCTGAAGAAACATTTGAGAAAAAACGTCAATATGAACAACAAGTGTTTGAACTACAAGAGAAAAATAATCTATATCAAAAAATGAAAGATGCGTTTGATGTCGAACAAGCAGAAAAAGAGAAAAAACAACAACTGTTACGTATTAGCTTTATCATTTTGGCTGTCGTCAGCTTAGGCTTAACGATCTTTGCGTTTGTTTCATCTAACATCATATTCGCGGTCATCTTTGCGATACTCACATTGATTTTTGTCATCGGTACTTTCTTAGTCAGAACGAAAACGATAGGTCACAGTGAAACATTCAGCCACGAAATCGAAGAATTAGAACAACAAGTTTCACAATTAGAAGCGGATTATGATTTAGACTTTGATTTAGATCAACAATATCGTTTACGTGAACAATGGCAAAACGCAGTTAAGTCTAAAGATACACTCGATATGAAAGCAGAGCACTTACAAAGTTCATTAGATAAAGCAAGAACAGCATTCAATCAAGCTGATCAAAAACTCATTCAAGTCAGAGAAGACTTATACTTATCAGATAAACTCGCTGATGAGCTCATTGTTGATAGTATAAGTACCATTAATAAAGTGAAAGATTATGATAAACAGTTAGATGCTTTACAAGTGCAACAACACGAATTACAACAACAGTTGGACGCATTTTATGATAGTGCGAAAAACACACTCCATCGTACGTCTACGCAATTTAATCAATCATCGCTATTCCACGACGTAAAACAATGGTTACAACAAACGAAAGAAGATACTACAAAAGTGGAAAATAATGATGCACAAATTTCATCATTATCTAGCGAATTGACACAATTGAAATCATCATTAAGTGATAATGAAAACCTTATACTTCAACTGTTTGATTATGTAGATGTGCAAGATGAAGAAGATTATTATCAAAGACATGAGCAATATGTTACTTATCAACAAAACATGGCTCGATTTAACGATTTAACTTCATATCTTGAAAATCAAAACTATGCTTATTCAGACAGTTCAACTTTAGCTGAAAAAACAGAAGCACAACTAGATAAAGAAGATCAAAAACTTGCACAACAAGTGGATGATTACAACGAACAATATCTAGCGATGCAAAGTGAAGTCAGTGATTTAACTTCTAAAATAGAATTCATGGAAACGGATGAAACACTTGCTAATTTAAGACATCGTTATCACATGTTGAAAAACCAAATGAATGACGAAGCAAAAGATTGGGCAAGTTTAAGTTATCTTCAATCACTTGTTGATGCGCATATCACACAAATTAAAGATAAGCGATTACCTCAAGTGATCGATGAAGCCACTGATATCTTTAAACATCTAACTGAAGGCAGATATGTACAGATAACGTATGCAAATGACGAATTAATGGTTAAACAATATACGGGTCAAATGTATAGACCGGTTGAACTGAGTCAATCTACGAAAGAAATCTTATATGTGGCATTGCGACTCAGCTTAATTAAAACACTCAAACAATATTATCCATTCCCAGTCATCATTGATGATGCATTTGTACATTTTGATAAAAACCGTAAGACAAAAATTATGGACTATCTACGAGAAATGCCAGACGATTACCAAATTCTGTACTTTACTTGTGTGAAAGATACGACAGTGCCTGCCAAACAAATCGTAACGTTGAATAAATTAGAGGAAGGCGGTAAATAATGCGCAATGTAGAAAAATTGAATCCTGGTGATTCTGTTGATAATTTCTTCTTAATCCACAGAGCTACACAAGGTGTCACAGCTCAAGGAAAAGATTATATGACATTGTATCTCCAAGATAAAAGTGGGGATATCGAGTCGAAATTATGGACTGTCACTAAGGAAGAAATGCAAATATTAGTGCCAGAATCTATCGTGCACGTGAAAGGTGACGTCATTAATTATCGTGGGCGCAAACAAATGAAAATCAATAAAATTCGTTTAGCGACGGATGAAGATCAATTGCGTATCGAAGATTTTGTGGATGGCGCACCTATGACACCTGATGAAATACAAGAAGCAATGTCTCACTATTTATTAGATATTGAAAATGCGAATTTACAACGCATAACTAGACATTTATTGAGAAAATATCAAGATCGTTTTTATTCATATCCTGCAGCAAGTTCACACCATCACAACTTTGCCAGTGGTTTAAGTTACCACGTCTTAACGATGTTACGTATTGCAAAAGCACTTTGTGATATTTATCCATTGCTAAACCGCAGCTTATTATATAGCGGTATCATTTTACATGATATCGGGAAAGTCAAAGAATTGAGTGGTCCTGTCGCGACTTCTTATACTGTAGAAGGGAATTTATTAGGTCACATTTCCATTGCGAGTGATGAAGTTGCTGAAGCGGCCAAAGAGTTAAACATCGAAGGTGAAGAAGTGATGTTACTCAGACATATGATATTAGCGCATCACGGTAAAATGGAATTCGGTTCACCGAAAATGCCTCATTTAAAAGAAGCTGAAATATTATATTTCATCGATAACATCGATGCGAAAATGAATATGTTTGAAAAAGCATTCAAGAAAACAGAACAAGGTCAGTTTACAGAACGTATTTTTGGTTTGGATAATAGACAATTTTACAAACCAACTACATTGGATTAGTTTTAACTTGAAATTAAATATTAAAGATGAGCACCCGCTTAAGCATGTGGTATGGTTTACATGTCTAAGCGGGCGCTTTTCATTTTCGATAAGTGGGGGAGGAGAATGATTTCCAATCACAAAAAACAACCCATCTCTCTAGAATGAGAAATGGGTCGCTCTAATTTGTTATTTAACTGATAAGCTGAAACAACAATGACGCATGAACATGAAACATGTGAGGCATTGATTATTGGCCACCAGGCATAGCTTGGCCGCCGCCCATGTTACCACCTTGTTGTTGCTGCTGTTGTTGTTGTTTGATTTTATCTGGATCTAAGATAGAATCGTTAATTGCTTTTTTAATATCTCTATCTTTGTAGTCTACATTGTATTCTTTAAGTAAATCTTTATATGCATCAGTGAGTAATTCAGGATCTTTTTGGACTTTTTGTTGAATTAATTGTGTTCTGAGTTTAGATTTTTCTTTATCAAAATCATCTGCTTTATCTGCTTTGATGATGTGATAACCATAGTCAGTTTTAACTACGTCTGAAATGTCTCCTTCTTTCAATTTGAAGAGTGCTTTTTCGAAGTCCTCAACCATTTGACCTTTCATTACGTAACCGAGGCTACCACCGTTTTTCTTCGTACTAGAGTCCATGGATTCATCTTTTGCAATATCGCTGAATTTATCTGGATTTTTTTCAACTTCTTTTTGAATCTCTTTTGCTTTATCCTTAGCTTTATCTTTAGATAAGCCTTCTTTATCATCTTTATCTTCTTTAACTTTAATTAAGATGTGAGATGCTTTTTTCGTATTGTCTTTGATCTCTTTATCTGAAACATCAACTTTATCTTCTAATAATTGTTTTTGGTAAGCTTGTAGTTTTTTCTGTTCTTTGTAGTCACCTAATGTCATGTTTTGTTGTTTTAACATACTTTCAAATTGGTCTTTACCACCATATTGTTCTTGTTCTTTCTCAACTTGTTTATCGATGTCTTTAGAATCTACGTCATCTTCGTATTTATCTGCGAGTAATTTGTTGAGTAAAACTGAGAATGAACTGTTGGCAATTTGTTCATCTCCAATTTTTTCCATGACGTCAGCAACTTTGACATCGCCAGCTTTTGATGAAATTAGTACATTTTCTTTAGAATCTGTCGCATCATTACCACATGCACTAAGTACAACTGCACCAGCAACAATAGGTAAGAATACCTTTTTAACATGTTTCATAGATATGTATCTCCTTTGCTAAGAATAACAAGGTAAATATAACACATTATGACCAAATGACCAATGAAAATGAGTGTATCTCAGACTATAGTACGACCATCTATTCGTATCTTGTATCATAGACAGTAGATACCTTTTTCAAGATATTCATGCCTGTCTGATGCTCTTCGATATAATTACCTTCATTTGAAAACAGCAATAATTTTAAATAAAGGCAATCGATCACTGAAATTCCTGTATTTAAAGCAATATAAAATATAAAGTAATGACCGAATTGTGGAAACAATCCACACATCAATGCAGAGATACCAGTCACAACGATGAAAGGTACCACTATAGCGAAACAAAAATAGTAACGGTTAACAGGTGTATTCACATATATATTATATAAAGGGATATACTTTGATTTAACTAACTTAAATACGCGAAATGATTTGTAATAGGGCAATAACATGATGAGATGCAATGCTTTATGCAGTGGATATAGCAATAAAGCCCCTAATGCAAATAAGATAAAATAATGGTCGGTTAATGCTGTGTTTGAGAAGTAATGCATGATTTCATAACCTATTAAAAATGTAACAACTGTTGTTGCAAAACTTAAAAAAGCGATGCGAGGCAAACCAAACCGAGCATTGATATCAATTTGCCGCATACATAAAAACATCTACATGATCACTCCTTATCATTCAGCCTCGTGCTTTTGTCTAAAGCTTATTTCCTTACGTATTATCTAGCTAATAAGCATCATAGTCAAGTATATATCCGTGCAATAAAAAATAGGGCTGAGACGCTCATGTGTCTCAGCCATAATATAAGATGATTTAATTGTAGATAGAACCTCTTAGAACAATGTTATTTCTCTTTATCGAACGCTTTAGAGATTTCTTCGCCTCTGTTTTGTAAGTTTTCAATATGAGATTGTATTTGTTCAATATTAGGTTTAATATCTGATTGGAAATTACCGATCATTGATTTCACATCATCACCGATTGTACTCGCAAACTGTTTACCTTCAGATTTAATTTGGGAGATATAATTTGTGATATCAGTAATGCTTTGTTTAATTGTTTCTACATCACGATTGAATTCAGCATCGGCACCCACCGGCTGAGTTGTTTGATTTTGAGTCGCTGTATGGTTAGCTTGGTCTTGCTGGTTCTGTTTATTCATAAGGAATACACCGACACCTGTGGCCACGCCAGCACCGACACCAAGTAAGAATTGAACTGGCTTCATAATAACTCTCCTTATTTTTATGGATTAAACGCAAATGAATATTAAAGTTCTACCCTAAATCGATTTAAATCATGCATTAGCCTTCAATTTGAGCACTGATTTGTTTTGCAAGTTCTGCTTTTTGGTCATCATCAATTGTATCTTCATGTGTTTCCCATTTGTAACCAAAGCCATCTACATCGTTTTCATAACGAGGTAAGAAGTGGAAATGAAGGTGGAATACAGATTGATCAGCGAATTCACCATTATTTTGAATAATGTTTAAACCATCTGGATTAAATGCGTCTTTAATGGCATTCGCAATTTTTGGAATGGCTACACCGATATGTTTCATCGTTTCAGCGTCAGTTTCAAAGATGTTCGCTGATGCTTTTTTAGGGACGAGTAAGGTATGACCCTTTGTTACTTGTGAAATATCAAGGAAAGCATAAACGTAGTCATCTTCATACACTTTATGACTAGGGATTTCGCCTTCAATGATTTTACTGAAAATAGTTTCTGGCATCTGAATCGTCACTCCTTATTACACTGTTTTCATTTATTATAGCATTGATGTAAGGGAACGTCATTTGCGGCAAGTATTTTTATGCTTGCGCGCTAAATTTTGATACAATATAAGCTATGGAGGTGGGCTAGACCCATGACAGTAAAAGTTGAAAATCTTACGGGCGGTTACGGTAAACGTCCGATTATAAAAAATATTAATTTCGAACTTAAACCCGGTGAAATCGTTGGTTTAATCGGGTTAAATGGTGCAGGTAAGAGTACGACTATTAAACATATTTTAGGCTTATTAGAACCCATGGAAGGGGAACTTACCATTTCAGGCACTCGTATAGATGAGGATATCGAAACCTATCGACAAAAACTTTCTTACATACCTGAAGCACCGGTAATTTATGAAGAATTAACATTAGAAGAACATATTTATATGACTGCAATGGCGTACAATATCGATCGTGAAGAAGCGATGAATCGTGCGATGCCATTATTAAAAACATTCCGTTTAGAAAACGAACTTTCTATTTTCCCAAGTCACTTTTCAAAAGGGATGAAACAAAAAGTGATGATTATCTGTGCGTTCATCGTAGATCCAGAACTTTACATCATTGATGAACCCTTTTTAGGCCTTGATCCAATTGGGATTCAATCCATGCTAGACCTCATGGTAGAAAAGAAAAACGAAGACCGTACCGTGTTGATGAGTACTCATATCTTGGCGACAGCTGAGCGATATTGTGATCGTTTTATCATCTTAGATAAAGGTGAAATCGCCGCATTTGGTAATTTAGACGAATTGCGTCAACAAGTTGGATTAGAAGGACATACATTAGATGAAATCTATATTTATGTCACACAAGGTGGCCAGAACGCATGAGTCAAGAGGCAAAACAATTATTCAACACGAGAAGAGAAGAAATCAGAAAAGAGAAACAGTACTATCATAAATTCATATTTAATGGTCACTTTTCTGTCTTCTTAGTCATATTACTCGGCGCATTCATATTAGGTTATGGCAATTGGCTTCAATCCATCCCTGAAGGTATCAATTATAGCTTAATTGCATCAATCATTGTCGCATTGGTATCTATATTTCCAATACGCACGCTTTTAAAGGAAGCAGATCAATTATTTTTACTTCCATTTGAAAAAAAGATGTCGACATACATGAAGCAAAGTTTAAACTACAGCTATTTGAACCGTTTGGTATTACAAATCGGCATGTTAGTTGTGTTATTTCCGCTCTTCTATGTTTTAAATGATCGTCATTTTGTATTTTATATATGCTTTGCGATTCACGCATTGATCCTTCCATATATTGGCTTATTACTTAGATGGGAGTGGTACCGTTACGGGCTTGAAAATTGGTCCATCAATGTCGTGTTGTTCGTCTGTTTTACATCAAGCTATTTTACTATTTTACAGATGAAAAATATCGTTGCTGTCGCACCAGTGATTTTACTCGCATTGCTTGTAATGATTATCAGACATATGAATGAAAATAAACTATTTCCTTGGGAGCGAATGATTAAAATAGAATATCAACATCATATGAATTACTACAAGTTCGTCAATATGTTTACAGATGTTAAAGCACTACAAGAAACAGCGGTACGCCGTCGTTATTTAGATGTCATTCTCACAGTACCAAGACCGAAACATTTTAATTCTAATTATATGTACTTATTTTTATTCGTGCGTTCATTTGTAAGAGGAAAAGATGCATTTAATATCATCTTGAGATTAGTGATTATTGCAGTCGTGTTAATGATATGGTTATCTCAACCGATAGTATCACTCATCATCGGTAGTTTATTTATGTATATAACGCTATTACAAATGGCACAATTCTATACGCAACAAGCTTATGGCTTGTGGCCGCAAGTATGGCCGGTACCGGATACGAAAGTGATTAAAGGTTATGAACAATTTCTTTATCGCCTCATGATTGTGATTGGCATTATTTTTGCTATCGTTTTCGCAATCATGTCACCGCAATATTTCTTTGGCGGTATTTTATTCTTTATCGTCGGTTGGTTAACGATTCATAATGTAATTAATAAATTGAAACATCAAGAAATGTTGTTGAGAGATTAAACAAGAGGGTAGAAAAAGAGGCTGGAACGATGAAAGATGTGTTCCAGCCTTTAATGTGTGCTCATATACATTGGGTTAGTCTTCGTCAGTAATTGGATAAAGATAACGTTCGAAGTAACTTGCGTATTGCGTGCTTGAACCAAAGAACTGACTTAACGCTTCTCTTGAAAAGTTTTCTTTAAAGACAGATGAATTTTTAAATGTTTCATAGTCGTTTCTAGAATTAAAACCAAAATAAATTTTGTAAGTGAGTTGTTTAGTTGGTTTTAAGAAGCGATAACAACGATAACCAGCAAATTGGGAATAATTTGCGGTTAAACTTTCTAATTTTTTCTCTAATTGATAAGCATGGTCTTCTGTTGTTGGAATAAAGATCACCGCATGAAAATGACGTTCGTCTATGGCGCCATCGGATTTAATTTCTTCATAGGCAATCGGTTCTTTCAATACCGTTCTATCCTCAGTTTCTTCGATGATGACTGAGTTATCTGCAGTGGAAAACAGATACAATGAATGATCTGGATTTTTATCTTTTTTCTGTTTTAAAAAAGCATATGTACCATAAGAAGCATATAGTTTCATAGGTGATACCCCCTTGTATATTGTATTAAAATATAATAGATGCAAATACATACGTGCGTATGTTTTTTTAAAATTAACTAATAGAATTTTAGTTTGATTTATATTATAATGTTTTACCCCAAAAATACAACAAAGATACATTGAAGCAGTACATTGTCGTATGTCATTTTTATGACATTTAAGCAGTTTAAAATACGACACATTATCGGATATGATAAGATTGATACTAATGATTATAATCTAGGAGGATCAGAGGTGTGCAACAAAACACAACGATTTTAGATACGATTCAAGGAAAAACAGTTTCACATACTCCTGTATGGTTCATGAGACAAGCAGGGCGTTCACAACCCGAATACCGGGCTTTAAAAGAAAAATATTCACTATTCGAGATCACGCATCAGCCTGAGTTATGTGCTTATGTGACGCATTTACCTGTCGATCGTTACCAAACAGATGCAGCGGTGTTATATAAAGATATCATGACCCCTCTCTTACCTATTGGTGTAGATGTAGAAATACAATCTGGCGTAGGCCCAGTTATTAACAACCCAATTAAAAATATTCAAGACGTTGAACAACTTGGGAAAATCGATCCTAAACGCGATGTTCCGTTTGTATTAGATACGATCAAGTTATTAACTGAAGAAAAATTAAACGTGCCTTTGATTGGTTTTACAGGTGCGCCCTTTACATTAGCGAGTTATATGATAGAAGGTGGTCCTTCTAAAAATTATCACTTTACAAAAGCAATGATGTATAGCGATGAAGCAACGTGGTTCGCGTTAATGGATCATTTAGTTGAAATGTCTATTGAATATGTCTCTGCGCAGGTTGAAGCGGGTGCCCAGTTGATACAAATATTTGATTCTTGGGTTGGTGCATTAAATGTAGAAGATTATCGTTATTATATAAAACCTGCAATGCAACAATTGGTCAGTGGCATTAAAGCACGTCATAACGTCCCTGTGATTTTATTTGGTGTAGGGGCAAGCCATTTAGTGCGTGAGTGGAATGATTTACCGATCGATGTGCTAGGTTTAGACTGGAGAATGTCGATTAATGAAGCCCATGCGCTAGATATTGATAAAACACTCCAAGGCAACTTAGATCCGTCATTACTCATCGCGCCTTGGGATGTGATTGAGTCACGCTTGAAACCAATCCTCGATCAAGGTTTAGCACATGGCAAGCACATATTTAATTTAGGTCACGGTGTCTTTCCACAAGTGAAACCAGAAACGTTAAAACGTATCACTGAATTCGTACATGATTACACACGACGATAGTGTAACTAGATTATGAAAGCTGGACAGCTTCACTTTAAGATGTCCTGCTTTTTTAGATAATGCTATAAAAAGGATGGTTTACAATGAGCAAAACAATCGGTCTACTCGTAATGGCATACGGTACCCCTTATAAAGAAAGCGATATCGAACCGTATTATACTGATATCAGACATGGTAAAAAACCAACTGAAGCAGAATTAGAAGATCTCAAAGAAAGATACAAAGCAATCGGAGGTCTTTCTCCATTAGCTGGTATGACTAACCGTCAAGCAGAAGCGATTTGTGATGGATTGAATCAAGCTTACGACGACAAAGAATTTAAATTATATATTGGATTGAAACATATTCATCCATTTATTGAAGATGCTGTTGAAAGTATGCATGAAGATGGTATAGAAGAAGCGGTTACTGTAGTCTTGGCACCACATTATTCAAGCTTTTCTGTAGGTTCTTATAATGAACGTGCACAAAAAGCAGCTGCACCATATGATATCAAACTCACACATGTGGAACATTATTATCAACAACCAAAATTCATCCAATATTGGACTGAAAAAGTGAATGAAACACTAAACAAGATTCCTCAAGAAGAACACGATGACACTATACTCGTCGTCTCAGCACATAGTTTACCAAAAGCATTAATTGAAGATAACAATGATCCTTATCCAGATGAACTTCACGCAACTGCAGAGTTATTACAACAACACTCTGATATCAAACATGTTGCAGAAGGTTGGCAATCAGAAGGGAATACAGGTACTCCATGGTTAGGACCTGATGTTCAAGATTTAACACGTACATTGTATGATGAACATCAATATAAAAACTTCATTTATACACCTGTAGGCTTTGTTTGCGAACACTTGGAAGTTTTATATGATAATGATCACGAATGTAAAGCAGTGTGTGATGATTTAGGTGTGAATTATCATAGACCAACAATGCCAGATACAGATCCATTATTTATCGGCGCTATTGTAGATGAAATCAAAAATGTTTTTTAAAAGGATGAGTGATTAAAAGTGTCTAAGGAGATTGCAATTATCGGTGCAGGTATAACCGGTTTATCGAGTGCTTATTTTCTAAAAAAACAACATCCAGATTATGATATAACGATTTATGAAAAAAATGGAAGAGCAGGGGGCAAAGTTCAAACTTACCAAACGGAAGGTTATACGATAGAGCTTGGTCCTGAATCTTATCTAGGTAGAAAAACGATTATGACCGATGTAGCAAAAGATATCGGGTTAGGAGATCAATTGATTACCAACCAAACTGGACAATCTTATATCTTTGCGAAAAATCGTTTGTATCCTATACCGGGTGGTTCAATTATGGGCATTCCGACTTCTATTCGTCCATTTTTGAAAACGCAGCTTATTTCATTTAAAGGTAAACTCATTGCAGGATTAGATTTAGTCAAAAAAACAACGCCATTGAATGAAGATATCTCTGTTGGTGATTTCTTCAGACATCGATTAGGTGATGAAGTATTAGAAAATCTCATCGAACCGTTAATGGGTGGTATTTATGGTACGGATATAGATCATTTAAGTTTACAAAGTACGTTCCCTGAATTTAAACAACGAGAAGAACAATTTGGTAGTTTGATTAAAGGAATGAAGTTCGAAAAAGAACAACGTCAGAAACGTAAACAATTGTATCCAGGTGCACCTAAAGGCCAATTCAAACAGTTCACGAATGGTTTAAGTTCGTTTATTGAAACGTTAGCGCAATATGTTCAGCAACAAGGTGTTGAAATCAAATATAATACCGCTGTTAAAGATATTATAGTGGCACAACGTAACTATGAAATCCTTACCGAGGGCGAACATGTCGATTATGATGGCGTAATTATTACAACGCAACATCAAGCGATAGTTCAATGGTTTGGCGACGATCCTGCATTTGATTACTTTAAAGAAATGGGTGCGACAACGGTAGCGACGGTTGTCCTTGCATTTGATGAAAAAAATATCGTTAATAATTATGATGGTACCGGCTTTGTTATTGCACGTACAAGTAATACCAATATCACTGCATGTACTTGGACAAGCAAAAAATGGCCATTTACAGCACCAGAAGGTAAAGTATTATTACGTGCTTATGTTGGTAAGCCAGGTGATACAGTGGTACAAGATCATACGGATGAGGAAATTGTTTCACTCGTACGTAAAGATTTAAGCCAAATGATGACGATTAAAGGTAATCCAGATTTTAGCATCGTCAATCGATTGCCAAACAGTATGCCACAATACCACGTTGGACATATGGATCGTATTAGAGAGATACAACACCATGTTAAAGAAAATTATCCAAGACTAAAAATGACAGGTGCCTCATTTGAAGCGGTCGGCTTACCTGATTGTATCCAACAAGCTAAAGATACAGTTGAGGCATTAATAGAAGAATTATAAGCGACTTAGCACTTTAATTACATCTTTCAATTAAATTGAGCGAAATCATAAAATGAAAGGACGTTTTATGGTTTCGCTTTTTATGTATAGTGGTGTAGGTTTCTTATTAGATGTGATTGTTTTTATAGTGAGTGAGGGAAAATTGTGGATCCATAGCTGCTGAATATATTGTTTTTAGAATTATGTTAAACTATATGCAAGAAGCATATAAATAGTAGATTGATCATAGCGCTTTAGCAAGTGTTCATTCTATTATATGCATGTTGAATGGCAAGAGGGGGACGAAAAAATGACAGACGTAATCATCGTACATTCAAAATTTAGTGATTCCACTAACCATTGGTATGATTGGCTTGCAAATAATCTTACCTTAGAAGGTTATGATGTGACATTAGTGGACATACCTATTGATGAAGATAATGATATTAATCAATGGGTTGAAAAAATGGATCAACAAATACATATTGATAAACATGAAACTTATCTTTTAACTCATGGCTTTGGTACGCTAGCTGCACTTAAATATATCGAGCAGAAACTCACATTCCAAATAGAAGGGCTATTTAGTATTTCTGGATTTAGAGAAGATGCCCAAGATATCGATGAATCCATCGTCAATGAAGATATTGAAATCGATTATGATAAAGTGAAACAACGTGTAGAGCGTTTTTATGGTTTGAGTGCGAAAAACGATAAGCATGTTTCATATAAAGAGACGAAACGACTTATGGATACATTAGGTGGTTATTGTAAAGTGGCGGAATACGGTGGCCATTTCCTTGCAGAAGATGGGTTTACAAGCTTCACAGCATTACAAGGCAGTATGATGGGTATAATGAGTGACTAACTTTATTAAAAACGTAAAGTACTAAAAAATGAAGGTGATCCCATTAAACAAATGTTGTTGATGGTGATCATCTTATTTTTTGATTAAAATTCGTATCAAAAGAGAGAAAAATAGCGTTTAACGATAGAATTACACAAAAATGTTTATCGCTCTTATTGACGAAATTGCAAAATACTTATATAATAAAAAAGTCGTCAATAAACGAGGGCTAAATTTTCTGAGTAACAAATCAGTATATCACAGCGAGTTTAATTGAATATTAATTGAAGTTAAACTTTAGTTAAATAAGTATTGACTTTTTATTAACTACGTGATATATTTAAAAGGTAGCCGAAATTAATAATATTATCGCGGGATGGAGCAGTTCGGTAGCTCGTCGGGCTCATAACCCGAAGGTCGGTGGTTCAAATCCGCCTCCCGCAATTACATAATAAGGTCCCGTAGTGTAGCGGTTAACACGCCTGCCTGTCACGCAGGAGAGCGTGGGTTCGAATCCCATCGGGACCGTCATCATGGTTCAGTAGCTCAGTTGGTAGAGCAATGGATTGAAGCTCCATGTGTC
>NZ_LLER01000011.1 GCF_001500315.1 Staphylococcus auricularis | reverse complement strand
ATCGTCGCCTGGTTCTGACGGCTTATGTTCTCCATCTTGATCATCATCGCCTGGTTTTGACGGCTTATGTTCTCCACCTTCGTCATCGCCATCACCTGGTTTTGATGGTTTATGCTCTCCGCCTTGGTCACCATCGCCCGGGCTTGAAGGCTTGTCATCTCCACCTTCGTCATCACCATCGCCTGGTTCTGATGGCTTGTTTTCTCCGCCTTCGTCATCATCATCGCCGGGTCTTGTTGGTTTGTGATCTCCACCTTCGTCATCATCATCGGATTCTGAAGCTGAGCCACCTTCATTTGGTTTATCTGGTTCTTCAGACTCTGATCCTTCATCTCCTTGATTATTATGATGATCATTTATATCTTCATCTTTTTGCGGCTTGTCCCCATTTGTTTCTTCGTGAGGTGTCGTAGGTTTATTATTTTCCTCATCTGTATTTGAGTGACCATGATGCTCTGTAGATCCGTCATTGTCATTCGTTTCAGATTGATCTGATGAATTTGATTCATGATTGTCATTTTCACCAGTAGTATTGAGGTCTCCTTCATCAGCATTATGATTGTCTTCCTCTGCTTCATTACCTTCTGGATGGTGACTTTCTTCGTTATAAGCTGATGATTCATCTGATGGAGAATTATCAGTTTGATTCATTTCATCGTTCTCAATAGAACTATCAGATGCTGGAGAAGTTTGATCTGTGTCATATTGAGGCATTTCCTCTTCTGAATGATTTCCTTTTTGATTTGTCATCGTTGGTTGGTTTTCTTCAGAGGTTGCAGTTTCTTCTATATCTTCTACTGTTTCTTGATTCTCGTCAGATGAATAATCATTTTGTGATTTTGAGTTTGGTGTATTGATAGCAGCTATATTGGCTTCAGTTTCTTCTGAATTGGAATTTGTCTCTAAATGAGTTTCTGCTATTTCACGTCCAGCTTCATTTTCTTCATTATATAATGGGCGATTTACGCTATCAGTATTCATATTCTCATTATGATTTTCTACAGGGACTTCATTTGCTGAAGTATTGTCGTTATTTGCTGAATAGGTATCGTTTTCCGTATGTGGCGGACCTTGAACATTATTTTGCGCGTGTGACTGATCAGCTGCGTAAGTCGTTTCTGTCATAAATGTTGTGCTTAAAATGACTGCTGCACTGCTTAAAACAAATTTACCTTTATGATTAAACTGCAAAATGTCACCTCCTCATTTCTTTCTTATTGATTCATGGCTATTATATAAAATATTGTGGTATTTTGCATCCTTATCACCAATTTGATACCCATCATTTTTTAAAATAAATAAGTTGAAGCATTTCTATTTACTTTTGGAGGTATACTAATTATACTAAGCATTAGAAAAAATAAATTTTTGGGAGGAATCAACAAAATGGGTTTATTTAACAACTCTAATAAAGACCTTAAAACATTCCAAGATGCAGTAGAAGCACGTCGTTCAATTTATGATTTAGAAAAAGAAGTTTCAATTTCAGATGATGAAATTAAATCTATCATTGAACACACAGTTAAACACGTACCTTCTGCATTCAACTCACAATCTACACGTATCGTATTACTCTTAAATGATAATCACGAAAAATTCTGGGACATCACTAAAGAAGAATTGAAAAAACAATGGACCCAGATCGTGATTTCCAACCTACTTCTGATAAAATTGATAACTTCAAACATTCACACGGTACAGTGTTATTCTTTGAAGATCAAGACGTTATAGAAGGATTAAAAGCACAAATGCCATTATATGCTGATAACTTCGAAACTTGGGCAAACCAAACTAATGGTATGCACCAATTCGCAATTTGGACAGAATTCGCAATCGAAGGTATCGGTGCAACAATCCAACACTACAATCCACTTGTAGATGAACGCGTATTTGAAACATACGGTGTACCTAAATCATGGAAACTTTTAGGTCAAATGCCATTTGGTAACGTGCGTGAAGAAGCACCAGAAAAAGAATTTAACGATTTAGACGAACGCTTCATCGTTAAAGACTAATTCTTTTCAACAAATTAATATATTAGAGATGAATCATGGGTAGCACTTCTTAAAATAAGGAGTGCTACCTTTTTTATGCTTTAAAGTTCTTATCTTTTGCTTCAATGGTATATTTTCTATACATTAATGATAATACATCATTCAAAAATGGAGGTTGTGTCCATGAAACTACAAATATTTCAATTTGAAGTGAAACCTGCAGATGTGAATGCGAACGAACAACTAATAGCACACTACTTTGAAAAATATGTCACTGAGGATACTGATTGTGTGGTGCTGCCAGAGATGTGGAATAATGGATATGCACTTGACCAACTTGAAACATTGGCAGATCATAATTTACAACGCAGTCTACCCTTCATTTCCAAATTAGCACAGCGTTATCAAGTCGACGTCATCGCTGGTTCTGTATCTAATAAAATAGAAGACAACGTTTATAATACTGCTTTTTCAGTAAATAAAGAAGGACAATTAATATCTACATACAATAAGGTACACTTAGTTCCCATGTTGGATGAACCAACCTATTTAACAGGTGGCCACCAGGTCCCTGAACCCTATGCACTTACGCATAACACACAAGTCGCTCAAATTATCTGCTATGACTTAAGATTTCCTGAATTATTGCGTTATCCTGCACGTAATAATGCACAAATTGCCTTTTACGTCGCTCAATGGCCTTCAGCAAGAGCGCATCACTGGCGTGCATTACTTCAAGCCCGTGCCATAGAAAATGATATGTTCGTGGTTGGTGCTAATGGGTGTGGTAATGATGGCAAAACACAATATGCAGGACACTCTATGGTCATTAATCCTAATGGTGAAATCATCGGAGAATTGGGCGATCAAGCAGATGTGTTAACTGTAGACATTGATGTAGAAGAAGTAACCAAACAACGTCAAAGCATTCCCGTTTTCGATAATCTGAAATTAGATTTATATAAATAAGAACCTAATGGACAATAATTGGATTCAAACAAAAAATTAAGCCGTGAGCTTGGGAGGGACTCACGGCTTTTTATTTATTAAGGGAATGTTTTTACAGTTATTTTTTCTATTTTTTGGGGATGTTTTTAATTATGAAAAATATTTAGTGAATTTACCGATTATTAATCAATTGAATGATGTTTACGATAGCTTACAAAATAATACTCCGCCTCTGTTTTAGGCTTTATACAATGACACTTGGTTTTTGCTGAGTTACAATAAATGCTTCAACTTATTGGGACATAAAAATTAAGCAAATTTTTTCACAGTATCGAGAATCCATTTAACAAGACCACCGACTGTTTCAACGATATCTTTAGTCATGTGATAGACCTCCTTTGTTTATAATCAAAGGGTAACAAACGTAATCCATAGGTCACTTCAAAGGAAGTATCGTAGAAGTGCATGGCCGATTTATAAAATAACTACTCAAACTTTTATAAATCTTGTTTGGGAATAATCAACCTGCTGTCGTTGATTATTGTTTACCTCTTTGTAATACAACCTTATTAAAACACGGAATTTAACATTCATGTGCGATAATACCTAACTCGAAAATTTTCATTCTAAAGTGTAAACCAAAATATGTTAAAATGATTTTACTAATACGAATTGAACAGTTAGGCACTCAAAATAAACATCCGAGCAATTAAAATCACAAATATTGTTTTAAATTGTATACTATGGGCAAGGAGAGAAGCATATGACAACTATTATTGATAATTATATTGATCGTTTTGCGAATTATCTGCAAGAGCGAAACAATTTAGACCGCATTGCCTACCTAAAAGTACGATTAGGTTTGCAAGTGGTAGTGAGTAATATTATTAAATTAGTTGTCACTTATGGTATTTCTTTCCTATGTGGTTTATTTTTTTACACACTTACCACACACTTGAGTTATTTTGTAATTAGGCAGTATGCCCACGGAGCACATGCTAAATCATCGATTCAATGTCATGTGCTGAATTTATTACTATTTGTTTTATTACCTTGGTTAATTGTGTATACTCAAATTAGTCAAGTTATAATGTTCATAGTTGCAGTTTTTAGTTTTATTATTTTATGTATTTACGCACCTAGCGAAACTAAGAAACAACCGATTCCACAGAGTATAGTTAAGGATTTGAAGATAAAAACGATTGTTGTCTCCTTAATAGTCATCGCAATCTCATTTTTATTCCCTGATCCTTATCCACAACTCATTTACACAGGTGTTTTTCTTATAGCAGTTTCACAATTACCAATTTTTTCTACTAAGGAGGACGTTTATTTATGAAATTAGTTAATCTTTTACTCAGTTCAACAACAAGCTTTTTACAAATGGTTGGAAATAGACAAAAAGCGAAAACTTGCACAGTTTTATACGATGAACCAGAAGTACCTAAAGAACTTACTCAAGAATTAGAAAAATAAAGCAATCATAGAAAGTGTGTAAAAATTGGAGATATTATCTGCTTTTGTAACATTATTCGTACAATTTGTAATCATATTTGTATTAATGAAAATACTAAATAACTTTCATTATACTGTAAGGGATTATCTTGCCATGATTGGTATTTTAATCCCTTCTGGTATTTTATATATCTTTATTGAGGAATACACTATTTTATTCTTGATAGTTGCAGGAGGTATATTTGCATATCAAAAAAATAAATATATGGGTATCACTTCGCTTATTATTGCTTTAGTAATATCATATGTTACTAATTTAATAGCAACATCAATTAATATTATCATCACTAGATTTATTGATAGAACTGAAAATCAAGGTATGCTTATATACTTAGTTTTATTTATTATCATTAGTGTTATCATTGCGTATACCCTAACCTACTTTATCAAGCAACTTTCAGGTTCTTATCTATCTTTAAGTAAAAAGTACTTGATTTTTCTCAGTACTTTCTTGCTCATTTCATTTATTGTTTCTTATTTAATCATGCCTTCTGAAATAGCTTACAGCAGATTTGCAGAAGTTACGATTATTACTGTCGTGCTCTTCGCATTTGTTGCTATCGCTATTATCAGTTTTTCTTTCATTTTGTTACGGCAAATTCAGTATAAAAATAATATGGAAGAAATTGAAAGTTACTACAAATATACGTTACAAATTGAAAATATTAATCATGAGATGCGCAAATTCCGTCACGACTATGTCAACATTCTGACGACATTATCTGAATTTATTCGAGATGATGATATGCCTGGTTTACGGGAATATTTTAATAAAGAAATTATGCCTATCCAGGATAGTCTGCAGACTAAATCCATCAAGATTAATGGTATAGATAATTTAAAAGTACGTGAGATCAAAGGTTTAGTGACGACTAAAATTTTACAAGCACAAGAGAAAAATATACGAATAAGTATCGAAGTGCCTGAACACATTGACCATATCGACATGAATACAATCAGTCTGAGCCGTATCATCGGTATTATTATTGATAATGCGATTGAAGCTTCTGAAAAAGTGGAAGATGATCCTAATATCATCATCGCTTTCATCAAAGCAGAAGCGTCTATCTACTTTGTCGTTATGAATAAATGTGCACCTGATACACCTCAAGTCCACCACCTATTCAAAGAAAGATATTCTACAAAAGGTGAAAATCGAGGATTAGGTCTCGCCACATTGAAAGAAATTACCGACACAACATCTAATGTTTTACTCGATACCGTAATCGATAATGTCTATTTCGTACAAAAAGTCGAAATATTAGATACTGAAGCATAAGGACGTGATGAAGTGAAAATCTATATTTGTGAAGACGATCCAAAACAATTAGAAAATCTAAAAACGATCATTAGCAATTACATTATGATTGAAGAAAAAGAAATGGAAATCGAACTTGCGACAGATGATCCTGAGGCTATACTTGAACACGCGAAGGATACGGATGAAATCGGTTGTTATTTCTTAGACATTCAATTAAACGCTGAAATGAATGGTATGAAACTAGCTACAGAGTTAAGAAAAGTGGATCCTGTTGGCAATATTATCTTTGTCACAAGTCACTCCGAACTTACATACCTGACGTTTATTTATAAAGTTGCTGCAATGGACTTCATTTTCAAAGATGATCCAGAAGAAATTAAAACCCGCGTCATCGATTGTTTAAAAACAGCTGAAACACGTCTAAAATTATTATCACAGGAAAGCAGTGTTGAAACGATTGAACTTAAACGTGGTAGCAATTCGCTCTATGTACAATATGATGACGTGATGTTTTTCGAATCATCTAGTAAATCCCATCGTCTTATTGCGCATTTAGATAACCGTCAAATCGAGTTCTACGGTAGTTTGAAAGAATTAAGTAAAATCGATCAACGTTTCTTTAGATGTCATAATAGCTTTGTCATCAATCGTCATAACATTGAATCCATCGATTCTAAAACACGTACGGTCAACTTTAAAAACGGTGAATGTTGTTATGCTTCTGTACGCAATATCAAAAAAATTTAACACTTACACACTTAAAAAGCGTAGTCACTGGTATATCTCCCATCCAGTCACTACGCTTTCTTTTGTTCTACTATTGATCTAAGGCTTGATTGACTTCTTCTAACGTTGGAATACTTTCTATCGCCCCGTGTTGTGTCGTCATTTTTGCCGCCACAAAGTTACTAAATTTAAGTATTTGTTCTCCTTGGGATTTTAATATCTCGATTACATCGTGCGTTTCCGTCGCTAATAAACGACTGATGACTGCCCCGATGAAGGCGTCACCCGCACCTGTTGTATCTACAGGTGTCACTTGAAAGCCTTGATGTGAAAGTGTTGTGCCATCCTTCAAATAAATGGTTGCGCCTGCTGCACCTTTTGTGAAGATCACTGCTTCTACATGACCTTGAAATAGCCACTGAATCGCTTGCGCTTCATCTTCTATACCTGTGACGAAGTTTAATTCTTCATCAGAAATTTTAACGACATGCGCTTTCGGAATAAATTGTTGAATGGTCTTTCTGCATGCATCTTCATCTTCCCATAATGGTAAGCGTACGTTAGGGTCGAACACGATCGTACCGCCCACTTGATGTATTTGATCAATGATTTCCTCGTGTGCAGCTTTCATTTTACTTTCTACCAAATCTACCGAACAAAAATGAAGGATATCTTCCTCAGTTAATTTGATTTCATTGATTTGAGATGGATCATACAGCATATCGGCTGAAGGTTTACGGTAAAATGAAAAATCGCGTTCTCCATCTGCTGTTAAACTGACGAAGGCTAAGGCGGTATTTGCTTCTTCTGTACGTTCGATGTATTGAGTATTCACACCAATCGACTGCAATGTCTCCACGATTAAATCGCCAAATGCGTCTTCTCCGAGCTGTGTCACCAATGCCGCTTCACCACCTAATTTTCGTGTGGTTGCCGCTACATTACAAGGTGCGCCGCCAACTCTACGTGTAAAGCCTTGCACATCCTTTAATTTAATATCAGTCTCATTCGGAATAAAATCAATTAATGCTTCACCTATTGCGAATAATCTTCTCATACGTCTCAACCTTTCAATTCGTATTTCGTAAACTTGAGATACGCTTGACCTGACTCAGTAGATGCTTTAATTCCAGTTGCTCCTTCTGGTGGGAAAATGCGTGACGTCAACACGCGTTCACCATCATTACAGAAAATCTCAATACTAGAAGTATCGACAAATATTTGTAGTTGTGTAAGTGGCGTAATAAGTCGTGTTGTGCGACGCGTACCATCTACAGGTTGTGGTAACGGACCACTTTCAGATCGATCTAACACGATGTCCTGTGTACGTGTATGATATTCAATGACCGTCGTTGCTGTTTTAGAAGTACGCAGTTCAAAATAGATTGCAGTCGCTTCATTATCCAACACATCTATTAACATCTCATATTGTTTACCTTCGTAAGGATGTAATTGGCGCTGGAATTTATTCGCATAACCGAGCGCTGTCTCTTCATTCGTACGTAAGTGCTGTAACGCTTGAATTGGGCGCTGTTTTAAGATGCCATTTTCTACAGAGAGTTCACGAGGCAGTGTGAGACAATGTGCCCAACCCTCTTCATCTGTTGGATATTGGGTATCTGGTAAGCCCATCCATCCAATTAGGATACGTTGGCCCGCTTTACCTTCGAATGTCTGTGGTACATAAAAATCAAAGCCAGCATCTAATTCTGTGAAATCACCATGTTGCATGACTTGATTTTCAATATCGAATTGACCCATGAGATAACCGGATTGATAAATATTTTTGAAATGGTCCCCTTCAGCTTCGATACCTTGAGGACAAAACATGATGATATCGTGCTCATCTACTCTAAAATAATCCGGACATTCCCACATATAACCAAACTGAGCTAAATCTGTTTCAACTTGGCCTTCAAACGTCCAATGTATGGCATCTTCACTGCGATAAAGTAATAAGCAACCTTCTTCTTGAACCGTCTGGGCGCCAATCACCGCATAAAGCGCACCATTGTGATGAAACACTTTTGGATCACGGAAGTGTTGGGTATAACCTTCAGGTGGTGCAGCAATCACCGGTTTAGGAAATTTATGTATCGTGCCATCTGTTTCCACTTTTGCCAACATTTGACTCGCATGACGTTGCCAATCCTCATCTCGATGATTAGCGGTATACATGTAGTATATTTGCCCATCAAATAGGAATGCACTACCACTATAAACGCCGTGACTATCGTATTGAGTATCAGGTTTTAATATAGATCCTTGTGGCGTAAAGTGAATTAAATCTGCACTTGTATAGTGATACCAATATTTCAACCCATGCACAGCACCTAGGGGAAACCATTGATGTGATACATGGTACGTCCCGTTCGCGTAAATCAAACCATTGGGATCATTCAATAAGCCGGTTTCAGGCTGTATGTGAAACGTTTGTCGGTATGGGGATTGATTCACTGTAGATTTTAAGTCGATTAATGCTTCGGTTGAAACATCTTCGTAGCGTTGATAACGTTCCTCTCTTGTCCATTCTCTCATGACACAACGTGCCTCCATTTTTATTTTAAAATTAGTTTAACATGTTTCGTGTATGGATGGTATCGGTTCCATCTATACGTTGTCGGTTTCTAATGTCACATCTATTTCTATGTGTGCTTTAATCGTATTACCTTGTATACATTCTGCAAGTTGACGCATTGCAACTTCTCCCGCTTCTTTATAATGATAGTGTACCGTATGGATTGCGGGTGATACCACTTCTGTCATGGGATCGCCACCAAAACCAATAATGTGTGGCTTGGGCTCTTGTTTCGTATTTTGCATCGTATATTTGTGGATAGCTAAAGCGATTGTATCCGTCGCACCGATAATCGCTTCTGTTTCCTCATGGCTCTGATTGAATGTTGCTGACACATCATCTAACGCCTCTTCATACTTAAATGATGTTTCTGTATAGCGGTAGTCAATATGATGTGTCTTTAATACATCCAACAAGCCTTGCTTTCGAATTTGACCGACAGCAACGTCTGTTTCTGGAACCCCAAAGAAGTGAACAGACTGTGTGCCTTGATTGACGATTGCTTCACCGACAAGGCGTCCAGCTTTGTAGTCATTATGCGTAATGCAATACAAATTCTTATCTTCTTGGCCTAACACGATGACGGGTACATCAATTTCATCAATCACTTTGAGATGAGCTTCTGTCAGCTCCGTCGCCATAAAGATGATGCCATCAACCTTACTTCGATTGAACATTTTTAATGCATCGAGTTCAAGCTGAGGGTCTATATTGGTGTTGTTTAGTAATAACTGATAACCCAATGCGTCACATCTTGCTTTGACACCTTTAATCGTATCGTCGACCGCAAATGAATTCATGCGTGGGATAATAGCACCAATCATCTTCGTACGATTGGCTCTCAAGCTTTGCGCAAATTGATTTGGCTGATAATTATAAGTTGAAATAATGCGGTCCAACTTCGCTTTTGTCTGTTGGCTGATGGGGCCATTATTTAAATAACGTGAGACTGTACTCTTTGAAACACCAGCTATTTTAGCAATGTCAGCAATCGTTTTCATTCCATTTCACTTCATCTTTCTTTGGGATACAACAATTACTGCTATTCTATCATATGTCGTGGCATGCGCCTATGTAAATTATGGCAATCTCGTGCTGGAAACTGGATTTAATTCACGGGATGAGTGTGTTCAAACCTCCTAATTGGCGGTTTATTTTCCCTAATAAAAAAGCTAGCTCCTACTGAGAAGCTAGCTTTGTGTTCATTTATTTTGATAGTTGCGCATAAAGAATAATAATGACTGTAGCTCGATGCCTAAATCAATGTGATGTACATGTACTTCTTCAGGTGCTACAACTCTTGACGGCGTAAAGTTTAAGATTCCTTTCACGCCTGCTTCAACTAATTGATCGGTTACTGTTTGCGCTGCATTTTCCGGTGTTGTGAGCACCACGATATCAATATTTTCATCACGTAATGTTTCTGCCATATCACGCATATCTTTGACTTTGATATCACCCACGGTTTGACCGATAATATCGTCTCTAATATCGAATGCTTCAGTAATCGTTAATTCATCATGAATTGAAAAATTGTATGTGAGTAATGCTTTTCCCAAGTTACCGACACCCACGATAGCAATTTTAATTTCATCGTTATCACTAATTTCTTTTTTAAAAAAATGTAGTAAACTATCTATATTATAACCGTAGCCTTTTTTCCCTAATTCACCAAAATATGAAAAATCACGTCTAATCGTTGCTGAATCTATATTTAATCCTGCACTAATTGTTTTAGAATTCACACGTTCAATCCCTTTAGATTTCAACGTGTTTATAAATCGGTAATAAAGCGGTAATCTCTTTAACGTAGCGCGAGGAATTTTTTCATTATGAGTTGTCACAACTCGTACCCCCAGACTAATATGCTTTTCTAAGATAATACTTCAATATTATAACTTATAAAACGATAAAAATAAACAAACCCATTTTATCGACTGTACGAATACTGTAAAATAATATTGGATGGAAAGGAGAACGCAATGATATTATTACAACTCAACAAAGTATCAAAATCGTTTGACGGCGAAACCATTTTTTCAGATGTTGATTTTGAAGTCAAAACTGGCGAACGCATTGGTATTGTCGGTCGTAATGGTGCCGGTAAATCTACGTTAATGAAACTGATTGCTGGCATCGATGAATATGACGAAGGACATATCGCAAAACAAAAAGATTTAAGCATCGGTTATCTTACTCAACAGATGACGCTAGATACAGCTAATACAGTCTTTGAAGAAATGGCTAAACCGTTTGAACATGTCCAACATCTGGAACAACAAATGAATGATGAAACAGAATGGCTCTCAGCGCACGCAGACGAATATGACACCGATACATATCAGTCACATATTGAGCGTTATGAGCTCCTATCGAATCAATTTGAACAATTAGACGGATACCAATATGAAAGCAAGATTAAGACGGTACTCCATGGATTAAACTTTACAGAAGAAGATTTTAATCATTCGATCAATGATTTTAGCGGCGGTCAAAAAACGCGTTTATCCTTAGCACAAATGTTGTTGAGTGAACCCGACCTATTACTTCTTGACGAACCGACCAACCACCTCGATATGGAAACAACCCAATGGCTGGAAGGTTATCTCAATTATTTTAAAGGCGCGATCGTCATCATCAGTCACGACCGTTATTTCCTAGATAAAATTGTTAATCAAATCTATGACGTCGCGTTAGGTGGCGTTCAACACTACAAAGGTAATTATGACCAATTCATTCAACAACGTGATCAATATTATGAAAAACGCATGCAAGAATATGAAAAACAACAAGAAGAAATTAAGCAATTAGAAACGTATGTAGAGAAAAATATCGCGCGTGCCTCAACGAGTGGAATGGCTAAGAGTCGTCGTAAAATGTTAGACAAAATCGAACGGATTGATAAACCGATGATCGATGCGCGGAGTGCTAATATACAATTCGATTTCGACCGCAATACAGGCAACGACGTCTACCATATCCGTCAACTTTCAATCGGCTATGACCAACAACCGATTACAAAACCGATTAACTTAGAAGTGACTAAAGGGGATCACATTGCAGTGATTGGACCTAATGGTATCGGTAAATCCACCTTTATTAAAACAATTGCTCAAAAAGAAACAGCGATTGACGGAGAAATTATCCCAGGTGCGAATTTACGCGTAGGTTATTACGATCAAAAACAAGCAGAATTTACCTCTAATAAAACAATTCTTGATTTTGTTTGGGATCAATATCCTGATATGAATGAAAAAGATATCCGTGCAGTGCTCGGTCGTTTCCTCTTTGTACAAGATGAAGTCAAAAAAGTGATTACAGATCTATCCGGTGGCGAAAAAGCACGACTTCAACTAGCCCTACTCATGTTAGAGCGTAATAATGTACTCATTTTAGACGAACCGACGAACCATTTAGACATCGATTCAAAAGAAATGTTGGAACAAGCATTGTCAGATTTTGATGGTACATTAATCTTTGTTTCTCACGACCGTTACTTTATCAATCAACTCGCGAATAAAGTATTTGAAATGGATGCTGAAGGTGGTGTCCTCTACCTCGGCGATTACCAATATTATATAGAGAAAAAAGAAGAACAAGCTGCATTAACTGCAAAAGCTCAAGCATCTGAAGCTGAAAATGAAAAAATTCATACTACAGAAACGAATTATGCACAGCAGAAACAACAAAAACGAGAACAACGTCAAATTGAACGTCAAATCGAACAGTGTGAACAAGAAATATCTGAATATGAGGAACGTATCGCTGAATTGGAAGAAGCGATGACTCAACCCGATGTGTTTAGTGATCCTGAAAAAGCCAATGAACTTGCGACAGAAAAAGTCAATACCGAACAGCAACTCGAACGCGTCATGACGCAATGGGAAGAATTACAAGAATCATTATCATAACCACTTATTATTACATTTGAGAAAGTAACCTTTTTAGTTACTTTCTCTTTTTTTATCTTTCATTTTCAACATAACTATACACATTGAAAAGATGTTAATCACAGCTATCCACAGAGTTATCCTAATTATCCACAAGTAAATGTACACCTTTTCCTGTAGTTAATATTCAGATATCCCACGCTATCCACATGGTTAATCACTACTTATCCACAAGTTGTGCACGAAATGTTGATAAGTACGCAAGTTCCCTATTGACATATACACGTGAACCCCTTTCCCACTAACTTTGTAAAAATATATCATTTCACACAATCGTGGATTTGTTGTGAAAAATCATAATCCTTACCCACACATGTTACTGCATAGATTTGCTTTCAATATACAAATTCTCTATACTTTAATTGAATTTATTTATATTGTTCTTTTTATTAATCACAAAGAGCACATCATGAAAGGGTTATTTTATGAATCAAGTATTATTTGTTGTTCTCATCGTCATCGGGATTACACTCGTACTGAATATTATCTTTAGCATCACTAAAAATCACCGCATGACTACACAAATTAAATCACTGTGGGATCGACAACTTCCACTCGAAAATTTTATTCGTGCAAATCACTGGTATGACAATCAATATCAAACATACAAACATCGTTATAACGAAGATGAACTCATCGATGATAAAACGTGGTCTGACTTAAATCTAGACACCGTATTTCAATATATGAATTACAACTTTACAGCTATTGGTGAAATGCGACTTTACGCAACACTGCGTAAGATGCATACAGTCGAACATCAACATTTAATCGCATCATTCAAAGAACATCGTGGATTTAGAGAAAAGGTGTCACTGATTTTAGCTAAATTAGGCAAAGCTATTTACCCTATTTTTCCTGATCAACTCACGGTTCGATCAAGCAATCCTCTATTTTTGATTGCTACCTATATTCCTATTGTCGGTGCAGTCATTGCTATTTTTGCGCATCAAATAGGATCAATCATCGTCATTGTGAGTTTTCTCTTTAATATCGTACTTTCTATCTTACTACGTCGAACTTATATCGATGATTTAAATTCTTTGTTTTATACTTCTAATGTAATTATTAGTGCCAAAAAGCTCAGTGATTTAGAAGGTGCTCCAGAAATCAATGTGAACTTTAACCATTTCATCTTCGCACGTTACTTTAGTCATTTACTCGGTCGTGTCTCTTCCAATGATGAAGCAGGCGCTTTTAATATAGCTTTCAAAGCTATTTTTAATCTCGATTATCAATTGTTCCATTTAATTCAACACAGCATTAAAAATTATGAAGATGAAGTCATGGCATGTTATGACTATGTCGCTGAAATCGATAATCACTATGCAGTAGCATTATGGCAAAAAACGTTACCTACATATTGTCATCCAGAAGTTCATGAGCAAAAAGCAATCCAGTTTGAAGGTTTAACGCATCCTTTAATCGAAGATGCAGTACCGAATGACTTAACGATTGATCAACATATTTTACTCACAGGTTCTAATGCTTCGGGTAAATCTACGTTTATGAAATCTGTGGCATTGAACTTGTTATTAGCTCAAACTGTCTACACAGCTACAGCAACATCATTTAACTATAAGCCGGGTGTCATCTACACTTCCATGGCTAATGCTGATGACGTGCTGACTGGTGATAGCTACTTTATGGCTGAGATTAAATCAATTAAACGGTTATTTCACCTTTCTACATCTCAACCGATTTATTGTTTTATTGACGAGATTTTTAAAGGGACAAATACGACTGAACGTATCGCTGCTTCTGAAGCCGTATTAAAATATTTGGATGCTAATCCATCGTATTTCGTGCTCGCTGCCACACATGATATTGAGCTTGCTTCATTGTTAGCGCAAAAATACGATAATTATCATTTCAACGAAACCATTTTAGATGATGAAATTCACTTTGATTACTTGATCAAACCAGGTAAGGCAGATACACGTAATGCAATCGAATTGCTACGGATTACTGATTTTCCAATGACGATTTATGAAAATGCAAAAGCGCTCGCTGAATCACAAGATCAATCTAAAACGTCCTCAAATTAATTGGCTTCAAATAAAAATAGGACTGAGACATAATCTAATATATCTCAGTCCTATTTCTATGTTTTATTTTTATCTTACTCAAATTAATTCGCGTTAATCATCCATGTCACACCAAACGGATCGTTGAACAAACCGTATAGCTTAGACCATGCTGTTGGAGCTAATGGAATAGCCGCTTCACAACCACCTTCGACAGCTTCATTGAAAAAGTCGATGGCTTTTTTACGTTCAGTTTCATTCTCGTAATCAAAGGTAAAGGTTACGTTTGCCCCACTATTATCTATGCGTTTATTTTTCATCGTATCACTACAGAAAAATGTTTGCCCCATAATTTCAAAGGAAGCATGAAATGTGAAATCTTCGTCTACTTGATAAGCTTCAGGTAAATACTTAAACATGTCACTGTCTCCGCCGATTCGTTTGATGTTGGTCGCACCTAAATATTTTTCATAAAAGTTTAATGCAGCTAAGCTTTTTTGAAAGTTAAAATACTGAATCGATTCCATATATGAACACCTTTTTCTTTATAAGATATCTATACTATACCCATATTATTTTACTTTCAAAGATATTCATAAAATCATTTCACCCATACTGTATTATTGATTTATCATTTCAATGTCCATGCCACTATTACCGTTTAATGTCATGTCTGCTGTCACACCAGCTTGATATAGATAATAAGCGACAGCGCCGATCATAGCTGCGTTATCCGTACATAATTTCGGGCTTGGAATGGATAAGGTAATACCCGCTTCATCACATGCGTGATTCAACACTTGTCGTAACCCTTTATTACTTGCGACACCACCGGCAACAATTAATTGATCCACGTCGTAATCTTTACAGGCTTGTACAGCTTTCCCTACAAGGACTTCTACTACACTATTTTGAAAGCTTGTCGCTACATTCGCGGGTGCTATCTCTTCGTTTTTCTGTCTTAAATTGTGCAGTTTATAAATGACAGCACTTTTCAAACCGCTGAAGCTAAAGTCATAGCTGTCTTTTTCCAACCAAACGCGAGGAAAATCATAAACGTCTTGTCCTTCTGCTGCGAGTTGGTCAACTTGAGGGCCTCCTGGATAACTCAAACCAATCGTTCTAGCCACTTTATCATAAGCTTCCCCAACTGCATCATCACGCGTTTCGCCAATGACTTCAAAGTCTAAATGATCTTTCATGTGAATTAACTCTGTATGTCCACCTGAAACGATGAGTGCCATTAAAGGAAATGTAAGCGGACGTTCTAAATGATTTGCGTATATATGACCTGCGATATGATGGACAGGAATAAGCGGTTTATCATAAGCATAAGCGAGTGCTTTCGCTGCATTAATCCCTACGAGCAATGCACCGATCAGACCTGGTCCTTCAGTAACTGCGACTGCAGTGATATCTTCCATTGTGAGACCTGCTTTTTCAAGCGCAGCATCGATGGTTGTCGTAATGCCTTCAACGTGATGTCGACTTGCGACTTCTGGCACAACGCCACCGAAACGTTTATGACTGTCAATTTGACTTAATACTTCATTTGATACGATGTCTGAACCATTTTTAATCACGCTGACACTCGTTTCATCACAACTTGATTCTATTGCTAAAATTAATACTTCATTAGTCATTTAAATTCACCCACATCACGATTGCATCCTCACCTTCACCATAATAGTTCTTTCTCTTACCTCCGTATTGGAAGCCTAAATTTGTATAGACGCGTTGTGCAATAGTATTATCTATCCGGACTTCTAAACTCATCAGTTCACATTTCACTTTCGCATATTGCATGACGTATTTTAATAATAATTGGCCTAAGCCATTACCGCGAAAATCTTCTTTAATTGCGATCGTTGTAATCTGTGCTTGATCAATGACAATCCAACAACCGACATAACCAATCACACGTTCCTGAAATTCGATAACGAAATAATGTGCGAAATGGTTCTGTTCTACTTCATGATAAAATGCATCAATGGTCCATGAACTGTCTTTAAAACTTTGGCGCTCGATATCAAAAACTTGTGGCACGTCGTCTTTGCCCATTAATCGAATGTTTAATCCTTCTTCTGTTGGTTTAACCAATTGCGTTCAGCCTCTGCTAATTTAATATAGTTTGGTACAAATGTAGCGATGTCTTCTGGTGTCTCTGCATAGGGTTGCATCGCGCTCGCCAGTGGGAGTTGCTCAATCATTTCAGCATCTAATTGACCTGACAATTTTTCAACCTCGTAGCCCACAAAAACATAGGATTGTTGCATGTCATGTAATGTATCGAGGAGTGTCTCGATAGACATGTATTGATCAGGCATGACAGTGACAAGCTCGCCAGCTTGATATTGATACACGCCAGTATAGACCGCTTCTCTACGTGCATCAAACACCGGTACTAATAAACGCTGCTCATTTTCTACAGTAGCTGCTAAAGCTTTGAGTGAAGATACACCATATAACTTCGTATTGAGTGCGTAGGCAAGCGTCTTCGCAACTGTGACCCCAATGCGTAATCCGGTATAAGAACCAGGACCTTTAGCAACCACTATGGCATCTAAATCTTTTTTCTCTATCGTTGAAGCTTCGATGACCTGTGCAATGGCAGGCATCAATTGAACGGAATGATTTTTTTTAATATTAGTATGATGTTCTGCGAGCACTGTGTTATCCGTCATCACCGCAACTGATAAAGGTTGGTTAGACGTATCAATCAGTAGATAATTCATTTAATAGAGACTCCTTTATCTGTTCATAATGTGTGCCTTGTGCTTCTAGCGTAATCTGACGTGCCGTTTCACTTTCTACTTGAATATGAATCACCATATACGTCGGAGGTAAGTAATCTTTAATAAAACGACTCCATTCAATCACTGTCACTGCTTCATCATTGAAGTACTCTTCAAAGCCTAAATCTTCATCGCTCTCTTCTAAGCGATAGCAATCCATGTGATGAAACTTAAGCGTGTCGCCGTTATACGATTTTATGATATTAAACGTCGGTGAATTAATATTACGCTTGACTCCTAAAGCCGCTCCAATCTTTTGACTTAATGTCGTTTTTCCTGCACCTAGATCCCCTTCTAGTAGCAGGACATCACCCGCGAATAGTTTAGATGCTAACGACGTACCAAATCGTTCCATCTCGTCTAAGCCATGAATTTCAATCATTTATGCTCGCCTCCTCTACGTACATTTTGCTTCAGCGTTTATATTGGACAAAGCGCGTTAGCAATTCCTTTTCGATCATAACTTCAACTTTACTTCGATCGTACATTATCGCTAACTGATTTACAGTTCCAATGTTATAAAACTTCTTATTACTATTGTACAACATGAAGCAAGTCGATAACGTTTCTATTTTAACAGACTTTATTTAAAAAAACTGCTCACATCTCTGCAACAAGATTTCGGGCTAAGAATTAAAAATCATGTGAATTAAAAGAAAATTCTTAAATATTGTTGACATCATTTGTGAACTATAGTAAATTAACTTTATCGACTTTTCAGACAATTAACACAACAACCATTCACTAACAAAGGAGCCTAATTAAAATGTTTAACTTCATAACCTTCAACGACACACAAGTACATATTTTAGACATTTTAATTATGTCCATAGGGCTGGAGCATTAGTAAGTATTTCAAATTACTAACTGTTTAAGTCCTATTTCTAGTTGAATGGGACTTAATAAGCGTCCCAATTTCAAATTGGGCGCTTTTTTTATTTTCAATTTTATGGGGGAATTAAAATGAGAAGTGACATGATCAAAAAAGGAGACCACCAAGCACCGGCAAGAAGTCTTTTACACGCCACAGGTGCTCTGAAAGATCCAACAGATATGAATAAGCCTTTCGTCGCGATTTGTAACTCTTATATCGATATTGTACCCGGGCATGTACATTTGAGAGAGCTAGCTGATATCGCAAAAGAGGCCATTCGAGAAGCAGGTGCCATCCCTTTCGAATTTAACACGATCGGCGTCGATGATGGTATCGCAATGGGACACATTGGCATGCGTTATTCTTTACCATCTCGTGAAATCATTGCAGATGCAGCAGAAACAGTGATCAATGCACATTGGTTTGACGGTGTATTTTACATTCCAAACTGTGACAAAATCACTCCCGGCATGATTCTCGCTCCGATGAGAACCAATGTTCCAGCGGTCTTTTGTTCCGGTGGACCGATGAAAGCAGGACTCTCCTCACAAGGTAAAGCACTTACTTTATCCTCTATGTTTGAAGCAGTCGGTGCTTTTAAAGACGGTTCAATGACAAAAGAAGAGTTTTTAGATATGGAACAAAACGCCTGCCCGACTTGTGGTTCATGTGCAGGAATGTTCACCGCTAACTCTATGAATTGTTTGATGGAAGTATTGGGTCTTGCCCTACCTTATAACGGTACTGCACTTGCCGTCAGCGAAGAACGTCGCGAAATGATTCGTAAAGCTGCCTTTAGACTCGTGGATAATATTAAACGTGATATTAAACCTCACGATATCGTTACAAGAGAAGCGATTGATGATGCATTCGCCTTAGATGTGGCGATGGGTGGCTCTACGAATACAGTCTTACATACGTTAGCCATCGCAAGTGAAGCAGGCATTGATTACGATTTGTCACGCATCAATGATATCGCGAAACGTACACCTTACTTATCAAAAATTGCACCAAGTTCATCTTATTCTATGCATGATGTTCATGAAGCGGGTGGCGTACCAGCGATCATTAATGAGTTGATGAAAAAAGATGTCCTCCATGCTGATCGGATCACTGTGACAGGTCAAACGTTAAGAGAAAATAATGAAGGAAAAGAAATTAAGAACGATGTCGTCATTCGCCATCTAGACAATCCTTACGATAAAGAAGGTGGCCTTTCTATCCTTTATGGTAACTTAGCTCCAAAAGGTGCCGTCATCAAAGTAGGTGGTGTAGATCCTTCTATTAAAGTATTTAAAGGTAAAGCAATTTGTTTTAATTCACACGATGAAGCAGTCGAAGCGATCGACAATCACACTGTAAGAGAAGGACATGTTGTCGTCATCCGTTATGAAGGACCTAAAGGGGGTCCAGGCATGCCAGAAATGTTGGCACCGACACCCTCTATCGTTGGTCGTGGATTAGGTAAAGATGTCGCACTCATTACGGATGGTCGTTTCTCAGGTGCCACTAGAGGTATAGCGGTAGGACATATCTCACCTGAAGCTGCTTCAGGTGGACCGATCGGACTCATCCGAGACGGTGATGAAATCACTATCGATCTCGTTGATCGCCGTTTAGAAGTCGATGTCGATGATGCGACTTTAGAAGAGAGACGCTCAACCGTAGCCCCTTTCAAAGCTAAAGTAAAATCTGGTTATCTCGCACGTTATACAGCACTCGTCACAAGCGCAAATACAGGTGGGGTCATGCAAGTCCCTGATCACCTAATCTAAGGAGTGATTAACATGGTAAAACAAAAGACAGTAACAGAGCCTGACATGTCGGTATTAATTGAAGATGTAACCTACGTTAAGTCAGAAACACTTGAAGCTGAAACAGTAGAAGCGATGCGATCTGGTTCCGAGCTCCTCGTCGAAGCCCTTATTAATGAAGATGTA
The DNA here is from genome assembly GCF_001500315.1 of Staphylococcus auricularis. Classification (GTDB taxonomy): domain Bacteria; phylum Bacillota; class Bacilli; order Staphylococcales; family Staphylococcaceae; genus Staphylococcus; species Staphylococcus auricularis. The sequence continues at coordinate 9,896 of NZ_LLER01000011.1, read as the reverse complement.
GATTTTATTTTTGGCTATCCAGGCGGCGCAGTATTACCGCTCTACGATACATTTTACGATGGTAAAATCAAGCACATTTTAGCGAGACATGAACAAGGCGCAACCCATGCAGCTGAAGGTTACGCAAGAGTTTCTGGCAAGCCAGGTGTGGTCGTTGTTACAAGTGGTCCAGGGGCAACAAATACAATTACGGGCATTGCCGATGCGTATAGTGACTCCCTCCCCCTCGTTGTCTTTACAGGGCAAGTAGCAACGCCAGGTATCGGTAAGGATGCATTCCAAGAAGCAGATTTACTTTCGATGACGACGCCGATCACTAAACATAATTATCAAGTCACTGATGTGAATGAAATACCTAAGATTGTACATGAAGCATTTCATATTGCGAATACGGGTCGTAAAGGGCCTGTAGTGATTGATTTTCCAAAAGATATGGGTGTCCTATCGACAAATGCTGACGTGACAAACGACTTGGATTTACCTGGTTACGATGAGGTTCAAGCCCCTCATGCATCAGACATCGACCAATTAAAACAATACTTAGCTGCATCACAAAAACCAGTCGTATTAGCAGGTGCTGGCATCAATCATGCAAAAGCTAACGCATTGCTCAATGACTTTGTTACCCAACAACAAATTCCTGTCGTGACAACGTTACTCGGTTTAGGCGCCATTCCTTATGATCACCCCCTCTTTTTAGGTATGGGCGGCATGCATGGCTCTTATGCAAGCAATATGGCACTCACTGAATGTGATTTACTCATTAACTTTGGCAGTCGCTTTGATGACCGTTTAGCTAGTAAACCTGACGAATTTGCGCCGAACGCAACGATTGTCCATGTTGATATTGATCCTTCAGAAATTAATAAAATCGTCAATACAGATTTAGGCATCGTTGCGAATTGTAAAGATGTTCTGAGCGCGTTAATGACAGCCGAAAATCATGCGGCACAACGTGAAGATTGGGTTAAAACTTGTCATGCGAATAAAAAAGCGCAACCTTTCAGCTATGAAGCAGATGACACATTTAGCAAACCACAACGTGCGATTGAATACATCGGTGAATTAACACATGGCGATGCAATTGTCACAACAGATGTCGGACAACATCAAATGTGGGTCGCGCAATATTATCCATTTAAAACATATGGTCAACTCGTAACCAGTGGTGGTCTCGGCACGATGGGCTTCGGTATACCCGCAGCAATTGGCGCTAAGCTTGCCCACCCAGAAAAAACAGTCGTTGCTTTCGTCGGCGATGGCGGGTTCCAAATGACCAATCAAGAAATGGCGATTTTAAATGAATATGAAATTGATATTAAAATCGTGCTAGTAAATAACGGTACATTAGGCATGGTGAAACAATGGCAAGATAAATTCTTTAATCAACGTTTTTCTCATTCTGTGTTCAATGACCAACCCGACTTTTTAAAACTCGCTGCAGCGTATGGAGTGAAAGGATACTTGATCGACCAACCAGATCAATTAGAAGAGACACTTCAAGCGGCATTCAAACATGATGGTGCTGCCCTTATCGATATTCGTATCTCACCAGGAGAACCCGTCACACCAATGGTTCCAAGCGGCAAAGCAAACCACGAAATGGAGGGCTTATTATGAGACGAACGTTTAAAACACGTGTACGTGACAAAGCGGGTACGTTAAATCGGTTAACCAGTATCTTTGTGAGACGTCAATTCAACATCGTTAATATTACTGCCTCTCCAACAACGGAAGATGGCATCACTGAAATTACATTTGTAGCAGAAATTCCTGACGAACATGTATTACGGAATCTCATTTTACAAGTAAAAAAACAAATCAACATTTTAACGATTGAGGATATCACAGATAATAATACGTATAATCGAGAACTACTACTGCTTAAACTACAGACGCCCGAAGATAGAGAGACATTTGAACAAGCATTATCTCCTTACAATCAAGCCGTTACCATTTTAAAAGAAACGGATGGACAACTTTATTTACAAGCAGTAGGTGCACAAAAGTTATTGGATGCCTTACTCGATGTGCTAGCGCCCTATCAAATTAACGAATACTCACGAACAGGATCCGCTGCAGTACATTAATTTTCACAATATTAGTATTTTTAAATCATTTAGGAGGTCTTTATTATGACAACAGTTTATTACGACAAATCAGTAGAACAGGACGCATTACAAGGTAAACGTATCGCAATCGTGGGTTATGGTTCACAAGGTCATGCGCACGCACAAAACTTAAAAGATAATGGCTATGACGTAGTTATCGGTATCCGTCCAGGTCGCTCATTCGATCAAGCAAAAGAAGATGGTTTTGAAGTCTATCCTGTCGATGAAGCAGCTAAACAAGCGGATGTCATCATGGTACTCTTACCGGACGAAATCCAAGGTAACGTTTATAAAGAAGAAATCGAACCTCATTTAGAAGAAGGGAATGCACTTGCATTTGCGCATGGATTTAACATTCATTTTGATGTCATCAAACCACCTCAAAATGTAGATGTATTCCTCGTGGCACCAAAAGGACCAGGTCATCTCGTTCGTCGTACATTTGTAGAAGGCAGTGCAGTCCTTGCCCTCTTCGCAGTGGAACAAGACGCAAGTGGCAATGCTCGAAATGTTGCGCTCAGCTACGCAAAAGGTATCGGCGCTACACGTGCATGTGTCATCGAAACGTCATTCAAAGAAGAAACTGAGACAGATTTATTTGGTGAACAAGCTGTTTTATGTGGGGGCGTGACTAAATTAATCCAAAGCGGTTTTGAAACATTAGTTGAAGCTGGATACCAACCAGAGTTAGCTTACTTTGAAGTATTACATGAAATGAAACTGATTGTTGACTTAATGTACGAAGGCGGTATGGAAAACATGCGCTACTCTATTTCAAATACAGCTGAATTTGGTGATTATGTATCTGGACCACGTGTCATCACACCAGAAGTAAAAGAAAACATGAAAGCTGTATTAACAGATATCCAAAATGGAAACTTCAGTGATCGTTTCATTAAAGATAACGAAAACAACTTTGAAACATTTTATCAAATGCGTGAGGAACAACATGGTCATCAAATCGAAGAAGTGGGTCGTAATTTAAGAGAAATGATGCCATTTATCAAATCGAAGCGCATTGAAAAATAATTAAATATATAGGGGATGTTTACAATGTCAAGCCATATTCAAATTTTTGATACCACGCTACGCGACGGAGAACAAACACCTGGAGTCAGTTTCTCCTTTGATGAACGGCTTAAAATCGCTAAACAATTAGAAACTTGGGGTGTGGATGTGATAGAAGCTGGTTTTCCCGCTTCAAGTACAGGCAGTTTCAACTCTGTTCAAGCCATATCTGAAGCATTAACTACAACTGCAGTGTGTGGGCTCGCACGTTGTCATAAGAAGGATATCGATGCGGTATATGAAGCGACTAAAAACGCACAAAAACCACGTATCCACGTCTTTATTGCGACGAGTCAAATTCACTTAGAATCTAAACTTAAAATGACGCAACAAGAAGTACTTGCATCTATTAAGGAACATGTCGCATATGCGAAACAGTATTTCGATGTCGTCCAATTTTCACCTGAAGATGCAACACGGACAGAACTTCCCTTCTTGATTGAAGCAATCCAAACTGCAGTCGATGCGGGCGCGACCATCATCAATATTCCAGATACTGTAGGATTTAGTTATCCGATTGAATATGGAAGGATTTTTAAAGAAGTGATTGAAGCGGTTCAAACGGATCATGATATCACTTATAGCGCACATTGTCATGATGATCTCGGTTTAGCTGTTGCGAATAGTATGGCAGCCATTGAAAACGGCGCGACACGTATCGAAGGTACATTAAACGGCATCGGAGAGCGCGCAGGAAACACAGCGTTAGAAGAGGTCGCCTTAGGTTTATATGTCCGTCAAGATCACTATAAAAACACAACGCAACTACACTTATCTGAAACCAAACGTACTTCCGATTTAATCTCTCGCTTTGCAGGTATCCGCGTACCGAAAAATAAAGCTATCGTCGGTCAAAATGCATTTAGTCACGAATCAGGTATCCATCAAGATGGTGTACTTAAAAATCCTGAAACGTATGAAATTATGACACCTCAACTGGTCGGTGTGGAACAAAATGAATTGCCACTCGGTAAACTGTCTGGTAAACATGCCTTTGCTGAGAAGCTCAAAAGTTTAGGTTACGATATTTCATCTGAGGAACAAGTAGAACTATTTAAACAGTTCAAAGCGATTGCGGATAAGAAAAAATCAGTGTCAGACCGTGATATCCATGCCTTAATTCAAGGTACAGAACATGAACAAAATGCGATGTATCGTGTCGAAACGCTACAATTACAATTTGTTTCTGAAGGTCTACAGAGTGCAGTGGTCGTCATCAAAGATAACAATGGCACGGTCTATCAAGATTCAAGTATTGGTACGGGCTCAATTGTCGCAATATACAATGCGGTCGATCGTATTTTCAAACGCGACAGTGTGTTGTTAGATTATCGTATCGATTCTGTGACAGAAGGTCGTGACGCTCAAGCTGAAGTCCGTGTGGAATTGAACATTGAAAATTACAACGTCACTGGTATTGGAATTGACCATGATATTCTACTCGCTTCATGTAAAGCCTATGTTGAAGCACATGCGAAATATTCAGCTGCTGTCATTCACAGCGTGGAAGTTGGTGAATGAGATGACTTATCACATCGTCGCCCTTCCTGGTGATGGCATCGGACCCGAAATATTAGCAGGAACATTAGACATATTAGAAAAATTAAGCCAAACGTACCAGTTTGATTATCAACTCTCGACACATGCTTTTGGCGGTGCAGCGATCGATCAATTCGGGACACCCCTTCCTGATGATACATTAGCTGCTTGTCAATCTGCAGATGCAATTTTGCTCGGTGCTGTAGGTGGACCGAAATGGTCACATGCAGAAGTAAGACCTGAACAAGGCTTGTTAAAACTACGTAAAACACTCGGCTTGTTTGCGAATATCAGACCAACGATGGTCTCTCCTGGTACAAGCGCTTTGTCACCTTTGAAAAAAGAACTCGTTGAAGGGACAGATTTCGTTATCGTACGAGAACTAACTGGTGGCATCTACTTTGGCGAACCTAAACAGTTAGCACAACATCAAGCACTCGATTCTCTCACTTATACACGTGAAGAGATAGAACGCATCGCACATGTTGCTTTCCAACTTGCCCAAACTCGAAAATATCGTCTCACATCTGTAGATAAAGAAAATGTACTAGCATCAAGTAAATTATGGCGCAAAGTCATTGATGAAGTCAGTGAAAGTTATCCTGATGTCACTGTTGAACATTTACTTGTTGATGCATGCAGCATGCACTTGATCACACGACCTACACAATTTGACGTCATCGTAACTGAAAATTTATTTGGGGACATATTAAGTGATGAAGCATCTGTGATTCCAGGTTCCCTTGGTTTATCCCCTTCAGCGAGTTTTAGTACAGAAGGGCCTCGTCTCTATGAACCGATTCACGGATCCGCACCGAATATCGCTGGTCAAGATGTCGCAAACCCATTCGGTATGTTGCGTTCACTAGCGATGTGCCTAAGAGAAAGCTTTAATGAAAATCAAGCGGCAACAGCCTTAGAATCAATCATAGATTCATGTATTCAGTCTAGTCAAAGGACGCAAGATCTTGGTGGAACTTATCATACATCAGAATTATTCCAGATCATTCAATCAAAACTATAAAGGAGGAGATGTCGAATGGGACAAACACTATTTGATAAAGTATGGAACAAACACGTATTAACTGGCAAAGATGGTGACCCACAATTATTATATATCGACCTTCATTTGATTCATGAAGTGACGTCTCCTCAAGCATTTGAAGGACTGAGAATCAACAACAGACGGTTACGTCGACCTGATCTAACCTTTGCGACACTAGACCACAACGTGCCGACCGTCGATATTTTTAACATTAAAGATGAGATTGCTAATAAACAGATTACGACGTTGCAACAAAACGCAAAAGATTTTGGCGTTCACCTATTTGATATGGGAACGGACGAACAAGGTATCGTACATATGGTCGGACCTGAAACAGGTTTAACTCAACCCGGAAAAACCATTGTCTGTGGTGATTCACACACTGCAACGCACGGTGCATTTGGTGCCATTGCCTTTGGTATTGGTACCAGTGAAGTTGAACATGTCTTTGCGACACAAACATTATGGCAAACAAAGCCTAAAAATTTAAACATCCATGTTACTGGCAAACTACCTCAAGGCGTCTATGCCAAAGATATTATTTTATATCTGATTAATCAATATGGTGTCGATTTCGGTACAGGTTATGCACTGGAATTTTCAGGTGAAACGATTGAGAATTTATCGATGGATGCGCGTATGACAATCTGTAATATGGCGATTGAAGCTGGCGCAAAATATGGCATGATGGCCCCTGATGAAACGACATTTGCATATGTGGAAGGACGTCCTTACGCTACTCAATTTGACGCAAAGATTGATGAATGGCGCACACTTTATACAGATGAAGATGCCGTATTCGATAAAGTCATCGAATTAGATGTGACAGACCTCGAACCTCAAGTCACATGGGGTACAAGTCCAGAAATGGGTGTCAGTATCAATACGCCTTTCCCTGCGATTAAAGATGTGAATGATGAACGTGCGTATCAATATATGGGCTTAGAGCCAGGCCAAAAAGCTGAAGATATTGATCTCGGTTATGTCTTTTTAGGATCCTGTACCAATGCTCGAATCTCAGATCTCATTGAAGCTAGTCACATCGTGAAAGGTCAACACGTACATCCTAAGATCACCGCGATTGTGGTGCCAGGTTCACGCTCAGTGAAAAAAGAAGCAGAACAGCTTGGACTTGATCGCATATTTAAGGAAGCTGGATTTGAATGGAGAGAACCTGGATGTTCTATGTGTTTAGGTATGAATCCTGACCAAGTCCCTGCTGGTGTCCACTGTGCCTCAACGAATAACCGTAATTTCGAAGGAAGACAAGGTAAAGGCGCCCGCACACATCTCGTATCTCCAGCAACAGCCGCTGCAGCAGCGATCAATGGTAAATTTGTCGATGTGAGAAAGGTGGTTGTCTAAATGGAAATTAAACCGATTACAACGTATACGGGTAAAGTTGTACCCCTCTTTCACGATAATATTGATACCGACCAAATTATTCCAAAAGTGCATCTAAAGCGAATCTCAAAAACCGGTTTTGGGCCTTTCGCTTTTGATGAATGGCGTTACTTAGAAGATGGTAGTGAAAACCCTGATTTTAATCCAAATAAACCTCAGTATCGCGATGCGAGTATTCTCATTACTGGAGATAACTTTGGTTGCGGTTCAAGCCGTGAACATGCGGCATGGGCGTTGAAAGATTATGGCTTTAACATTATTATCGCTGGCAGTTATAGTGACATTTTCTACATGAACTGTACAAAAAATGCGTTATTACCGATAGTGTTAGATGAAGCTGCGAGACATCATCTTGCACAATATGAAGCAATTACAATCGATTTACCAGAACAAACCGTTTCCTCTAAAGATCAGACATTTTCATTCGATATTGATCCCACGTGGAAGCATAAATTTGTGAATGGTTTAGATGATATTGCGATTACATTGCAATACGAAAAAGAAATTGAAGCATATGAAAAAAATATAAAGGTGTGAATGTATATGTCTGTAAAAACGACGGTTTCTGTACAAGATATCGAGGAAGCCTTTTTACGACTGAAGGATATCGTGAAAGAAACCCCACTTCAAAAGGATCATTACTTATCTCAAAAATATAACTGTAATGTGTATCTTAAACGTGAAGATTTGCAGTGGGTCCGCTCATTTAAATTACGTGGTGCTTACAATGCAATAGACGTTTTACCTGACCAAGATAAAAGGAAAGGTGTCACTTGTGCAAGCGCAGGTAACCACGCGCAAGGTGTTGCTTTTACAGCGAAACGATTGGATTTAAAGGCTGTTATTTTTATGCCGATTACAACCCCACTTCAAAAAATCAATCAAGTGAAGTTTTTTGGTGATACAAATGTAGAAGTTATCCTTACTGGAGATACGTTTGATGATTGTCTGAAAGAAGCACTCGCTTATACAGCACAACATGATATGAATTTCATTGATCCGTTTAATAATGTATATACGATTGCTGGTCAAGGTACAATCGCAAAAGAAATCTTAGCACAAGCCGAGGAAGATCAAGTTGAATTTGACTATTTATTCTCTGCGATTGGGGGTGGCGGACTAATTTCAGGTATCGGTACCTATTTTGATGCGTACGCATCTCAAACCAATATTATTGGAGTAGAACCCGCAGGAGCGAGTAGTATGTATCAATCCGTCGTTGTAAACCAAAAAATTGTGACGCTACCAGAAATTGATAAATTTGTAGATGGGCTTCAGTCGCACGTGTTGGAGAATTGACCTTCGATATTGCGAAACGTGTAGTCAGCGATTACGTTCAGGTCGATGAAGGCGCGGTATGTTCAACCATTCTTGATATGTATACAAAACAAGCCATCGTTGCAGAACCTGCTGGCGCTTTAAGTGTTGCTGCGTTAGAACAATATAAGGACCAAATAAGAGGAAAAAATGTGGTTTGTGTCATCAGCGGCGGTAATAATGACATTAACCGTATGAAAGAAATCGAAGAACGCTCTTTATTGTACGAAGAAATGAAACACTATTTAATTTTAAACTTCCCACAACGACCAGGTGCATTAAGAGAGTTTGTAAATGATGTGCTCGGTCCGAATGATGATATCACGAAATTCGAGTACTTAAAAAAATCATCTCAAAATACCGGTACCGTAATCATCGGTATTCAATTAAATGACCATGATGATTTAGCGCAACTGAAAGCACGCGTTAATGAATTCGACCATAGTAATATTTATATTAATGAAAATAAAATGTTGTATTCATTGTTGATATAAAGATATAAAAAGACTCAAAGTATTGATGATACTTTGAGTCTTTTTGTTTGGGTAATTTAATTTTATTGATGATGTTTTAAAAATAGATTTTCAAATTTATCTTCTATTTTGAGACTAGTATTGTATTTATTTGAACCAATGTACTACCCTTCCCCACTTAATCTATGAATAAAATGTAGTTTTGTAATAATCAATGTTAACTTAAAATAAAACTATTAAAGAAGTTAGATTAATTTAATTGAAATCAGAAAATAATATGATATGTTATAGATAATAAATTTATTTTTTGAATACTCAATTTCAATGCAATTACGTGTTAGGAGTGTGAAGTATTGTGACAATAAGTTTAGACACTATTGTCTTAGTAATAAGTAGTGTAGCATCTATAGTACTTACTTTAATTTTAGTGAATTTAGTGGCTAGAAATAATTTTTTAAAAGTCGTATTAGCTTCTATATTTAGCTTTGTTTTTGTGATTGTTTTTTATTTAGTGCTTCACTTTATATTTATTGGTGGCAATCTGTAATAAGTATTTAATTATATTATACATATATGACACCAAACTAATTATCACAAACAATATCTATCATAACTAAAATAAAAAATCTCATTTAATACTAGGCTCCCTATTAAATTTTCCTATAAAGATACATGAGAAGAAAGGTAAGTCCCCTACCTACTACAGGCAAAAGAGCCAGAATCTAGAACCATATCGACTACTTTCCATTTAAACCTTCGGTATTATTATTTTCCTTCTCTTAAAATTAGGCATAAAAAAAGAGACCTCTCGGTCTCGGCTCATCGCATCTCTGCTTGCCTGGCAACGTCCTACTCTCGCGGAACGTAAGTCCGACTACCATGGGCGCTAAGGAGCTTAACTTCTGTGTTCGGCATGGGAACAGGTGTGACCTCCTTGCC
>NZ_LLER01000010.1 GCF_001500315.1 Staphylococcus auricularis | reverse complement strand
TTTGCTAAATGTGTTTCTTCAACACTTGTTCAATCAACGATTGAATCGTTGTTTATTGGAATTAACGTTGACATATTGTCATTCAGTTTTCAATGTTCATTTCTTCAAGAAATTGCTAATTCATTTTAACACATCGTTTATGTCATGTCAACAAAAACTTTATGTTCTTAACAATCAATTAACAATACTTTAATAATGATAAATTATTAATCAAAAATTATCAAGTATAACTTTTACACTTTATAATTATTATTTAATAATGCATCGCCGTTTAAAAACGACATCTTATATAGTATCAACTCTCTAAAGCTTTGTCAACACTCTTTTTTACTTAATGTGCAAAGCAGAATTTTGTTATTTTATCTGTTTTGCTCACAAAATATTATTCTACCATCATATCTCTAAAATGCAAGAGAAAACGCACAAAAAATCTAATTTTTGTGCGTTTAAAAATGGATGATTTACACATTCATATCACTTTATACTTTAGATAGTATTATTTACTCGTTTTCTCTACAATTTGTTGCGCCATAGATTGGTAGATTTTACCTAGACGATCATCAGGTTGATAAATAGATGGAGAAAAGTCTTTTGGATCCCATGAAGGTTGTTCTAGAGGTAATTCGCCTAATAAATCGGTACCAAGTTCTTGAGCAAGTTTTGCTCCGCCACCTTTTCCGAAGACATATTCTTTATTACCTGTTTCTTTACTTTCAAAGTAAGACATATTTTCAATAACACCTAAAATAGAATGCTCTGTATGTTTCGCCATCGCGCCTGCACGAGCTGCGACGAATGCAGCTGTTGGGTGCGGTGTTGTTACAATTAATTCTTTACTTGAAGGTAACATAGTATGTACATCTAATGCGACGTCACCTGTACCAGGTGGTAAATCAAGAATTAGATAGTCTAATTCTCCCCATCTCACTTCAACAAAGAAATTGTTTAGCATTTTTCCTAACATCGGACCACGCCAAATCACTGGTGCATTTTCCTCTACAAAGAATGCCATAGAAATCACTTTAACGCCGTGACGTTCTACAGGGATAATTTCCTTCCCTTCAACGCCTGGTTTAACATCTATTCCCATCATATCGGGCACGCTGAAACCATAAATATCAGCATCTACAAGGCCTACTTTTTTACCTTCTCTTGCTAATGCTACAGCTAGGTTTACGGCTACAGTAGATTTTCCTACCCCACCTTTACCTGAGGCAATAGCGATAAATTCAACTGGATTATCTTTAGAGAGTAACCCTTCAATCGTTTGAGGTTTTTTCTTCTGTGGACCTCTATATTTTTCAATCACGCTTGGTAGTAATTCTTCAAAGCGGATACCTACTGTATGCGCGCCATTATCTTTTAATTTTTGAACGACAGCCATCTGTAGATCAAGTTGAGGTTTACCTCCAAGTTGTGCCATCGCAAGCTTCACGCTGACGTGATCGATTTCTTCTTTTATAGAAACATTAACGATACCGTTTGTTTCTTTAAGTGGTGCATCGATAATTGGATCTTTGATCTCACCTAATAATTCTTTTACTTCTTCTATCGATAACACGACGAATCCCCCTCAGTTATGCTTATTATTTATCAATAAACGTAAATTTCGCTCTTCTTTTACTTACTTTTAAAGATAGTATACGTTTTATTATAATACAAAAAAAGAAGTTAGCTCAATGGCCATGTGAGCTAACTTTCCTAATATCACAACTATCACCTTTTTTACTTTAAAACGATAGACATGTGCATCAAACATTTTATAATTCTCGTGCGTTAGGTTGTTTCGGGCTGCGCTGTTCTTTGATAAACAATGCTGCGATAAACGCTATAGTCACTAATACAGAAACCACCATAAATGAAAGGTCTACACCATTTGCTGTGGCTTGGCGTTCAACCATAGTGGCACTTGCGTGTTGATTGGGATCTGGTTTGAATAATTCTGAACCAATCGTCATTAACGTGACCATTAGGGCTGTACCTAATGAACCAGCAGTCACACGAGCAAAGTTACCGATGGCTGTTCCGTGTGAAATATTTTCATTCGAGAGCGCATTAATACCCGCTGTATTTAACGGCATCATGATGAACGAGATCGATACCATTCTCAATGTATAAATCACAAGTAAATACCAATAAGGTGTATCTGCACGTAGGAAACATAACGCAACAGTAAAGGTGATTAACATCGTGAAGCCAACTAAAATGAGCGGTTTCACCCCATAGTTATCAAAAATTTTACCTGTGACGACCGACATCATCCCATTAAGTAACGCACCTGGCATGATCACTAAACCTGACAATAACGCAGATAATCCTAATACATGTTGAACGTAAATCGGAATAATCAATGCTGGGCCGACCATTGATAACATGACTAGCATGGTAGAAATAGTGGTTAACGCAAACACTTTATTTTTAAATACGACTAAATTCAATAGAGGGTTAGGAATTGTTAATTGACGACGAATAAATGCTGCGATAATAAACAAGCTAACGATAAGTGCAATAATAACGATTGGATGTGAAAAACCGACGCTACCTGCACTACTAAATGCATATAACATTAACCCGAACCCTAAGGTCGAATATATCACGGAGCGAATATCTAATTTCGTATCCTTCGTTTCGTTATAACTTTCTATATGTCTCATCCCAAAAATGAAGACAACAGATGCGACCGCTACGATGATAAAGAATGGTACTCTCCAACTAGCGATGTCCACCACAAATCCTGAAATCGTAGGACCTATCGCAGGCGCAAACTGAATGACTAATCCAGCTAACCCCATCGCAAAACCACGTTCATCTTTTGGGAAAAGCATAAACAAGGTGAACTGCATGAGGGGCATGATAATACCAGCACCCATCGCTTGAACGACACGCGCAAACATTAAGAAACCGAAGTTCGGTGATAATGCGGCGATGATAGATCCTACTAAAAATATTCCCATGGCCATGAGATATAACGGTCTTGTTTTAACACGTTCAATTAAAAATGCAGTCAACGGTATCATCACACCATTGACTAACATAAAACCTGTAACTAACCACTGAGATGTATTTTCTGTAATATTTAAGCCTTCCATGATAGAGGGTAAGGCAGTATTTAATAATGTTTGATTTAAAATTGCCATAAAAGCACTAATTAACATAGTTACGACAATCATCATTTTCGTTGATTTTGGAACGACGCTTTCAGACATGAAGCCACTTCCTTTTGTTGTAGTAATACATTATTAAACCAAAGCACGTACATCAAAGCAAATATATTGCCTATAATATTTTATTTTTTGTTTAAATTTTCACCGTCTGGATAGAACACTTCTTTACATACATAGAGCATCACAATGATCAGCATAACGACCCAGAAATCTATCTTAATATTGGTATAGTGAATATGTACGATACTATAAAAGAGCAATACGGTGATGCCGCAAGAAATTAAATGGTAGGTCATCCCGTTAAAATACGCGTTATTGGGTACTTTTTTACGCAAGAAATCCATAGTATGTTCGACGAAGAATAATACAAAATAACCTAATATAATATAACTTCCATAATAAACTAAATTATTAAAGAAGCCTTTATCATAGGTGAAATCTGCCAAATTTAAATACAGTAAGATTCTGCTTAACCCGTATAGACCGAATCCTAGAAATACAAGGAATGTGGCCCCAGATAAAATAAAAATTGAGAGTACAATAAATCTTGTTAAAATATATCTGACATATTTCACTGTTTATTTTACCTCCCAATTTGTATATTTATTATTTAATCGTATATGCCATCGCAACTGTACAATCATCACTTATTTTAAGGATAACATCATCTCTCTGTGTTACTAAATATACCCGTATGTTTAAAACGAATTAACCATAACACGATTAATAATGTAAGCATAATGAATGTCATTAACACGATGTTTTGTATTTCTGAAGACGTGAACACGATTGAAAGTGTATAGATGTAGCCCATCACTGTAGCACCTACTGAACTACCTAAACTTTTTGTGAGCGCATATAAAGACATCATCCGCTTCATGTTCGGTTCAGAAGATTCCTCTTGTATAATCACGCTGTCTTTCGTGTAAATCGTACCAAAGCTAAAGCCTGCCAATAATAGACTCAATGCGATAAATAGAGGCGCAGTCGCACCGATAAACACGAGTGCCCCACATATGTAGAGCAATGTAAATGCAAAGATATAAATCCCTTTGCGTGTAAAGTGAACTTCTATTTTGTCGAGCGTCATATTTAAAATGAGCCAAGCAAATGATAATGGAAAGACAGTAAGACCACTTTGAAGTGGTGATAATCCGATTTCTTCCTGCAGATAGATAGGCATATATAAGTTATAACCCATCAGCATGAAAGCATAACAGAAATCTGTAAAAAATATTAAAGTCGCTGTTTTATTAAATTCAATCACAGGGATAAACGGCTTAGTTTGACGATGTTCAAACCGATATAAGATATATCCAACAATGATCATGAGTAACAGTGCTACAACGTTGATGGCCATGTGTGTTTGATTCATTACTGCACATAAGAAACATGCAATCATAAGATAGAACAACATCATACCACGCATATCTAGTCTTGAATCTGCTGTAGTGGATTCATTTTCAAAATGGAATGTGGCAAAAACGAGGACCAATGCGAGCATTGCAATAGGCACGTTCACAAAGAATAACCAATGCCATGTCGCAAATTCTAAAATACCTCCACCGAGAAGTGGTCCAACAATACTCGCAATCCCCCATACACTACCGACGATACCCATGACTTTGTATCTCAATGGAATTTCAAAGGCTAACTTAGGCACAATCTGTCCGAGTGCCATTAATACGCCTGCACCTAACCCTTGAAGGAAGCGTGAAATGATTAAAATGGTGAATGTAGGACTGAGACCAGAAAATAAACTACCGATTGTAAATAAGATTAATCCAATGACGGACAGATAGATAATTTTTGTGCGTTCTAACAGTTCACCCACGATAGGCGTCGCAATAACGATCGCTATGAAATAGACAGAGAAAACCAACGATACTGATCCTTTAACATGTAAGTCGTCACTAATCGTTGGAATCGCTAACGATACAATAGAAGACTCAATCGCTGCCATAAACATGCTTAATACGAGTGCAGTTACAATCCCTATCTCTTTTAATCTAAGTCTACTCGTCATATTATGTATAACCTCCTCTAACATCATTATCTGTATATATAAGGCTTTTGTACGGAAGCTTTCATGGGTCATATCAAATCTATCAGACCATGTTTATATGTATATGGATTTAATTAAAATGATAAGAGACTGCGACGTTTCTTCTGTCCCAGTCTCATTGCATCATTCCTCATTGTGCCACATATCACTATACAACAGTACTTACCGTTTCAGAGGGTGATTTATCCCCCAATTCACCTTCATTCTCTGCGTTAGTAGATGAAATAAACGATAGCGATAAAATGACATATAGAGGCACCGATAATAAATAAATGCCAAATCATATGGAAATAGGGCTTATGTTTTTGGGCATAAAACCATGCCCCTATAGTGTATGCCACACCACCAAGTACGATAAATAATATAAATGTGAACGAAGTATCTCGAATAATAATAGGTACAAACAGCACACCGATCCAGCCCATAACTAAATACATCACGAGGCTCAATTTAGGGTTAACATTTTTCGACAATGCCTTATATAAAATACCCCATATGGTTATCCCCCATAGTAATATCATGGTGCCCCAACCAATCCATCCTCCGACAACGATGATACAGACCGGCGTATAAGTGCCTGAAATCGCAATATAAATCATACTGTGATCAAGAATCCTTAAAATGTATTTATGCGCTGAATGATTCGCCATCGAATGATACACCGTCGAAGTGATAAACATCATAAAAATACTAATCACAAAGATAGACACACTGATAGAGGCCATCGTGCCACCATGGATATAGCTATAAACTGCCGCATAAGGCAGTGCACACAACGCTAAAAAAGCTGCTGCGCCATGTGAGACTGCATTCCCGATTTCTTCTCCAAAAGATAACGGAATGATTTCTTTAAACGAATGTACGATATGCTTCTTATTATTCACACCTTGGGCATGGCTCATAAACAACCTCCATCTTTAGATTAAATTCATGCGTTTTAGATCAGCTGTTGCTGTTTCGACGCTATCCTTACCTTCTTTATTCTTGAGTGGTGAAAACTCTTCTTCTCTATCGACTTGGAGTGTGATAAAGCTTGATGCATATTGGAAAATATCGAAATAAAAGAGTTCAAATTTCAATGTAGGTCTTTCGATCACACCGAAGTCGTCATCTAATTGTTTCATTGTTTTTACAGCTAGGTGATATGACAGAGGTTCATTGACGACTTTTCTAATAAAGGAAAGTTTAAACGCATGAATACCGATGTTCGCGTTATGGAATTGGTTTGCAGTAGCTTCTTCAAGTTCTGAATATTCTAGTACTGTATCTTTTTCGTCTTTACTTACGAGTCTGCCGACACTCTCTCCTTCATTCGGTTCTATCGATTTTGTCGTCACATCTTTACTGTGGTGATATGTAAACCCTGCAAACATTAAATCCAAGACTTTAACGAGCACATTATCCACATTATTTAAGAAAATGTATTCTATCCCATTTTCTTCCATTTGATCTAAATAGCCTGCATCATCTAGTGCTTTGAAGACGCCACCATTCCCGTTTGGAATTTCAAGAATGTTACTATCTTGGTCTAAGACGAGTCTGCCTTCTTCATTCAATGCAACCATGTTTTCTTGATTGAAGAAATGAATATGTGATGCGTCATAGCCAAAGTAATCTTTTTCTTCAAAATATAATTCCGTTTCACGCTGGTTGATATCACTTGTCATGATATACCAGTCAACAGGCTTTCCAGTCAGTTCTTTCAGTTGAATGAGTTGTTTAGCTTGGAGTTCAAACAAGCTTGTTTCTTCAATTTCAAACGTACCTTTTGGTCCCTTGAAACCTAAACGTGTCCCTTGTCCCCCAGCTAATAACACAACCGCAAATTTTCCTTTTTTTATTGCTTCTAGACCAATCTTTTCATAACGTTCTATATCTTCATCTGACTTGTCTTTTTTGACTTCATAATTAATTTCTTGAACATCAGGTACTTCTGACATTTTTTCTTTATTGACATATAAGTCTTGATAAAGATTGTGAATAGCTTCAAGATCTAATGTTTTAAGCTTTTCTTCGAGTTCTTCTTTTTCATTTGTACTCATTAACTTCTTAAATTCTATAAGATGATGCTGATTATATTTCTCTAATTCTTTATTATTCAATGTAATTCTCTCCTTAATATTCAAAGAATTAACTTTTGTTCGTGCTTTGTCCCTTTTGTAATTAGAAAACGGTAAATTCGCGTTCAACTATAATCCCTTATATTAACTTGATATGTAGTCCTTGTGAGATAAACGAGCTAGGAATTATCTCTAAAATTTCATCATGAACGTCAACAGTTTTCCTTACTTACTACCCCAAAATTTAATATTTATTATGTTTATTGTCCACTTTTCTATTCAGTGAAGCGTTCCTTAGTTATATCATATTCTCCATTTAATTTACTATATAATCAACAATACGTACAATATAAGGCTGAAAAAGTACATATAGTGCGCCGATGAATAACGCTGAAGCAAGCGATAAGTCCACCATACCGCCCGTTTTAAAACGAATTGGAAAGCGAATGGTCATCGGTAATGGATAGAATAACTTCACGCCTCTGGGTGTTAACATATCAAGTATAACATGAGACAACATCGCGAGAATAATCGCAGTGAAGTACGGTACAGGTGTCTGTATGAAATATAATAAAATCGCAATCAACAGCATGAAGATCAGTGAGTGTGTGAACGTCCTATGTCCAAATAAAATACGTACAAGCCAACTGATGATTTTAAACCGCCGCCCCAATTTACTTTTCGTATGACATATATCAGGTAGTAAGCTTGCCATAACAGCTAAAATAATGACCGTGATTGAAGTAAACAAGTCGGTTTGATAATAATCTGTACATAATGTCCCAATCAGTAACCCGCACGTTGCATGTGTCTTACCAGTCATAATATTACTCCTTTATGTAATGCCCATATTCTAGCACATTTCATCATAAAACGCGAACATACTTTCGTATCTGTTGAGTATAGCACATATTAAAAAAGTATCACATAATCCTTGAAAACGATTGCACATTGTTATATGATGAGGACACAAAATATTTTAAGGATGTGTTCATATATGGCAATGACAGTTAAGAAAAATGAAAATGAAGTAAATATTCAATGGCGAGTTGCTGATATTAAAATTCCAACTAACCAAATTAAAAACATCTCACAAGATCAAGACATCCATGCCGTACCCGATTTAGATGCAAGTAAAGTATCACGTATCGGCTCAACTTTCGGTAAAACAAACCGTGTCATCATCGATACTGACGACCATGAATACATTATTTACACACACAATGATCAAAAAGTATACAACGAACTAACAAAATAACGTTACACATAGATATCGCCGCTAAACCTTCGTATCATAACGAAAGTCTAGCGGCTTTTTTATGCATACAAGGTTATAACGATACACAAACAGGCTGAGGTCACATACATTTAACCTCAGCCTTTTGCGTTATTTTATACATCATATCATCTCATTTACTCAACTACTCGGTTCATCTCATTTTACTATAAAAAATATGAAAACATGTCTCTCTATTAACCGAAGTATAGATGAGCCATAAGTGAAATGATCGGTAATGCGATAATTGTTCTAACTAGGAAGATTACAAACAATCTAAAGATGCTGACAGGTATTTTAGAACCTAAAATCACACCACCTACTTCTGATAAATAGATGAGCTGCGTAATACTTAAAGCACCCACGATAAAGTAAGTAATTTCATTGTTAACGCCATCGATTAAGATAGATGGTAAGAACATATCTGCAAAGCCGATGAGTACAGTTTCAGATGCTCTTGCAGCTTCAGGTACTTGCAGTAATTCAAGGAATGGAATGAACGGTTTACCAATCACCGTAAATATAGGTGTGTAGTTCGCAATGATTGTTGCTATGGTACCGATGCTCATAACAACAGGTAAAATGACAAACCACATATCTACAACCGTTTTAAAACCTGATTTAAAGAAATCAACAATGCCTGGCGCTTTAATCCCTTGTTCTGTCGCTTGATCAAAACCGTGTCTAAATGCAGACTTTCCTTCTGGCAATTTCTCTGTTCTCGCTTCTTCAGGAACATCTTTCGCATATTCATCAGGCACTTTATTCAGTGGCCAAATACGCGGTAAAATCACCGCACAAACAATACATGAAACAATAACTGTTAAATAGAAAAAAAAGAAGTGATTGCTCATATGCACAGTATCAGCTACGACGATCGCAAATGTTAAAGAAACAACACTAAACGTCGTCGCAATAACCGTCGCTTCACGTCTTGAATAAAACCCACCTGCATATTGTTTACTCGTAATGAGCACCCCTACTGTGCCGTCACCGATGAACGATGCTAAGTTATCGACCGTGGAACGACCAGGTAAAGTAAATAGCGGTCTCATAATAGGTCTGAATATTGGGCCGAGTAATTCTAACAAACCGTATTCCATTAATAATGGTAAGAATAATGCAGCAAATAAGAATACAGTCACTAATGTTGGTAATAAACTTGAAAAAACTAAGCCACCTGTATCTTCAGAGTAGATGACCTCCGTACCTAATTCAAAGTAAACTATCCACACAAATACAACAGCAAGTAATCTTAAGATGAGCCAAACCCAGTTGACTTTAAATGCGCTATCCATTAAGGAGTTCGGTTTGATTTTGTGCTTTAAAAACGTTGAACATACTAACGTTAATATTCCGGAGACTGTGACAATCGTTAATATAATAATAGGCATCCCGTCGCCTATCGCACTTTTAAGTAAATTAGCGAGATAAGCAACCGGTAAGGTGGCTTGCTTTTCGCCATCTTCTACAACCGGTACAGGCGTTAAAAACAAAATGATACCAAGTAAAGACATGGTGATAAATTTAATACGCCCTTTGATAATCTCGCTCTTAGAATAGTTATTCATTTACATACACCTCTCAGGTGGCTACACAGGAATATAACCGCGTTTAATAATATAGCCATAATTATAACTCATTATGTATAATTATGTAAATTCGCAGCCTATATCAAATTTGTGTCATCCTACATTTATTGTGAATTATTTAACTTATAATGGCGTTTACCATTAATTTCACTTTATATGAAAGCTTTTGCAAATGCAATAGCTAATCCAATTTTTAATCTTACATTTTTCTGAGTAAGAATAAGAAGTAAGGAACGCCAACGATCGCAACGATTACACCGACTGGGATATCAAGTGGTGGATGAATACCACGAGACAAGCTATCACTGATCAATAGTATAATCGCACCAACTAAACCTGACATGCATATCACATGAATATATTTATGTCCGACTATCGATCTCGCTATATGTGGTGAAATCAAACCTAAGAAACTCAACCCTCCGACGACGGCAATAGAAGAACCAGCAAGGACAACAGCTAGGAATAAGAGTAACATTTTAATACCTTGTACTTTGGCACCTAGTCCGGTTGCTACGTCATCCCCTAAGGCGAGAATATCTAGTTTTCGACTAAAGTAAATGATAAATGGTAATACGATAATAAACCATGGTAATACGATGCCTACGTCTGCTAAGTCGTGACCGTAAAGGCTTCCTGTTAACCATACAAGTGCAGTATTCGCATCCATTGGATTACGAATGAGTAAGAACTGAACAATTGCTGTACAGATTGCACCAATGGCTAACCCGATCAATGCCAGTCTAGATCCTTTAACGTTAAATTTTGAAATGAGTATAGTTAAGAAAATACTGATGATGAGTGCACCAATGAATGAACTAAACGGTAGTAAAAAGAGCGGTGCTGACGGGAATAACATAATGACAATGACGGCGGTTAAGCTCGCCCCTTTTGTAATACCGATGACATCTGGAGATGCAAGTTCATTTTTAACAACACCTTGAATTAAGGCACCAGAGACTGCTAAGCTCACCCCTACGATAAAACCAAGTAACATCCGAGGTAAACGGTATTCAGTCAAAATAAAATCATCTAGCGTAAAAATATGACTTAAAATATGTGAAGGTGTTAAAAAGACAGTACCTACAGATAAACTCGCGAACGCAGCGACGATGAGTAGGATGACTGCGATGGTATACTTCATCGTTAGATGTCTATTCATTCTTGTCTCACCCCTCTAACTGTAATAAATAGGAAGTACGTCGCACCAAGAAACGCAGTAACTATCCCTACTGGTGATTCAAATGGATAAGTGATATAACGACTCAACACATCTGATACGAGTAATAAATCAGCACCCATAATCATCGTTAACGGTACGCTATACATGTAATTACGAGGTACATAGTGCTTAACGAGATGCGGTACGATTAAGCCGACGAAACCTATCGGCCCTGCGATAGAAACCGAGCTCCCTGCCAGTATAACGACGAGAAGGCCGATGATAATACGTATAAATGTGACGTTTTGTCCTAAACCACGTGCCATTGTGTCACCAAGTTCCAAGATAGATAACTGGCGTGACATCAAAATCGTAACGAAGAATGCGAGAATGAGCCATGGAATAATGCTCAGCACGGCAGTCCATTTCAATGTAGACAATGAACCAACCAACCAGAACATCACTCTCGTTGTTGAATCTTCATTTAACAAAATAATCCCTTCAGTTAAACTTGAGAAGAAGAGATGAATGGCCATCCCTGCTAATGCGAGTTTCACGGGCGTAATGGCTTTCGTAGACCCTGATAATAAGTAGACCACTAATCCACCTAAAAATGCACCTACAAAGGCGAACAATGTATCCCATGGTGCAAGCGCTGGCACAAGCATTGTAATAAGCACAATGACAAATGATGCCCCTGCATTAATCCCAAATATTTGTGGTGAAGCAAGTGGATTACGTGTCATGATTTGCATGAGTAGCCCTGCTAGACCGAGCGCAGCCCCGATAACAATCGCACCGATCATGCGTGGCATACGTACATTATGGATAATAAAGGTTTGTTTGGTATCTGTGCCTTGGAAAATATAATCAATCACGTCGCGGGTAGAAATAGAAGAAGAACCTAATACTAAACTTAAGTAAGCTGTTAAAAAAAGAACGCATACACTCACTATAAAAGTGAGTGTAATGCGCGTGCTTGATTGTTTTTTCAATTGTAAATCTTGCTTATTTTTATGTCCCATAGATCAAGTCACCTTAATTTTGTTGACCGTTATCTTCGTTGTTTTCTTTAGAAATCTCTACTAATTCTTTAGCGATATCTTCTGAAGATATCAATCCACGAGCACGAGCCCAAGTATTACGATCTACTGTGTTAACACGGTCATTTTTAACAGCATCTAAATCTTGCCAAACTTTGCTTTCAGTTTGTTTTTTGTAGTCAGGATCGTTTTCACCTTTATCTACCATGATGAACATACGACCAGGATCGATATCAGAAAGGACTTCTTCATTGATTTGTAAGTAAGGTCCTTGGAGATATTTAGATAAGTTTTCAGTTTCAGTTTTATCTAAGGCGTTATTGAAACCAAGTTCTTTTAAGAATTGACCAACATAAGAGCTTTCAGGGTGGCCAAGTAAACCTGATTTAGAAGCAACTGCTGCAAGTACAGGTTCATCTTTATCTAACTTAATTTCTTTTTTGTATTTGTCGATTTTATCATTGTGTTCGTCAAGACGTTCTTGACCTTCTTTTTCTTTACCTACTGCTTTTGCAATAGTTTCGAACGCGTCTAAGTTTTCTTTGTAGTCACTGTCGAAACTTGGAAGCACTAGTGTTGGTGCAATTTTTTCTAAGTCTTTTTTGATGCCTTTGTGACGATTGTTATCAGCGATGATTAAATCTGGGTTTAAGTCACTGATTTTTTCTAAACTAGGTTGTTTACGTGCACCGACTGATGTGTAATCCCCAATTTTGTCACGGATTGGTTCTAAGATACGAGATTTATCGTCATCATCTGCAACACCGACTGGTTTAATACCTAATGCTGCTAATGAATCTACAAATGAGAACTCAAGTGCTACAACACGTTTAGGGTTTTTCTTAACTTCTGTTGTACCATCTTTTGTCTTAATTGTTACTGTATCTTTAGATTCTTTATCATTATCAGAATCTGATGATTTATTGTCATTACCATTACCACATGCAGTTACAAGTACTAATGATAAGGCTAAAAGCAAAATACCGAAAAATTTTAAATTTTTCTTCATAACCTTCACTCCTTAATATGTATCGCTTTCATGATAAGTATAGCGATAATGAATATCATTGTCAATTAGAATATTATATTATTTTCGAGCTTTATTGAGTTCACATACATTAAAATGTTTATTGAGTAAATCGATGGCTTTATCGTTTTGATATATTTTCTCCATCTGATTAATATACATCGTTTGTGCAAGTGCATTGTAGCCCAGTCTAAAGGTGATGGTATCGCCCACTTGATACTGGTCGTGATTTTTCAAATCAAGCATCAAATGATCACTCGTTGCACCTAACACATCGACATCATGACCTAATGGATAAATATCTTTTACCTCAGTATCCAACTTGCCAATATCCACGATTGCTTGCAAATATTGTCTGCCACTATTCACTTCGATACGTGGTTTAATTTCAATAATACGCGTTTCTAACGTAATCGCATCTTGATAGAGTGAAGGTATCGGTACGTTAGAAGTGGTATCTACCCCACGGAATAACGACTCTCCGATACGTAAGTCGTTCACACGTCCTAAGTCGTTATACATCATTTGCGGTAGCATGCTCGAATTGCCACCTGAAAAGATGCCAAAGCGATAGCTTGTTTCTTTTTCAACTGATGTCACAAAACGGTTAATCATCTCAATATCTGATTCTGACGGCGGAATCTCATTAAAGCACATAAAGTTAAATGCAATACTTCTCAAACAGATATGACTGAGATGCAAAATTTCCTGAACATACTCTACAATATCATATGTCAGTACACCTTCTCTAGCGTTTTTCCAATCAACCATTAACATGATTGGGTGTTTCAGGTTGAGAGATTTTGCTACGTCATTTAATTGACGTATGGTCGTCAATTCAGTTTGAATACTCATCGTCGTATTTAACACGACTTGTTTTAACTCTTGAAGGTGTGGTGCACGAATTAATGTAAACGTATTGGCCGCTTCAACTTCTTTTGCTTTTTCTATATTTTCTAAACGCGCTTCTGCAAAGTGTGTGAAGCCTAATTGGTTCAACGCACGTATAATTTCAGGATCACCCGCAATGCATTTAATCACAGGCGTGAATTGAATGTGATGCGTCGCTAACAATTGTCTTAACACATTGGCATTATATTGTATTTTGGACAAATTGATATGAATATGTGCCAAATTTTCACACCTCTCTGATTGGATTATCTAATACAATCATTAAATATTGTTTAACTTTACTTTCCATTCTCATTCGCATCAATGCTTTTACCGTAATCGTAGGTCCAAATAAAATACGTCTCAATGCATCTGCATGTGGTTTCGTATCGTCGATGCTATCTTCAATCACCTGTTTGACGATATCGTATAAGTTTTCTTCAGTGACCTCATCATACTGGCCAAAGTGATGAATGAGTTCAGCAAATTGGTTTTGTATGACTGCGTGTTGGAATTTTTGAATCACAGCATCAATGTCTGAGGCTAATAAGCTTTGGTTCGTTACTTCGATACCAGAACGGCGTTGTCGTAAGGTTGATAAATCAATACGGGCACCACCTAAATCTCTAACCATAAATTTCATGTCGAAGTTCTGATCTAAATTGACGATGGTATTTTGCATATGTGCTTCTAACGCAATCCCACATGTTTGGATATAATCGATTAAAGGTGGTATGAGCGCTGTGGCATATGCGCGTATGAAATGTTTAATCGTCTTGCTTGTTACACCGCCGCCTGTCCATTCCAAGTAACTATCAACAATGGTGCGTTTATCCACTGGATTACGATTCACTAAACTTGCAGTGACGATCGACATACCATGTGCCCGTATCACAGGTTTTTCTCGAACGATATTAGATAAGTGCTTTGCTTCTTCTTCGTCCGCTTCTGCATATATGCCGTAAGGTTCTTGCGCGACTTGCACATCATTACTTTGCGCTAAAATATCTTGTAATGTATAGCTTAAATTCGGCCCATCAACCGTCGTAACTGGTCCGACTGTGCGAATAGCACTCGTCGCTTGAACATTCACGGGTAATTTCACATGGAATGGTTTTCTGATGAGATCCATCGTTCTAAATGATAATGTCGCATGTGCATCAACTGTAAAAGGTGTAGGAAGCAATTTTCGTTCTTCAATCCACGTTTGATACATGGTTGTGATTGTATGTTCATATTGCCAAGGGTGAACGAGTATCGCATAGTAATCTTTTAATTTGAGACCTAAAGGTTCCAAGTATGCACGTAACTTGTGACGGTACTCTGGTATCACTTCATTGATGAGAAACTGTTCATCGCCTGTAATTGATGTGACATGTGCAGCTTGTTTGTGAATGAGCATCACCTTGAGCGGAATGATTTGTTCAAACTCAGGTGCATAAGCACGGATTTCCGCTTCAGTTAAAGGCAACTTCGTCTTAGATAAAGGATGGGTCGGATGACCTTCTGTTACTAAGCTTTCAGAATAAAGTAACGGGTCTTGTTGTCCTGTTTCTCCCATGTGTGTAAGCCATGTAAAAAAATTCAACGCAACGGGCATACGCGAGAATTTCATGCTTTCTTGAATGTTTTCACTACGCGTTTCAAACTGTTCGTAGCTCAATTTAAATCCATCACGCCCTGCCAGCAATTCCTCACGTAAACGTGCAGAAATCGGGATGTTAAATTGATTGTTTAAGATATCGAGTAACTGCTCTACAGAGTCAACCTCTGAGGTCTGTTGTCGATATTCATATTGAATTGGCCCAGAAAATACATATCTCGCCATGGGTGATTTACGTGCCACGTTAACCGTTAAGTAATGTGCGTGATATTGTAAGGCACAGTAATCTGCTTCATCACTTACGATGGTGCCTTCATCGTATAATCGCTCTTTGAGCACTGCATTTAAAATGCGATATTGTTGATTACGATCTGCAAGCTGCCCTATCTTATGATTCATAGCTACGACCTCCGTCATTTGTCTTTCTACTTAATAGTCCAAACACAATGGATACAATCAATGTGATGAGTCCCATCGTTACGAATGTATAAACAATACCAACTGTTTCTGAGAGCACACTAAGTACCATCGCACCTAACGGAATCATCCCTCTATCCATCATGATGACACTGAGGATTTTACCTCTGTTTTTCGGATCGACATCATATTGGAAATAAATACGATTTGTCGTTCTTGACCACTGACTAAATAAGCCAATAAAGAATAATACAATAAACAACATAATTGAGTTTGCGATGATGGTGCCGATTAATGCCACACCAAAAAGTAACGAACTCAAGTAGTACGTCGCAGTTACAGAAAAATGTTTAAGTACATGTGGAATGATTAGTGTTGCTAAAATACCTCCTACTGCACTAAATGTCATGGCAATACCAAATATTTGTGCCTGATCAGGGAAATTGTAATCTGTCAGAACGGGTAGTAATGTAGTGTAACAAAATCCTGTTGCCATAATGACAAAGGAAGTAATGACGATACGTCTACTATTCGTATTAGATCTTAGATAATCCAAAACAACTTTAAGCGTAAATTTGCTATTATCATCGTCGTCTTCATTATCTGGAGTTTGATGTTCAAACACTAACTTGAGACAGAATAAGATAGAAATCCCATAACAAATACTTTGAAGTAAAAATCCATATTTGGAGCTAAATGACGCAATGACAAATCCAGCAACAGCAGGCCCTATTGAACGACAGATATTGATGATAAATGAATGGTATGAGACTGCTTGAGCAATCGACAGTTTATCGGAAATATCTGGAAGCACAGCTTGTCTAACCGGTGTTTCCACCGCACTAAGTATCCCACGTCCAAGAGAATAAACGACAAAGACGGCGATAGGAAGTTTACCAAAACTGAAGATTAATACTGTTAAGATCGCAGTAAGGGAAAAGGAAGAAGTAATCGTAGTCCGTAAGAGTGTCCCTCTATTATACTTATCAGTTATTTTCCCTGCCCACACACTGATGAATAAAATTGGTATTAACCGAAAAAAATTAATTAATGCTAAGTGAACCGCATTATGGTAAAGGGTAAACACATACCAATTTAATGTAATTTGGCCAATCCAATTTCCAAGAAATAATAAAAATGAACTTGGAAAAAAATATTTTGCCATTTTAATCCTCCTATGCACCTATTGATAACCATTATCAATAACGTTATTATAGATTATACAAATATTATATCTTTTTGTAAAATAATTATCCGAGGTGTTATATGAGTAACCAAATAAATATAAATGACTTTTCACTCGAGTTAACCCCTGAAGAACAGGCAGCACTTGATTATTTAACACAACACCACTCCGCGTGGGCTGATCATTTTAAACAACAGATTTTAGCGAGTCGAGACAAGATTTCACAGCGTTTAATTACATCTATACATAGAGAAAATCTCGTAGGAAGTCGTGATCATAGTCAAATCGTGACTCATGATGCACTGCCTCAACGTATAGATACAGAACATCGAAATGTTTTAACGATTGAATTTCCTCACAGTGCGGTTACCCTTTATGCACCTATCACAGGTCAACATGCTTTCGATCGCATCGATGTTGAAGGGCCATTCTTTATTTCATCTGAGCAACAAACAGAACGGTTATTACACCCGAATCAAGTATTAAATTTTATTCTTAAAGCTGATCCAGAATTAGATAACGCAGCGAGTCAGCAATTTAGTGAAGACATGGATAATAGTATCGCGAACTTAGCGCTTGCATTGAGTTATCAAACGTTAACCATGAAAGATGAATCTGCACCACTATGGCAATTGATCAAGCAAGCAGAAGACAGCTATTTACGTTCAGAACAAGCAGTCGTCGAAGGCCATCCGCTTCATCCGGGTGCTAAGTTACGTAAAGGCATGTCGCCCGATACCGTGATTGCTTACTCTTCAGAGTCTGCTCAACCTATCCAGATGCAATTTATCCTCGTACGTCGTGACTTAACACGTCTCCAAGGATTAAATGAAGACTATAATACGATTGTCTATGACCTTTTTGAGGGGCTTGAAGAAGCAGCTGAAAAAGCAGTAGACTCATCACATATCAATGATTATATTGTGATGATCGTACATCCTTGGCAATACGATCACATTTTATTAAATGAATATCAGACAGAGTTAAATGACGGGTCAATTGTGCCTTTAAGTTATCAACTCGATTACTTTGCAGGGTTATCATTTAGAACGTTAATGCCTAAGTATCCTAAACGTACCCCACATATTAAACTTTCGACAAATGTCCATATTACAGGAGAAATACGTACACTATCTGAGCAAACCACATATAATGGACCACAAGTGACACGTATCTTAAATGATATATTAGCGAACGATACACTATTCCAACATTTGAGTGCGAGCACCATTGATGAACGTGCAGGGGCTCATTTTTACAATGACAGTGATTCAGCTGAAACACAAGTTCAACGCAGCGAACAATTAGGCACACTCTATCGGGATAACATCTATCGTTTAATTGAAGATGATGATATTCCAATGATCCCATCTAGTTTAGTGGCACGTTATCCGTTCAATGATGAGGCCCCTATCTTTACGATTTTAAAAACATTTATGGCTCAAAATGACTTTGAAAATCCAACCCAAGCGATTACGACATGGTTTAAAGATTACGCCGAAGCGTTACTCGGTCTTGTCGTGCCATTATTTGTAAAATATGGCATCGCAATGGAAGCACATTTACAAAATTCCATCATGACCGTCAAAAATGATGGACGATTTAACCATATGTACACTCGTGATTTTGAAGGTTTACGGATCGAAGCCCCACAACTTAATCAAATGGGTTATGATACAAGTACCTTCCATGAAAAATCATTGATCCTAACGCAATCATCACATACTGTATTCAACAAAGCATTCTACTCTACCGTCCAAAACCACTTAGGTGAGCTCGTCTTAACAGCAGCAAAAGCCTTTGATATAGACGGCTTAGAAGATAGCATTTGGAATACAATTAAAGACGTGATGGTGACACAACTTAAAGACATACGTGAAACCATGCCGACACAAGAAGCACGTCTAGATGAAATTGAACGTACAATGTTTGCAGAACATATCGACTACAAATGCGTGACAACGATGCGTCTGATTGATGAAGCGGACGTTTATACGTATATCAAAGTCAACAATCCATTACATGATTCATCTTATTAGAGATTACTGATGAGTTGATAATGTAAAAGACGAGAGCGTGCTTTATGCTCTCGTCTTCTTTAATATGTATAATAAAAGGAGTCGATTGAAACCTTCATGATTCCAATCAACTCCTTTTATTTTTGAATCAAACGTATTCAAGATTCACTCAATTATTGTAAGTTTTTGTTTGAGTTGTCTTGGTTATCGTTTGAGTTTTTTTCATTTTTTTGAGCCCATTCTTTTTTAGTCATTACATCTTCGACTTGCATGTTAACTTCAACAACTTCTAAGCCAGTGATGTATTTAACTTGTTCTTTAACAATATCTTTTACTTTACGGAAAATTTTAGGTGCAGATTCGCCATATTCTAAGATGACTTTTAAGTCTACAGCTGCTTGTTTTTCGCCAACTTCAACGCTAACACCTTGTGTTACGTTGTTGCCTGAGCTAAATGAATTAGAAATGCTGTCGACAAAGCCGCCTTTCATTTCTAAGATACCTTTAACTTCGCGAGCTGCAATACCAGCAATTTTTTCTACAACTTCGTCAGAGAAAGTTAATTTGCTGTCGAATTGATTTTCTTGTTGTTCTTGTTGTTGTTCTTTTCTTTCTTGTTTTTCTTGTTCATTAACTCCAGTTTGGTTATTGTAATCTTGTTTTGCTTTGTTGTTATCTACTGCCATAATACATTCTCCTTTTTAATCAATTTTTATTTTGAAATCTTACTACTTACTAACTCCATCGATTCAAGAAGTTTAAGAAATCTTGTTTCCGGTCTTTAGTATACCCGATACCTATACCGATTAAACATAAAACAATAAGTAAGATTGTTTTCCAGAATCCTAATGTAAAGAATAAAATAGCGATAATAAGAAACGCTAGAAATCCAATAATACGCCATTTATAATCTTTTAACATTTCTACCAATTCTTGAGTGTTATCTTGTTCGTTTTGGTTATTATTGTTAGCCATAATTACCCTCCCTTACAACACGCGTTGACCTGAGGCTTTTTGATCTCTAACATTAACCTCTAGTTTTTTCACTGGAATTTCTGCAAAGTACTCAACATTTTGTTTCACATCGTTACGGATTTGTTCCGTTAACGATTTGATTTGTACATCACCAGGAACAAAGAAATCGACTTTCAATGAGATGGAAGAGTTCTTTTTCTTGTTATAAAGTTTTGCAACCACATTCGGTTGTCTGATGTTGTCATATTTAGCCACTGTGTCGTATGCTGCTTTTTCAACTGCTTTACGTGAAACGTAAATATGTCCATCATCAAAATCTTTATAAAGTCCAGGTTTGCGATACGTAGGTTTAAACAAGCTCAATACTAATATAATTCCTATGAGTATTAATAGTATAGATAAACCGATTAATAATGGTTCAAACCAGTTGAATTGCAAGAAGTAATCTTGGTATTGAGAGATTCGTGAATCGTCAATGTACATGAACAATAGGAATCCAACAATCGCAACTATTAATAAACCTAGGATTAAGTTTTTAAGTCGTTTCACCTCGTACAACACCTCCTATGCGCTTAAATAATAATGTTTTCACATTTGTACATACCCCACATCAAATTTGTAGAAACATGATTCATTCAATTTTTTAAAATATTCTTTTAAATTCATTAAGCCACTACTAAACTCATTTCGTTATACTACTCAGTTATCATTTTTATTCCGAGTGATTATCATTGATTGGTTCGCTCTTGCGCTTTTTCTGCTTGTAACGTGGTTTTTCAAAACCAAGTGCTTTGAAGAGCGCCCAGATCATCAGAATAATGACGACTGAGAATGGCAGAGCCGCAATAATCAATAAGTTTTGTATGGATTGCGTACCACCTGTGTATATCATGATCATCGCAAATAATGCGAGGATAATACCCCAGCTCACTTTCACAAATGAACGTGGGTTGATGTCACCTTTGGAACTCAACATACCTAATACATAAGTCGCTGAGTCTGCAGACGTTACGAAGAAAATCATGATGACAACGAGTGTAATAATGCTCAATACAGTGCCAAATGGGAAATGTTCTAATGTCGCAAATGTCGCGGTTTCTGTCGCTTCTTTTGCAATGTCAGCTATACCGTTTTGTTGTAAGAAAATAGCTGATGCACCAAATACTGCGAAGAAGAAGAAACATACGAGCGCGGGTACGAATAATACCCCTAGGATAAATTCTTTGATCGTTCTACCACGTGATACACGTGCGATAAAGATACCTACGAATGGTGCCCAAGAAATCCACCAAGCCCAGTAGAATATCGTCCAGTCTTGGAGCCATTGGAATTTATCGTCATCGTGTGGAATACGTAAACTCATATCAAAGAAGTTTGTGATATAACTACCTAAACTGTTTGTAAATGTATTTAAGATTTCAAGTGTAGGTCCTACAAAGAAGAGTGCAATAAGTACTAAGAATGCAAGGACCATATTAATGTTACTTAAATTCTTAATCCCATTATTGATACCAGACCATGCTGACCAAGTGAACAGTGCTGTAGCGATAATAATAATGATGACTTGTACACCAAAGTTAGAAGGTACATTGAATAAGAAGTTCAATCCTTCATTAATTTGTAATGCACCAAAGCCTAATGTCGCTGCCACACCAGTTACCGTCGCAATAATTGCGAGTACATCGATCGCGCCACCGATTGGGCCAGCCATTGCTTTTTTCCCAAAAATAGGAACAAGGGTCGCACTCACTAGACCTTTGTAACCTTTATGGAAACTGAAATAAGCAAATACGAGTGCAACAATGCCATACACAGCCCATGCATGCACACCCCAATGGAAGAAAGAGAACTGCATGGCTTCATTGATGGCTGTTTGTGTACCTGCTTTATGTATAGGTGTCTGCGTAAATGCATGACTTATCGGTTCTGCAGTGGTCCAAAATACTAATCCGATCCCCATACCTGCACTAAATAACATCGCGAACCATGAGGGTAAAGAGAATTCAGGATCTTCTCCTTCTTTACCTAACGTGATGGATGAATATCTAGAAAATAATAAATAGACACAAACGATTAAAATAACTAAAACAAGTAATAAATAATACCAGCCGAAATGTACGGCGATAAATGAGGTTACTTCTGTTGTAACCGCTTCAAGTTGTTTTGGAAAGAGTGCCCCATAAACAACGAACAGCGTACAAATAATTAATGCAGTCCAAAATACGACTGTTAATTTATTTTTCCGCATGTCAAAATACACCCCCTGTAAATTGATATAAAACACATACCCTATCTAAGTATTATCAATCATATATACTTACTTTTTGTACTTCCACAATTTAACAGTGCACAACTTTGGTATATTTAATTAATTTTATACAATATCTATTTGATAACAAAAGAAAAGAACTAAGTTCGCCACCTTATTCGTGTGTGAACTTAGCCCTACTATATCCGCATTATATTTATTTCAATGCTTTCATATTTATTGTTCGTCTAATTCAATGACGAGTTTACCAATCATTTGATGCGCTTCTAATTTTTGATGTGCTTCAAATAATGTGTCAGGTGTTAAACCTTTGATCGTTTCAGATAATGTAGTTTGATAATGACCTGCTTCCATTTTTTCTGTCACATCTGTAAGGTAGTCGTGATGACGTTGTAAGTTATCCATGTCACAGATTGGACGTGTATACATAAATTCATGTGTAAATGTAATACTTTTATCTTTTAAGGCGTTTAAATCTTGATTGTTATCTAATTCAACAAGTGGTGCGATATGACCTCTTGGTCTTACAAGTTCAACCATTTTTTCATAGTACATATCTGTACTGAACGTACATAAGATGAAGTCGACATCTTGAATGCCGTGTGCTTCAAATTCATCAGCTAAATCATTTTTGTGGTTGAGTACGACATCGGCACCCATTTTTTCTGACCATTCTGTTGTTTCAGAACGAGATGCTGTTGTGATTACTTTAAGACCATAGTATTTCGCAATTTGTGTGGCGATACTACCAACACCACCAGCACCGTTGATGATTAATAGTGATTTACCTTTATTATCTTCTGGTTCATGAGAAATATTAAATACGTCGAATAATACTTCTGATGCTGTAATCGCAGTAAGTGGTAAACTTGCAGCTTCGTTATTAGATATGTTTGCTGGCTTACGTCCTACCATACGTTCATCAACAAGTTGGTCTGTCGCATTAGAACCATCGTTATCAGGTGTACCTGAGTAATAAACTTCATCACCTTCAGAGAAGAATTCAACACCTTCCCCAACCGCTTCAACGGTACCTACTGCATCGAAGCCTAGGATACGTGGCGCATCAGATACAGGTGATTGTCTCAATTTTGTATCTACAGGGTTTACACTGATTGATTTCACATTGACGAGTAATTCTCTTTCACCTGGTTGAGGTGTTTCTTTTTCAACTTCGTAAAATTGATTTCCATCTTCTAAACTAAATGCTTTATCTGCACCAATCGCTTTCATATTATCACCTTTCGTCTTATTAAAATGCTTCCGTATTTTTAACGACTTGTTTACCAAAATTATCACCAGTGAATAACTGACGGAATGCTTCAGGAATATTTTCAAAGCCGTCTACTACGGATGTTTTTGTTTTAATTTTATCTTCTTGAACCCATTGTGCAAGTTGTTTTGTTCCTTCTTCAAAATGATCACTAAATTGCGCTACGACGAAACCTTGCATGAGTGCTTGGCTTTTAATCAATGTAGATTGAAGACGTGGGCCTTGATCTTGTTCTTTATCATTATAGTTAGAGATCGTACCACATACAGGGATACGTGCGAATGTATTTAAATGTTTAAATACTTCATCAGAAACTGGGCCTCCGACGTTTTCATAATAAACATCGACACCATCAGGTACTGCATTTTCTAATTGTTGCGCAAAATCGTCTGCTTTATAATCGACACCTTCATCAAAATTAAGTTCTTCAGTAAGGTAGTTCACTTTTTCAGGACCACCTGCAATGCCAACAACTTTAGCACCTTTAATTTTCGCAATTTGTCCAACGACTGAACCCACTGCACCAGAAGCGGCTGATACAACTACGGTTTCGCCTTCTTGTGGTTTACCAATATTTAATAAACCTTGATAACCCGTTTGCCCTGGCATACCTAAGACACTTAAATAAAGATAAAGTGGTACATCTGTATTCGTAATTTTATTTACTTTATCTGCAGCGATATTAATCATTTTCATCCAAGGCATTTGACCAACGACCATGTCACCTTCACTATAGTCGTCTGCATTAGATTGAACGACTTTAGCCACGATGTGACTTGTCAATGGTTCGTCTAATTTAAAGGGCTCTACATAAGATTTCGTATCGTTCATGCGCCCTCTTAAATATGGGTCCACTGAAATATATAACGGTTGTACTTGTAATTCATTTGCTTGTGGATCTGACAATTCTACAGTTTCTGTACGAAACGTCTCATCTGAAGGCACACCTTCTGGACGTTCGGCTAAAACAATTTGTTCTGTTTCCATGTCGATTCCTCCTCATAATTCAAATATATTAAGTTTCATTTTAATATATTCAATATCTACACACTTTATATTCACTTAATCATACATATCAAACATAGATTTTATTTTTCAAACTATTCCTAACAGTGATTAATTAGGTATAAACCTTGCTCTTATTTTTAAAAATTGCGCTAAAACACTTCTTTTTCTTACTTTAAGCAAGCCAATCGCACCCTATACAGGAACGTGATAAGCTAATTTTAAAGAGATATCGTAAAAGAAGGTTGTTAGATGATGAAATTAAGCATATTAGATTACGCACCGATATTTGAAGGACGCAATGCCACGGACGCACTCTCACATACGATTTCACTCGCTCAATCCGCTGATCGACTTAACTATCATCGCTATTGGGTTGCTGAACATCATCAAGTGTTGTCCGTCGCATCAAGTGCACCTGAGATGCTCATGATGTCTATATTAGAACAAACGTCACATCTACGTGTAGGAAGCGGTGGCGTGATGTTACCGCACTATAGCAGTTACAAAGTGGCAGAACTCTTTAGAGTGATGGAAGCGAGACATCCCAATCGCGTAGATCTTGGTTTGGGACGTTCACCAAGCTTTAAAAATGTGAAGCAAGCACTAAATGAATATAAGACAACCCAACCTGATTTTGAAACACAACTTGATGATCTAGAACTGTACTTTAATGATGCAGCTACACCTTCGCATCGCTTTCATCAGTTAATTGCGACACCTCAAATTCAAACACAACCCCACATGTTCATACTTGGATCAAGTATGAGAAGTGCGACGTTAGCGGCTAAAAAGAGATTACCTTTCGTCTTTCCATATGTAGGCCAAGATGCCCACACGTTAACTCAATTGACTAACCGCTATAGAACGTTATTTGAAAAAAACATCCAGATCGTCAACCTTATATTATGATGTCTACATTTGTAATCACAGCACCGACACAATCACACGTGGATGATTTAACACATGCATTCCATTTGTGGTTGCTGCGCATACGCTATGCTAATCAGCCCAAAAGCTATCCTTCTATCGAATTTGCAAAGGAACGTGGCTTTTCTGAACGTGAACAACAAAAGGTCGACCAAAATAAAAAACGTGTGATCACTGGATTACCTGAAAACGTCATCGCAAGACTTCAAGCGCTCATCAAGCAATATCCGATTGATGAAGTTATGATATTACCACATGTATATGGTGAAACAAACAGACAACAATTAATTGAGTTACTGGCAGATGCAAATCAACCATCTATATAAACGCAAAAAAGCACGCTCCATTGGAGCGTGCTTTTGTTTGTACTGTATCGTACATCTGATTTGAAATTGATTAACGTTTTGAGAATTGTGGTGAACGACGTGCTTTTTTAAGACCTGGTTTTTTACGTTCTTTCATACGTGGGTCACGTGTAAGCATGCCAGCACGTTTTAAAGAACTTCTGTATTCAGGGTCTGCTTCTAATAATGCACGAGAGATACCATGACGGATCGCTTGTGCTTGTCCAGTGAAGCCACCACCATGTACGTTAACTAATACATCGTAGTTACCTTTAGTTTCAGTAAGATCGAATGGTTGGTTAATATCTAAAATTAATGATTCAAATGGTAAGTAGTCACGCACGTCACGGTCGTTAACTGTGATGTTACCTTCACCTGGTACTAAACGTACACGTGCTACTGAGTTTTTACGACGGCCTGTGCCTTTATATTCAACTTGTGCCAATGTAATTTCCTCCTTCTAATTAACCACGTAACTCGTAGTTTTCTGGTTGTTGTGCAGCGTGTGGATGTTCAGCGCCGCCATATACGAATAATTTTTTACCTTGTTTTTCGCCTAAACGTGTGCTTGGTAACATACCTTTAATTGAAGTTTCTAATAAGCGTCTTGGATTTTTATCTCTTAATTCGCCAGCTGAGATTGATTTGATACCACCTGGGTGATTTGAGTGGTGGTAGTATTTTTTGTTTAATTCTTTTGTACCGGTAAATTCGATTTTGTTTGCATTAATGATGATGACATAGTCACCTGTATCAACGTGTGGAGTGTAAGTTACTTTATTTTTACCGCGTAAAATAGCAGCTACTTCTGATGATAAACGACCAAGTGTTTGACCTTCAGCATCAATAACGTACCATTTGCGCTCAATGTTTGATTCATTAGCCATAAATGTTTGACGCATAGTTATTGTCCTCCTAGTAAATAAATGGTTCTTATATTAAATGTTGTTACGATTTAAAGCTTCGATTTCATTTATTCATTAACTTTGTAGTTCTACCTGCTTCTATATCTTGTAACACAATAAGTTTCCGGGGCTTATCGTGGGGTGATATAAAACAATACCGTTTATAATCGTATAATTTATAAGCCTTTTTGTCAATGTAATTTAATCATTTTCCAACGATTTTTTTCGATGAATTTTAATGCCTTCCCCAAAGTCAGAGGTTAATGCTTCAGGTGACAGATATACTTTTTCTAAATAGAGTCCTTCGGCAGGTGCTGTAAACGGCACTTCTTTTCGATCCTTCGCTTCTAATAACCGTGGTACATCTTCGGGTTGACGTTTGCCTCTCCCCACTTCTATTAGAAATGCGACGAGGACACGGACCATGTTGTATAAGAAACCTGAACCGGTAACCACGTAGTCGAACCCTTCGTCAGTCGGTACAATCTCGCTTTGGTATAACGTTCTTACCTTGCTTACGACTTCTGCTTTTTGTGAACAGAACCCCGTAAAATCATGCGTACCGATAAAATGGTGGGCCGCTTCATTCATGCGTTCATAATCTAATGTACGTGGCTCATACGCCTTCAATCCATATTGGAAAGGATCACGATGTGTACCTTGATACACACGGTAACGGTAGCGTTTACCTACACAGTCATATCGACAGTGAAAATCTTCATCCACGACGCTGACACCATGTATATAAATATCATCCGGCAAGGCGCTGTTTAACGCATATTGCCATTGATCCGTAGAAATATTTAACGGTGTATCAAAATGAAAATACTGCTCTAAAGCATGCACGCCGCGATCTGTACGACTGGTTGGATGAATACGCACATGGGTTTTATGCATTCGTTTTAACACTTTTTCAAGTTGTTGTTGAACGGTTCGGCCTTGTTGTTGGATTTGAAAGCCTAGAAAATGTGTCCCTAGGTAGGACATTTTCACTAAAATTCGCATCTGTGATTACACTCCTAAATATTTTAACCCGAATAAAACGACAGCGATGGGAACGAGTAACACTAACGTCCATATGTCTTGTGCTTTAAATTGTAAACGACGATAGCTCGTCCGTTCTGTATCTGGATTATAACCTCTCACTTCCATGGCGATTGCTAAATCTTCTGCACGTTGAAAGGCAGAGATAAATAGCGGAATCAATAAAGGTACAAATGCTTTCACACGATTAGGAATTGAACCTGAACTGATTTCAGAACCTCTTGATTTTTGTGAGAGAATAATTTTATCTAACTCTTCCATCAATGTCGGAATAAAACGCAAGGCAATAGACATCATTAAACTCAATTGATGCACCGGCAGCTTAACGACTTTCAATGGCGAGAGCAAGCGCTCAAGCGCATCGGTCAATTGGATTGGGCTCGTTGACAGCGTCATAATAGTAGAGATCATGACGATAAAGGCCAATCTCAATACAATGTAAATCCCTTCTATCACACCGTTTGAATCAATCGTAAACAAACGGAAATCGACTAAGGTCGTACCACCTTTAGTCAAAAATAAATGCATAATAAATGTAAAAATCATAAAAAACCATATTGGCGTGAGCCCTTTTACTAAAAACCACAATTTGATTCGAGAAAGTTTCAAAAAGATCATGATTAAAAGAAATAGCCACGCATAAGTTGCAACGGAATGCGCAAAAAAGATAATAATGATAAAGAAAAATACAAAAATCAATTTCGCACGTGGATCTAAACGATGGATGATGGAATCCAAAGGAAGATAACGTCCAATTATAAATTTATCTTTCATGTTGGCGCCACTCCTTATACATCTCCACAAATGCTTCTTCTGTTAAAGCGAGCTGTGGTAGTCTCATCCCGTGCTTGTCTTCAACATCACGTTGTAACTGAACGACATCTGGTTTTGCTAAGTGCAGTTCATCCAAATAGCGACTGTCGCTAAACAATTCCACTGGAGATAACGCATTGACCACTTTGCCTGCCTTCATGACTTTCACTTCATCAGCATAGGCTGCTACATCATTCATTTCGTGTGTAATGAGTATAATCGTTTTCTCTTCGTCCTGTTGAAGATGTTTAATAAAAGACATCACTTGCTGTTTACTTTGAGGGTCAAGACCTGCAGTCGGTTCGTCTAAAATAATCACATCTGGATCCATCGCTAATATGGATGTGAGCGCAATTTTTCTCATATGTCCGCCTGACATTTGAAATGGGGATTGCTGCATCACATCACGCGAAAAACCAAAATGTATTAACATGTCTAGCGCACGTGCTTTAACCCGATCCAGATCCATCTGGAAATTTTTCGGCCCAAAGAGTATTTCTTGTTCCACACTATCTTCAAATAGCTGTGCTTCTGGGAATTGGAAGACCATACCGATCCGCTTACGTAAATCACGCATTGCTTTATCTTTTGTTTTAGATGTCACTGTGACATCAAGTACTTCCATCGTGCCATTAGTAGGTTTCAACAACCCATTCATATGTTGGATGAGTGTGGATTTACCTGATCCTGTTTGTCCAATAATCGCATAATATTTACCTGCTTCAAAGGATGTGACCACTTCGTTGAGCGCTTGGTACTCATAAGGGGTTCCTTGTTGATAAACGTAATCCACTTGGTTAAATGATATAATCATAACTCTTGAATCAGCCCTTCATACGTGATGTATGTGTTAGAATAGCCAAGCATTTGATGCATACGCATACTGAATGGAAGATCGAGTCCAATGTCAGCCAAGGCAGCCGCATCTTCAAAGATGGTTTCAGGTGTGCCTGTTTTGAACACGTGCCCTTGATCTAAAACGACTAAGTGATCCGCCTCAAGTGCTTCACTTAAATCATGGGTAATGGATATGATTGTTACCTCTTTTTCACGATTTAACTCACGAATCAACTGTAATAAAGCGTTGCGCCCTTCTGGATCTAACATCGATGTTGCTTCATCGAGAATAATCACATCTGTATTTAAAGCGAGCACGCCTGCAATAGCGACGCGTTGCTTTTGTCCACCAGATAGCGCAGAAGGTTCGTGAGAAATATATGCGGTCATTCCGACTTGCTCAAGTGCTTGCCAGACAATCTCGTGCATATCTTCATAAGGTACTGCCCGATTTTCTAAACCAAAAGCCACATCATTTTCTACAGTTGAACCGACAAATTGATTTTCAGGATTCTGAAAAACAATACCAATATGATCGTTTAATGTCGAGAGTTGATCATCGTTAATACGTTCACCGTTTAATGTGATATAGCCTTCTGTGGGGCGCTCGATACCGACCATTAATTTCGCTATCGTTGATTTGCCTGAACCATTATGTCCTACGATACATGTCCACTGACCTTTAGGAATTGAAAAAGATACCTGGTCTAACGCAGGTAACTGATCAGACTTATATTTAAATGTAACATCTTCCAACGCAATCATGGACGTTGCTGTAGACATAAGTGACCCTCCGTAATTTTTCGTTACTCCTTATTTTACACGATTTTTAATATGATGTATATCTGGTTAGCTTCAAAGTTAACGGAATTGTAAATTCTTTATTTAGAAAGGTTAACATTTATTACATACAAAAAAGCCATAGCGATACACTACAGCTTAAATAAAAAAGCGCGCACCCCATCCTTAGAGTTCACGCTTATTAAATATTAAATTGGATGGGGCACTCTGAGCTAGACAATATTTGTATGTGGCAAACATTATCGTTGCACTCATTTGCTTTATAAATAGTAGTTAGTGTATTTATATCATTATACTAATTCGATAATTACTGATTCAGCTCCATCACCGCGACGTGGACCTGTTTTAAGGATACGAGTGTAACCACCTTGACGTTCTGTGTAACGTTCAGCAATTTCACCGAATAATTTTTGAAGTGCTGATTGTGTAGATTCATCTTCATTTAAGATTTCTACGTGACGTAATGTTTTAGCAGCATTACGACGAGAAGCTAAGTCGCCTTTTTTACCTAAAGTGATTAATTTTTCAACAACACTACGAACTTCTTTTGCACGTGCTTCTGTAGTTTCAATGCGTTCACTTACGATAAGTGCAGTAGCTAATTCGCGTAACATCGCTTTACGCTGATCAGAAGTACGGCCTAATTTTCTGTAACCCATGAGTGAACCTCCTTTTTTGTATTAATCTTCTTTTCTTAAGCCTAAACCTAAATCTTCGAGTTTGTATTTAACTTCTTCTAAAGATTTACGACCTAAATTACGCACTTTCATCATATCTGCTTCAGATTTATCAGCTAATTCTTGTACAGAATTAATACCAGCGCGTTTCAAGCAATTATAAGAACGTACAGATAAGTCTAGTTCTTCGATAGACATTTCTAGTACTTTTTCTTTTTGATCTTCTTCTTTTTCGATCATGATTTCCGCATTTTGTGCTTCATCAGTTAATCCCACAAAGATGTTCAAGTGTTCAGTCATTATTTTTGCAGCTAATGAAACTGACTCTTGTGGTGTAATAGAACCATCTGTCCAAACATCTAATGTTAATTTATCAAAATCACTACTTTGACCTACACGTGTGTTTTCAACTGTATAGTTTACACGTTCAACCGGTGAATAAAGTGAATCTACAGGAATTACACCAATAGGTAAATCACTAGTGTTATTTTTTTCTGCTAATGCGTAACCTCTACCCTTGTTTGCAACGAGACGGATTTTAAGATGACCGTTTTTAGCTACAGTTGCAATTTTAAGTTCAGGATTTAAAATTTCTACATCACTGTCATGTGTGATGTCACTTGCAGTTACTTCGCCTTCATCTTTTACATCGATTTCTAATGTTTTGTCTTCTTCAGCATAGATTTTTAATGCTAAGTTTTTAATGTTCATAATAATTGTTGAAACATCTTCAACCACATTATCAATAGCTGAGAATTCGTGTAGTACGCCTTCGATTTCGATATATTTAACGGCTGCACCTGGTAATGAAGATAGTAGGATACGACGTAAGGAGTTTCCTAGTGTAGTACCGTAGCCACGTTCTAGTGGTTCAACAACGAACTTACCGAATTTAGCATCGTCACTAATTTCAATTGTTTCAATTCTAGGTTTTTCAATTTCTATCATTTGTTAATATCCTCCTTAGATACGTCGACTTAATCAAACTGTTACTTGCAATGATTAATTACAATGATTGCTCTATTCGTTATTATACACGACGACGTTTTGGTGGACGACAACCGTTGTGTGGGACAGGAGTAACGTCACGGATAGCAGTTACTTCTAATCCAGCAGATTGTAATGCGCGGATTGCTGATTCACGACCTGGTCCAGGTCCTTTAACTGTTACTTCTACAGTTTTCAAACCATGTTCCATTGCTGATTTAGATGCAGTTTCAGAAGCCATTTGTGCTGCAAATGGTGTAGATTTTTTAGATCCTTTGAAACCAAGTGCTCCTGCTGATGACCATGATAAAGCATTACCAAATTCATCAGTGATAGTTACGATTGTATTATTGAATGTTGAACGGATGTGAGCCACACCGTTTTCAATGTGTTTTTTCGCTTTACGTTTACGTGCTACTTGTTTACGTGCCATTTATATTTTGCCTCCTTTACCTATTATTTTTTCTTATTAGCTACAGTTTTAACTGGGCCTTTACGTGTACGGGCATTGTTTTTAGTTTTTTGTCCGCGTACTGGTAATCCACGACGATGACGCATACCTCTGTATGAAGAAATTTCCATTAAACGTTTGATGTTTAAGTTTTGTTCACGACGTAAGTCACCTTCAACTTTGAAACCGTCAACGATTTCACGGATGCGACCTAATTCGTCATCAGTTAAATCTTTTACACGTGTATCTGGAGATACGTTAGCTTCTTCAACAATTTTTTGAGCTGTAGAAGTACCGATACCGTAAACGTATGTTAATGAAATAACAACGCGTTTTTCACGTGGAATATCAATTCCTGCAATACGTGCCATAATTGTTTACACCTCTCTTTTATTATCCTTGTTTTTGTTTGTGTTTAGGATTGTCACAAATTACCATTACTTTACCTTTACGTTTAATCACTTTACATTTTTCGCAAACAGGTTTTACTGATGGTCTTACTTTCATTATTTATACCTCCCTAACTAATCTACGACAAATTATTTATAACGGTATGTGATTCTGCCGCGTGTTAGATCATATGGTGACATCTCAACAGTTACTTTGTCGCCAGGTAAAATACGAATATAATTCATTCTAATTTTACCACTTACATGTGCTAAAATTTCATGATCATTTTCTAATTCTACTTTAAACATTGCATTCGGTAAAGTATCTAATACAGTACCTTCTAATTCGATAACATCTTGTTTAGCCATCTTTTTTCCTCCTTTTATACCGTTGTATATCGTCTAAGGTTTATCCATTATTATACAATTATCATAGCAT
The DNA here is from genome assembly GCF_001500315.1 of Staphylococcus auricularis. GTDB lineage: Bacteria > Bacillota > Bacilli > Staphylococcales > Staphylococcaceae > Staphylococcus > Staphylococcus auricularis. The sequence goes on along the minus strand of NZ_LLER01000010.1, from coordinate 267,797 downwards.
TTCAACAGTATGATTATAAATCATAATAATTAGTCTAAGTTATTCAAGATATTAATGACATCTTCAGAGACTTCATTAATATCTTTAGCGCCGTCAATGTTTTTCAAAATACCTTCTTTTTCGTAAAACTCTAAGATAGGTTTAGATTGTTTTACATTGACGTTCAAACGATTCGCAACTGTTTCTGGATTGTCGTCTTCACGTTGGTATAATTTACCACCGTCAAGATCACAAATACCATCAACTTTTGGAGGATTAAATACAAGATGATATGTTGTTCCACAGATTTCGCAAATTCTACGGCCAGTTAAACGATTCATTAACTCTTCTTCAGGCACCTCAATATTGATGACTGCATCAATATCACGATCAAGCTCTTGCATGATGTCCTTAAGTGCTTCAGCTTGTTCTATTGTACGAGGAAATCCGTCTAATAAGAATCCTTTTTTAGCATCGTCTTCAGAAATTCTTTCTTTTACAATGCCTACTGTTACTTCATCTGGAACTAATTCTCCACGATCAGTATAAGATTCTGCAATTTTACCTAACTCAGTTTGATCTTTAATCGCTTTTCTGAACATATCACCAGTTGAAATGTGTGGTATAGGAAATTGCTTAACAATTTCTGCTGCTTGTGTACCTTTACCAGCACCAGGTAATCCCATTAAAATGATATTCATAAGTATCCTCCTAAGATTTATCTATTCCCAAAGCCTTTATATTCTTTTTGATTCACTTGTGCTTCTAGACTCTTCATCGTTTCAATTGCAACACCAATTACGATAAGTAAGCTTGTACCACCAATTTGTAGAGATTGAGGTAAGTTCATTACTTTAGTCGCAATGATAGGTAAAATCGCAATCACTGCTAAGAAGATTGAACCCACAAATGTCAATCTATAAAGTACTTTAGTAATATATTTTTTGGTTTGTTCACCAGGACGAATACCTGGAACATAACTACCTTGTTTCTTAAGGTTGTCTGACATCTTTTCAGGATTAACTTGAACGAACGCATAGAAATACGTAAATGCAATGATCAAGATAACATAAACAATCATACCATACGTATTTGAAGGGTTGGCAGCATCTGCGACTGTCTGAGCCCATTCCTGATCAGGGAAGAATAAAGTTAATGTTCTAGGCAATAAGAAAAATGCCATCGCAAAGATTACTGGAATAACCCCTGCTGAGTTAACTTTCAATGGTAAGTAAGTTGCGCGTGTACCTAAACGTTGTGCAGATTGTTTCTTCGCATATTGAATTGGGATTTTACGTACGGCTTGTAGTACGTATGTTGCACCAATGATAAGAAGAATTAATCCAACTGCTAACGCTGCTACTTTCAACCATGCTAATGTCGTATCATCTTGTCCAACGAATGTTTGTTGGAAGAATTGTACGAGTGATGATGGAAGTGATGATAAGATACCGGCAAAGATAATTATTGATATACCATTACCTACACCAAATTGTGTGATTTGTTCACCCAACCACATTAAGAATGCTGTACCAGTTGTTAAAACAACCGCGATAAGGATATAACTTGCAACTGATTTATCTTCAATCAATTGTCCTTTAAAGTAGTTGTTAAACTGGAATGACATCCCAATAGATTGGATAAAAGCGAGAATGATTGCAAAATAACGTGTGACGTTATTTAGTTTTTTTCTACCTGTTTCACCTTGTTTCGCCCATTCAGTGAACTTAGGAACAATATCCATTTGCAATAATTGCATTACGATCGATGCCGTAATGTAAGGCATTATACCCATAGCAAAAATCGAAAAGTTCTTCAAGGCTCCGCCACCGAATGTGTTTAATAAGTCAGTGACACCTTGAGAACCTTGATTCTGGTCAAAGACGGCTGGATTTACCCCAGGCGCTGGGATATAAGTACCGATTTTGTAAATAACTAACATTGCGAGAGTAAAAAAGATCTTGTTACGAACTTCTTTTGTTTTAAAGAAGCCCACAAGCGTTTGAATCATTAGATCACCTCGTGTACTCCGCCTTTGGCATCAATAGCTTCTGCTGCAGATGCAGAGAATTTATGAGCTTTTACTGTTAATTTTCTTTCTAGTGAACCATTACCTAAAATTTTAACACCAGATTTCTCGTTTTTCACTACACCAGATTCTACTAATAAAGCTGGAGTTACTTCAGTACCATCTTCAAATTTATTGAGTTGGTCTAAGTTAACAATAGCATAATCTTTACGGTTAATGTTAGTGAAACCACGTTTTGGTAAACGACGGAATAATGGTAATTGACCACCTTCGAAACCTGGTTTGATGTTGCCACCTGAACGTGCTTTTTGACCTTTTTGACCACGTCCACTTGTTTTACCGTTACCTGTAGCAGCACCACGACCTACGCGGTTGCGTTCTTTACGAGAACCTTCAGCTGGTTTTAACTCATGTAATTTCATTTTAATTCGGCACCTCCTTAATTATTTTTCTTCAACAGTCACTAAATGACTTACTTTGTTGATTTGCCCACGAATTGCTGGGTTATCTTCAACTACAACTGAAGCGTTAGTTTTTTTCAAACCTAAAGCTTCTACTGTTTTGCGTTGTGTTTCAGGACGACCAATAACACTACGAGTGAGGGTAATTTGTAATTTAGCCATAACTTATTTTCCCTCCTTAATTATATAATTCTTCTACTGAAACGCCACGTAATTTCGCAACATCTTCAGCATTTTTTAGATTTTGTAAACCATTGATAGTTGCACGAACCATATTGATTGGTGTATTTGAACCTAAAGATTTACTTAAGATATCAGTGATACCTGCTAATTCTAATACGGCACGAACTGGACCACCTGCGATAACACCAGTACCTGGTGCAGCTGGTTTTAATAGTACGCTTCCTGAACCATATTGACCTGTGATCATATGAGGTGTTGTTCCTTCAACACGTGGAACGACTACTAAATCTTTTTTAGCTACTTCTACAGCTTTTTTGATAGCTTCTGGTACCTCTTGTGCTTTACCTGTACCGAAACCGACACGTCCATTTTTATCTCCTACGACAACAAGTGCAGTGAAACGGAAACGACGTCCACCTTTTACAACTTTTGCAACACGATTAATTGTAACAACGCGTTCTTCGAATTCTTTCGTTTCTTCATCTCTACGAGCCATGTAATTTGTCCCTCCTTTAAATTAAAATTCTAATCCGTTTTCGCGAGCTGCATCAGCTAAAGCTTTCACACGGCCATGGTATAAATAACCTCCGCGGTCGAATACGATCGCTGTAATGCCTTTGTCTTTTGCTCTGTTAGCTAATACTTCGCCTACTTTTGTAGATAATTCTACTTTAGAACCTGATTCATTTGCAAGTTCGCTATCTTTAGTTGAAGCCTGTGCTAAAGTTTCGCCTTTAACATCATCAATGATTTGTGCATAGATGTGTTTGTTGGAACGATAAACGTTTAGACGAGGTTTTTCAGCTGTACCAGATAATTTAGAACGAACACGTGCATGTCTTTTAAGACGTACTTTGTTTTTATCGATTTTGCTGATCATTGTCATACTCCTTTCTATAGAGTGTTATTTATTATTTACCAGTTTTACCTTCTTTACGGCGAACGTATTCACCTTGATAACGGATACCTTTACCTTTATATGGTTCTGGAGGTCTTACCGCACGAATATTAGAAGCATAAGCACCTACTAATTCTTTAGAAATACCAGAAACTGTAACGGTAGTGTTTTTCTCTACAGAAAAGCTAATGCCATCTTCTGCTTTGATTTCAACTGGGTGTGAATAACCAACGTTAAGTACTAAGTTTTCACCTTGCATTTGAGCACGGTAACCAACACCAACAAGTTCTAGTGATTTTTCAAAGCCTTTTGAAACACCGATAACCATGTTGTTAATTAACGCACGAGTTGTACCATGTTCTGTTCTATCTTCTTTTTCGTCAGTAGGACGTACAACTTCTAAAGTATTTTCACCTTGTTTGTAAGTCATTCTATCATTTAATGTTTTGCTTAATTCACCTTTAGGACCTTTAACAGAAACTGTGTTTCCATCAACTGTTACTGTTACGTCGCTAGGGATGTCAATCAATTTTTTACCAACACGACTCATGTTATCGCACCTCCTTTTATATTATTACCAAACGTATGCTAGGATTTCTCCGCCGACATTGCGTTTTCTAGCTTCTTTGTCAGTGATAACACCTTCAGATGTTGATACTAATGCAATACCTAAACCGTTAAGTACTTTAGGTACTTCGTTTGCTTTTGCGTAAACACGTAGTCCTGGTTTTGAAATACGTTTTAAGCCTGTAATAACGCGTTCGTTATTTTGACCATATTTAAGGAATAAACGGATAACACCTTGTTTGTCATCTTCTACGTATTCAACATTTTTAATGAAACCTTCATTTTTTAAGATTTCAGCGATTTCTTTTTTAATATTTGATGCAGGTAATTCTAATCTTTCGTGACGAACCATGTTTGCGTTTCTCACGCGAGTCAGCATATCTGCAATTGGATCTGTCATTGTCATTGAATTTTGCCTCCTTTCAGTATCTTTGTCTTACCAGCTAGCTTTACGTACGCCAGGAATTTGTCCTTTATAAGCTAATTCTCTAAAACAAATACGGCATAATTTGAATTTACGATATACGGAATGTGGACGGCCACAACGTTCACAGCGAGTATATTCACGAACTTTAAACTTTTTGTTTTGTTGCTGTTTAGCAACCATTGAACTTTTAGCCACTTAATTAGTCACTCCTTTAGAGATTATTTTTGAAATGGCATACCGAATTGACTTAGTAATTCGCGAGCTTCTTCGTCTGTGTTAGCTGAAGTAACAATAACGATATCCATTCCTCTTACTTTACTTACTTGATCATAGTCGATTTCTGGGAAAATTAACTGTTCTTTAATACCTAGAGTGTAGTTACCTCTACCGTCGAATGCTTTTTTAGAAACACCGCGGAAGTCACGTACACGTGGTAATGATACAGCGATAAGTTTGTCTAAGAATTCGTACATTCTTTCACCGCGAAGTGTAACTTTTGCACCGATTGGCATACCTTCACGTAAACGGAATGTAGCGACAGATTTTTTAGCTTTTGTTACTAATGGTTTTTGACCAGTGATAGCTTGTAATTCCTCAACAGCATTGTCTAGTACTTTTGAGTTTTGAACAGCATCACCAACACCCATATTCACAACGATTTTTTCAATTTTAGGTACTTCCATTACTGAACTGTAGTTAAAGTTTTTAACAAGGCTTTCAGTAATCTCAGAGTTGTATTTCTCTTTTAAACGGTTCACAGTGGATCCTCCTTTCAATAGTTATTAGTTATTAGATTTGAATTCTTCGCCAGATTTTTTAGCGATACGAACTTTTTTACCATCAACGATTTTGTGTCCTACACGAGTAGGTTCGTTAGTTTTTGGATCTAATAATTGTACATTAGAAACATGGATGGCTGCCTCTGTTTCTAAGATTCCACCTTCAGGATTAAATTGTGTTGGTTTTTGGTGTTTTTTCATTACGTTAACACCTTCAACAATGACACGGTCAAGTTTAGGTTGAGTTTCGAGTACTTTACCTTCTTTACCTTTGTCTTTTCCTGCGATAACTTTTACGTTGTCACCTTTTTTAATATGCATGTGTGGCACCTCCTTAAACAATAAGATTTAATCAGTTATTATAATACTTCTGGAGCTAACGATACAATTTTCATGAAGTTACCTTCACGTAACTCACGTGCAACTGGTCCAAAGATACGTGTACCACGTGGGCCTTTATCGTCACGAATAATTACACATGCATTTTCATCAAATTTGATGTAAGATCCGTCATTACGACGTACACCTGATTTCGTACGTACGACAACAGCTTTAACGACTTCGCCTTTCTTAACAACGCCACCAGGTGTAGCATTTTTAACAGTAGCAACAATTACATCGCCGATATTAGCTATTTTACGACCAGATCCACCTAATACTTTAATAGTAAGAACTTCACGAGCACCAGAGTTATCTGCTACTTTTAATCGTGTTTCTTGTTGAATCATGGATTAAACCTCCTTTATCTTTTGTTTGTTAAATAATTACAGATTCTTCAACAATTTCAACTAAACGGAAACGTTTTGATGCTGATAAAGGACGTGTTTCTTGGATTTTAACAATGTCTCCTAATTTAGCTGAGTTGTTTTCATCATGAGTTTTGTATTTTTTAGAGTATTTTACTCGTTTACCATATAATTTGTGTGTTTTATAAGTTTCAACAAGTACTGTTACAGTTTTATCCATTTTATCTGAAACGACTCTACCTACATAAACTTTACGATCATTTCTTTCGCTCACTTTTGTAACCTCCTCTTTCATTTAATTATTGATTAGCCTTTTCTTGTTCAATTTCTCTTTCACGAACTACAGTTTTCAAACGTGCAATTGTTTTTCTTACTGTGCGGATACGTGCAGTTTCTTCTAATTGACCTGTAGCTAACTGAAAGCGTAGGTTAAAAAGTTCTTCTTTTGAAGATTTGATTTGTTCTTCGATTTCTGAAGTGGTTAAGTCTCTGATTTCCTTAGCTTTCATTTGATTCACCACCCAATTCTTCACGTCTTACAAATTTCGTTTTAACTGGAAGTTTATGACTTGCTAAACGTAATGCTTCACGAGCTACTTCTTCGCTTACGCCTGCGACTTCGAATAAAATTCTACCTGGTTTTGCAACTGCAATCCAGCCTTCTACTGCACCTTTACCAGCACCCATACGTACTTCTAAAGGTTTTTTAGTATAAGGTGTATGAGGGAAGATTTTAATCCAAACTTTCCCGCCACGTTTCATGTAACGTGTCATTGCAATACGAGCTGATTCGATTTGACGAGATGTGATCCAAGAAGTTGTAGTTGCTTGTAAACCATAATCACCAAATGTTACGTAGTTACCGCCTTTAGAACGACCAGTTGTTTTTGGACGATGTTGACGACGATATTTTACACGTTTTGGTAGTAACATTATTATTTTCCTCCTTTACCAGAATCTTTAGTAGGAAGAACTTCTCCACGGTAGATCCATACTTTGACACCAAGTTTACCGTAAGTAGTGTCTGCTTCAGCATGTGCATAACCGATGTCTGCACGAAGTGTATGAAGTGGAACAGTTCCTTCAGAGTATTGTTCTGCACGAGCGATATCAGCACCGCCTAGACGACCTGATACTTGTGTTTTAATACCTTTAGCACCTTGTTTCATTGCTCTTGAAATGGCTTGTTTTTGTACACGACGGAATGAAGCACGGTTTTCTAATTGACGTGCGATATTTTCAGCAACGAGACGAGCATCTAAATCGATTTTTTTGATTTCGACAACGTTGATGTGTACTTTTTTGCTAGTTAATGAGTTTAATTGGTTACGAAGTTTTTCAATTTCTGAACCGCCTTTACCAATGACCATACCAGGTTTACCAGTATGAATTGCGATATTGATACGGTTAGCAGCACGTTCGATGTCTACGTGAGAAACTGATGCTTCTTTTAATGCGTTATCAATAAATTTACGGATTCTTAAATCTTCGTGTAGTAATGATGCGAAGTCTTTATCTGCATACCATTTAGCTTCCCAATCGCGGATTACACCAACACGAAGTCCGATCGGATTAATTTTTTGACCCACAGTGTTCCCTCCTTAAAATGTTATTAAGCTTCTTGAGCTTCTTCTTCATTGCCGTCACTAACGACGATTGTAATGTGGCTTGTACGTTTGTTGATCGCACTTGCACGACCTTGTGCACGTGGACGGAAACGTTTTAATGTTGGTCCTTCGTTAGCATAAGCTTCTTTAACTACTAATTCATCTGTGTTCATGTCGTAGTTATGTTCAGCATTTGCTAAAGCGGACATTAATAATTTCTCAACAACTGGTGATGAAGCTTTGTTAGTTAATTTTAAGATAGCAATCGCTTCTCCAGCGTTTTTTCCTCTTATTAGATCTAATACTAATCTAACTTTACGAGGTGCGATTCTTATTGTTTTAGCAACCGCTTTTGCTTCCATTAGGATTTCCTCCTCTACTTGTTAGAATTTATTTATCTTCTTGTTTTTTTGTCATCTGCTGCGTGACCTTTGAAAGTACGAGTTGGTGCAAATTCACCTAATTTATGACCTACCATATCTTCAGTTACATAAACAGGTACATGTTTACGGCCATCATACACTGCAAAAGTATTGCCGATGAAGTTAGGGAAGATTGTTGAACGACGAGACCAAGTTTTGATTACTTGTTTTTTCTCGCTATCGCTTTGCGCTTCCACTTTTTTCATTAAGTGATCATCGACGAAAGGTCCTTTTTTAATACTACGAGCCATAGTGGCGCCTCCCTTCTTATTGTGTGCGTGCAGCGTTTAAGCCGCACACCCAAATAAGTTATTAGATTTATTTTTTCTTACGTCCACGAACGATAAATTTATCAGATGATTTTTTACCGCGGCGTGTTTTCTTACCAAGTGTAGGTTTGCCCCATGGTGACATTGGAGATGGTCTACCGATTGGTGCACGTCCTTCACCACCACCGTGAGGGTGATCGTTAGGGTTCATTACAGAACCACGAACTGTTGGACGGATGCCTTGCCATCTTGAACGTCCGGCTTTACCAACATTGACAAGTTCATGTTGTAAGTTACCAACTTGGCCTACTGTAGCACGGCAAGTTGAAAGGATCATACGAACTTCGCCAGATCTTAATCTTACTAATACGTATTTACCTTCTTTACCAAGTACTTGTGCACTTGCACCTGCTGAACGAGCAAGTTGTCCACCTTTACCAGGTTTAAGTTCGATATTATGGATAACAGTACCTACTGGGATGAATTGAAGTGGTAATGCGTTACCTACTTTAATATCTGCGTTTTCACCGCTTTCAACTTCTTGTCCTACTTTTAATTCTCTAGGAGCGATGATATAACGTTTTTCACCGTCTGCATATACTAACAATGCGATGTTTGCTGAACGGTTTGGATCGTATTGAATTGAATCAACTTTTGCAGTGATTCCATCTTTATTACGTTTAAAATCAATTGTACGGTATTGACGTTTGTGTCCGCCACCGTGATGGCGTACTGTCAATTTACCTTGGTTGTTACGTCCCGCTTTTTTCGGTAGCGGTTGTAATAATGACTTTTCAGGTGTAGATTTCGTAATTTCTGCGAAATCTAATGTAGTCATATTACGACGACCATTTGTATATGGCTTGTATTTTTTAAGAGCCATTGTCGCTTACCTCCTTATTGGTAATGTTTTAATTAGTTAAATAAGTCAATTTGACCTTCTTTTAATGTCACGATTGCTACGCGGCGTTTGTTTGTATAACCTTGGTAACGACCCATGCGTTTTTTCTTAGGTTTATAGTTGATGATGTTCACACTATCAACTTTGACATCAAAGATTTTTTCTACTGCGATTTTAACTTGTGTTTTGTTCGCACGAGTATCTACATCGAATGTGTATTTGTCTTCTGCCATTGCTGCAGATGATTTTTCAGTGATTACGGGGCGCTTAAGAATATCTCTTGCATCCATTATCCGAGCACCTCCTCAACTTTTTTAGCAGCTGCTTCAGTGATTACGACACTATCAGCGCTTGTGATATCTAATACGTTTAATCCTTGAGCTGTTGTTACTTGTACGCCAGGAATGTTACGTGCTGATAACGCAACGTTAACGTCTTCTGATTCTGTAACAACTAATACTTTTTTAGGTTGTTCTAAATTAGTAAGGATTGTTTTGAATTCTTTTGTTTTTGGAGCTTCAAGAGCTAAGCTGTCTACTACTTTAAAGCCATTTTCTTGTACTTTAAATGATAGTGCTGAGCGTAAAGCTAAACGACGCATTTTCTTAGGCATTTTGTATGCGTAACTTCTTGGTGTTGGTCCGAATACAGCACCACCACCACGCCATTGTGGCGCACGGATTGTACCTTGACGTGCACGTCCTGTACCTTTTTGTCTCCATGGTTTACGTCCACCGCCTCTTACTGCTGAACGGTTTTTAACAGAGTGAGTACCTTGACGTAATGAAGCACGTTGTAAGTTGATTGCTTCGAAAAGTACATCATTGTTTGGTTCGATTGCAAATACTGCATCACTTAGTTCAACAGAACCTGCTTTAGTTCCGTCTACTTTTAACACATCATAATTAGCCATTATGCTTTTCCTCCTTTCATCTCTTATTATTTATTACCTTGTTTAATTGCTGTTGTAATTTCTACAAGACCTTTTTTAGGACCAGGTACGTTACCTTTTACTAAAATAACGTTGTTGTCTGTATCGACTTGAACAACTTCTAAGTTTTGTACAGTTACTGTGTTGCCACCCATACGGCCAGGCATTTTTTGTCCTTTGAAGACTCTTGATGCATCTGATGCCATACCTACAGAACCGGGAGCTCTGTGGAAGTGAGAACCGTGTGCGCTTGGTCCGCGTCCTTGGTTATGACGTTTAATGGCACCTTGGAAACCTTTACCTTTAGATACGCCTGTTACATCAATGATATCTCCAGTTTCAAATTTATCTACTGAGACTTCTTGACCTACTTCGTATTCATCCACGTTTACGTTTCTGAATTCACGAATGAAGCGCTTAGGTGCTGTGTCTGCTTTTTTAGCGTGACCTTCAGTTGGTTTATTTGCATATTTGTTTGATTTGCTACCTTTTCTGTAACCTTGTTTGTCTTCAAAACCTACTTGGATAGCGTCGTAACCGTCAACTTCTGCAGTTTTCTTTTGTAATACTACGTTTTGTCCTGCTTCTACTACTGTAACTGGGATTAATTCGCCATTTTCGCCGAATACTTGAGTCATCCCAATTTTTCTTCCTAAGATTCCTTTGGTCATCGAAAGTCCACCTCCTAATTTTGTCTATTATAATTTAATTTCGATGTCTACACCAGATGGTAAGTTTAAGCCCATAAGAGCATCTACTGTTTTAGGTGTAGGGTTTACAATGTCGATTAAACGTTTGTGTGTACGTTGTTCGAATTGTTCACGTGAATCTTTGTACTTATGCACTGCTCGAATAATTGTATAAACAGATCTTTCTGTTGGTAATGGAATTGGTCCTGAAACTTCAGCACCAGAACGTTTTGCAGTGTCAACAATTTTTTCTGCTGATTGATCAATTACTCTGTGATCATAAGCTTTTAATCTGATTCTGATTTTTTGTTTTGCCATGATTTTCCCTCCTTATACGTCTACATTTAAGTGATAGACTTCTCCACGAAAACTATCTCACACAACGCCATGGCAAAGCGGCCGGGTGTGTCAGTAACCTTTCGCTTCATCGCGTTTGTAAAGTCCAACATGATTCATACTACATGATTTACGTTGGATAATCAAGGTCTTTGTATAAAATTCCTCTTTGTCTAACACATACTTTATTATTGTAATGGATTTGAGGACTGACTTCAACCCCTTTGTAAATATTTTGTTTAGCTTGTTATGACTTTTTTAATTTTTATTTCTCTACATTAAAATACTTCATAAGTTAATCCTTTATTTATTCCTCTATAGTTCGATATACTAGATATAAATCGGTGAGGTGGTGAATTAATTTTGAAACGAAATATGAGAACAATCGCTATCGTCCTTAGCATTGTCCTATTAATATGTGAATTTATTTATGGCATCCCATTCTTAGGTGGCAGTATCATACTCAGCTTTGGCTGGCAGCCACTCATTATCAACATTATATTGTATGCCGTACTCATTGTTATGTTTGCTGTCGATAGTCAAAATACCATTCGTCCCATGATTGTCATACCTATCATTGGTGCAATCGGAACATTACTTGCGTTTATTCCAATTGTCGGTATGATCGTACACTGGGTATTATTCTTCTTATTAATATTCTTCACAGTTACACTATTTGCCGCACCAACGTATATTCAGAATTCAGAAGCAAAAACAATTTATAATGAAGAAAATGATCACGATAAACAATAGTTTCATACTATAGATACTCAATCATAAATAAAAACGCCTTCGCATATAGTTACGATTTCTATATGTGAAGGCGTTTCTTATATCACGATCTTTTTAAATCAACCATGAACGAAAATGAAATACAAGATAAATAATATCATTAATGCGTACATAATCGGATGAACTTCTTTATGTTTTTTCGTAATGAGCATTGTGATTGGATAGAAGATAAATCCGCAAGCAATACCTGTCGCAATTGAATAAGATAACGGCATCATGATGATAGTAATGAAAGAAGGGACTGCAACTTCAAATTTCGTCCAGTCTATCTCAGCAAAGTTTGCCGCCATCAGTACCCCAACGACAACGAGTGCTGGCGTGGTTACTGCACTTGTGACAACTTCTAACAGTGGACTGAAGAAGACTGCCAGTAAGAAACAGATACCGGTGACGATACTCGCAAAACCTGTACGTGCACCTACAGCGACACCTGAACTTGATTCTATGTATGACGTCGTTGTTGTTGTACCGAAGATGGAACCCACAATTGTAGCGAGTGAGTCAGAGAATAATGCACGGCCTGCTCGAGGCATTTTATTATCTTTCATAAAGCCGGCTTGATTTGCGACAGCCATCAATGTTCCTGCTGTATCAAAGAAATCAATAAATAAGAATGTTAATATAACGATTAAAAACTGAACCGTAAACAATTGACCTGGATCTTTGAAAGCTTCAAAGGCTGCCCCAAATGTAGGCGCAATACTTGGTGCCTTACTTACAACACCATTTGGTACGTTAATCAAACCAGTGACCATACCTGAAATGGCCGTGAGCACCATACCTATAAAGATGGCACCTGGCACTTTAATCGCATACAAAATCACAGTAATGATAATACCAAAAATCGCTAATAATACTGGACCATCAGTCAGTTTTCCTAATGTGACTAATGTTTCACTATGTTCAACGATGATGCCTGAACTTTGTAAACCGACAAATGTAATAAACAACCCAATCCCGGCGGACACGGCCATCTTCATTTGATGCGGAATTGCGTTAATAATAATTTCCCTCAGACCAGTGACAGTAAGTAAAGTAAAGATGATACCTGAAAAGAGGACACCAGTTAAACCAACTTGCCAAGGAATACCCATTGTAAGAACAACGGTAAAGGCGAAGAACGCATTCAAGCCCATTCCTGGCGCTAACCCAATTGGATAACGTGCGATGATCCCCATAAACAAACAACCTACGAATGCTGCGAGTGCAGTCGCTACGAAAACAGCCCCTTGGTCCATTTTCATATCATCTGTCGCACCATCCACGCCTGCTAAACTCAAGATTTGCGGATTGACGGCTAAGATGTAAGCCATAGACAAGAATGTAGTTATCCCACCTAGGATTTCACTCTTATAACTTGTCCCATGCTCATCAAATTTGAAATATTTTTTCACAGCAAGTTCTCCTTTTCTAAAAATACTTTCCCATTTTAATACTATTTCCTTAAAAACACAAGATTATCCGAACATAAACCGAAAATATCTGCTATAGGTTCGGTTATTTACAATTTCAAATCTTTCAGAGCGTCTTTGAATGGATTGTTTTCCAATCCATCATCTTTCATGTATTTCTTCATTTCTTTCTTGGATACTTTGCCTGATTTTTTATTTTTATGGCGTTCATCCATCTGTGCTTGGGTTTCTGTATGACCACAGACACAACAGTATACCGCTTCTTTCCCTCTACCAAACAATGTCATTTTCTTATGACAGTTTGGACAACGTGCATTCGTCTTACGCTGTTCGTTTTTCTTCGTCTTACATGTTGGATCAGGACAGACGAGCATTTGTCCATTTTTGGTTTTGACTTTGATCATGAATTTACCGCATGTCGGACATTCTGTCGTCGTGAGATTATCATGTTTATATTTCTGTTCACTCGCTTTGATTTCATCCACGATTTCATGCGTAAATTGTTTCATCTCTGACATAAACTGTTTTGGATTATATTTTCCACGTTCAATACGATTGAGTTTATCTTCCCATTCAGCTGTTAATAATGGTGAAGTCAGTTTTTGAGGTGCTAAATCTAAGATTTGCTTACCTTTACCGGTTACTTTGATCTTATTGTCTCTAGCTTCAATGGCGTTGATGTTAAACAGTTTATCAATGATATCAGCACGCGTCGCAACCGTTCCTATACCCCCTGCTTGTTTTAATGTTTCGGCATGTTTTTTATTATCGATGTCAAAGAATTTTTGTGGACTCTCCATCGCTTTTAATAGTGAACCTTCATTAAAGTAAGGTGGTGGCGTCGTTTCGTGTGCTTTAATCTGAGATTGTTGAATCTTAAATTGATCACCTTGTTTCCATTGATGTGCAGAAGTTGTGGTCTTCAACTGATCTTCATGTAACGCTTGATAACCAGGAGATGTTGTAATTTGATCTTTAAATACAAATGTATCATCTCCTACTTTTATATGTACTGTCGTCGCATCATATTCATGTGGTGGAAGCATATTTTCTAAAAATCGTTCAGCAATCAAGGTATAGATTTTACTTTCACGTTGACTGAGTGATGATAAATCGGCTCTCACTTCTGTAGGTAACAACGCATGGTGGTCAGAAACCTTATGATTGTCGATGAATTTGTAATGTTTTTTCAATGGCTGCTGAAGTAATGGCTTAATATGTGGTTTGAATGAAGTTCCCATCATCGCTTGTAAACGATCCTTTAATGTATCTTTCATATCTTCAGTTAAGTAATTGGAATCCGTACGTGGATATGTGACGAGTTTATGCCGTTCGTATAAATTTTGAAGCGTATTCAGTGTTTCTTTTGTGCCCATGTGATAACGGCGGTGTGCCTCTTGTTGTAAATCGGTTAAGTTAAACAGGCGTTGTGGATATGACTTTTTGTGCTTTTTATCGATGGATGTAATCGTTGCTGTTTGCCCTTTTATATGCTGTTCCATTTCTTCAAACGTTTCACGTTTACGATGTGATTGTGGCGTCACACATTTGAATGTTTCTCCTTGAATTTGAACTTCAAAGGTATAATATGTCTCTGGTTTAAATTGATTGATTTCATCTTGTCTCATTTGAACCAATTGAATGGTCGGGGTCTGCACACGACCGAGTGAGAGTTGTGCATCATATTTTGTCGTCAATGCACGTGTCGCATTAATCCCTACAATCCAATCCGCTTCACTACGTGCAAGCGCGGCTTGATACAAGTGTTGATACTGACGTCCATCTTTTAAGTGTTTAAAGCCTTCTTTAATCGCCTTTGGTGTCACGGAACTAATCCATAAACGCTTGATTGGTTTTTGATTATGTACTTTATCTAAAATCAGTCTTGCTACGAGCTCCCCTTCTCTTCCAGCATCCGTCGCAATGATAATGTCTTTGACGACAGATTTCGTCATCAACAATTTTACTGTGTTAAATTGCTTTTTTGTTTTTGGAATTACAACGGTTTTCATTTTAGAAGGAATGATGGGTAAATCTGATAACTGCCATGTTTGATATGATTTATCATATTGTTCTGGTGTAGCATTGGTAACGAGGTGCCCTAACGCCCACGTTACGATGTAGCGTTGATTTTCAAAGTAACCTTGTCGTTGCTGAGACACGTTCAATGCATTCGCAATATCACGAGCCACAGAAGGTTTCTCTGCTAAAATTAATGATTTCATAGTTACGTCCTTTCTTTCCTTGTTCATAGTATATTGTAACACGTATATTTTATACATAACTTCCATTTCTGAAGGAAAATCCATATAATTAAACCATAAAGCACTGGCGATGGGGGATATTATGGAGATTATAAAATTATCTGAACCACAACACATCTTATCATTTATAGACACGGCACAGTATCACACCGCTTCCTACCTATACAAACTGCCACAAGCGCATCAACAAATCGAATCGTTTATAGCTCGAGCTGCTGAAGATCCAGGTGTATTTGCATTAGTTGATGAATCCAATGACATTCATGCTTTAATACTCGCACTTAAATACGACACCAATCGTTATAAAGTCATTGGTCCGTTTCTACATCCTGACTTTGAACTTGACGCACATCATTTTAAACAACTTTTCCATGCGATGACTGAAAACCAGCCGACCCACGCAAATTTCAACTTTTCATTCGAAGAGCACGAGCAACGTTACGAGGATTTAATGAAAACCATTCAAGCCGGGTATTATTTTACAGATTACCATTTGTCGGCTCATCAAGATGTCGGCACTGTCGAACGCAAACAAAATATAACTGCGTATCGACCTGCTTATTTTCATATGTTTAGCAAGTTACATCAAGAGACCTTTAAGCATGATGCGTTGACTGCACAACAGATTGTAGATTCACTAGATGAGGATCATCATTTATTCATGTTTATGTCTGAGGGGATATTAAAAGGCTACGTTTATTTAACGTTTCATCCGTCGAATCACACAGCTGAGATCAAATACTTCACTTCGCATACCGATTACCGATTCAAAGGTATAGCGTTTGATCTTTTAAAATATGCACTTCATTTTGCTTTTGAGCGAGAAGATTTGAACGCCATCTACTTTAAAATTCGCAGTAAAAACTATCGTCTTGTCGAACGTTTCAACGAACTAGGTTTTCATGTGAATCACAAATACGATAAATACAAATATGTGGCATCGCATTTACAACAGCGTTAAATAATAACAACCAAATACAATAGGACAGCAACACGTCAATCGTGAAGCTGTCCTTTTTCTATACAAAAAACATTTGATATAAGTAAATAGCCACAATACTAATCATGATCGAGATGTTTGTCGTCATAGCAACAAATGGCAATGTCTTGTATCTAAATTGAATCGTATATTGGATAATTGCCACACCAACAGGTAATAACCAAGCCACTTGGAGCGTCGTTTTAATCATTGGATCATCTACTGGTAATAAGAATGCGACGAGCAAACCAGCGACGATCGCAAAGCCATAATGTAAGCCTAAATATTTTAATACGAGTGGTAACCATTTTCGTTCTAGTGTAAAATTAAGCGTTAAACCTAATAAAATCATAGAGAGTGGCATGTTCGCTTGAGATAGAATGTTAAAGAAATTTTCAACAGGTTCAGGGAAATGAATGTGACTAATATTCAATGTAAACATGACGATATAAGTCACTAATGGCACAGATTTCGCTAAAGACATGAGGATGGCGCTGAAATTTAACTGTTTCGGTCCATCACTAAAGTAACTACCGATAATGTAAGTCACACCAAACATCATGATGGAAGCACCGACGTCAGCCATACCAAAATAGATGAGCCCTTGTTCTGGCCAAATGGCTTCCACGAGTGGATAAGCGAATAAACCGATGTTCAGTGATGCTGTCATCATCCCTACCGTACCACGAATTTGATTGTCATATTTTAAAAAGCAAAGTATCGCAATGAATTTCGTAATTAAGGCATAGACAATCATCATAATAGGTAAGATGGAAAGTGATAAATCTAACTCAGCACTGTTTAAATTTACTATGATAAGTGATGGTAGTGTCACATTAAAGACAATCGTCGAAAGCACTTTGCTGTCGGACGCCTTTAAGTAATTAATTCTCTTTAAGAAATAACCTAAAGCGATTAATAAAATAATAAATATAAACTGTTGTGTCACAACGATTCCCTCTTCCTATTTATGTATTTATCTTATTCAATAGGTGATTTTGACCTTTTATTTTAGAAAATGTCACATCATGTTATAATTCAACTAATTTAATATGCTTCATCCACGCGACGACAAGGAGGACGTTCATGGATTTAAAACAACAGTTAATTGAACTTAAACAAGATTATGTCAGATTACAAGATGACTTAGATAAGCGAGAATCTACGGGTCAAGATGTGGACCCACTCATTCGACAACTAGATGCGATTGAGCAGCAGATTGCAGCGCTCCGTTCAGAAATTCGACAAAAAGAGCAGCGCTAATAATCTAGTCAGTTGATCTGTGAAATGCTAAGATTAGAATCGTACGAGAAAGGATGTCATTCATGCAATTATATCTTATATTATTGCCTATTTTGTATCTCATAGTAAGCTACATTAGTATATTTAAGATGAATACCATCTTTACGATCATCTTACGTATTATAATGTCAGTCTTATTATTATTTGTAGTTGCCCTTTCTACATTACCATTCCCTCTTGTAAACTGGTGGGTATTTGTCGTTCTAGTATTATTAGTCGGTAATGTTGAAATCACCAATTTCAAATATATCAAACAAGACAAAAAAGGTGTCAATATCTTAAATATGATTAGTGTAATCATATTTGTAATCTATCTTATTTTAACATTGGTATTATACTAATCCTATGTTTTAAAAATAATTATTGGGCTTGAGTGCGCTAAATTTTTAAATTTCCTTGCGTACTGAGGCCCTTTTTTATGCTTATTTATAACGGCGTTACCCCATGCGATTTATTTCCTTCTAAAATATTCCCCCTTCTTAAAGTATAAAAACTGCCAACAAAGTCGAATGCTTTGTTGACAGTCTAGTTAGTCTTTTAGTTTTTTTGACGTGAAAATAGTCGTGTGACTTTATCTTTCAATGTAAAGATTACTTCGTAAATCACAGGCACTACGATGAGTGTTAACAGTGTACTAGATACGAGTCCACCAATGACTGTCGCAGCGAGTCCTTTAGAGATTAATACAGAATTATCTTGTCCAAAGAGCATTGGTAGCAACGCACCAATTGTCGCAAGCGCGGTCATAAGGATCGGTCTAATACGTGTGGCACCCGCTTCTAATAATGCTTCTTTCATCGCTAAACCTTCTTGTTGTTTATTCACTACACGGTCAATCAGGACAATCGCATTCGTTACAACAATGCCGATTAACATTAACATACCGATCATCGTTGGCACAGAAACCGTTTCTCCAGTAATGAGTAATGCTGCGATAACACCAATTACCGTATAAGGTAGTGAGAACAGAATGGTAAATGGCGCAAGTGCACCTTTAAATGTAAGCACGAGTACAAGATAGACGATAATAACAGCCGCAAGCATCGCAATAGATAGTTGCTCAATCGCATCATCTATATCATCTGTTGCTCCACCGACGTTGACACTTACATTTTTCGGAGTTTCAATCGCATTCGCTTTTTCAATCACATCACGTGATGTG
This sequence comes from Staphylococcus auricularis, assembly GCF_001500315.1. GTDB lineage: Bacteria > Bacillota > Bacilli > Staphylococcales > Staphylococcaceae > Staphylococcus > Staphylococcus auricularis. The sequence continues at coordinate 248,662 of NZ_LLER01000010.1, read as the reverse complement.
CCGCCAACGTCTTCATTCGTTACTTTTCCTGTGACAGTAGCTGTGTAATCTCCTGCTTTTGTTTCGATTTTATTTGGTGTTGATGTGTGTTCTAATGTCGCGATATCGCCTAATTTAACTGTATCGCCTGTTGGTGATGGGAACGATGTATTTTCTAATTTTTGTTTAGACCAGTCGTTTTGTTTGTCTTGTTTCACTTTAACATCGATTGAATTTCCCTTGTCTTTAACTTTTGTTATCGTCTGTTCCGGCATATTTTCATTTAAAACCAGTGCTAATTGTGCGGCAGAAATTCCTTTTTCAGTCGCTTTATCTTGATCTACTTTTACATCATATTGCTCATAAGTTTGAGATAGATCTGATTTCACCCTAGCGATGCCGTCTTTCTCTTTCATCATATCTTCAACTTTTTTCACAGTACCGCTAATGGCTTTCGTTGAAGGACCTGTGACTCTTACTTCAACGTTGTCATTTGACGATCCTGTACCGAGGTCTTGATTATTCCAATCCCCTGGATGATCGTAACCTTCTAGATCAGCTAAGACTTTATCTGGTTCTTCGTCAAAATTAGGGGTGTCCTTATCATATTCAACCATGATGGCCATACTATTACTACTACCCGTCGGATCATTCGGTGAGGCACCACCTACTGAGTATTGCACAGTTTTCACTTTATCCTTGTCGTTTAAATAGTTTTGGACTTGTTCTGCGTGGTCTAACACTGATTGCTCTGTTTCTCCTGGTTCTGGTGTGTAGGTTAAGACCATGAATTTATCTTCTCCGGTAGAGATAAAGCTTGTACCAATTTTATCGCTACCTACCCCGATACTCACGATTAAAATCAATGTTGAAACAATCATGACAATCCATTTATGGTTTAAACTCCAATTTAAGATAGATTTGTAAGATCTGCCAACGACGCCCAGTTTTTCTTCTTTTTTGTTATCTTTGACGCCATGTTTAAACAAGGTTGCACCTAAGCTAGGTACGACAGTAATAGACACAAGTAATGATGCAAGTAAACTAAATGCGATAGCTAACGCGAAAGGTCTGAACATCTCACCGACTGCACCAGAGACAAAAGCCAGTGGTAAGAATACGACGATCGTTACAATCGTTGAAGACATAATCGGTTTAAATACTTCACTTGTCGCGCTCACTACTAATTTATCTCCGCTCAACTGTTCATTTTTATCTGTGAGACGTCGGTAAATATTTTCTACTACAACAATTGAGTCATCAATCACACGACCAATCGCTACTGTCAGTGCACCTAATGTCAGAATGTTTAATGACACATCTGACAGTTTCAATGCAACCATTGCTATGAGTAGTGATAACGGAATAGAAACGATAGAAATCGCTGTCGTTTTAATATTTCTTAAGAAGAAGAGAATGACAATGACTGCAACAATCGTTCCGAGTATAGCTTTTTCAACCATAGTATAGAGTGAGTCTTCAATCGGTTTCGCTGTATCCATGACTTTCGTATGAGTAAGTTCTGGATGGCCATCTGTAAAATCTTTCATTTTCTCTTTTACATCATTCGCCACTTGTACAGTATTCGCATCTTGGGCTTTGGTAATTTGAACGATGACAGCGTCTTTACCGTTTGTTTTAGAAATCGATTCACGTTCATCGCCTACGGACACGTCTGCGATTTCAGATAGTTTAACGAGTTTTGAACTTGCACTACTACTCAATGCCGCCGATGAAGCAGCGGATTGACTATCACTACCTCCCGATGATGCGCTTTCCTCACTATCTGAACTATCAGACCCTCCACTCTCTCCTTGTTGTGAAGCACTCGCACTGCTCTGCGCAGCTTGTGGTGGGATTTGCATGTTTTTCAAGGCGTTAACTGACTCGAATTCTCCATCGATGATAATAGATTTTTCGGTATTATCGAATTGGAATAAGCCTAATGGTGTTTTGCCAGAAGCATTTTTTATGTATTGTTGAACACCATCTTCAGTTAATCCATGTTCTCTCAAAGCCGCTTTATCGAATTTCAGACTGACTTCTCGGTTCGTTTGACCGTTGAGTTGTGCATTTTGTACACCTTTAATCGTCTGCAATTTAGGGATGAGTTCATCGTTAATTTTTTGCGTAGTATCTTTTAAATCCCCATCATTATGTGTGAGAGAATAAGCTACGATTGGAAATTCATCCATTGAACTGCGCATTAATTCCGGTTCTTGTACATCGTCGCTAAAATCAATCTTATCTAACTCTTTCTTTAGATCGTTTTCAGCTTTGTCCATGTTGGTTTTATCTTCATATTCAATTGTGACTAACGACGCATTTTGAACAGATTGCGCATTCACACTACTTACATTAGCCATCGACCTTACTTGATCATCGATTTTGTCGCTGATTTCATCTTTCACGGTTTCAGGTGTTGCACTCGGCATTGTGGTTTGTACCGTAATCATTGGTGGTTCTACGTCCGGTAAAAGTTCCAATTTCATCTTCACGCTGGCGTACACACCACCGAGGATAATTAACACTGTCATGAGGAATATGGCGAATTTATTCGCTAGTGAAAATTGCAATAGTTTCTTTATCAATGTTTGCGCCTCCTTTCATAGGTTTGGTTCTCATTTAACTTATCATAGTTTACGGAAGAATGGCATATATATTTTGAAAGTCATAACCATTTTATTTGTGAAAGATTTTAAAAAGTGTAAAACATAAATGAAGAGGCTGAGACAATGTTGTGCCTCAGCCTCTTTTAAGATATAACACCTTAATTCCGACGTTGTTTCAATTTTCTAGATAATGCAATTTTCGCTTTTGTCAATTTCGGTTTCACGTTCTCAATTGCCATGTATAGTGGGCGATTTAACACATAGTCAAATTCACCAATTTTTTCACTTAAATATGTGCCCCAAGATTTTTTGAACGCCCATAAACCATAGTGCTCAGAATCTTTGTCTGGTGTGTTGTCCGTACCACCGAAATCATAAGTCGTTGCACCATTATCTCTCGCATATTGCATCATGTGAAATTGCATGTGATGGTTTGGTAAGTAATCTCTGTATTCATTAGAAGATGCACCATATAGATAATAGGCTTTTTCACCACAGAACATTAATAATGCACCTGAAAGATAGATGCCATTGGGTTGTTTTTGTTGTAACTCTTTCATTTCATCGTAACGTTGTTGTGCTTTATCTAATTTAGTTTTATTATCGTTTAATTTATTGACTGTACGTTTATCTTCTTTTTTCTCTTTTAATCTAGCTCTTTCATCTGTTAACGTCGCAATCTCATTTTCAATCGTTTCGAGTGTTTCATTCGGATCTAATTTTACGAGGAATAATTCAGCATCGCCATCAGGATGTAGCGCATCATAGATTGTTTCAAAATAGCTTAGGTCTCGTGTTAAGAAACCGTCACGTTCACCTGTAATCTGCATCAAGTGGGCGAATGTTTTAAGTCCTTCGCGATCAGAACGTTCTACGGTTGTACCGCGTTTCAATGATGAACGTACTTTAGAACGGTTACGACGTTCAAAGCTTTGAATAATTTCATCATCTGGTTTATCAATTGGAGTAATCATTGCCATACGTGGTTGAATGTAGTCTTTAGAGAGTCCTTCTTTAAACCCTTTGTGTTTAAAACCTAATTCATTTAAGTGTTCTAATGCTTCTCCGCCCTCTTCGACTTCAACATATGGATCTATTTTAATCGCATAAGCTTTTTCTGCTTTCGCAACTTTTTTTGTTTCTTCTAATAGCGTTTTGAGGGCTTCTTTGTCTGAGTAATCCGTCACAAACCCTCTGGATACGTAACAAAGCGTATATGGAAGCTTAGGTACTTTTTTAAAGAGTAGTTGTCCTACACCTTTAATTTTTCCATGTTCACCTACAGCAACACGTCTTGAATACCAACCAGTCAGTTGCTTTGTTTCAGCCCATTTCGTTAATTGTAATAAATCTCCCTGTGGATGAGATTTAACAAAAGCATCATGCTCTTGGTTCGTGATATTCATTTTCTCCATAAAATTTGTATCTCCTTTTTCATTACATTATCTATATTATACAAGCTCATTATCAATCTTTCACGTTGAAACGTCTATGAAAAATGGCTCACTTTCCAATCGAAACATCGCTTCTTACTGAACGGAATTCACCCGGCAATCGCCCACTGTTGAAACATCTTTTTTCATTGATATAAAATCAAACTTCGAAACGATACTGCGCACCACGGATATTAATCGTATATGGATCAGTCGCACTTGTATCTTGTAGCACGACAGTTTGATAACCTGAATGATCCGCGACAAAGATGCGGAAAATGATGTCGTCATTATTCAGTTTCAAATCGGTATATTGCTCGTTTTCTTCAACCACTTGCATATCAAACCACGTTTGCCATTTAGCAACTGTATGTGCTCTTTCAGAACTATTAATACCAATCATACGAATTTTAAAGGTTGTCTTAATTGACTGAGTTGTTGCTCTCTCACGTCATTAGGTTCGTTCCATTGGATAAAAAAGGGCGGTTTAACTCGGTAATCTGGATCAGCTAAATATAATAATCTCCATTTAATTTTCTCGCCTTTTTTATTTACCCGTTCCATATTCACAGGGCCAATGACTTCGACATTTCTCGATTCTAAGTCTGCTTTCACTTGATCAATGTCATCCGTTTGAAAGGCGATTGATTTAAAGCCTTGGTGGAAGTGATCTTGCACAATTTGCGATGGGAATGTAACCCGCCCTTCTTCTGTTTTGACAATCTTTTGCAGTTGCTCAGTTTTATATACATCTAACAATTCTAAATATGCATTTTCGACGTAAACTAAGCGATTAAACGTCCCGAGTTGTTCGTGTTTCCCACCTGGATGAATCTTGAGCAAATTCCCTGGGAACTTGAAATCAGGTAATTTTTGAACATAGTGAATGATGTGGTCTAATTTCAGTGGCAACATGACGCCGAGCCTCCCTTTTTTCATCTACTTACTTTCATGGTATCAAACTTTGCTGTTGTTTTCCTTTATGACTCAATCCATGTTTAATTAAGCAGAATGATTTCATGCTACTATTCTTTTAAAATGTGGACTGTTGATGGGTGTTTAAGCGATTCTCACACGATTTCTGCTAAAATGTGGTCATCGTTTTGCTCAATTTTTTCAACCACTTCAACAAAAAATGATTTTTGTGCTGGTTCAAAATAATAATAAACTTGACGTTCATCGGTTTCAGATCGCATCTTTGCGACCAATTCTTTTTTGTATACTTTACGAATCAGTACATCAATTTTACTCATATCCCACATGAGCTCAAAATGAAGTGTATCCCTTAATGCTTTCCCACTTAATTTTTCATTTTCATACACATGGTACAGTAAAATAAATTCTTCTAGCGTCATTTTAAAATTAAATTTCAAAGTTTGTCTCAACTGGCTCAAGGTACGTTCAATAGTAATAATCTGTCTTAATTTGTCATTCATGTCGGTATCCTCCTACAGCATCTTGTTGTTTTTTCGTGATAACTTTACCAGTGTGTTATTAACGTATTATATAACATGTGCTAGCCTAATGCCACGCGGGACCGTTCCACTAACGTGAACTAATTTGCCACTCATTTTCAAAAATGAAACGAATAAAAAACAGGTTAACGTTCTATCCCACTCTCTCAAAGAATGAAATAAAACATTAACCTGTTATAACGCGTATCTATTTAACCACCAATGTAATTCATATTGATTTTGTGTCGTTTGCGATTAGCAACAGTGGCTTCTGTACGTTCATCTGAATAACGATCATCACGTATTTGCCACAATGCTTTAAATTGTTCTCTTAAATCATCATCGGTTGCCCCTGCACGTAAGAATGCTTTGACGTTAAATCCTTCGACAGAACTGAATAAACAGCCATAGAATTTACCATCAGAAGACAATCTCGCCCGTGTACAAGAAGAACAAAAGGACTGAGAAACACTTGTGATAAGTCCAAAACGCGCACCGTTATCTTTATGTCGATAGTATTTCGCAACCTCTCCATAATATTTCGGTGGTTCAGGTTCAATATCAAAACGGGACTCTATCATCGTCAACATTTCATCTTTTGTCACCACTTTAGAAAAATCCCATCCATTATCATTACCGACATCCATAAATTCGATAAACCGAACTTCTATATCTCTATCTTTAAAATATTGAATCATCGGTAAGATTTGGTCATCATTGACACCTTTCTGAATCACCACATTGATTTTGACATAGAAGCCAATCGATACAGCATAATCAATTTGTTGCAGTATCGTGGATGCTTTAATATTTCGATTATTAATCGCTTGGAACACACTGTCATCAATAGCATCTAAACTCACATTAATGCGACGTAAACCGGCATCATATAATTTTTGGCCATGCTTTTTCAGCAGAAGACCATTCGTCGTCATACCGATGTCTTCTACGCCGTCAAGTTGATTCAATTTATAAATTAATTTGTGCAAATCTCTACGTAATAACGGTTCCCCGCCTGTGATACGAATTTTCTTCATGCCGAGTTCCGTATATATTTTAGCGATACGTACCATTTCATCAAATGTTAATAATTCATCTTTAGGTAGAAAAACATAATCATCACCGAATATTTCTTTCGGCATACAATAGTCACAACGGAAATTACAACGATCAGTAACTGACAATCTTAAATCCCTAATAGGTCGACCGAGTTTATCAGTTATTTGTGCTACCATAATATAGCCCCCTAATTATTGACTATTTGTGCTTTTAACGTATCTAAATCTTCTTGAGAATTGATGTTTTTGTACCAATATTTAGGTGCTTCTATCGTATTCACATCTAACCATTCCGTATTCACGAGTTGATATAGGTGTTTGATACTCAAATCATCTGACTGTAACACTGTTTCAATTTGTTCTAAAACATTGCGGTTGTAAAATGCGATCGTCGGATACGTTCTATCCCCTTCTTTAAAACCAGCAATATTCAATTGATCGTCGATTAAATGTTCAATCATAAATTGGTACAAGTGACTAATCGCTTTTTGAGTGATCATTGGGGTATCGACAGAAACGACAAAAAATGACGTTTCTTCGGGATACTCTGCCATAACGGAATATATACCTGCTAAAGGTCCTTTATTTTTATGACGTGCCTGATCTACAATGACATGATCATGGTCAAATTTTGAAGCGAGTGTATCATTCGTGCTAATGATAATCTCATTAAAAATATTAGTCGCTTTTAACACATCTATGATTCTTTTATAAAACGTTTCCCCTTCTATTTCTGCAAAGGCTTTCGGTGAGCCAAAGCGTTGTGATTGTCCCCCAGCAAGTATAATTACTTTCATTTTTCTCTCAACCTCCACTAACTGGTGGTATCAAAGCGATGATATCATCTGATTGAACCACATCATTATCTTGTACAAATTCTTCATTCACTGCCACTTGAAAGTGTTTTTGTGAAATTTCTGGGTGTCTCTCAAATAAATCCGTTTTAAATTGATCAACGGTTATATCGTAACTGAGATTAATCGTCTCAGATTCCATTTGTAATAGTTCTTTAAGTTCTGCAAAGTAAAGTACTTTCATGCTTCATGTCCTCCTTTACTTGCATCATCATGTGAACCGCGTTGACCGCCTTGCCATTCTGCACCATCTTCCCAAATTTCTTTTTTCCATATCGGCACTACTTCTTTAATCCGTTCAATCGCATATTCATTCGCGCGATATGCATCTTTACGGTGGGGTGAAGAAACGCTGATACAGACCGCAATATCAGAAATTTGTAATGGACCGATGCGATGGACAATCGCTGTTCGCGTGCCAGGCCAATACGTTGCGATCTCATCACCAATTTGCGCGAGTTTCTTTTCAGCCATCGGAACATAAGCTTCATATTCCAAATACTCTGTTTTCACGCCTTTCGTCCACTCTCGCACATGTCCAGTAAACACGACGACTGCACCTTGATGTGCGTCGAGCACAAAATCTCTATATGGCTCTGGATCAATCGGTTCAGTAACAACTGCAAATTGCTTCATCTATTTCATTCCCTTAACTTGTTGCATCATCCATGCGTCGTATTGTGCCAAAGCATCTTCATCTTCTAAATTGATCGCATACACGACGTGTGTGCATTGTTTTAACTGAGCTAATTCTGCTTCGTTCTGATAGACAATCACCTTGGCATAGTCTGCATGTTTGAACCCTTCTATGAGAAGTACGTCAAAGTCTATTGTAACAGATTTGTCAATTATTTCCGTAAGCGTTTGCTTGCGTGTACGCGTCACTGTTTGTTGATACGCCTGACCCTGTACAATGCTTTGATCTGCCCCAGCTTGAAAATGTTTCATATGATCGACTTGGTCGTCCTGTAACGTAATGTCTTCTGTTTCATGACCGTGATGTTTTAACGTCGCTACAGTCAATTGCTGTTTCTTCAATAATGCAATCGTATGTGACATTAATGTTGTTTTGCCAGCATTTTTATAACCTATAATTTGCAAAATCATATGAGTAATTCCGCTTCTAACGCTGAAGAGTCTGTCAAGATTACGTTGACGGTATAACCTGCTTGGTAACCTCTGCTACCCCCAGGTAACATGATCATCGCATTACTATGGGCAATCGCGACCACAGCACCTGATTTATTAAAGCCAGAAGGCACGACTGTCATCGCTTTACCATTAAAGGTTACAGTAGCACGAATGAAACGTGTAAATGGATTCGCTTTTTTAAAGTCTTCCATCAATGTCGCTTGTACGACTTGAGGATAAATACGCGTTGCTCCCATCATATGGAACACCGCGGGTTTAACGAATAGTTCAAATCCTGTATAACAAGCTGAAGGATTACCTGACAAACCAAATAAGTACGTGTCATTCGCAACGGCTACAGTAGTTACGCTCCCTGGTCGCATTGCTACTTTATTGAACAGTACTTCCGCATTGAGTTGTTGATAAATTTCTGGTAAGTAATCATAATCACCGACAGAGACGCCACCGGTTGTAATGACGATATCATGACTTTCCGCAGCTTCTTTCACGACAGCTAAGCTACTTTCCAAATCATCTTGTTGGATTTTATACGTGTCTACATTTAAACCGATTTTTTGGGCAAGTGCTTGAACCATGGGACCATTAGAATTGCGTATTTTTCCTGGCTCTAGTTCATCTGCTACATCTAAAAGCTCGCTACCTGTTGCAATGACTGCCACGCTCGGTTTTTGATATACAGGGACATCTGTATAACCATATGCCGCTAACACTGCAATCGCACCTGCATTAATGTGTTGACCTTTTTGTAAAACAACATCGCCTACCGTTGTTTCCTCACCTTTTTTAGACACATTATCTCCAGGTTCGAATGCTTTTCGTAAGGTGAAAGTCCCTTCCCCTTCTGTCGTTTGTTCTAGCATGACGACAGCGTCTGCACCTTCAGGCATCGCTGCTCCCGTCATGATACGAACCGCTTCGTGATCACCAACGACATGCTCTGATACACTACCTGCACCAATGTGATCGATGACCTTGAATTCGATGCGATGCTCACCACTTGCGCCTTCAGAATCTTTCGCTCTAATCGCAAAGCCATCATATGGAGATTTATCAAAACGTGGAATTTCATATGTTGCGACAATATCTTCTGCGAGTACATAGCCTAAACTGTCATTCAGTTTGACTTGTGTTTTTTCCATGAAAATATCTTGTTTAACTACTCTTTGAATCGCTTCAGTAACTAGGATAGGATGTCTCTTTTCTACTGGCATGATTATCATTCCTAACATATTTATATTCATGCTATACTACTATAAACAGGAGGTATAACATGTCTGACTTTACACATATCAATGATCAAGGTAACGCTAAAATGGTCGATGTTTCAATGAAAGACGTTACTAAACGTACAGCGACAGCACATTCTAGCATTACCGTTAATCATACAATTTATCATCAAATCATCGAACATACTGCTAAAAAAGGGAATGTACTTAACACTGCTCAAATTGCCGGAATCATGGCTGCTAAAAACACTGCAACCATCATCCCGATGTGTCATCCACTCCCTTTAACAGGTATCGATGTAAACTTTGACTGGGAACAACAAGACGATGATGCCTATCAATTAAACATAGCCGCAACCGTCTCTACGACAGGTAAGACAGGCGTTGAAATGGAGGCGCTCACTGCAGCTTCTGTCGTTGCTTTAACGGTTTATGATATGACTAAAGCCGTCGATAAAGGCATGGTGATAGGCGAAACGTATCTCGAATCTAAATCGGGTGGTAAATCAGGAGACTATCAACGATCAGCACACGAAGATCAATAACTTAAAAACCTTTAAATGTGTGATGTACATGAATGATACGTGGAACTCATTTCCCTGTCATTCATGTTCTTTTTGTATTTAGCCACTACGACAACTTTCTATTTTGTTACTTCTAATACGAGGTGATTTAATTCGGGTTTAATTAATTTTTCTAGCGCTAATTTTACAGCACCCGTAGAGCCTGGTAAGCTGAAAATCAGTTTATCATGCACTGTGCCTCCTACCGCTCTAGAAAGAAGTGCTCTCGTGCCGACATCTTCGGTATAGCTTAAATATCTGAACAGTTCACCAAAACCTTCAATTTCCTTCGTCAATAATGGCTGCACTGCTTCGATTGTGACGTCTCTTGCGGCGATACCTGTACCACCTGTAGTAATGATCACATCAATATCTGTGTCGAGCCATGCTTTGAGCTGTGTCGTAATCGCTGCTTTATCATCTTTCACAATACGATAATGTGATGAATCAATCGATACATTAAGGTCTGATAATAACGACTGCACCAATTGACCTCCTTTATCCGTATCATAATTTCTAGTATCTGAAACCGTTAATACGGCACATTTAATATCTCGATCTAACTGTACATTGGTATGCATAGACATTTATAAGTCCCCCTTCTAACCAAACAATTGGTTAATCAATGTAACTGCTTCTGCTGGACGTGTGGTTCCATGAATCAATAAACGACCACTGTTAAAACTTACAATACGATACCCTTTATATTGGAAACGTATCATATACGGATTGCTTTGATAGTTCATTTGATGCGACTCGAGAAATTCCTTTAACATTTCCTGGGAAATATGATCATTTTGGTACTGTACGGTATCTCGACCACAAAGGGATGCAAACTGACGTTGCGTTTCGTCTAAGTGAGGGAAAGTCGGATGAGTCCCGCACGTCTGACATGTCTCACGTTGCAATTTAGTAAACCCAATCGTGTGATGGCTTCCTTCCCATAAATTGCCGTACGTCATTTTAGTTTGTACGGGTTGTCCAGTTAAAATTTTAAGGGCATCACGTAATTGTAGACTTGTCGTCATCGTCACAGCGGGTTGAATCACGCCCACAGTATCACACGTTCGATTGATCACTGGTAACTGCGGCATCAAACAATTAAAGCACGGTGTTTGTCCTGGAATGAATGCCGCTTCTACGTATGTACTTTCAACCACTGCACCATAGATCCAAGGTATACGTTGTTGGTATGCGAAATCATTGACCAACTGTCTCGTTTCAAAATTATCTGTCGCATCTAAAATTAAATCCACATCTTGAACATGTTGTTCTAAAAAATAGGCATCCACATGTGCGATATGTGCGCGAACTGTTAAATCATGGCGAATCTCAGTCAATGCACGTTTTGCAGCAATGACTTTAGGTGTTGCCATCTCTGCATCTTGCTCTGTAAATAAAGTCTGTCTTTGAAGATTACTATATTCGATATAATCTCGGTCGACTATAGTGAGCTCGCTGACACCTGCACGTGTGAGACCTTCTGCTAAATGTGTACCCAAGGCTCCCATACCTATAATACAAACGTGACTGTCATTGATTTTGTCTTGGCCGTCTGAACCGATTTCTTTAAATAGTATTTGTCTAGAATAGCGTTCTTGAGTCACAATTAGGTTCCTTTCTTTCGTCTTAATCTGTTCATTTGGATGAAGTGAAGTCCGATTTCTACTCGTCCATGATAGGCACGCCACACATTCACACATCGCCAAATTACATGCTTTTTACTTGCTTATAAATATAACACTATATGATACCTTGGTCTAATGACTTTGACTACTATACGAACTTTATTTGTTCACTTAAAATAAGTACTTCAATCACTTTCTCGTTGTGAATGCTTTGCATCATTTAAGCAAACGTATTAAAGTTTCTATGTTATACATAATGATTAAAAATTTAACTTTTATCTAAATCACTTTTTTATATAAATGATCGCATAGGGTTGCATTTCTCTCATTACGCACGCATAATTAAAGAAGTAACTGGAGGTGTAGACATGCCACATTCAACAGATGATGAAAATCGCTTAGAACAAGCTAAAGACATCGTCATCAACTCTATAGGGGAAACAATGGATCTATATGGCATCAATCGTAGCGTTGGCAACTTATATGGCACGATGGTGTTTGAAAAGAAAAGCATGACCTTAGATGAAATGCGAGAAGAATTACAAATGAGTAAACCAAGTATGAGTACGAGTGTGAAGAAACTCCAAGAATTCGATGCTGTCAAACAACGCTTTATCAGAGGCAGTCGAAAGCAACACTTCACTGCTGAAAAAGACTTCTTTACGTTTTTCGGTAAATTCTTCTCCCAAAAATGGAAACGTGAAATCAAAATTAACATGGATGCCATAGAAGAAGCAGAGGTACTCCTTCAAGATATTTTAAACGATGACGAGACTGAAGATACGGTTAGAGAACAAGCTCAGTCAGTCATGGAACAAATTGACCACTCAAAAACATATTACACATGGCTCGGTACATTAAGTGACGCTGTCGATTCTGGTGAGATTTTTAAATACTTCCCTATACCTGAAAGTACTGAGTCCACAAAAAAGTGAAGCCGTCGTAACGACTTCACTTTCTTTTTTAACAGCTTACAGTCAATATCCGCTGCGCCTAAAGACGATTTACTGTCCTATTGTAATCACTTCATCCGCAAGTTGTTCTGCTTCATAGTTTGAATGTGTCACAAAAATGATGGGGATGCGCCACTCGTGAAAAATGCGTTTCACCAATGTCATGCCTTCTTCTTTCGTCGCATCATCCAAACTTGAAAATGGCTCATCTAATAAAATGATATCCGGCTTTGTACTTAACGCCCGCGCTAAAGCGACACGTTGCGATTCCCCACCTGATAACGTCGCTGGATATTGCTCCGTTAAATGTTTAATGTTTAATTCATTCAACAAATTTTCAATATGATCACTCGGTTTCGCCATAAATGTAATATTTTGATATACCGTCATATTAGGAAACAACTGGTAATCTTGAAAGAGATAACCGATATGGCGTTGTTGAATCTTCACATCTATATGGTTACGAGAATCTTTTAATACGTGGCCGTTGATCTCGATATAGGCATCATCCGGTTCACGTAATCCGGCAATCATGTTTAATACCGTCGTTTTACCTATGCCTGAAGGGCCTTTGATCGCATAAATCTTTGGAGCTTGATCTTCAATGTTTAACGTTAATTGCGTCTTTTTAAGCATGTGGGTCAGCTGAAGTTTCATCGTCTAATCAACCTCCTTATAACGATCATGGTTCAGAATATTGATTGTACCGATGACTGTAACCGCAAATGCGACGAGGACAAGCACCCATAACCAAGCTTGATGCTCTCTCCCTTGTTCAACTAAGAAATAGATCTCAAGCGGTAATGTATTGGTTTTATTAGGAATATAACCGGCCACCATTAATGTCGCACCGAACTCACCAATCGCACGCGCAAAGCTCATCATTACACCTGATAAAATGGCTCTTTTTGATAAAGGTAATACGAGCTTAGTAAAAATCTTACCTTCACTCGCCCCCATCGTCCGCGCAGTGTTCAGCATTTTATTATCGATTCCTCTGAAACCTTGCACAGTATGCTGATACATGAGCGGGAAGCTCACGATGACAGAAGCAATCACTGCCCCTGTCAGCGTGAAAACAACCGGTAAATGTAATACTTCAGCAAAAAACTGCCCTACAAAACTGCGTGGAGAGAAGACGATGAGTAAGATAAAACCCATCACGGTCGGTGGTAGCACGATAGGCAGCACGATGATGCTCTCTAAAATTCTCCCTATCACACCGTTTCTTTGATACAACCATTTTGATATAAAGATACCGAGAATAGTTACAATTAACGTACTGATTACTGCAACCTTAATCGATATCCAAAATGGCGTAAAATCAGCCATCGCTAAGACCTCCTATTCTTACGCGTCGAATTGATATTTCTTCAAGATGTCTTTCGCTTCGTCTGATTTCAAGAATTCGATGAAATCTTTACCCGCTTTATTATCAGAAGTTGTTGCTGCTTTATAGATGATTGGTGATTTCAAATCTGCGTCATCGATTTCTTTCACGTTTGAATCACCATTTTTCTGAGCTTGATATAAATCCGTTTTGTATATATAACCTAATTTCGCATTTCCTTTTTCAACATAGTTCAACACTTGTTTAACGTCTTTCGCAAATACAAAGTGTTCTTTTGCCATGTCATAAAGATTTTCTTCTTTAAGGTATTGTTCAGCATATTTACCCGCAGGTACAGATTTAATTTCACCGATAGCTAACTTTTCATCACCTTTTAAATCTTTAACAGATTTATAGTCGCTATCTTTATCTCCTACAAGTACGAGTTTGTTTTTCGCATACTCATAGCCATTGTCTGCTTTGTCTTTATCCTCTAACATGTCAACATCTTTCGTGTTTGCAGACATGAAGACATCTGCAGGTGCACCTTTTTCAATTTGTTGTCTTAATGCACCTGATCCCCCGTAATTAAATGTCACGTCTACATCTTTGTGTTCTTTTTCAAAAGCTTTCTCTAAATCTTTAGATACGTCTGTTAAGCTCGCTGCTGCAGATAATTTAAGTTCTTGTTTTTTGTCACCGTCGCCAGAAGATGATTTGCTATCACTGTCATCTTTCGCTTTTTCATCATTTGAACATCCTGCGACGAGTAAAGAGCCTGCAAGTACAGTTGCTAAAATGTGTTTTGGTTTCATGTTAAATCCCCCTTTTTCAGTTAAAGTGATTATATAATGTGCTGGTCTAAAAAGGAAGCTTTTATATAACTTTCTAATTGTATTGAGCTAAATGCATTAAATTTCTTCACAATATAGCCATATTTAGCCTCTTCAAACCTTTTTTCTACTGAAAATGAATCCATTCCACCATAGCAAAACCCTCCGCAGATGAGGAGGGTTAAGCACTTCATTTTTCTTATAGTGTTGCTATAAAACGTTGAAAGGCTTGTTGCCCTTGTTCATCATTTTTAAATACACCAGCATCCTCTAATACACGCGTGAATTTATAACCCACTTCTTTATGTACAATGTGTTCTACATTCTCTTCAGTAATGTCATATGCGTCTAACATCTCATCAGCCCATGACTGGTGCTTACCTAAGTCACCCTCATATTGTCCTAACAAGTATTGTTCTACGTCTTGTAATTCTTGTTTGAGGCGTCCAGGAAGTATGGCTCTACCCATCACTTCAATGAGGCCTATATTTTCTTTTTTAATGTGTTGTACATCTTGATGCGGATGGAAAATGCCGTCCGGATATTGTTCAGATGTCTGATTATCACGTAAGACAATATCAATTTCGTACTGTTGATTTCTAAAGCGCGTAATCGGCGTAATCGTGTGGTGACGCTCTCCATCCTCACTGTACGCGTTTATATCTACCGTACGATCTGAATACTGATTCCAACAATCCATCACATAGGTCGCCGCATCAATGAGGCGATGTTTATCACTACTTCTTAAACGGATGACACTCATCGGCCAATACAAACGCGTCGCTTCAATATCCGAGAATCCTTTTAACTGAATTGTTTCGAGCTCTTTTGCGTTATCCATTGGAAATGTATGACGTCCGCTTTGATAGTGATTGTGAGACATGATAGAGCCCCCTACAAGAGGAATATCAGAGTTTGACCCTATAAAGTAATGTGGGAACTGATCAATAAAATCTAATAAATTGATAAACGTTTGACGATTGATTTGCATCGGTACATGTTCTGTAGCAAGTACAATGCTATGTTCTTCAAAATAAGCGTATGGAGAATATTGGAAGCCCCAACGTTCACCATCTAATTGAATACGAATAATGCGGTGGTTGGTTCTCGCAGCTTGTGTTTCAGAACCGACGTACCCTTCATTTTCCTTACTGAGTGCGGATTGAGGATAATCAATCTGTGTCGCATTTCGTGCCGCTTCGATATCTTTCGCACTTTTTTCAGGTTTAGATAAATTAATTGTAATTTCTAAATCGCCATAAGTCGTCGGCACTTCATAGTTAATATTGCGTGCAATCGCATCTTCTTTCACATAATGACTGCGCTTAGACAACGCGTAGAAATAATCAGTCGCAGCTTCTGGATCCTTCGCATACAACTGTCTAAAATGATTGTTGACTTCTGAAGGAGGTGGCGTCATTAAATCCATGAGTTGGGCTTCAACAATTTCTTTACTTGCTGTCGTATCCGTGATGGTTCCAGCTTCTACACCTTGTTCAATCCAATGTAATACGAGTTCGATAGGTGTATGCGCTTCGGCTTCTAATGCTTCTTCATTCGTCACACCTGAAGCACCAACAATACGAATGATCTGATTTTGTAAGTAAATCGCATCTTCATATTCATATTGTGTGTGATAGATAATCGCTTCGATAAATTGATCTAGCTCATTTTGATTTAATAACATGTTTAATCCTCCGTCACTTCGTTATAGCCATGTTCATGTTGTTGATGCCATGACCACGCTGTACGAATAATATCATTAATATCATCATGTTGCGGGTTCCAGTTCAATTGTTGTCTCGCTTTATCACTTGATGCTATGAGTTTACTTGGATCTCCTGATCGGCGCTCCCCTACTTCAGCGGGGATTGATTTACCTGTGACTGTTCTCGCAGCTTCTAATATTTCATATACAGAGTAACCTTGGCTGCTACCTAAATTGAAAGCACCAGATGTGCCGCCTTGTTTTAAATAATCGAAAGCTAATATGTGCGCTTCGATTAAGTCTTCTACATGAAGGTAATCACGAATACAAGAGCCGTCTGGTGTATCGTAATCATCCCCATATATGGTTAAGTGGTCACGTTGTTGTAGTGCAACCTGTAGCACGATCGGGATCAGATGCGTTTCAGGTCTATGGTCCTCACCAATCGAACCATCCGCTTTCGCACCTGCAACATTAAAGTATCGAAGTGCTGCATAATGGATGCCGTGTGCTTCACTCGCCCAGTGGATCATTTTTTCCATCATGAGTTTACTTTCTCCATATGGGCTCGTAGGTGCTTTGCTGTCATCTTCTGTAATGGGAACTTGATCGGGCTCTCCATAAACAGCCGCAGTAGATGAAAATACGATGTCTTTAACGTGATGCGCTAACATGACCTCTAACACGATCAATAACCCATAAACGTTGTTATTAAAATATGAGAGCGGTTTTTCCATTGATTCCCCTACGAGAGAATAAGCACAAAAGTGAAAGACCCCTTCGATGTGCTCATTATCAAATACATCGGTTAAAAAGGCTTTATCTCTTATATCACCTTGATAGAAAGTTGCATCAGGATGAATCGCGTCACGATGACCTGTACCTAAGTTATCCACTACAATGACATCGTAGCCCTTATGAATTAACCCATCTACTGCATGACTTCCTATATATCCTGCGCCGCCTAGAACTAATACTGACATGTTATACTTCCTTTCTAATGTTTGCTAAAACTTACCCGTACGCTTGCTGTGTTATTGCTCTATATCTAATGATTTCACACCATCTGAAATAGTCACATGATAAAAGGATGGACTGTAACCGATTTTGTTTTGATACGCTTCAGTTACTTCTTTTTCTAATTTTTCTGTGTGGTCTTTATGGACAAGCGCGATCGCACAGCCCGCAAAGCCTGCACCCGTCATTCTTGCACCTAATACTCCTGGTACCTGTTGTGCTGTTTCTGCTAATGTATCAAGCTCTATACCTGTGACTTCATAATCTTCTTTCAATGACTGATGTGAGGCATTTAATAACTCACCAAATGTATCAAAATCATGGGTCTTCAACGCTTCATAAGCCCGTTTTGTACGTTCATTTTCAGAAACGGCATGGCGTGCTCGGCGTTGATTGACCTCGGATTGAATCAATTGCTTATTCTGTTCGAATAGTGCTACAGATAGTTCTCCTAAGGATTGTATATTCAACTGTTGTTGTAAGTCTTCAAGTGCCACTTCACATTGTGCGCGGCGCTCATTATATTTCGACTCTGTTAAGCTACGTCGTTTGTTCGTATTCATGATAGAAATGACATAGTCACCAAACTCAGTTGGCACATAGTGATAATTTAATGAAGCGGTATCGAGTAAAATCGCATGGTCTTGTTTACCCATACCGATGATGAACTGATCCATAATACCTGTGTTCACACCGATGTATTGATTTTCAACTCGTTGACCCATTTTAATGAGTGAAAGGCGATCGATATCTAATTCAAATAGTGACTTCATCAACCACCCCGTCAACAATTCAATAGATGCTGATGAAGATAAACTTGCACCATTTGGAATATTACCTTCTATCAACATGTCAAAGCCATGATCGAGTTCAGGAAATTGCTGTTTGAGGTAATACACCATTCCTTTAGGATAGTTGCCCCAATCATGTTGTGCATCATAATCGAGTGCGTCCAACTCCATTTCAAGCACGCCTTGTTGCTCAAAGTTATTAGAGTACATACGAATGTGTTTATCGTCTCTCTTTGACACTAAGCCATAAGTGCCAAGCTCTATCGCAGCAGGAAAAACATATCCACCATTATAGTCCGTATGTTCCCCTATTAAATTGATTCTTCCAGGTGCAAACGCACTCACGTCTGGTTGAGTGTTAAACAATGTTTTGAACTGTGCAGTCAATCTTTGCAGCATAAAATCCCCTCTTTATAACATGTCTCATGTTTCATTATTATTAATTTTTTATTTACTATTATTTCTCAATTTAATTTTACTATAGTTCTTACAATTCGCAATGAAGAAGTATTTCATTCTCCCATATACTTTTCCAGGAAGCTGATCCATTGTGAAGTTGAGTTGTATATTTTCACATTCACCTGTAAATGCGCTAAAATGTAAGCACAATTAAAGTATAAGGTGAGATCATGAGTGAAGATGTACTAAACAATCAAACCATCGTTCGTTACGAGGATGGTGAATTAATAGAAACTGAAGATAGTTATGCGGCTGAGTTCCCGTTAACCATTATGGTAAACGGTGAAGAATTTGCGACGGTCATTTGCAGTCCTAACCGTTTTGAGGAATTAACATTAGGTTTCCTAGCATCAGAGGGTGCGATCTTAAAATTATCCGATTTAAAATCAATCCAAATTGATGATAGTAAAGGCTTTGCACATGTCGAACTAACAAAAGCATTGGGCGATCATTTCCAATATTCTTCTAAACGCATGATTGCTTCTTGCTGTGGTAAAAGCCGTGAGTTTTACTTTCAAAATGATGCTGCTATCGCGAAAACCTCTGTGACACAAATCACATTGCATCCAGAACAAATTATCACTATGATGGAGAAACTCCAAAGTGCTAGTACTGTCTTCAAACAAACAGGAGGTCTCCATAACGCTGCCATTAGCGATGGCAAGACATTCTTTGAACATCGCCAAGATATCGGACGGCATAATGCACTGGATAAATTATATGGTTATTGTATTCAACACCATATCCCTGTTCGAGATAAAATCTTAATCTTTAGTGGCCGCATCTCATCAGAGATACTGATTAAAGCTGCGAAAATTGGTGTCGGTATCATTTTATCTAAGTCCGCACCTACGACGTTAGCGGTAAAACTTGCTGACGATTTAAATATCACTGCGGTCGGCTTCATCCGTGAGGGTAACTTTAATGTCTATAGTCATCCAGAACGTATCGTCGCCCACTCAGATGAAGATTGAGACTCCTACAATGGAAAACAAGGTTTCTACTGGTGTGCATTCGCACAGTGAAACCATTTTATATACAAAAAGCCATGGAATGACATTAAATCATTTCATGGCTTTTATGATACTAGTTGAAGCGGATTATGCTTCATAAAGACCGCTTCGTTTACGCTAGTGATTCTTTTAAAATTTGATAACAATATCCGAGGTACACATAACCTTGCTTTATATACATGTCTTTTGCGCTATCTTCCCCATCTGCAACTAAGATAAGTGGACGCGTGCCTGCTGCTCGAGCTGCGAAGGTTTGGATGGCTGATCCGATCCCTTGGTGTTGATGTGACTCGATAACACCGAACCCGTCTATTTCAACGGTATGCTCTGTCATGATGAGGTCCACAACCCCTACCGGCAATTGATGCTGATATGCAATGACACGCGCTCTAGAATCTTTGAGGTAATTTTGTCTGATTGCTGCGTTCATTTCTTTCATATAATCTTTTCCAAAAGGAAGCGAAAAATGACTATATACAGATATGTAATCTTCGATGTTCGTTTCGTCTACCCATTGAATCTTTAAGTCATCAGGTATCTGATATGAATCCCATGCTTTAGACTCAATTACATACAATTCTAAATATCCTACTTCAAAATCATGTGCATGAATTGTATCGAGTAAAGCACCCTCTAGCATCACATTTTGAGGGAAGAGAAACGACATGTGGTCTGATTGTTGTGCACGATGTTGCTGACGTTGCAACGCTAAATCTTCTTGCCACTGAGTGACGGATGGCACGCGATGGTAGACCCACTGATTTTCATGAAACGATAAAGGATGCTGTGGTGTGAGATAAATCGTTCTTCGTTCATCTTCATCTACTATCGTTCCATCATGTGCGATATCCGCCATGGTTACGTGATACATAGGGTAATGCCTCCTTTATGGTGATTACCCCTATTTTAATATTAATTGTCTGAAACGGCTATGATTTAGTAATATATTACCAATGAGACTCGCTAAAATCGCTTTGATGATATCACCAGGCATATAAGCGAGTGAAATTTGAACAGATTTCATGACTGGGATATTCGTAATAAGACCCATGATGATTGTTCCGACAATATCTAATAAAAGCACGCCAACGATGAGCGTCGCTACAAATAATACAACAAAGTTTAAGCGATTAAACATGACATCACGGACAAGTCCAATCAAGTACGATACGACAGGATATAAGAACAGGAATCCAGCTGATGGTCCGGCAAAGACACCGATGCCACCTCTACCTCCAGAGAGGATAGGTAATCCTGCTGCAACAAGTAATAAGAATACAATAATACTTAATGTGCCGTAACGTCTTCCTAACACGATTCCCGCTAAGTATATACCGATGTTTTGTAAAACAATCGGCACGGGTATCCCTGGTAGCGGTACACCAGGTACAATACCTAAAATCGCAATGATGGCTGTCATCAATGCGGTGAAAACTAAATGTCTGGTTGAAATACTATTTTCTTTCAATGTGAAACCTCCTTTAATGAAATTATTATAGCATAAATGTTAACCTTTAAAAATATAAGTTTACATTAAGGTATATTTTCGATGTTAAACGCTTCTTTATAAAAGTTCATTTGGAAGTGGATCAAGTCGCTAGGTTTCCATTTTTGCGCATAAAAAAACTGCCTACAAAAAGTTAATTTTGTAGACAGTTTGAACGGTGATGTCATGAGATATAACATTCCCCAATTCTACTGATGTCATTTTCATTTTACTTTAAATTATTTTTTCAAGAATTTGTCTTTTAAGTCTTTACGCATGTACTCTAATGTATAAGGATCATTGTACCAGTATGTTTCAGCTTGTACTTCGATCACGTTACCGTTTTTCACTGCAGGAAGATTGCTCCATAAGTCAGTTTTTTCATAACTTGGAGTAGCTTTACCTTCACCTGTAGAAACGATGTAATCACCCGCATAGTCAGCTAATTTTTCTTGTTTGATTTCAGCCCAACCTTCTTTTTTAACGACATCGTTAAGTTTATCAGGAATGTTTAGACCGAAAGCTTGGTAGATGACTTCACCGCCACGACCCCAGTTTGGACCATAGCTGTATAATTTTTTATCAAATTCGTCGAAGATAGAAACTGTTGCTTCAGCACCAATTTGGTCTTTGATTTCTTGACCATCTTTTTCAGTTTTAGATTTCCATTCTTCTTCCCATTTTTTCTCTTCATCTTCTTTACCAACTAATTTAGCTAATTCTTGTTGTTGATCTAAATATTTATGTTTAGCGTAATCAAATACAACAGTAGGCGCTATTTTTTCGTATTTTTGGATGTTTTTATCTGTAGAGTAAACGATGATTAAGTCTGGTTTTGATTTAGCGACTTTCTCTACATCATTTTCACCGACTTTAGTCACATCTTTAAATTTATCTTTAAGTAATTGACTTTGATCTACTTGTTCGTTAACTGCTACGATGTTTGCACCTAAATATTTTAATCCACCTGCGTATGTTGGTGCTACCACTGCAATACGTTGAGGATCTTTAGGAATATCTATCTTTTTACCGCTATCTTGCGTATATGATCTAGTTTCTTCTTTTTTATTTTCTTTATCAGAAGAATCTTTAGAATCTTTATCTGAATTATTGCCACATGCTGCAAGTATTAATACGAGCACAAGCAGTGGAAATATTAATTTTTTCATAAATGTCCCTCCATTGAAAATGATTATCATCTACAAACAGTATAGCGATTCATTTAATATTTTGCAATGGAAATTTCATTGTATTCAACATTTTTTACGGTATATTTTTAAAGTAACATCCATAAAGAAACTAAATCTGCTTTTTTACCGTCTCAAAGATCTCTAAAACGAAAAAAACAGTGACTGTTACGCAAACGAATAACAATCACTGTTTCAATTAAAGGACACTTTTTTATCATAAATCAATGACTCAATCATGAGCTTACGTAACTAAAAATGTCCGAGTACACTGTGCGCAATATTAGTATATGCAGCATCTTCCATCGGTGGATTATGCAATCCAGCACGCATATCACGGTAATAACGTTGCAATGGGCGTTCCATTTCAAGGCTTTTAGCTCCGACAATACGCATCGCGATATCCACGATTTCTAACCCTTGATTCATGACGAGAACTTTACTCGCAGAAGTTTCATTCCATAGTTTAGCGCCGTCTTTAGTGACGTTATATAACGCTGCGGTACTCCAAAAGAAATGACGTGCAGAAAGTAATAAGCTTTCCATTTTACCTAAATTTTGTTGAACGGTAGTCAAATCACCAATAGAACCTTCTATACTATTTGGACTATACGTTTTAGCAAAATCAACCGCATAATCTCGTGCTGCCTGTGCGATACCGAGATAAACGCTCGGAATATGAAGAATCCAGCCGTTCGGTTTTTTAGGGCCTGCACCTCTTACTTCAACAAAGTTTTCTTTAGGAATATGAACATCATTTAACACTAAATCATGACTTTCTGTAGCTCTCATACCAAGCATGTTCCAATTGTCTGCAATTTCAACGCCTGGCACATCACGTTCGACAAGGAAAAAGCCGATTTGATCTTTATCTGGCATGTATGCACCTACTATAAAATGTGTTAATGCTTTACTCATAGAGGTAAATGTTTTCACACCATTTAACACATAGCCGTCATCCTCTTCAACAGCATTCGTTGCAGGTCTACCGCCACGTGTTGGGCTTCCTGTGTCCGCTTCACTCACTGCTCTATTCACTAACGCACCTTTTTTCACTGCTTCCGCAAAACGATCTAACATCGCTTCGTCCCATAATTTTTGTTCATACAACTGTCCAACGACACTGACATGCCAACCAATGGACAAGGCTGTGGCACCATCAATGCTGCCGAGATAAGATTGAATGACTACCATATCCTCTACAGTAGCTCCTTCACCACCATATGCTTTTGGTAAAGTGAGTAACGTATAACCTTCATTGACGAGCCATTCAATATTTTCATAAGGAAAACGTGAATTTAAATCGTTATATTCTGCTCGCTCTTGAAACGTTGCTTTCACACCATCTAACTTTTCTATCCATTTTCGTTGTATATCAGAATGGATGAGCGCAGAGTATTTCATTTTATCACCTCATACATATGCTTTACATTTTGT
This sequence comes from Staphylococcus auricularis, assembly GCF_001500315.1. Classification (GTDB taxonomy): domain Bacteria; phylum Bacillota; class Bacilli; order Staphylococcales; family Staphylococcaceae; genus Staphylococcus; species Staphylococcus auricularis. Next base: position 224,489 of record NZ_LLER01000010.1, on the reverse strand, counting down.
CTAACTTCATTCTTAGTTTATCACTCAGTATTCACGATTAAAAGGTTTTATCTGTTAAATCCCTACTTTACCGATAGGAATTAATGTGATATTTTAACTGTAATATATTTTAGGGAGATGGTAAACATGATTTCAGCCAACCACTTACATCTTCATTACGGCGACACAACAGTGCTGAATGATGTGAGCTTTGAACAACAAAGGGGGACCGTCACCGCAATCATCGACCCAAGCGGTTCTGGAAAGACCACCTTACTACGTACTTTAAATGCGTTATCTATACCTCAGTCAGGGTCTATACAGCTCAACGATGTTACTTTTGATAGTGAAAATCATACTAAGAAAGATATCAAAACATTAAGAGACAAATCAGCAATGGTATTTCAGAATTATAATTTGTTTAAAAATAAGACCATTATCGACAATATTACGGAAGGTTTAATCTACGGCAAAAAAATGAAAAAAGACAAAGCCCAAACGATCGCCCATGATTATTTAGAACGTGTAGGCTTGCTTGAACATCAAGATAAATATCCGGTTCAACTCTCTGGCGGGCAAAGTCAACGTGTCGGTATCATTCGTGCACTCGCACTCAATCCTGACGTTTTACTCCTCGACGAACCCACGTCAGCACTCGATCCTGAATCTGTCCAAAGTGTGCTACAACTCATCCAATCCATTGCTCAAAATGGCATGACGATGACGCTCGTCACCCACGAAATTCAATTTGCTAAAGCCATCGCAGACCAAATCCTATTCATTGATCAGGGTCGTATCATCCAACGCGGTACACCTACTGAAGTTTTAGAAGAAAGTGAGTCAGAACGCATCCAACGCTTCTTAAGTCAGATGGAAATGGAGCGTGATCGTGAATGAGATGGAGACGCGCACTATTTTTAACATTGATTCTATTACTGTCAGTCACAACACTCGCGAGCTGCCAGCAATCAAATGAAGCGAATTCCAAAAAAGATGACAAAAAAGTCATAAAAGTCGCATTATCTGCTGAAATTAACCCACCCTATCTTTACACGAATAAAGACAATGAATTTATTGGCTTAGATATGGACTATATGAAAAAACTCGAACAAAAATTACCACAGTATCAATTTGAGTACGAACTAGGTGAAGAGGAATCAAACCTCGTCGGATTAGGTGCTCAAAAGTTCGACATGGCAATTAATTGGTTCTTTAAGACACCTGAACGTGAAAAGCAATTTCTATATCAAGATGTTCCCTATAGTTATGCCTTGCCAATGTTAGCAGTACATGAAGATACCGATGACATTCACGCGTTGAGTGATTTACCGGGCAAACGTCTAACACCAGTAGCACCAAGTGGCGGTCTGTACTCTATCTTATCTCATTATAATGACACACATTCACCAGAAATTGATCTTGATTTGATTCAGGCTCCTTCTAACGGCGATAACTTGAAAATGGTAAGTCAAGGCAGAAGAGATGCTATGTTTTTAAACTGGAATACCTATAAAGCGATTCAAGAAGCGCTCCACGCAGATGTGAAAATCGGCGGCATTGTTAAAAAAGAACCGCTTCACATCGTTTATAACAAACAAAACCAACAACTACATGATGATATTGATAAAGCAACGCAAGAACTCATTGATGAGGGCGAATTACAAAAGCTCTCTGAAAAGTACTTTGATATCAATGTATTTGAAGATTTAGACCAAATTAACAAAGACAAATCGAAATTGGAGGTGGCCTCATGACGCATACAAACTGGATTGATCTATTTCAACAAGTCTTACAACAGTTACCACTCACTTTAGTGATGATTGTGTTGTCATTGATCTTCGCATTCATCCTAGGCTTTTTTCTAGCAGTGATTCGCATTAAGCAGACAAAGGTTTTAGCACCTCTCGTTCGTCTGTATATCTCATTTATGCGGAGTACGCCACTCGTATTACAGTTATTCTTAGTCTACTTTGCGCTACCTCAGCTGTTGTTGTTTGTGCATATTGATATCAATCACTTCAGTCGATTATTCTTTGTCATTCTCGCATTTTCATTACACTCAGCTGCTTACCTATGTGAAATCATGCGGGCAGGTTACCTTTCTGTGCCGTATGCGCAAATCGAAGCGGGTCTGTCAGTTGGATTATCATATCCACGCATTCTTAAGGATATCGTGATACCACAAGCGCTGCGTAATAGTATTCCGAATGTGACGACGCAAATCATCGAATTAATCAAAGATACGTCACTCGCCTTTACGATAGGCATTATTGACATCATGGGCCAAGTTCAATTAATTATCGGTAATAATTACGGCCTTGGTATGTTCCAAGTATACGTCGTCATTGCGGTTATCTACTGGGCACTCGCATTGATCGTGCAAGGTTTCTTCACAGTCATTTACAAACGTGCAGAAAGACCGTATCAAGTTTAAGGAGTGTAGAAGTTATGAATCATTTATTACATATTATTATCGAAGTAATGAAAGGCGTGCCTTCTACTCTAGTGATTGCGATTGTCGCGATGATTGTAGGATTACTGGTTGGAACGTTATTTGCGATCATTCGTTTGAATCATATTCCTGTACTCTCACAACTCATCGTGGTCTATAATTCCTTTTTTAGAAGTACGCCATTAATCGTTCAACTGTTGATGTTTTACTACGGTATTCCAGCCTTTATTTTATTACTGAATGATACGTTTAGCTTGGGCTTCGATCCAGATGTATTCTCACTGCTCGCCATTGCTTTAATCGCCTTTTCATTACACGCGATTGCTTATTTATCTGAAAGCATGCGTGGCGGCCTTCAATCCGTAGAAACGACTCAAATTGAAGCAGCAGAATCCATCGGTTTATCTAAATGGAATACGTATCGACGCATTGTATTACCTCAAGCATTAGGCTATGCGTTACCCAATATTGAAAACCAATTTATCATGTTACTGAAAGGGACATCTCTTGCGTTTGTCATCCAAGTCACTGAAATTATGGCGAGAAGTACAACGATCGCAAACGAAAGTTATCAATTTATTCCAGTCTATACCGTCGCTGCTGTATTATACTGGTTACTCGCCATCGTACTCGAAATGATATTCCACAAAACAGAAGCGCATACAAGCCGTTACTTAGACTCTAGCCAAGCGCGATAATACGTTTAAATAATAGAAAGGGAGTAAGTACCCACACTTTTAATCAAAGTCCAGATACTTACTCCCATTTATTTTATATAAATACTGAGAAGTCTTAGCTAAGTATATTGTGCATTTAAATAAATTGATTCACACGATCAATCATTTCGTTAACTTTAAGGCGTTGTGCTTCATCGACCTCAATGATTACGGTTCTTTCATCTACAGTATTACGTTTTTTACTAATGTAGCCTTTTTCTCTTAAGCGTTGCATTGCTTTAGTGAGAAAATAAGGTTCCAAACCTGAAGCGCGACTAATTTCACGTGCAGAAACTTCATTTGAATCTGCATTATACAAATAATTTAAAATGATAACTTCTTCATATGAAAGTTTAAGTTCTTTTTTAACCTCTCTGTAAAACCGTTTCACATACTGACTTACTACCAACACATCATCGATTTTTTTAATCTCAATTTTTTCCATGATACTTTTCCTCCTGCTGCCTACCCTAGCTGTACTTCTAGAATTAACATTTTTATTTTATACTAAAGCTTAACATTTTTGCAATAGTTTTTTAGTAAATTGTTTGAATTTTTAGACATGTTATCGTGCGCTACTGTTGTGTGTTGATTTCAGTCATTTTGCCTTCTTTATAATGAGGAAAAATAAAAAAATCAGAGCAGTGTAGCAACAAGAATAACTTCTCTCCACACATACTCTGATATTAGATGTGATTTCTGCATAACGCGGTATGCAACTATACATACGTCAACGTTACCACGATTCACTTATTTTATTTATTGTTTTTTTCACAAAATGTATCAGCGAAGCTTAATGAAGCTAAGCCCATTAATCTTAACGCATGGTCTGCGCCTTCTTTACCGTGACCAGCTTGGAAGTGTTTTAATGCAGCTACGCTAAGTACAGATAATGTAAATATTGAACCTAAGCGTGATACATTTTTGTTTAAGAAGCTAAGTGCAAAGCTTCCAGCAGCAAGTGCTTCAATTATTCCTGCTAAAGGTACTGCTTTTTGTGGTAAGTCAAATTCGTTTACAAAGTTATCGATGACATTTTCATCACCTTGTAATTTAGGTTTCGCAGCTTCATATAAATCTTTAGCTACGCGTAAGTTTGTCGCATAACGTAAAATCATAATCAATACACTCCTTCGTTTATGATATTAATCTTATACATATATACTTACCATTTAGAAGGCTTGTTTAAACTTTGATAACTTAATTTCTTATCACTTTAATCGACATTCTTCTTATAGAACGTATGCTTAACAAGCTACTTTTAGACTGTTAATTTAATCTAATGTGCCTGCTTTTTTCATTATAATAGCTGGTTTTTGCCACAGATTTAACCTTTTGTATCAAAATGACACAGATTAAGGGTTGAACATAGCCAACCTCTTTGAAACGCCTTCACAGGAGTCATTTATATTTCTATATTTTTACAACGCTGTAATAAACGTGTCATGATTTTCGTAAAAATATAAGCAAAAACAGCACAGCTACAAGCTAAGCCCCCCTTTCCGTACAATTCACTGTTATTACATGATAAACATAAATATTAGAACTAAATTACAAAACGGTAACATCCCACACAAGCCATGATTTTTCTGTTAAAGTATTGCTTGTCGTTAAATAACGAGGAAAAAATAATGTCGTGACGCTAGTAACTTGGGACTAACAAAAAACGAATGATTATCGATGTAAATAATAGGAGGACTTTTTACAATGAAAAAAATCGCTACAGCTACTATCGCTACTGCAGGAATCGCTACTTTAGCATTTGCTCATAACGATGCAGATGCAGCAGAAAACAACCAAGGTGGATACAACCCTAACGATCCTACTTCTTACAGCTATACTTACACAATCGATCAACAAGGTAACTATCACTACACTTGGCAAGGTAATTGGAGTCCAGACCAAGCTTACCAATACAATAACTACGACAACTACAACAGTGGTTACAGCAACTACTCAGCAAACACTCAATCTTACCAAGCTAACTCAACAGGTGGTAGAGGCGCAGCACCAACTTCAACTACTTCAGACCGTAGCTACCAAGTAACTACACAAGCTGCACCATCAAGCAGTTCAAACTCAATCGCTAACAACTCAGGTTCAGCAAACAACCTTTACACAGCTGGTCAATGTACTTACTACGTATTTGATCGTACAGGCGGTAAAGTTGGTTCAACTTGGGGTAACGCAAACAACTGGGCTAACGCAGCAGCTTCAGAAGGTTACACAGTAAATAACTCACCTAAAGCTGGTGCGGTTATGCAATCAACTGCAGGTGCTTATGGTCACGTTGCATACGTTGAAAGTGTAAACAGCGACGGTTCAATCCGCGTGTCTGAAATGAACTTCGGTCACGGTCCTGGTGTTGTATCTTCACGTACAATCTCAGCAGGTGAAGCTGCTTCTTACAACTACATTCACTAATATAAATTAAAATAACGTGAACTCATATTCACATATTAAAAATGAGGTAAGGATTCAATCTTCTCAGTCATGCATAACTGGCATGGAGAAGTCATCCCTACCTCATTTTTTTATGCTTAAATAGACTTTCATTCTAACTTGCTACTTAAAAGCCATAAGCCACTGAAACCCAATATACAAATGCGAGTAAATAAAGTAATGGGAAACTTTCAGAGACTTTATCTTTAACTTGTTTGTAGACAACGTAAATTCCTTGGCCTAAAAAGATGACTGTGAAGATAATTCTTACAATCAACATCGATAATGAAGGTTGCGTTACGTTAATCACCGCAAGTGCAATCGTCAATAACACGATAGCTATCGTATAAAATATCGTGTCATACGTTGAATTCCGATGTGATAACACCCAAAACAATGCAAAGACAAATAGCGTTACTAATATGCTTTCATGAAGCGCATTCGTGTTGTCCACCCATGTCATTTGAACAAAAATAAAACTTAATACATAAAACACTAAACCAATGAGTCCTGAAGTAATCGTAATTGCATTAAATGGCGTTTTATTATTAAAATATTGATCTACTGCGATGGATACACCAATAGCAGCAATCAGCGTTAATATATAAATCATTGGCTTCACCTCTATCTACTATTTGTTTATCACTAAAACCTATTTTAAAACCTAAAACACAACACGTCCAAAAACTCATTTTATAACATCATCCTTATTCATAGAGGAAATGATCGTGTCAATCTGTGAAGCATCTTATTATTATACCCCTTTCACGTGAACTCAAAGATGGACGAAGCGCGATTGATGCTAAACCGATATAAAAGAAGGCTGAGACATGTCGATGTCCCAGCCTATTTGTTCCACTCACAATCTAAGTGTGCTGTATTTTATTTTGAAGATGATGGTTTTTTCTTAATACCGATACCTGTAAAGCCGTAAATCAATGCGAATACGACACAGAGATAACATGGTACGGTCCAAATAAAGAATTGATCAAATGCTACTCCGAGTTGTTGTGTATAATAAATACCTGAAGTACCCCAAGGGATTAAAGGAATAATCATAGTACCAGAGTCCTCGAGTGTACGTGATAAGTTGGTTCTGTCGAGATCCATTTTATCGTACATTTCAAGCATGAGTACACCCACAATGATGATGACAACAGAGGCTACACCTGCTGCTAATACCATCATTAAGCCGCAAATTACAGTAGCTAATATGAGTTGTCCAACGGTGTGTATATTAGCTGCAATTCTACGTAAAATGACCTCTAGACAACCAGAGCGTTCGATAATACCGGCAAAGGCGTAACCACAAAAGATGGTCACGATAATTTCGGTCATGCTCATCATACCACCTTGAGTCACGAGATCAGTGGCTCTATCTGAAAGGTCGCCATGGTTTGGTATGTATTTAGGTTTAAATCCGTCGAATGAAGCTTGGAAACCATCGACGATTGAAAAGCCGTTGTTGATGGCACCTACGATAATGGCACTCAAGCCAGAAGCAAGCATGGATGGCACGGTTGATATTTTGAATAAAAGACAAGCGACAATGACAATAACCGGAACCCATGTTAAGAAATTAATGTTATAAATAGATGCGATTTCTCCCATCAAACCATTAATTTGCTTTTCATCTGTATTACCACTCGCTTGTGTCCCTGCAATGAGCCAAACGACAATACCGACGAGTGAGGCTGGAATCGTTGTCCATAACATCGCACGAATGTGTGAGAAAACATTCACTTTCGTTACGAGTGCTGCTAAGTTTGTCGTATCTGAAAGTGGTGACATTTTATCACCGAATACTGCTCCAGCAATAATCGCACCAGCAGTCATACCTGGATTCAATCCTAAGTTCGTACTAATCGCCATTAAGGCAATCCCTGCTGTTGATGCTGAACCCCAAGCAGTACCTGTGGCTACAGAAGTGATTGCACAAATAATAAATGCAGAAACTAAGAAGAATGTAGGATTTAAAAATTCTAACCCGTAATAGATGAGTGCTGGCACTGTACCTGAATACGTCCATGTACCAACGATGATACCGACAGCTAGAATAATAAATATCGCTGGCATCGCTGTCGCGAGCCGTTTCGTAATCCCCTCTTCTAAATCTTTCCAGCTCAATCCTACGCGTTTTGCGATAAATGCAGCATAGGCAGAAGCTAAGATCAACAATGCTTGAATTGGTATTTCAAATATAGTAAAGCCAGTTATGACAATAATTATCATTACAATAATAGTCGATAACGCTTCCAGCAAAGTTGGTTTTCTTTTCATAAAACGCCCTCCTTTTATTTAATGATTCATTGTTTATTCTGTGCTTCACTTAGTCTAAACCTAACTTTTCGACCCCTAATTTTTCGACTGTTAGACCTTCTTCAAAGAAATCTCTTTCAAGAATAGTAGAAGCAATAGTAATGATAGCATCTGTGTTCGGTGTTTGCACCCCTATCAAACGACCTAAACTAGACCAGAACACGAGACCATAAGCAATATCTTCAGTTAAATAACGAACGTTCACACTGTGAGGTCCTCGAATTTGCGTGAAGACTGGACTTGTATTAAACAAGCGATTGAGTGGTTCATCTTCATTTTTACGTTCGAGATAACCGCGTTCGATGCGCGCTTCTTTCGCCGTAGATAATTCAAAGCCTAACTTACGTCCGAGTGTTAAGCGTTCTAATTCTACAGCGTGTAACAATCGTACAGTATGAGAAGTAATCCCTTCTTCGTATAGAGCGAAATCACTACTATAGTCGATACGACCTACATTTAATAATGTGGGTCCTGGATGGACTTCTGGATTACCATTTTCGAGATTCGTTTTTAATAAGCTTTCTTCTTTTACAATGTAAGGGTAAAACTGTTCCACTTTCTCAAAGCTTTCACTCAAATATTGTTTATCATAAGTTGAAAAATATACTTTCTTCACTTTCAATGAACAATCCACTTGCGCCTCATCGAAGTTCACACGTGTCCCATAAGTGAGTGTATTGAGTTCTGCGTATTTAAGGTCTTTCTTAATATGCTTATCTTCCAACACATTCATGAAACGGATAGACCCCATAGCTGCTGCCATATTAAAGAGGATGAGTTGTCCATCTTCTACAAAGTCAGCCATCGTACTCGCATAATGCTCAATAAATGAGGATGGAATAATAAGTTGAATGACTTCTGCCCCATCGAGCACATAACCCATATCATCACTAATATTTGTGAAAGGTACGAACTCTTCGTCACCTTCCTCATTGTAGTGAAAGCCACCTTCTTTTAAGGCTTGATCAAACTTGTGTATCGATTGATTACGACAATACAAACGGACATCATGCCCTTGTTTATACATGTCTACAGCTGCGGTAACAGCACCGTTACCTGAACCTACAATTGCGATCTTCATACATATCCCCTCTTTCCTAACAATAAATCAGCGTCATATATAATTCATACACCTATTGATATAGCCGTATCTCACCATTTATAAACACGAAAATCGTTTTGCTAATGAGTTCCATAATAGTTGCATACGACAAATAATTTAAAAATTTTTAGACATTTCTTAAAAATTTGTTATATTTAAAACATCACAGAAAGGAGTGTGCATGCCTGATGACATCAGAACAAGAAAATACGACAGTGAATCAAAACAGCGCTTCCACACCGACGACAGAACCCACGTCTGAAGAAAGATTAATGGTCGTGCTTATCTATGTATTAAGCTTCTTCACTTCTATTATTGCACCATTAATCATTTGGTTGATTAAACGTGATACATCAGAGTTCGTAGATCGTGCAGGTAAAAACTACTTTAATTTCTTCATTTCTTATGTGATTTGGTATATTTTAAGTGGTATCTTACTGTTCGTACTTATCGGCTTTATCGCATTACCTGTCATCGCAATCTTAGATTTTATCTTTAGAATTGTGGCAGCTGTGAAAGCCTATAAAGGTAAGGATTATCTTATCCCTCTATCAATCCCATTCTTCAAATGAGGAAAGGCATAGTTGTTCTCACGGTAAAGCGTGGGTTTGGGATACGTCGTTTAATTGACTCAAGTATTTAATAGCTCGAGCGTCTATATCGATATAGATGTTTGAGCTTTTTTAATTGCATTAAGACAGGAAGTTCATAGCGCAATACGTGAAACTGCCTTAATTGCGTGAATCATTTTCATTTGAGATAATATTAGAGTTGTATTATAAAGGGAGGCATGCGCAATGCAGTGGCAATGGTTGAAGGTTGTCCTTGCAGGTATTTGTGAAATCCTATGGGTTGTGGGACTCACACATTCAACGAATTGGATCATGTGGGCCATCACCTTCATCTTAATTGGATTGAGCTTTTATCTCGTCATTAACACGTCTAAACACTTACCTGTCGGCACAGTTTATGCGGTATTTACCGGTATCGGTGCAGCAGGTACTGTACTTGTCGATATGATATTCTTCGGCGCATCAACGAACATCCTTAAGATTATTTTAATCGTCGCATTGATTGGCGGTATTATTGGACTCAAATTATCTACAGAGGAGGAGACTAACTAATGGCTTGGTTCTTTCTATTACTTGCTGGAGGCTTTGAAGTCGCAGGTGTCGTGCTTCTTAATGAATATACACGTAGACAAAACACAAGCCTCATCGTCTTATTAGGTCTTGGCTTCATCTGTAGTTTCAGTGCACTACGACTTGCTATGATGGATATTCCTATGGGTACAGCTTACGCGATATGGACAGGTATCGGTACAGCAGGTGGCACGCTCGTAGGCATGCTGTTTTATAACGAATCACACAGTGCCAAACGTATTTTCTTTATCGCATTAATTATCGTAGCTGTCATCGGTTTGCGACTCTTAGAATAGGATTTACATGTAAAAATAAAATCTCATTTTTCACGTGATATGGCTATCATAAAAAATTTATGAAGCACATATCACTTTTTTATATTCCCCACATTTAACACGGGTACAATTACTTTCTATTGTTAGAATTAACTTTATTTTATATACTTAACAAAAAGGAGTGATGATATGGTAAAAGTTTATATCGCAGGTGCAATCCCTCAAGTTGGGCTCGACTTACTCAAAGAACAAAACTACGACATTGAAATGTATGACGGTTCAGGACTCGTAGATAAAGAGACACTTAAAGCAGGTGTCAAAGATGCAGATGCTTTAATTCGCTTGCTTTCAACTACAGTCGATCAAGAAGTCATCGATGCTGCACCTAACCTTAAAGTAATCACAAATTACGGCGCGGGTTTTAACAACGTAGATGTCGATTATGCACGTCAAAAAGACATCGACGTGACGAATACACCTAAAGCTTCTACAGCTTCTACTGCAGAGCTTACATTTGCGCTCGTACTCGCTGTAGCACGTCGCATTCCTGAAGGCGATCAATTATGCCGTACGAAAGGATTCGATGGTTGGGCACCCCTTTTCTTCAGAGGTCGTGAAGTATCCGGTAAAACAATCGGTATCATTGGTTTAGGTGAAATCGGTACAGCTGTTGCTAAACGTTCAAAAGCGTTTGATATGGACATTTTATATACAGGTCCCCATCAAAAACCAGATAAAGAAAAAGTGCTCGATGCGAAATATGTTGATTTAGAAACTTTATTAAAAGAAGCAGACTTTGTAACAATCAACGCTGCTTACAATCCTGACTTACATCACCAAATCGATACACCTCAGTTCAAATTAATGAAACCGACGAGCTATTTAATCAATGCATCACGTGGCCCGATCGTTAATGAGCAATCACTCGTTGATGCTTTAAAAGCGAAAGAACTCGAAGGTGCTGCACTCGATGAATTCGAATTTGAACCTGAAATCAATGACGAACTCAAATCCATGGACAATGTGGTCATCACACCACACATCGGAAATGCCACATATGAATCTCGAGATATGATGGCACGTATTGTCGCTGAAGATACGATTCGTAAAATGAACGGCGAAGATCCGAAATATATCGTAAATCAATAGCTATTTGATACTGTTATAGTAAAAAAGTCTCAATCTACACTGAATGATATAACCATCTTCAGTAAGATTGAGACTTTGTTTTATTTTAATTTAGATTTATATAAAAAGTTAACTTGTCGATTTAGCATGAACTGAGGAATACGTTTAGCAATTGTATTACGTGCCCCTACCATTAATCCGTTGCGCATTTGTGCGATTTTACCGATACGACGTGAACGCTTGATAACCTTAGCCGTATGTTTTACTCGAAGTTTATCATAACGCTCAAGTGCCTGTTGAAAATCATAGGAAGCTAAACACTGATTGAGGACAATCGCATCTTCCATCGCTTGGCCAGCACCTTGACCCATGTTCGGTGTCGTCGCATGTGCGGCATCACCTAGCAAGATTGTTCGTTGATATACAAATGTTTTTAACGGTTTTAAATCATACATATCATGGTGTAAAATATCTGTTTCACTCTGTTTATCTAAGACAGCTCTTACTCGGTCGGGATAGTGATTGAAACGCGCTTGAAGATGGGGTTTCCCATATGATTGTACCGTTAAATCACGTTCTTTGGTATTGATCGCAATAAACCAATAAGCTTGATTATTCAGTAGTGGAACTATCCCTACTCTGCCTTTACTACCCCAGTACTCTGTGGCTACTTGGTCTGCTTTAAACGGCATATCTTCTACCATACCTCTGAAGACGGTATAACCTTGATATTGTACTTTAGCATCTTTCGTCACTTGATTTCGAACTTCAGAATGGAGTCCGTCGGCACCCAAACATAGATCAAATGTCTCACTTTCTTGAGCAGAAAAATGTAACGTCACCTTCATATCTCCATTGTCTACCTGTGTCACTAAATGATTTAGGTAAATCGCATCATCCGGAACATAGGATTGAATTACTTCGATGAGATCTTGTCGTTTCATTGTTAAATTCACAGTATTTTTCTTGAATTGTATACCTGAAAGTAGCGTATCTTTATGATCACGTATTTCTAGTTCTCTCACGAGTTGACCGACGTTTTTAATCCCTTTTGCCAAATCATGATTCCCAAGTTTTTCTAACACATTGTTACCAATGCCGATGCCCGCACCTATCGCTTTAATTTGAGGGTTCTTTTCAAATACTTTCACTTCATGTCCTTGTTCATAGAGTAATGCAGCAGCAGTTAAGCCACCGATACCTGCCCCAACAATCGCAATCTTCATTAATCTCTCCACCTCACATTTTCATCTTCATGTCATTGATTATGAGTCTACTTTATATCTTATTCTTATCGATATAAATCTTTTTCGATATCATCTTTTTTAATGCCCAAGTCTTGATAGAATGTATCCATAAAGGAAGCGATGTGATGATCCCAATCGATATCACTCGCATATTGGTTTGTACCAGGATGTTCAGGGTTCCAACGCATTTCATATAATGTCCGTTGATTGTTGTCGAAATATTGATGACGTACAAACTTCGCGCCACCCATAATGGCCTTCTCAGGTGTCGTCCAATCTTGCTCTTTTGCATAGCTTGTGCCATGTTGTAAAGCATCTTCATCAAACGCGCCGATACCAAAGAAATTATAATAGGTTTGGGTGCCATCATTAATCCCATCTGCAAGGTTAGAATGGCCATTGCCAGTTTCTACAAGGGCATGGCTAATGAGATAAATGACGTTCACCTTATATTTATCTTGGGCTTTTAAAAAGGTTTTGCCTTTACCACTCAGAATACCCTTGTCCTTCAGTAAAGCATTCGCTTCATCTTCAGATATAGATACCTTTTGTGAAATATCCATATAGTGTAGGTTATGATGTTCGTGGTCAATCTTCATCGCTGCTTTAACCTCATCATCACTCGCTTTTACGAATGCATCGTCTTCTTCTTTTGTATTGATTACATCAGTCCCGATTTGTTGTTCATAGGCCTCGTTAAAAGGATGCTTTTCCCTACCATTAAATAACGACGTTTCATTAATAATCAACAGAACAGCAAAGATGACAACCAGCAAAATGACGATACCAATAGAAAATTGTTTCTTTTGTTTTTTATCCATAACACAAATTGCTCCTCAACGTCTTTAAGATTAAGATAACTTCATGAAAGCAAATATAATCGCGATAAGGACGATAGCGAATGATACGTTAATCACGATCTTCATGCCAGTTCGATCTCTAAACATCGTATTAAAAATCACTAAACTAATCGCTAAAGAGATCGCAAACATAATGATCGCTAAGATTAGATTAAGGAAAAATAAACTAATTATACCGATCACTAAAAAGACATTTGAAATGAGCGCCATAAGCTTGATCATTTTCGGATTGATAGTTGCTCACTCCTTCCTACCTAACTCTTACATGTCCATTTTATGTATCAATCAAATTGTACCATATTTATCCCAGTTTGAATTCATGTACGACTACAATTAAAAAAGCACTTCACCAAGGTAGATGCAATCACTGCATCGTACCTTTAATGAAGTGCTTAAAACAAGGTGGCTTTAGTCTCTAGACATACCTCGTAACATGTTTAACATATAAGTTAAACTACGGTTCATTTCATCGTCACGCAAGATACCCATTAAGCCGGTAATCGACGTTTTCTGATTTGGACTTGCTTGGTTCGCAACACGTAAACCTTTGTTGACTTTATTTAATAGATGGCTTAAGTCGTCGACATTTAAATCACCGAGTAAGAACACAAGTGATGACATGTTAGTAACGAGACCATTATATTGTTCTTTATTCAACTCAACAGAGAATTTATTCGCGATTGTACCTAAGCTGTTGACCATACCCGCTGTCGCATCAAGCATTTTCTTATTATCTAATACCGTGATGAGATTGATGGCTTTTAAAATGGCGTCTTTATTTTCGCTGATGGCATCCATCACTTCGTTGATGTTGTCTTGTTTGATTTCTTCTGGCGTCTTTTCATAACGTTTAATATTAGTAATTCTTTCTGCCATTATTTATTCACCTGATTTCCTGGGAAAATGTAATCGCCACGTTCCCATTTATCTTGTACACGAACACTGTATTGTGGTTTGCGTTGTTTATCTACACGGAAGTTTGTAGGGTTAAGTGGTGATTTACCTCTACGTGTTTTCACTTCCATACGACATGAAGTACGTTTGTATGACGGTGTATCTGAATCTTTATCTACATCACTGTTTGTAAGTAAGTTAATCGCACCTGCTTGTTCACCGATGAGTGATGAGTTACTGTTCAATGGAATATAAATTTCTTTACCTTTAACACGATCTGTTACATGGACTGTAAGTTCCGCTTCACCTGTGTCAGAAATCAATTTAACTTCTGCACCTTCGTGAATGTCACGATCTTCAGCGAGTTCTGGTGAAATTTCAACGAAAGCATTTGGAACTTTGTAAGAAATACCAGGCACACGATATGTCATGTTACCTTCGTGGAAGTGTTCTAATAAACGACCGTTATTCACATGTAAGTCATAGACATCATCTTGTTTGAAGAAGTTATCAAATGTTAATGGATATAATTTCGCTTTACCGTTATCGAAATTGAAACCATTCATGTATAATGTCGGTTCGTCTGAACCATCAGGTGCTACTGGCCATTGTAAGCTGTTGTATCCTTCTAAGCGATCGTAGTTCACACCAGAATATAACGGTGTTAAGCTTGCGATTTCATCCATGATTTCTGAAGGATCTGTGTAACCCCAATCATGATCTAATGCTTTAGCAATCGCTTGGATGATTTGCCAGTCAGGTTTAGAGTTGCCTTTTGGATCTAACGCTTGATATAAGCGTTGGATACGGCGTTCTGTATTTGTGAAGGTACCTGATTTTTCAAGTGAAGGACTTGCAGGTAATACCACATCTGCGAATGATGCTGTGTAAGTAAAGAATGCATCTTGAACAACTAAGAAATCAACTTTTTCTAATGCAGATTGAACAAAGTTGATATTTGAATCAACGATACCTGTATCTTCACCGTATAAGTACAAGCTATTGATTTCATTTGCGTGAATACCTTCCATCATTTGATGGTTATCTTTACCGACTTCACTAGGTAATGTCGTACCGTACGCACGTTCAAATTTAGCACGAACTTCATCGTCTGTTACATTTTGGTAACCAGTGAATTTGTCTGGCATACTACCCATGTCACTGCAACCTTGTACGTTGTTGTGACCACGTAATGGATAAGCACCTGTACCTGGTCGTCTGTAGTTACCAGTGACTAAGAGTAAGTTTGAAATTGCTGTTGATGTATCACTACCGATATCTTGTTGTGTAACACCCATTGCCCAACAAATTGAAACGGCATTGGCTGCTGCCATTTGTTCAGCGAAGTCGATGAGATCTTCTTTAGGAATACCTGTTGTTTCTTCAGCATAGTCCATTGTGAATGTTTCTAGTGTGCTGTAGTATTCATCGAAGTCATCAACCCATTCGTCGATAAACGCTTTGTCGTGTTTATCGTGATCGATAATGTATTTCGCTACAGCAGATAACCAAACTAAGTCGGTACCTGGTTTTGGTTGATAGAAGTTATCCGCACGTTGTGCCATTTCGTGTTTACGGATATCAAAGACGTTTAATGTGTTGTTATAAAGTTTATGACCGCGTTTGATACGTGAAGCGATAACAGGGTGTGCTTCAGCTGTATTTGTACCAATGAGTACGACCATATCTGCTTTTTCTAAGTCGTCGATTGATCCTGAGTCACCGCCATGACCTACTGTTCTAAAGAGTCCTTTTGTCGCCGGTGCTTGACAGTAACGTGAACAGTTGTCGACGTTATTTGTACCGATAACTTGGCGTGCAAGTTTTTGCATCAAGTAAGATTCTTCATTTGTCGCTTTTGAAGAAGAAATAAATGCGAGGTGGTCTGAACCTTTATTGTCGCGAATATCTTTGAAGTTGTCTGCGATGACGTTGATTGCTTCTTCCCATCCTACTTCTACGAATTCATTACCTTTACGTACAAGTGGTTGCGTTAAGCGTTCGTCTGAATCGACATAGTCCCAACCGAATTTACCTTTGACACAAGTTGAAATGTGGTTAGCAGGTGATTCGGGTTGAGGTTGTACTTTAAGTACTTCTCTATCTTTCGTCCATACATCAAATGAGCAACCTACGCCGCAATATGTACAAACGGTTTTTGTTTTTTCAATTCTTTCTTCACGCATCGCTGCTTCTGAGTCTGAAACTGCGAATAACGGACCGTAACCTGGTTCTGCTTTTTTAGTTAAATCAATCATTGCAGCTAATGATCCAGGTTCTAAGTCTGTCATGTAACCTGCGTTACCTTCCATGTTCACTTCCATCATTGCGTTACAAGGACAAACGGTAGCACATTGTCCGCATCCGACACATGATGAATCGTTAATAGATGTATCGTTATCCCAGATTACACGAGGTTGTTGACGTTCCCAATCGATGGTTAATGTTTCATTAACTTGAACGTCCTGACAAACTTCTACGCAACGACCGCAAAGAATACATTGGTTAGGATCATAGCGATAAAATGGGCCGTAATCTTTTTCATATGGTTTTTCTTTATATTCATATGTTTGGTGTTGTAAGCCCCATTGATCCATCGTATTATGTATTTCACAGTCACCATTATTGTAGTCACACACTGTACAGTACAATTGGTGTTTTTCTAATATACGATCTAATGCTTCTTTTTGGCTTGTTTGTACTCGATCGTTTTGTGTATTCACTACCATTGGTCGATCTATTGTTGTGCTACACGCACGTTCAATACGACCATCTATTTCTACAGTACATGTATCACAAGTTTGGATTGGCCCTAACGATTCGTTATAACAAATGGAAGGGACAAACGTATCTCGTGATTTGATGAACTCTAGTAAATTTGTTCCTGGCTCAACAAGATAATCTTTGCCATCTAACGTGACAATCAAATGCTGTTGCATCCAACCACCCCTTAATATATTAATTCACCATACCCGCATGGTAGATCTATGATTTTCGTTTAGTTACATGATTCATTTACACTCATTCTAAAAAGCCCCACACTTTTCAGAACAATGTTAATACTATTCTATACTGTAATCATTATAATGTTAAGGGATTACATCAAAATTTATAATAACTTTTATAATCGCGCACTATATCATCATTTGTAATATATCTGTAACAATTTTATCTGATTATGTTTGCTTCATATATAAACAACAATGGGATATCACCGTAGACACTTCACAACGGTTATATCCCATTTCATTCTCATTTATAAATTAATATTTTCTTTAATGCGTGATTCTACCTGTTGTAAGGCGTCATCATTAGGCACGAAGTAATAGAGTCCGTCACTTTGAATACCGCCTTGACCTTCTAACTGGTATTTATTCACGGTTTCATTCGCATCTCTGTAATGAGAAGCAATCTTTCTTAACTCACCGATAGATAAATCCGTTTGAATGTGATCTTGCACGTGATTCATCAAGCCATTAAAGTGCGTGAGTGATTTCACACTTGTGAGTTCATCTGCCAAGCTTTGGATGACGAGTTGTTGTCTGTATTGTCTACCGAAGTCACCGCCAGCACCCGCTTCTTTTCGGCTACGTATAAAGTCCATCGCCGCTTCCCCATTTAAATGAACTTGTTCACCTTCATTAAAGGTTTGTCCATTGTATGAAAATGAGGCATTACTTGTCACATCTATACCACCGACAGTATCAATCATTTCTTTCATGCCATCCATATTCACTGTCGCATAATGATCAATCGGGACATTCAATAACTGTTCAAGAGATTTAACCGCCATGTCCGGTCCACCGTATGCATAGGCATGATTAATCTTCTCAGTCGTACCTCTACCGACCATTTCTGCTTGTGTATCCCGAGGAATACTGATCATTTCGGTCGTTTTACGCTCAGGATTTACGGCAAGCACCATGATGGTATCACTGCGTTCTCCGCCACCGTTTGCTGTTCGCTCTGAATCAGAGTCTACACCAAATAGCGCAATCGTAAATGGATCTCCCTTGGATAAATTGACTTCTTTATCCCTCAACTCAGAGTGATTGCGATCTAAAGGATTATGAATCGAATCTCCAACTACAAATACTTTATAAGAAAAATAAGCGACAGCGACAATCGCTATAACTAGGATGAGCGCTACCATCCACAATAATATTTTTGCAGGCAAGCTCATCTTTGATCTTGTTCTATATTCTGAACGCTTCAACGTTAGCACATCCTATCTCTTCTGTTGCATTTGATTTAATTATAGCGATATTTTGATTTTATACATTGTACTAAAGTCTTATTTTTGATAACCGTCGCCGTCGTTTAATATATCGAGCACTTGTTGGTGGCAACCTTTATTGCTGATGATGAACGGTCCACCTTCCGCAAAATCAACAGATTCATTGTTGAGCGTTGTCATTTTAAGCCCAAGCTCTGAAGCGAAGAGGAATTGTGCGCCGATATCCCATGGTTTAGGATTGGTATTCACATGCGCACCAAATTGGCCTTTAATTACTCTCATCGAATCTAAGCCACAAGACCCGATAATGCGATAGCTAAATGACGCATCAAATAGCGCTTTAACAGTTTCTAAATTTAAGACTTGCGCATTAAATGATAAAATCGCATCTTTTATATCCATCGTATGCGGTGGCTTTAATGGTTGGTCATTCGCATAGGCCCCCTCACCTTTAATCGCTTTATAAAGGATACCGTTTGGATAGTCATAAATGTAGGACAACATCGGCTCACTATCCACAAAATAAGCTAAGATGACACAATAATCGGTTTGTTGTTTAACTAAGTTCATCGTGCCATCAATGGGATCCATCACCCAAACATGTCCGTGATAGGCATCAATCTGCTGATTCGATTTTTCCTCAGCGAGCAATTGGTGTGACGGATAAAAATGTTGGAGGAACTGTTCAAAGTTTTGTTGAATGTCACGATCGACATTTGTCACTAAATCAAAGCGATTTTGTTTCGTATCGGTTTCCATATGTTCGATTAAACGGGGAATCGTTACATTCAAAGTAGAAAACCATGATCTTACCGCTACATCTATATCAAACAATTGTTGTTTATCCATCTCAGACACCTCGTTCATGTATTTTCCTGTATTTTATCACATTCATACTTTGTTAGGGAATGCCTCGCCTGACGTGATGCCTCGCACTTCCACTATCAAAAATGATTTCATTTTTCTCAAGACAGTTTTATCATTGTTAAAATGATGGAAATAGTTTATAGCAATATTAAGAGGCTGAGACACGTGAATGTCCCAGCCTCAAAACAGAAAGGAAAGTAAGTAATAAATATTGAAGATGTTATATATAGTAACCCTGCGAATCGACAGCTGTGTTCAAAACCCATGAATGAGGGCCCGTCGTACAACTCAATTCGCTATCCCCTTGTTACTAATTCAATGATAACACAAAGCTATTATAAATGTAAGCGTTTTCTAAAAATAAATTTATTTTTCTCGGTAAATGGTGAAGTTAGCCTTATAAACCTTGTGGTTATAGTATGATCAAAATGATAATTCATCACACCTTTCACAACCGTTTCTTAAACACAAACTAAATATCGCCTAAATGTTGTCATAGTACGAGATATGATATAATACACTTAAGACTATGTACTACCTTTTTATGGAGGTGACTTTCGAATGAAAAAACGTGAACGTCAGCAACAGTTAGTTGAAGTGATTCGGAACCAAGACATTCAATCTACCGCAGCGTTAGCCAGAGCCTTAAACGTATCTAAACGCACAATTACACGAGACATTAAAGAGTTAGAAGAGCAGGGCGTGCAATTAATCGCACATCACGGTAAGCATGGCGGCTATCAAATTCAATCCCAACATCATGAATACACACTGAAGTTAAATGAGAAGCAACTGTCGGCTTTATTTTTAACGTTAAAGGAAAGTGAAGCCACTTCAGCATTACCTTACAAAGACGAAATCAAACACATACTGAAACAATGTTTATCCTTATCTCACACAAAATTACGTAATACGCTAAGATCATTAGATCATTACATTAAGTTCGAAACGTCGCGCGCACCTCAATTACCTTCATTGTTTTCCGATATCCTCATCTATTGCGCAGAACGCAATGTGATGGCGCTAGAATATTTAAATGAGCATACCATTGAAACAGATAATGTCATCTTCATCGGTCTCATTTGTGACGATGCCATCTGGTATGTGGTCATCTTCGAAATTGGTTCCGGTTGTACGAAAGTCATCCCAATAGACATCATTCAAGACATTGCATATTCATTCAAAAAGACCATCAAAACACAAGATATTAACATCCATAATTATCACGAATTTTTAAGCCCTTCTGATACCGAATAATGCAGAGGGCTTTTTAATTTGTCTTTCCCTCTCCTGTTAGCCTCATCCACACTATCTATTTAAAATTTTCATTTTTCAAAATAATTTAAGCGAAATTGTAAGCGCTTCTAATATAGTGTTTTACATGGTTTTAGCACTTTATATTAAATTGTAAAACAATTAAATATATTGTATAATGTAAGCGATTATAGTATGCGAAGGAGGAGTTAGATGCATGGATTTTCCGTCTATTTAGGTACGACTTTAAATCAGTCATATATAAGGGAGATGATTGATTTAGGGTTCACCACGATATTCACCTCATTACAAATTCCAGAAGAAGATGCGACTGAGGTTTATGATCGGTTAGAAACGTTATTAAATCTATGCAATGATTCCGATGTAACAGTCATTCTAGACGTTAACCCTTCCCTACTTAATCAACGTTTTTACAGTTTATTTAACAATGATTCAAACTTACGATATGTCTTACGCATCGATAATGATACCTCTGTTCAAGTCGTCAATCGTATTTTAGAAGCAGGCTTTTCATGCTGTTTAAATGCAAGTACAATCGACGCGTCATTATTACAAGCGTTAGTACAACATACAAAAGATTTTCAACATCTTATTTATTGTCATAATTACTATCCTCGTCCTGACACAGGGATCAGTGAATCCCACATGTCAGCTCAGAATCAATTGATTCGATCTTTCAATAGTGACGCACAAATCTTTGGCTTTATACCTGGCACGACATATCGTGGACCGCTTTTTAAAGGATTACCTTCACTGGAAAGCGTGCGATATGTACATCCAATTGTTGCCGCACAACGGCTACAAGATTGTGATACCACACATATTTTAATTGGAGATTCAGAATTAGCACGACACCAAGCAAAGCAATTAAGCGCGGTGTTACAACAACGCCATTTCGATCTCCACATCGAACTTAACGCATTAGATGAAATAGAAACATCGATTCGTTCGATATTAGAACCAATGCACACAGTAAGACCAGATCTTGCTGCTAAAGTCATTCGTTCAGCAGAAGCACGTCGCTTTTGTTCACACCACATTACCCCTTCTCATACAACATTACGTAAGAAGGGAGACATTACGATCGACAACGTGCGCAATGGGCGTTATGAAGGAGAGTTACAACTCATCAAATCAGACTTACCTGCCCATTCTCACATCAATGTTGTCGGTCGCATCCAACCCCATGAACTTGATATAATCGACTGTTTACGTCCGAATGATACGTTTCGTTTAATACAAGCAATGGGGGAATGAATAATGAAAAAATTAACAACAGAAGCGAGAAATCGTGCAACGATGCATCTAGATGAAATGTCAATCTACGACGCATTGAAAGTGATGAATCTTGAAGACCAATTAGTACCCAGTTTAATCTCTGAACACTTACAGACACTGACTGAAATCATTAAAATGACCACACAACAATTTAATGCTGGCGGTCGCATTATCTATATGGGGGCTGGTACAAGTGGTCGTTTAGGTGTACTTGATGCTGTGGAATGCGTACCTACCTTTAATGTCAGCCATGACCAGGTTATTGGTCTCATCGCAGGCGGACCTTCAGCCATGAAAGAAGCTGTCGAAGGTGCTGAAGATGACCCATCACAAGGCGCTGCTGATTTAAAAGACCTTCACTTAGAACCTGAAGACGTCGTCATAGGTATTGCTGCGAGTGGTCAGACGCCATATGTTGTCGGTGGATTAAACTTTGCTAATGATGTAGGCGCTTACACAGTTGCGATTGCATGTAATCAAGATACTTCTATAGGCAAGCTTGCGCAATATCCATTGGAAATACCTGTAGGGCCAGAAGTTCTAACAGGTTCCACACGCTTAAAAGCAGGTTCTGCACAGAAGATGATCTTAAACATGATTTCAACGTTAACTATGGTGGGTGCTGGAAAAGTCTATGATAATTTGATGGTCGACGTTAAGCCTACGAATCAAAAATTGGTACAACGTGCCGTTCATATTATTGAAGAAATATGTGAGGTCTCACAAACAGAAGCTCAAGATTTATATGAAGCTGCAAACCATGATTTAAAAGTTGCGATTGTGATGCATATGCGTGACTGTTCTGCCAATGAGGCTAGACAGCGTCTCACAGCGCATCATGGAAAAATCAAAGCAGCGCTCAAAGACAACTAAATCGTGTAACAGAACATATGTCGAGGAGGCATTTTATGACGAAAGAACAAACCCTTGCGCATCAAATTATCGATGCTGTCGGTGGTGTAAATAACATGGACAGTGTCATCAATTGTTTGACACGCATTCGAATCAAAGTTAAAGATCAATCCTTAGTAGACTATCAAACGTTGAGACAAATTAAAGGTGTGTTAGGCGTTGTTGAGGACGAACAACTTCAAATCGTTTTAGGTCCTGGGGTCGTGACAAAGGTCGCAAATGCTATCACTGAAGAGAGCGGTGCCCCACTCGGTGAAGAAATACCTGAACAGATGACCAAACAACACGACTATAAAGCCACAGCCGAAGCACATGCACAAACTCAAAAAGAAAAGTTCCAACAAAAACATAAACGTGGCCCAGTGAGTCGCGTTTTGCGTAGTATCGCAAACATTTTCATCCCGTTAATCCCTGCATTTATCGGTGCTGGATTGATTGGGGGTATTGGTGCCATATTAGACAACATGTTATCAGCGCAAGTCATCACGGCAGATTGGGTGACCCAACTGGTAACCGTATTAAACGTCATTAAAGATGGAATGCTCGCATATTTAGCAATCTTTACTGGTATTAATGCCGCTAAAGAATTCGGTGCTACACCAGGTTTAGGTGGGGTCATCGGCGGTACAACCTTACTCACCGGTGTCGATGATAAAAATGTCATCATGAACATTTTCACCGGCGATGCATTACAACCTGGTCAAGGTGGTATCATCGGCGTCATCTTTGCAGTTTGGTTATTAAGCTTAGTTGAAAAACGATTACATAAAGTCGTACCCAATGCGATTGACATTATCGTTACACCGACGATTTCATTATTGTGTATTGGTTTATTAACTATATTTATTATCATGCCTTTAGCAGGTTTCGTCTCTGACGGACTCGTCTATGTAGTGAACTGGGTCATCGATATTGGTGGCGTCTTCAGCGGCTTTATTATTGGTGCATTCTTCCTACCACTCGTCATGTTAGGATTGCATCATATCTTCACACCAATTCACGTCGAAATGATCAACCAAACAGGCGCAACTTATTTATTACCTATTGCTGCGATGGCAGGTGCTGGACAAGTCGGTGCCGCATTAGCATTATGGGTACGCTGTCGTAAAAATACGACGTTGCGTGAAATCCTTAAAGGTGCACTTCCAGTCGGCATACTCGGTATTGGTGAACCACTTATTTACGGAGTCACTTTACCGTTAGGACGCCCATTCATTACCGCATGTATCGGGGGCGGTATCGGTGGTGCGGTTATCGCTGGTATTGGTCATATTGGTGCGATTGCCATTGGCCCGAGTGGTGTTTCTTTATTACCATTAATTGCACATCATCAATATTTAGGTTACATCGCTGGATTACTAGCGGCTTATGCAGGCGGCTTCTTATTCACCTATTTCTTTGGCACGACGAAAGCAATGCGACAATCTGATACGCTAGGCGGTCAATCATGAAAAATATACTTTATACTATAGGTCAAGAATATAACAATTTTACGCATAGTGAGCAGAAAATTGCAGATTATATCTTAAACGCACCACACCGTGTGATTAATATGACAGCGATCGACTTATCAAAAGCGACAGATACGAGTCCTACTTCGATCGCTCGTTTTCTTAAAAAAGTAACAGATGGCGGTTATCGCGAATTACAAAATTCGATTTCTCACTATATTCCTGAGCATGCCACACAAAACAACCGCTTAGAAATCTCGAGCAATGAATCGGTGGAATCACTCACTTCGAAAATGGTTTCTCGTGTGAAACGGACCGTCGACACGGTGTCTGAATACGTGGATCCCCTCAAAGTGGATTATATCTACGACATGATCAAGGCTTCCAGAACCATCTTCTTATTTGGATATGGTTCTTCAGCAATTGTTGCGACAGATTTATACCAAAAATTAACGCGTTTAGGCATTAATGTGCGACTCATCACAGAAACACATCTATTTACAGTGACGTTGTCATCTCATGATGCACGTGACTGTATCATCTTTATTACAAATCGAGGAGAACACAGTGAATTACTATCTATGGCGCGTGTCGCAAATGACCACCATATTCCGATGGTGACAATCTCTAGCAACGATGAAAATCCTATTGCAGAGTTGTCAGATGTGACATTAGTACACGGCCCTACAGATGAAA
This sequence comes from Staphylococcus auricularis, assembly GCF_001500315.1. Taxonomy (GTDB): domain Bacteria; phylum Bacillota; class Bacilli; order Staphylococcales; family Staphylococcaceae; genus Staphylococcus; species Staphylococcus auricularis. The sequence continues at coordinate 199,217 of NZ_LLER01000010.1, read as the reverse complement.
ATGACTTTCGTATGGCTGCGACAACATCCATGTTTGCGCAACTGTTCATCATCGACGTGTTATTCTATCGCTACATCGCGCTGAATTTCCGGACTGCACTCGATACGATTACACAATCTAAACTATCACTCGGAAATTACCACAAACATTTATCTAATATTTACTACAAACACTAATCAATCAACATAAAAACCGCTATGCAAGGTGCCTTACCTTACATAGCGGTTTTTTAGTTTATATTTGTTTTTTATCATCTAATTTGTGATAGCCTTTTAAGAAATAAAATGCAGTCATAAAGCCTAGGAAGATAAAGCCAATCACTACAGAAACAACTGTTTCCTTATTAAATAACATGCCGATTAATACCATGATAAAGAATGCCATTGTGAGATAGTTTGTGAATGCGCCACCTGGCATTTTAAATGGATGGCCCTCCACTTCTTCTGGATGATTTTTTCTGAATTTCAAATGACTAATTAAAATCATAAACCATGGCACCATACCAGGTAAGATTGATGCACTATAGACGTATACAAAGACGCTCTCAGCACCTTCAATGAATAACGGTAAGATCACATTTAATAATGCACCGATTAAGATACCCGTACCGATAGCTAATACAGCATAAAACGGTACACCATTTTTCATCACACGTGTGAAGAATTTAGGTAATTGGCCATAGTTCGCTAACGTATATGTCATACGACTCGCACTAAAGATACCTGAGTTACATCCTGACATCGCTGCTGTTAACACAACGAAGTTAATGAAACCTGCAGCAAACGTAATACCGACTTTCGCAAATGTCGCAACAAACGGGCTACCAATGCTACCGAGCTCATCCCAAGGATAAACCGTTACGATGACAAAGATTGCACCGATGTAGAAAATTAGGATACGCCAAATTACACCATTGACTGCTGATTTGATGTTTTTATGTGGATCTTTCGTTTCACCCGCAGTGATACCGATTAATTCCACACCTTGATAAGATCCGATAACGATTGAAAGTGCAAAGAAGAAACCTATCCAGCCATTAGGTAAGAAACCACCGTGCTCCCATAAGTTAGAGAGACCAATCGCTTCTCCACCATTACCGAGGCCGAAGAAGATTAATCCAAATCCTGCGATGATCATTAAGATGATCGTTACGACTTTAATCATCGCAAACCAAAATTCAAATTCCCCGAATGCTTTAACGGAAGTTAAGTTCGCTGCGAGTAAGAGTAAGACGACAATGACACCTGGAATCCACTGAGGTAAATCAGGGAACCAGTAATTCATATACTCACCTACGGCAATGACTTCACTCATCCCTACAACAATCCATTGGAATATATTACTCCATGCTGTTAAGTATCCTGCTACAGGGTGGATATAGTCGCTAGCAAATGAAGCAAAAGAACCTGTCGTTGGATGCACATAAACCATTTCACCCATCGCACGCATGACCAAGAAGATAAATAGTCCTGCGATTAAATACGCAAAAATAACTGACGGTCCTGTCCACTTAATCGTACTTGTCGCACCCATAAACAATCCAACACCGATTGTTCCTCCGAGCGCAATCATACGCATCTGACGCGCACTTAATCCCCTTTTTAATTCGTTATTCTCACTCATAATTCAAACCCTTTCTCTCATCATGATAATTCTATGAAATCCTCTTATTAGTTGTCGTTCATGTCACACATGAGAATTGAAGCCCATTTCTCCCCATCTTTGTTTAATAATTTATAAGTTATGATACGACGTTTTCGAAAAATTGAAATAATTAGTTTTAAAACTATATGTAAAGGCTTTCATAACTGTTTTCAATTGTATGTTATTCGCAGGCAAAATGCAAAGTAAATTTAGTGCACTTTTACTTATAACTTCACTTATTGCTTTATTGTAAGTAAGCATAATAAGCTTACGATTCTTTTATTGAAAAATAACACTATGGTGCTGTGGCAAGGCTGAAAGTCTGTACATCATGAACTTATGGGTTTGATTGTCGCCGCACTTGTGAGATATGATATAATTTTAATAAGCTACATTAAAGGAAGATTATATGCAAAAACATTTATTGTCACGCACCGTTGTACTATCAATCATTATCGGTATCCTGTTCTTCTTGCTGAACTACTTTACGCAAGATGATGCAGCGTTTTGGCCAGTTTTCGGAAAATCAATTTTAGCGATGGTCGTTTTTGGCTTATTGTATTTCACATTATTTTCTATGATGAATACGCCAGAACGTAAAATACGTATGGGAATTGCGATTCCTGTAGCATTACTGATTGGCATGATCGTAGGTGCAATATTTGATTTTATGAAAACCGGCATTATTGTCGGTTTAATCGTCGGTATAATAGCTGGATATATATGGGAATGGATCGTTAAATCTAAACGAGGAGAGGATAACAAATGACGATCGTTATCGGTTTAATCATTCTTGTGTTACTTCTACTAAGCATGATTCCAAATTATAAAGTGATGAAAGAAGCACAAGCAAATGGTGAAAATAATAAACGTGCGAAATTGATGTTTGGTGTAGATGCGATTTTACTCGTGCTCATTGTTGTGACGTTGATTTTTAACATTGTTCAACATTAATGCAATGATGCTACACAAGCTCATTTACATACAAGTGGGACAGAAACACGAACGTTTCTGTCCCACTTTTAATGCGTTATTTTAAATAAAATTAATAGAATCCCCTTTTACTGCTTCGATTCCTTCGCTATTCAAAATTGATGGCGTAATACAAAGTAATAAAGTAAGCCCGCGCATAATAAATAAATCACTGAACTGATCATAAATGCGCGAAAATGAATGCGAAACGGAATCCCTTTTTTGGATAAAGGACCGAGTACTAAATTACTCACTGCTAAAATAATAGGTCCCGCTAGAAAAAAGAGTATGATATAACCATTCATCTTTATTCCTTCCCTTGTCGGATATATTTTTCAAATATGTCTGAAGCTGGTACTTCTTTTGCTAAATACGTGATGTCACTAAAGTCTTGACTCTCAGTAATCAGGTTCGTGTTTACAATCACATCAAGTCCCGCTCGCATAGCGGCCGTCGCTCCATTGATTGAATCTTCGAGTGCCAAACAATGTTCAGGACTGAAATGAAGTGCTTGAACCGCTGTTAAATAGGGCTCAGGATTGGGTTTAACTTCTGAAACAGCTTCTCTTCCAATCATTACATCTATGTATTGGTCTAGCCCTAATGATCGATAAGCCGCTTCAATATCCTTCGCATAACTACTCGTCGCAATCGCCATAGGGATATGGTGTTGTTTTAACTGTTGCAACAACTTTTCTATACCCGTTCTAAGCGGTAATTCATCCATCGTTTTATGGTGAATATCATATATTTCAGCTTTTTTCTCTTCTCCTAACGCTTGCGTCAAGTAATCTTGAAGCTCTTCTGCTGCTCCGCCAATGGAACGTTGGTAAAATGCTTTCGACACAGGTTCTGCCCCGTATTTGATTAACTGTTTATTCATGACCTCAAATAAGTGTGTTTCACTATCAATCAGTGTGCCATCGAAGTAGAAAATGACTGCTCGATACATTGCTTCACCTTCTTTCTCTGTTATGTTGTTCATCGATTGTCGATATATTTCTCATTACGAACATTGTGCTCAGTGTAACATATAGATGAGAATGCGCCTATCTTATCTGCCTTCTTTTCCTGCCCAATAGCGCGCCAATATAGGTCCCGAAATATTATGAATAAAGCTGAATACTGCGCCAGGTAATGCGGCAAATGGACTAATATGCGCTGTAGCTAAAGAAACGGCGAGTCCGGAATTTTGCATGCCTACTTCTATAGAAACGGCTTTCTTATCAGAATAGTTTAATCTCAATATTTTCGCACATAGATAACCTAAACTATAACCCGTTACATTATGTAAAATGACGATGAGGAATATTAATAACCCAGATGTTAAAATCACTGTTTTACTACCTGCTACGACAGCAGCTAAAATGAGTGAAATGGCAATGACCGAAACAATCGGTAACGCTTCAGCAGACTTCTCAGCTACGGGTCGTGCCACTTTTTGAATGATCAGCCCGAGCAAGATTGGCACTAAAATCACTTTCACGACTGACAATAACATATCGATAAATGACACTTGTAACCATTGATGTGCAAACACAAAAATAAGTAATGGTGTTAATATTGGCGCCAACAATGTAGAAACTGTTGTGATCGCAACAGATAGAGCGACATTTGCTTTTGCGAGATAACTCATCACGTTACTCGATGTTCCACCTGGACAACAACCAACAAGTATCACACCGACAGCTAATTTATCTGGCAGTTGAAAAATGATAGCTAATAAAAACGCGGTAATTGGCATAATCGTATATTGTAATATCACGCCGATCAATACTGCCCTTGGTGCTTGGACGACGATTTTGAAATCTTCGGGTTTAATGGAGAGCCCCATCCCTAACATTACGATACCAAGTAAATATGGCACCCATCCACCTAATTGAGATAATAGACTTGGAAATAAAAAACCTAACAAAGCAGCGACAAGCATCCATACTAAGAAGGTATTCGTTGCAAATTGACTGATTCTAGATAACATCATGTCACTCCTTTCAATTGATATTAATAATAAGCTAGCATATTTATAGTATATAAACAATAACACTATTCAAATAATTCACATTTTTCTTTTGATTGATTCAATATTTTTTCAACTTCATTCCATAGACCTAGTGAAATGTCGGTGAAAGCATGGTACAATTTAATTGAACTTAAAACGTGTAAAAATATCATGCAAGTCACATACGAAAATCCACACGTGTTCCATTTTTTAGACTTAGGAGGTATAAGATGTTTATAGATAAAACAGAGACATATCAGTTAAACATGGCTCATTTAAATAAACGTGCGACACGTAAACGCCTATCCAAATTATGTAAACAGATTGAATTTTGTGATCCGGTTCAAGCAGCCATACGAAATATAAATAACATCTATGTGTTGGAGATTACCATTCCTAAGCGAGAATTACCTTATATCATTAGCTTTTTAAGCTTCCATAACTATACAATTTACCAAATTCTTGATACTACACGTAACAATACCATCATTGATCCAGAACAGTTAAGTCAATCTTCTAAACATTTTTCTATACGTATTGACGGACTCAATGATTTATTTATCAAAGATAAAATCATCGATATCGTAAATATGATCGAGCATCGAGAAGAGCTCAACTACATATTCCACAAAAATAGAATGGATGTCACTTGTACGCCATCTACTTTTGCGACTTTAATTCGCTGCCTTGCTACACATCATATCGATATTTTAGCTGCTTATCATTGCTGCAGTGTATTGAGTAAAGCGCATATTTCATAGAAATGAGGTTGCCTTTGCGTCAAGTTGGGCTATCGATTAATCCATATATGCAATTAATAAAAGCTGAGACAACTTCATGTCTCAGCTTTTTATATCGTGTATTTTAAACAACAGTTACTCTTTATCTTCTTCCTCATTCACGAGCGCTTCAAATGCTTCTCTTACCTGAGGTACACTCATACCCACAACGACTTGTACATTTTTACCGCTTTTAACAAGTCCGTGTGCCATTTGATCTCTCGTGAAATAATCACTCTCTTCAACTTGATCGATATCGTTCACGGTTAAACGTAAACGTGTCGTACAGTTCGTCACGTCGACGATATTATCTTTACCGCCTAAACCCGCTAAATAATATTGCGCTTTATCTTCGTACTCATTGCCAGTCGTTGCTTGAGCATTTTTATCTTGATCTTGTTGTCCTTTTTTCGTTTTATAGTCATTTTTATTAAATAATTTAACGTCTTCGGTATCTTTTTTACGACCAGGCAGTGGAATATCAAACTTCACAATTAAAAATCTAAATAAGAAGAAGTAAATGACTGTGAACGCTAAACCAATACCAACTTGAATCACGTATGTGAGCCAGTGATTTTGACCGAGCGGAATCCAGTTCGTAGCGATGAAGTCTAACAGTCCACCCCCAAAGTTACCCACGAGTCCAAAACCGTACATCAAGGTATCCATTGTCGCTGCAAGTAAAGCATGAATAACAAATAGGTAAGGTGCGATAAATAGGAACGTAAATTCTAATGGTTCCGTGATCCCAACGACGACAGCTGTTAACGTCGCAGGTATCAAAAGTGCTGCAATTTTCTTTTTATTTTCACTTGGTGTCGTCGCATACATCGCTAATGCGATCCCTATTGCACCAAATACTTTCCCGTTACCTTGTAACATGAAGCCATAAGGGAATTGTTCTTTTAACGCTTTCGCGCTACTTGCGAATTCGTTAATATGCTTAAACCACTCTGCTTTTAGGCCATGGTTCACAATGACAGGGCCAACCTCGATCGGTGCATAAATAAAGTGATGTAAGCCTGTCGGGATCAATACACGTTCTAAGAAGTGGTATAACCACACGCCGACATAACCTGAACCGATGATAAAGCCTTGTAAAGATGAAATCCCATTTTGAATCGTCGGCCAAATCATACAAGTGATGACCGCTAATACTAACATCACAAAGAATGAGATCGTCACGACGAATGTAAGGCCTGAAAATACGCCTAGCATTTCAGGTAACTTCTTACTGTAAAATCGATTATGTATCCACGTCACAATACCAGATATAATAATTGCTCCGAGAATATTCGTATCTAATGTTTCGATACCCGCAATAGCTTTTAGACCTGTGACGTTTTCTACCCCTTTTTCGAGGTTCGCCCCAAATGTGTGTGGCCATTGTGTCAAAATCGCATTTACAAACGTGTTGAACATGAGGTAGCCCATTAAAGCAGCTAATGCAGCATGTCCTGGTGCTTTTTTAGCTAAAGATAGAGGCAATCCAACCGCAAACACTACTTCCATACGTGTGAAGATGGTCCAGCCACCACTCTCTATGACTGACCATACTTTGAACCATGTTGTGCCTTCATTCGCAATGCTGCCCATGATTGATGGGTTCTTAAATAAAGTCGCAAACCCTAATACAATCCCAAAAAATGCAAACATGAGTACGGGAACAATCATTGCACTCCCAAATCGTTTAATCGCATTCATTTCCGTTTTCTCCTCCTCAGCGTCTTCCCTCTTTAACCACAATGCCATCCTCTTCGGTAAAACAAGATGACAGTGTGTCATTGACAACGCATCATTTAACTATCATGCTACCGTAAGCGTTTACATTACTACAACTGTTTGACGCCATTCAGAAACCTTTTGTATAATTAGATTATATTTTCAAATGTTGAAAATATTTTCAACAACACTGAGGAGGTGGCACCATGATACTAGATCAACGTGTAAACACACATTTTAATGCGTTAAATGAAAATGACTTACATATCGCTCATTTTATCAATACGCATCTTGAAGCTTGTAAATCGATGAAGATTCAAGAATTAGCTAGACAGACCCACACGTCAAATGCATCCATTCATCGCTTTACACGTAAACTGGGATTTGATGGTTTCAGCGACTTTAAATCGTACCTCAAATTTGAAAGTGCGCATCAGCATGAACAGTCCACAGATTTAATAGAAAGTTTTAAACAAGAAATTGAAAATACATTTAACTATTTAGATCGCGTAGACTATGATCTCGTGACAGATAAAATACACGAAGCTGAAACGGTTTATCTCTATGGAACAGGCTTAGCACAGATGAATGTCGCAGAAGAAGCGCAACGGATCTTGTTAACGATGCATAAAAACATCATCGTGCTACATGACGTACACGAACTTAAAATGGTTTTAAATAAAGCGACAGACCAGGATTTATTTTTCGTTATTTCTCTTTCAGGGGAATCACCACAACTCCCTGAAATAACAAACTTGCTCCAATTACGCCAAAAATACTTTATGTCGATCACAACTTTGAAAGACAATACGCTCGCGCAAAAAGCAGACTATAATATTTACGTCTCTAGTAATACATTCTATTTAAATGATGGAACGGACTATTCTAGTTTTATCAATTACCACATCTTCTTTGAAACCGTATTGCGTCATTATAATCGACGCATTGAAAATGGAGAACTACAATAAAAAGCCTTACCATTCGAACGCCAATAGAGCGGCAGTCCGTAATGATAAGGCTTTAAGTATATAGAATCACATTAACCAAGCTTAAGAGAAATCGTCCTCTTGTTCTTCGTCGATCAACGCTTGTTGCATGCGATCAAACATGATTTCAAATCCGTGTTTCGTGGAATCATGATATTCTTTTTTCTTCTGTTTATATTCTAATGTTGATAGGCGGCGTTCTTTTGGTAATAACGCGATATATGTGACATTCATTTGCGTTACGCCAGGTTCTCTTTCAAAAATTTCCACTTCAATTTTATCTTCATCATCACTAATTTCAGGCATGCCTACAGTCATTTCTATATATTCAAATGGTGATAATGTTAAAAATTGACCTTTAACGAGATTGCGTTTACCGTTAATTTGATCGACAATTTCATACGATCCATTATCGTCGATATCTAATTTGATCGATTGATTGGTTCTTTCTGTTGTCATGAACCATTGTTTTAAAAACGCTTCTTCTGTCCATGCACGATATACGTCTTCGGATGGTTGTTTGAACAGGCGTTCTAAATTAATTTCGATATTTTCGTCTTCTATATTATATTTTGCCACGTATGTCACCTACTTTCATATTAGTTCTATTTTAACGCATTATAAGCTGTTGCTAAACTATAAGTATTTACTTTTAACAAGTAGATAAAGTGAACATAGGCATACGATCCGACTATGACAAAAAGTTGGCTCGCTTTGTTTTTAAAGACTAACACTTATTTACGTGGTTTTAAACGCGGTAAACCGAACAGAATCGCAACGATACCAGATAGACCAAGAACGATCGGATAAATACTATAAGGTACGAGTTCAAATGGAGAAATGCTTGCGACGCCAGCTGCCGCAATCAGTTGTGGACTATAAGGTAATAAACCTTGGAAACAGCCACCAAAGATATCGAGTAAACTGGCTGATTTTCTTGGGTCAATCTTATACTCATCTGAGATATCCTTCGCTAATGGACCTGACATCAAGATAGAAATCGTATTATTCGCTGTTGAAATATCTGCCACACTGACTAAGCTCGCAATACCGAACTCTGCCCCGCGTTTGGATTTCACTTTACTCCGTACAAAATTAAGCAGCCAATTGATTCCGCCATTATGTTGAATCAGTGAAACTAAACCACCGATGAGGATGGCTATAATGGCAATGTCTTCCATGCCGATGATTCCTTCTGATATAGATTGCAACAGTTCTTTCCAGTTAAATGAACCATCGATTAAACCGATGATTCCTGATAATAATGTTCCACCTAAAAGTACGATAATGACGTTAATTCCGACGATAGCTAAGATGAGCACAAAGAGATACGGAATAACTTTAATAAAGTTAAAATCATAGCTCTTCGTATGATCGACGTGGGCACTATGAGTCAACAGCCAAATGACGATAATAGAGATGAGCGCCCCTGGTAAAACAATACGAAAGTTGACTTTAAATTTATCACTCATTTTCGTTTTTTGTGTCCGTACTGCAGCGATGGTCGTATCAGATATCATAGAGAGATTATCACCGAACATGGAACCACCAACAACAGTTGCCATCGTAATGGCAGCAGAAACATCAGTCGCTTCACTAAGTCCAAAGCCTACCGGTGCAATCGCTGCGACCGTTCCGACAGATGTACCCATAGAGATAGACACAAACATACAAATGACAAAGAGACCGACGATAAGTAAATTCTGTGGAATGAGTGATAGACCTAAATTAACTGTCGAAGTCACGCCACCCATGTCTTCTGTCGTTTGTGAAAATGCTCCGGCGAGTAAGAAGATCAACACCATTAATATGATGTTCGATTCACCTGCACCACGCGTAAACACCTCAACCTTATGTACAAATTTTTCTTTTCGATTAAGTAATAAGCCGATAATGACGGCAATGGTAATCGCTACATTTAACGGCATAGTCGAGAAATCGCCTGTGACGATCCCAATACCTAAAAACAGCAACACAAAAGCGAGTAAGGGAAATAGCGCCCATGCATTACTTTTCTTTGTCTCCTCCATAGTTTCGCCAACTTTCCTATATAAATTAAAAAACTCTTTTCTTCGTCATCGATAACTGAAGAAAAGAGTTAACTATTCCGCTTCATTCTTATCTTCAAGCACTGACATGCTTCTGGAATTGGCACACGCTTAACCATGTTGCCGAAGTTTCATTGGGCCAGTCCCTCCACTTCTCTTGATAAGTTATAAAATTGTTTGTAATAACGTTACAACATATTTCATTATGGGTCAATGACTATTCATTATCTTTTACCACTACAAAATAACGTTCAAGGATGATAAAACCAATCACCTCTATTATAAGTAAGGCGATCCCACTTACTAAAAGAAAATGACTTGATATTGTTACACCTGTTAGAGTAAGAATCACGGATGGAATAAGTACAACAAGGGCTATGATATAAATTGAGTTATGCGTTTTTTAGATATTGAACGTTGCTCTGAAGCTATTTCGTTATCAGTGTTCTTACTTACAAAATAAGTATTTATGAGTAGAAAGATGAACATACATAAAAAACCTATCCAAGGAACCCACGTATCTTGATAACCAGAGTCGATACTTGCAGTCATCGTTAACATCACAATAGCCACGCCACCGATTAAACGACTCGTTCCAAAAATAATTACGGATAATAGAGGAGACAATTTTATATCATTCGATTTAATTTGCTGACGTAAATCACTGAATTCTATTGCACTATAGACTAACCAAAGCGTTATATTTAACACTATTTGTATCCAAAGAGGTCTTACCACAGACATGATTAAAATAACAGCAATCAATATAATAAACAGTATTATTTTATGATTTTTGTGCTTCACAAACATAACTCCTCGCTTTCATGCAGCTTTATTTTCCTTATATTATACCATGCTTTCCTCTTTAGCTTTATAATAATTAATTTTTTAATTAAAAAATGAACATAACAATTTAAGAAATTTAAACATTAAAAAAATGCACCTCTATACAGAGATGCAGCTGATCTATTCAAATCACTTTTATTAGATGTTCACTAACACTTAGTTGATTTGTGAACCACCTGTTACACCGTATACTTGGCCTGTTGTGAAGCTAGATTCTTCACTTGCTAAGTGCACATAAGCACCAATTAATTCTACTGGCTGACCTGGACGGCCGATTTGTGAGTTTTGACCGAATTTAGGAATTTTACTTGTTGGTTGTCCACCAGAAATTTGTAGTGGTGACCAGAATGGACCTGGGGCGATGCAGTTCACGCGAATACCTTTTTCACTTAATTCTGTTGCTAAACTTTTAGTAAGTGAAACAATGGCTGCTTTTGAAGCTGCATAGTCATGAAGTAATGGTTTAGGTAAGAAACCTTGTACAGATGAAGTTGTTGTAATTGTTGCGCCCGGTTGTAGATATTCTAATGCTTTTTGAACAGTCCAGAAGATAGGATAAACATTTGTTTCGAATGTTTCTTTAAATGAATCTGTATCAAAACCATGAATATCATCGTGATATTGTTGATGTCCTGCAACCATAGTGACGTTATCTAAACCACCAAGTTCATTGTACGCTTGTTCTACTAAGTCGTAATTGAATTGTTCATCGCGTAAATCACCAGGGATGAGCACTGCTTTTCGACCCGCAGCTTCAATCACTTTTTTCACATCTTCTGCGTCTTCTTGTTCTGCAGGTAAATAGTTAATCGCAACATCTGCGCCTTCTTTCGCATAACCAATCGCTGCAGCACGACCGATAGCTGAATCGCCACCTGTTACGAGCATTTTATAATCTGTTAAACGTCCATTGCCTTTATATGAAGTCTCACCACAATCAGGTTGAGGATCTAATTTACTTTGTAATCCAGGTACCGGTTGTTCTTGTTCAGGAATATCTTCACTTGAATATTTTGTTCTTGGATCTTGATTACCCATATTGATCACTCCTATTTAAACTGTTTATAGTTTAGACATACCCAATAATACTGTGGTCATATACATAGGATGAAAAATTTATTTTGCTAATAGCTGTTGAACCAATGTGACAAAATAATCTGGTACTTTGTCTAAAATTTGTTCATCTGGATCGAACCTTGGATGATGTAAATCATGCGTACTTTGTGAACCTATCAGTGCAAAGACACTTGGATACAAGTCAGAATAACCCGAAAAGTCTTCGCCAATCGTGAGCGTTTGATCTAACTCCGTCACTTTATATCCCACTTGTTTTGCTGCTTTGATTGCTTCTTCAGTTAATGCTTCATCATTCTTCACTGCACCAGGCAAACGTTCATAATTCAACTCAATTTCAACATCAAATGTAGCAGATAATCCATCTGCGATCTGTTGTAATCGTGTTTCAACACGTTGACGTATCGTTTCATCAAAGCTACGAACCGTTCCTTGCACGTAACCTTCATCCGCGATGACATTCCATGTATTCCCTGAACGTGCTTCACCAATCGTCACGACTGCTGAATCAAAGGCAGAGATATTTCGACTCACGATAGATTGTATGCTTGTGATCAATTGCCCTAATACAATGACTGGATCATTTCCTTGTTCTGGTTTTGCAGCATGAGCACCTTTTCCTCTAATGTTAAATTCAAATCGATCGACTGCTGCAGTTATCGGTCCTGATTTAATCGCAAATTCTCCTACATTCAATGAAGGTAAATTATGAAAGCCGACGACTGCTTTCGCACCGTCAACAGCACCTGTTTCAGTAATATAGCTTGCGCCATAACCTAATTCTTCAGCAGGTTGAAAAATAAAGCGTACACGCCCAGGTAATTGGTCTTCGATTTGTTTCAATTTAATCGCTGTACCAAGAATGCTTGCCATGTGAATATCATGTCCACATGCGTGCATGACACCGTCCTGTTGGGAGGTGAACGCGTGTGTCACTTGCTCACGAATGGGTAGTGCATCAATATCTGAACACACTGCTACAAACTCATCGCCTCGCCCTATTTCAGCTACGAGACCCGTCTTGAGAGGTAAATCTAATATGTGTATATCATATAATTCGAGAATTTCTTTAATGCGCTTCGTGGTTTCAAATTCATGTTCGGACAATTCTGGATATTGATGAAATATCCGTCTCCATTTCACTAAATCTTCTGTTTGAACCATATCCAACATCCTTTCTAACACTCACCCTATTATATGCACGACAAGCTAATGGGTGGCAACAACTAAGTTGTTTATTATGTATAAAAACACTCCGACTACTCGGCTTCTATTCAAAGAAGCTCACGCAGTCAGAGCGTTTCGGTGTTCACTCATTTACTATCTTAAATTAAAGTTCTAAATGATTATCTACACGAACTTGTCCATGATGGATGACTTTTTCAGCATGGTTCACACCGTAATGATATAAAATATATTCATGATTTGGCGCATCCCATAATACGAGATTGGCTTTATCGCCTTCATTTAATGTACCACCATCGATATCCATCGCTTTTGCAGCGTTTACTGTGACTGCGTTCCATACTTCATTCGCTGAAAGTTTTAATTTTAATGAAGCGATAGACATCACGAGTTGAAGGTTATTCGTCACACAACTACCTGGGTTAAAGTCAGTCGCAATCACAATCGCACCATTGTTGTCTAACATACCCCGTGCATCTGCGTAATCTTCTTTGCCTAAGTAGAAAGTTGTGCCTGGTAACAACACTGCAATCGTATCACTGTCGCTCAATTTAGCTTTATCTTCTTCGCTTGAAGCGACGAGGTGATCCCCTGTAATTGCACCTTCATCAATCGCTAAACCAAGACCACCTAAAGGATCGATTTCATCTGCATGTATTTTCACTTTAAAGCCTTGTTCTTTCGCTGCTTGCATGTAACGTTTAGACTCTTCTACAGAGAAGACGCCTGTTTCACAAAAGATGTCTGCGAAATCAGCATAATCTTTCATTTCTGGTAATAAATCGATCATTTGCTGCAAGAAGGCTTCATTAGATTCCGCTTCTTTAGGCACTGCATGCGGTCCTAAGAATGTATGTTTCATATCTAAGTTAAAGCGATCTGCGAGACGGCGTGATACGCGGAGCTGTTTAAGTTCATTTTCGTGGTTGAGTCCATAGCCACTTTTACTTTCCACCGCAAGGACGCCGTGTTGAATCATCGTTGTTAAGTTTTTCGCTGCTTGGTTAAAGAGCGCTTCTTCTGACGCTTGGCGTGTAGCTTCAACAGTAGATAAGATACCGCCACCCCCTTCAAGAACTTCTAAATAATCGGCACCTTGTCGTTTTAAAGCCATTTCGTGTTCTCTTGATCCACCGAATACGAGGTGCGTATGCGCATCTATCAGTGAAGGTGATACGACTTTTCCATAACCATCAATGACAGATTGTGCTTCATATTCATCTGTGTAAGGTCCAGCATAAACGATCTTGCCATCATTAATGACAACAGTACCATTTTCTACGATGTTGAGTTCATCTAATTCTTTTCCTTTTAACGGTTTATCTGTCGCTTTAGGTAGAAGCAGTTGTCCGATATTTTGAATGATTAAATCGTTCATTATTTATCACCTTTCTCTGTAATCATTGGAATTTTAATACCTTTTTCTTTTGCCACTTTAATGGCTGATTCGTAACCTGCATCCGCATGTCTTACTACACCCATACCCGGATCTGTCGTTAATACTCTTCCAAGACGTCGATCTGCACGTTCAGAACCATCTGCGACGACGACCATACCAGCATGAAGTGAATAACCCATACCTACACCGCCACCATGGTGGAATGAAATCCATGAACCACCTGCTGCAGTATTTATCAATGCGTTTAATACGGCCCAGTCTCCTACTGCATCAGAGCCGTCTTTCATACCTTCAGTTTCACGGTTAGGACTCGCAACTGAACCTGAATCTAAATGGTCACGTCCAATCACGATAGGTGCTGAAATTTCACCTTCACGTACGAGACGATTTAACGCTAATCCCATTTTTTCTCTTTCGCCATAGCCGAGCCATGCAATACGAGATGGTAAACCTTGGAATGCGATTTTTTCTTCAGCTAAATCAAGCCAACGATTTAGTTTTTCATTTTCTGGGAATAATTTTCTCATTTCTTCATCTGCACGTTGAATATCTTTCGGATCACCACTTAACGCTGCAAAACGGAATGGACCTTTACCTTCACAGAATAATGGTCGAATATAAGCCGGTACGAAACCAGGGAAATCAAATGCATTTTCAACACCATTATTATACGCAACTTGGCGGATGTTGTTACCGTAGTCAAATGCCACAGCACCTAACTGTTGTAACTCAAGCATTAATTCGACATGTTTCGCCATTGAAGCTTCGGATTCTTTTACATATTGCGCTGGATCGCTTTCACGGAATGCTTTAGCTTCTTCGACACTATAACCTACTGGTACATAACCGTTTAATGGGTCATGCGCACTTGTTTGATCAGTAACGATATCAATTTTGAATCCTTTGTCAATGATCGCACGGTGCGTATCAACCGCATTACCTACAAGTCCAATTGATAAAGGTTCACCTTTATCACGAGCTTCTCCAGCTAAACGTAATGCTTCATCTAAATCATGTGTTTTCACATCACAATAGCTTGTTTCGATACGTTTATCGATACGTGATTCATCCACATCGACACCAATGACTACCCCACCGTTCATCGTGACTGCGAGCGGTTGTGCACCACCCATACCACCGAGACCTGCTGTGAGTGTGACTGTGCCGTTTAATTTCCCATCAAAATGTTGGTTGGCTAATTCAGCAAACGTTTCGAACGTGCCTTGTACAATCCCTTGAGAACCGATATAAATCCAGCTACCTGCTGTCATTTGTCCATACATCATTAACCCTTTTTTATCGAGTTCGTTAAAATGATCCCAATTGGCCCATTCTGGTACAAGAACTGAATTTGAAATTAACACACGTGGTGCTTCTTCGTGTGTTTTAAATACGGCTACAGGTTTACCGGATTGCACGAGCATCGTTTCATCTGCTTCTAACTCTCTCAACGTACGTTCGATTGCTTCGAATGCTTCCCAGTTACGTGCTGCTTTACCAATACCTCCATAAACCACTAAATCTTCAGGACGTTCAGCCACTTCTGGATCTAAGTTGTTATATAACATGCGTAGTACTGCTTCTTGTTCCCAACCTTTACATTCTAATTCATAACCTTTTTTCGCTTTAATGTTTCGCATTACCCTTCGCTCCTTATTTTTTAAATAGTTAGTCAATTTCATCCATCATTTTACTGTTAAAACTTGTGTTCCAGCACACTTCATTAGAAAATGAAGAGCGCAAACGGAATCGTAATTAATAATAAGAGTACAACTCTTTCAAACCATATGATGACAAGCTTTCCTACTGAAATTTTAATATCAGTAGATAAAATGACTGGCACCACACTTGAAAAGAAGATAATCGCGCCGACACTGACCACCCCAACGACAAAACGTGTGACGATATCTGCATCACCGACCACTGCTGCTGGCAACAACATTTCTATGATTGAGACGGTAGATGCTTCTGCAAGCAACCCCACATTTTCTACAGGGAAAATTGCGATAAATGGATAGAAAATATACGAAATAATTTGAATAATTGGTGTATATTCTGTAATTAACAAGCCAAGTAGCCCAATCGACATAATCGACGGTACGATAGCCATCGTCATTTTCACGCCATCTTTAACGTTTAATTTCACATTTTCCCATAGCGTATGGGCTTGTGCTAACGCTTGCCTCGCTTCATACCAGGCCTCTTTAAGAATAGGCATGTCGCGCTTAACTTCTTCTTGGTAAGGTTGTTGCTCATATGTTGTATTAGGTTCTGTTCTAATAGGAGGGATTTGTACCGTAATCGCTGTTACGGTAAATGTTGCTATGAGTGTAAACCAAAAATATAGGTTCCAATGTTCGATGATGCCTAATGTATTTGCGACAATAATCATGAATGTAGCTGACACTGTTGAAAATCCTGTCGCTATAATGACTGCTTCTTTATGTGTATACTGACCATTTTTGTACACTTTGTTGGTAATCAGTAAGCCGATCGAATAACTACCCACAAAGGAAGCAACCGCATCGACAGCTGACTTTCCAGGTGTCTTAAAAATCGGTCGCATAATAGGTCGACAGATAACCCCGATAAATTCGAGTAACCCATATCCAACGAGCAATGATAAAAATACCGCTCCAATTGGAATCAGCACACTCAATGGAATGGCAAGCTTATTGAATAAAAACGGTGCCATATCGGGATTTAAAATAAACTTTGGTCCGATATTAAACACGACCATTACACCAATGATAATACCGACTAGTTTGAAAATTGAAAAAATAAAGTCTGTTTTCGACTGCCGCCAGGTTCCTTTATACCATGGATAAAGTGCGCCAATGACAATTAATAACAATGCATAGTATGGTAAAACCGGTTGCGCAATGCCACTGACCCATTGTACGACATGATCAATTAATATCGTCGACTTTCCTCGAATGGTTACAGGTACAAAGAAAAATAAAATACCGATTAAACTATATACAAAAAACCTCCACATAGACTTTCCTCCCCTTACAGAAAGTACGAACCCCTTCTGAAGCATATTGTACTATGTTACTATATAGGTAACAAATATAAATAAACTAATTATATATAACTTAAAGCTATAAAAGGGGTGATCCTATGAAAATTCTTCACCTTGAATATTTCATAGCCATCGTGCGTTTTAACAGTTTTACTAAGGCAGCTCAATACTTACATATTAGTCAACCTTCACTCACGGCTATGATCAAGAAAATGGAAGATCAACTAGGTTATCAGCTGTTAACACGTACAACCAAAGATATCAAAATCACTGAAAAAGGAATTCAATTTTATCAGTACGCCGTGCCGCTCGTAAACGAATATCATCAAACAATGGAGAAAATGTTTGATCTCAATACGAATCAACAACCGAAACTTAAAATTTCTGTGCTAGAATCTACTACGCAATGGTTATCTACGATGATTCAACAACATGCAACCACACATGAAACACCGCGTTATCAAATTGTCGAAACGCATGATCAAAGTTTATCAACGTCTCAACTACTTAACTATCACGTAGATATTGCGTTAACCAATGATAAAATCAAGCATAAAGATATCATGTCTAAACGTTTGTACAAGGAATCCTATATCTTGATTGCACCTGAAGGAAACTTTACGAACCAAAAATCAACGTCGCTGAAAGATATGCCCCTCATCGTTCCGAACAAAGGCTCACAAGTGAGAAAGCACTTAGATGACTACTTTAATCGCATGACATTCCATCCCAACATCACTGCTGAAACTGATCGTTTTGAAACGGCTGTGAACCTCGTGCATAAAGGGATCGGTTACGCCGTCATTCCACAAATTTATTATCAATCATTTAATACGACAGGACTCGAGGCTGTACAAATTAGACCTAAGCTGTCACGTACAATTTACATCAACTATTTAAAAAAGCGAAAGCACCCGACTCAGGTCCTTTCGCTCATCGATCAATGTTTACAGTATTGGAATTTTAAGACATGAAATGATAGAAGAATGTCGCTGCCAATTTGGCTGTGCGTGAATCAATATCATAAGTTGGATTTGTCTCTGCAATGCTAATTGTAGAGACTTTATCATTTGGAATAATACGTTTCGCGATTTCTAGCACAATCTGTGGACTTAATCCGAGGACGCATGAGGCACTCACACCTGGTGCATAAGCACTATCAATCACATCCATACAGATTGTAAACATGATGACATCGTGATCATGAATGAAACGTTCTACTTTATCTTTTACCGGTGGCGCCACTTGGTAAAATAATTCATCAGCATATACATAGCTGATATCTTTCGCTTCAGCGTAATCAAATAAATTTTGTGTATTACCGCCATGTTGAATACCTAGTACAAAATAATCCGCATTATCGTCTTGGTCTAGAATTTGACGGAAACTTGTTCCAGATGTGGAATAATCCGCTTGTCTTGTATCAAAATGTGCATCGATATTAATCACACCGATAGACGCATCAGGATAAGCTTTGCGTAGTCCTAAATACTGCGCATAAGCAATGTCATGTCCGCCACCAAATAAGAAGGTTTGTTTATGACGTTGAATCGATGCGTTAACGAGATCTGCAAAAGCCTCTTGAGTCTCTTCTAATTGGTCTGCATCATGGATCACATTACCATAATCCGTTACAGAGGTTGCTTTTTGCTTCGGTAACCCTGCAAAAGCTTTACGAATCGCATCTGGTCCCTCTTTAGCACCGACACGTCCTTTGTTTAACTCTACACCTTTATCTACAGCATAACCTAGAATACCAATACCTTCTTGTCCTTTTGAATCAGCTGATTCTGTTAAATCTTTAAAGTTGACCGTTTGAAACAAGCGAAATTGACTTTCGTCTGTCTCACTATCCACTCTACCCTTCCATAGATCAGTGTTGGCTAATTGATACATTGGTTTGTCCCCTCTCTTATTAGAATTACCAAATATCACGCGTGTTAGTTAGCGATTTCACATATACAATTCTATAATGAACCAACCATTTAAGCAATGACGTCGGATTTCGAAAAAATGAGCTCAATATGGTGACACAATGATAGAACCCGGCCAGCATCATTCATTTTATTTGTTTTATCTGTAAAAATTCATATTTTGTAATACAACCTCTTTCAAATATACCCATATCATGTTACAACTACTACATTTCGAAGATATTTATCACGGAATAATTTATTTTTAGAACTTTAACTTGTATAATGAACCATAAATGATTTTTTATAAACCTTATTGGAGGTTAGCAATGGACAATAAACGTATTTCAAAATTCCAATGGGCAATGATGATCTTTGTGTTCATAGTAATTGCACAGCTGTTATTACCAATTATCCTCAAAGATCTTCAGGGCAGTACACCATTCAAAACATTTGTTTTTGATTTGAGCTATCTCGCACCATTTGTAGCTGCAATCTTCTGTATTCTCGTTTTTAAACACAGAGATTTACAACTCCAAGGGCTAAAATTCACTATAGATCTTAAAGTTGTAGAGCGCATACTTCTCGCGCTTATCTTACCTATCATCATCTTAATTATTTGCATGACTGCGTTTAATACGTATGCTGATAGTTTTATCTTACTTCAACCAAATGACTTATCTGTCTCAATCAGTTCGATTATTATTGGACAAATTGTGATGGCATTCATTGTTGAATTTGGTTTCCGTAGTTATTTACAACAAATTATTGAAATGAAGATGAACACATTCTTCGCTTCAATCGTTGTAGGTGTGCTCTTTGCAATATGGAATATTAACATGTCGTTCTCAATGGAATATACAATGTATAACGTACTTTATTCCTTCACATTCTCTCTATTAGTTGGAGAATTAATTAGAAACACAGAAGGACGTACAATTTATATTGCAACCATCTTCCATGCAGCAATGTCTATACCACTTGTTTTCCTATTTAATGAAGAACTAGGAAATGTGTTTGCGATGAAAGTCATTGCACTTGCAACTACAGGTGTGACTGTTGTATACATTGCATTGAGTCTAATCATTCGATTAATCATATATTTAACAACGAAACGTTCATTAGATGAAGTAGAAGAAAATAATTACTTAGATCACGTCAATGATCGCAGTGATAATGAAAGTACACTTGAAAGCGACAATGACGATGCATTAAATGCAACATCTACATACGCAACAACCGAAGCACAAAACACTTCACAAGAAACAGATGCCACACCAACGAACGAAGCAACAAACGAAACACCTAACTCATCTCGTGATCAAAATGAACAATCAACAGAAACAGAATCAAATGAAACTGTAGATACAGATCATACTGAAACAGAGAGCACCGTTCAATCTACAACAGATCAAACAGAGACCGACGTTCCAAATGAAGCAGAAACGCAACCAACAGATGTAACTGATAATGAAACTACAGAAGAAACAGTAACGGACAACGATGACGATAACGACGCCATTCAATCAGAAATTAACGCTGCGCATCGTCACTCTCACCGCCGTTAAGCCATTTAAGATGACGTTTCAAACATAAACAAACCCCTTCACATTGATGTGAAGGGGTTCTTTTTAATCTGTTAATTATTTTATTCACGGTTTAAAACTTTAACTCCCTGTTGCGTACCAACGATAACTTGGTCGGTTACATCTAAAAACAATCCAGTTTCTAGCACGCCTACCAAATGAATCAAATATTCATGTAAATCATAGACATTCATCGGTTTTTCAAGCTGAATATCTAAAATATAATTCCCATTGTCCGTCACAAATGGTTCGTCATCCATCATACGGCGTTCGACATGAGATGATAAATCTTTTTCTAATTGTTTGGATAACATAATCCAATTGAATTGATCTACTTCCACAGGTAGTTTGAACGAAGCACCAAGATATTCAACTTGCTTGGATTCATCAATCAGTACAATGAATCGATCCGCTTTCGCATCAATGACCTTTTCTCTAAACAAGGCACCGCCCCCACCTTTGATGAGATTGAGTTCAGGGTCAACTTCATCTGCACCATCGATCGCAAGATGAATCTGTTCTACCTCATTAACATCCATGACTGGAATGCCTTCATTTTCTACGAGCATCGCGGTCTTTTTAGATGTACAGACACTTGTAATGTGCTTTTGTTGATTTCTTAATTGTTTCGCAAGTGCTGGAATTAATAGTTCTATCGTAGAACCTGAACCAATACCTACGATCATCCCGTCTTCAATTTGCTTGATTGCATCATCAAAGGTTAGCGCTTTTAACTCATTCATATCCATTATGTTGCCCCTTTACGTCACGTTTTCTAATTATTATTGTACAAGAACATGCATGAAATCTATAGCTCTATCTTATGTATCTCTCTTACTTAAATTATAAGCGGTTTATCGCGAATAAAAAAGCAATTCATGACATCTCTTGCATCATGAACTGCTTTATCGTTCAAATATGGTTATTCATCTTCATTTTTCACTGAAATCTTATACGTCGTTTTCGAATAGAATGGCTGATGCGGTTCTAAAACGGAACAAGCATCTTCACCATATGGATTGATATCATTTGGCATGCATTGCGTTTCTAATGTCACGCCAGAGTGTGCTTTGTAAATATTAAAATCACTGTCCCAGCTTGAAGGATCATTGAACGTGAATATGACGACATACGGCATATCCGTTTCAACATCTAATACAAACTGATCATTGCATAATTGTAACTGACCTTGTGACACTTCAATAGGATGATCTAACCCACCACATTGTGCCATCTGTTCAGCTAATTGAGGCGCATCACTTTGGAATAACTCTGCTAATGCAATCTTATCTTTGCCTAACATCTCAACCAAATCAATCGATTCCTCAGTATCGACAAGATGCTGTTTATTGAGAGGATACAATTTCAGCTCTTCACTCGATAACACATGATTGTCTACGACGTTATTATCACGGTTTAAATTGAAATACACGTGATTCATCGGATTAAATAATGTGGTCTTCGTAGAGGTCGCTTCGTATTCAACCGTCCAACAATAGTTGATATCATACGTATGGGTCACCTGTATACGTATATCACCAGGATATCCGTCTTGTGCTTCTGTCAGTTCCGTTGTGAAAATAATCTTCGTTTGATTCACTTGTTCTACGATTTCGTAGTCAAAAAATGTCGTATCTAATCCATTTGAGCCGCCATGTATATGGTGTGGGTCATCATTTGCTTCTAATTGATACGTTTGTCCTTCTAACTCAAACGTAGCATCTGCAATACGACCACCATAACGTCCAATTGTTGCGCCAAAGTTAAACGGATTGTCGAGATAAAATTCGTCTGCTTCAACTACATTTCCTAAAACGATATTGTTATCGTTGTATTTCCATGAAACAATACGGGCCCCATAATTCGTAAACACAATTGTCGTTTCGTCGTTGTTAATCTTAATTAAATCAAAACCATTACTTTGGTGTTCGACTTTTGTAAACATATTCAATATAAATCCTTTCCGTACGATCCACTTTAAGGCAAAAGGTTGAGTACCATTATTCTAGAAGCTTTCGCATCACTATCTGAACACCTTCAAAAAGCTAAGCGACGAGTCCCAACCTTTTTAACCATCTTACTTCCCTTTATTTATAACTTACTGCGTGATCTCCCTTAGATTACACGTTATTCCCAATTATAGAACCGCCTTTGCGTAATATCAACTAAATTTACAGCACAAGACGCATTTTATTGTTTAAATAACCGTTTGAAACTTTGAATCAATCCTTTATCGAAACGTAAGACACTGTCTTTGTAACTTCTCAATGTTAACCAAGCGAGCAATACGATAGCGATAACTGATAATCCCATGCTAATGAAAATCTCAATCCATGATACATCTGGTGTACTTGATCGAATAAACATGATAAATGGTGATAATAGTGGAATAAAGCTCGTTACTTTTTCCAGCATATTTTCCGGTTTAATAAAACTAAATATACCAATGTAGAGCCCGACAATAGAGATCAATGTCACAGGCATGAAAGTTTGGTTGATGTCTTCAATACGAGCTGTGATTGAACCAAGCAAGGCTGAAAGTAGTACGTATGAGATAATCCCAAGAATTAAGAAAATGATACCTACAACAATTAACCGCGTTGTCTCTGGATTAGTTTCAAATTCAAATCCATCTAATAAATCACTGACATCAAATACGAAGAAACAAATCACGGCAGTAGCGACGAAAATAAACACTTGCGTAAACGCGACGGCAAGAATACCACAAATCTTAGCTGTGATATGCGTGACGGGTTTGACACTCGTAATAATCATTTCAATGACACGGGATGTTTTCTCAGTAGCAATTTCCATGCCGACTTGGCTGCTGTAATTAATGATGATGAAAAACATTAAAAAGACGCCGCCATTAATAATGATACTATTCAACGCTTGTTGTGATGGACTCAATGATGAACCATCTGAACTTGTGGATACGACTTCACTAGAAACTTTACTTTGTGCTTGTAAATCTGCTAATTGCTTCGGTGTTAAATCCATTTGAGCTGCTCTCATTTGCGATTGAATTTGCGAGAGCACCGTTTGCAATAGTTGTTCATCTTCAGCAGAAACGGTCGAATGACTTAAAATTTTACCTTCTAACTGTTGATCTTGTCCTTCTTTAATCACAAATGCGTCATCAATCTTTTCATCTCTGATTTGGGATTTAGCATCTTTTTCAGAAATTTTTACAAACTGCACATCATCACCGAACTGTTTGTTTTGTGATTTCACCGCTTCATATAATTCCGTTGTAGGTGCAGCCACACCAATCTTATCTTCTCCATCATCAAAGAATTCAATAATCTTATTCACATTAGCGAGTAATACTATCAAAAGAACAACGACAGTTGTAAAGATAATAAATGATTTTGCTTTCACTTTATTCTTGTATGTCAACATAAACGTTGCTAAAAATTTATCCATCAAGCTCACCCACCTTATCAATAAAGATTTCATTTAACGTTGGCTCCATCAATTGGAAACGTCTAACAAAACCATATTGGGTCACGACTTGATAGACGGATTCTGCAACAGACTCATCTTCAATTGAAACTTGGAGTTCATTTTTCTCTCTATCAACGTTTAACACGCCTGGCAATTCATCTATCTCAGGCATCGGATGTTCTGTTTCTATCACGATCCGTTTATTCCCATGATTTGCTTTCACATCTTGTAGTGTCCCTGAGACAATCATTTCACCTTTATTCAATATACACACGTCATCACAAAGTGCTTCAATATGTTCCATTCTATGTGAGCTATAAATAATCGTTGCCCCTTTGCTGTTTAAATCTAACACTGCAGATTTTAAGAGCTCTACGTTCACTGGATCGAGTCCACTTAATGGTTCATCTAGAATCAACAATTCGGGTTCATGAAGCATGCTCGCAAGCAATTGAATTTTCTGTTGATTCCCTTTAGATAACTTCTCTATTTTTTTGTTGCGATTTTCAGTTATATTAAATCTCTCAAGCCAGTAATCTAACGCTTCAGATATGGCTTTAGATTTCATGCCTTTCAGCGTTGCTAGATAACGCAGTTCTTCTTCGACCTTCATTTTCGGATGTAAACCGCGTTCTTCAGGAAGATAACCAATTCTGTTATACATATGGGGACCAATCTTCTCACCATTATATGTAATACGTCCTTCACTCATAGGGGTTAGGCCTAAAATCATGCGAAAAGTCGTGGTCTTCCCTGCACCATTTCGTCCTAAGAACCCTAGCATTTTCCCTTGATCTAACTCTAGAGAAATATCATTTACAGCTACTTTCGTATTGTAACGTTTCGTTACGTGATCGATGCTTAAAGTCATAGATTCTCTCCTATCCTCTTATTTGGTACCTTTACTATAGCATACTTCTACTTCGTATTTTTAACTATTTCATAAATCAAAAAATTAACTTTAAAGTTAATTTACTTACCACATAATTAAATGACATATATACGCTCAATTAACATGTGATGACACTCATTTGGCTATCATCGACGCGCGCTGTCATTTACTTTATAATATGTAAGTAATCGAACCATCTACATGAACTGATGAGCGTATTATTGAATGGGGGGCTAACAGATTGATGGACTTTTTAAATCGTCAAACTACAGATATTGCAAAAGATTTACTCGGTGTACGGGTGATATATCAAGAGGGTAACATCACTTATAGTGGCTATATTGTCGAAACGGAAGCTTACCTTGGTGCAAGCGATCGTGCTGCTCATGGCTATAATCATAGAAGAACTCCGAGCGTAGAATCTTTATATCAACGCGGAGGTACTATCTATGGTCATTCGATACACACACAACTGTTAGTTAATTTCGTTACACAAGAAGAGGATGTACCTGAAGGTGTTTTAATCCGCGGCATAGAACCAGAAGAAGGTATCGAATATATGGAACAAAATAGAAATAAAACGGGAATTGAAGTGACAAATGGACCAGGTAAATGGACCAAAGCATTTCATATTCCCCGGGACATTAATGGCAAGCACTTAACAAGTGCTCCTTTACAAATTGATACGAAGCATCGCAAATATCCTAAATCAATCGAAGAAAGTCCGCGTATAGGGATTCCTAATAAAGGCGAATGGACTGAGAAACCGTTACGTTTTACGGTTAAAGGCAATCCTTATGTCTCTCACATGCGTAAATCAGAAATGCAAGATGCTTCATCTACCTGGCAATAAAAAGAGGTTCGAACTCATGATAAGTTCGAACCTTTTTCATTCTTATATGTCTAAATGACGCTGTGCAATCCAATTCTGTAATTGTAGGTCAAATATGACAGGTACCTCAGGCAACTCAGCGATAGTTTTCGCATTCAACATCGTCATAATATGTGTCAGTTGCTCATGAAACTGTTCTACATATTCGAGCGTCGCCGTAATCCCTTTATTTTCTAATTGATTTAGGAATGGACGTGACATGCCAACTGCTTTAGCGCCTAACGCTAAACATTTGATAGCATCTAGAGGTGTACGGACGCCCCCACTTGCAAAGACCGTCATATAGGATTGAGCGTGCTTACTTTCTAATAAAGACTCTACCGTGCTTTGGCCCCATTGTGAAAGATAAGACATATCTTTTAATGAACGGCGCTCATTTTCAATATCGACAAAGTTCGTACCTCCACGTCCGCTGACGTCAACATACTTCACACCTAATTCATATAAATCATCGATAAAGGCTTGGCTCATACCAAAACCGACTTCTTTTACGATGACAGGCACGTGGACTTGTTTAACAATTTTTTCCAGATTGGATTTCCAAGCAGAAAATGTACGATTTCCTTCTGGCATCACCAATTCTTGGGGTGCATTCACATGAACTTGAAGCGCCTGTGCATCGAGTAACTCTACTGCTTCTACTGCCTTATCTACAGGCACGTCTGCGCCAACATTACTAAAGATGATGCCTTCAGGATGGGTTTCACGGACGACCTTGAATGAATCGCGCTGATTCGGGTTGCGCAATGCAGCGTGAGTAGAACCGACTGCCATAGCTAAGCCTGCTTCTCTTGCAATCACTGCTAACTTTTCATTAATTTGCTTCGTCCAGTCGCTCCCTCCTGTCATCGCATTGATATAAATTGGTGATGACAACGTAAAATCATCGAGTTCACTTTTTAATTGTACATCTGAGACATCGATGGAAGGCATAGAATAGTGGACAAAGCGTAATCGATCAAAATCTGAGATCTTTGCATCTTGTTGAGCCATCGCTATTTCTACGTGCTCGTTTTTACGTCGTTCTCTTATTTCATCACTCATATTGTTCCTACTTTCATTACTGTTTCATACGCGTCATAGATACTGATTGACGCGGTTCAATTACTCTTTTTCTTCCTTAATATTAAAACTCATGCTTACATGAGATATATTGCGCTTTATACGACAATGCATGACTCGAACGATTTCACGTCAGTTATTATAGCATAACGTGTTGTCATAGATGAAACTCAACTATGACACATTGAGATACCTGATACATCAATGCGCATTCATTCAAGCCATTTAATGTGCAACGATTCTATTTTATCATAAAAAAGAATGGAATATGCTATGATATCTACAAATATGAGACATTGGAGGTCGAACCCATGCAGTATCCATTTATCACACACCATCAAGTCACAGAAGATATGATTGATCATAACGGTCATATGCACGATTCAGATTACAACATCGTATTCAGTAAAGCGATTAATGAATTTCACTATCAGCATGGCCTGTCGTTAGCTGCGCGAGACCAACTCAATTATACAGTGTTTACAGCAAAAGTACATACGAGTTATCTGTCTGAGTTAGCAAAAGATGACCACTTTAATATTCATGTCTATATCTATGATTATGATAAAAAACGTATCCACTTTTTCCTCATGCTGTATAAAGATGATGACACCCTAGCAGCAACCAATGAAGTTATGATGATTGGTATTGACCGCTCAACGAATCAAACCGCACCATTTCCAGCATCCTTTTTCTCACAACTTGAACAGGCCCATCACGCTCAACCACAAGTCGACTGGCCTAAACAACTTGGACATCGCATCAGCGTGTCATAAAACGTATATTCACTCAATATAAAGAAGACTTTGAACTTAACGCAATCAACGGTTAAAGGTTCAAAGTCTTTTGGCTTGTATGCAAAATGTCTGCCAACATTAATGATTTAAATAATACAGAATTTGATTCAATGCTTTATGAGATTCTCGAATCGGAAACAATGGGAAATTATGAATCATTTTCTTATATTCGAAGAACTGTACATCCAGCGACTTCGCTTTTAACATATCCGCAAGCACTTGCATATCTGGATTGTAAATTTCTCGACTGCCTCCAAATATGAAAATCGGCGGTAAGCCAATCATGTGCCCATTAAGTGGAGACACTTTTGGATCGTCTAATGATAATTCATCTGCCCATATTTCCATCACTTTCGTCGTATAATGTGTATTCACTAAAATGTCTTGTTTTTTAAGCTCTGTCGTAATCAACTCATTAGATAACGTCGCATCTAGCAGTGGCGAAATTAAATATAGCTGACGTGGTAACGGTTGATCTTGCTCAACGAGTTGCTGAGTGAAACTTAATGCGAGCGCAGCACCTGAGCCATCACCCATCAATACGATATCTTCTGAATGTTCCACTTCACTCAATAATTGTTGATATATTTTATTTAACGCCTCATATGTATCTGCGACATGATATGTAGGTGTTTTCGGATAAATAGGCATCACAATTTCATGAAGCATGCTCAATGCGAGCTTGTCCATAAAACGCCAGTGAAAGACGGAAGGTTGGAGAATATTATAACCACCATGAATATATAAAATTTTCTTAGCTGTACTATGTCTAAAATTAAAACGAAACACCTGCATGCCATCCAATTCTTCTTTTTCTAAATTAGATTTAACGTTCAATGATTCAGGTTGTTTATGTTTCTTGTCATTTTTAGTTGCTTGTTTATCTACAAAAGTATTGAACCGTTGTTCATCTTTAAAATTCATTGTTCGACTTGGTAAAATATAACGATCTAAAAATTTGCCTAATAATTTTTCCCTCATTTGATTCACCCACCTATCGTAATTCTGTGTCCATCATGTAGCTACCTATCAAGTTGTCTCATCGTAAGTCTTATCAATATGTTATAATAAAGGTAAATCTATCAATTAACGATGTCTATACTTGCAATTTATTATTAATTAAACATCCCTATCATTAAGTCATTTTCATACACATTATAACAGACCCAACTTAAAAATCATCATTTAGTCGCTTTAAATCAGGATGTGTCTATACTTAATTGAGATGCGCACTATTGATATTTGCAACTATAGAAAGGAGTATTATGAATAATCAGCAACCTTCACCCCAATTTGAACAACAATTTCAACAAGAACGCATGTATCGGAGCAATCGTACAGGCAAGAAAAAACGCTCTTGGATCAGTTTGATTATACAAATCATCGTCTTTGTGCTCGTCGCAATTACCGGTTACAGCATGTATCGCGAACCGATTGTTAATCTCGTGTTTGCAGATCAGCCTATTAATTTTACAGAGCTCACTAAACTCCAAGATACGATTAATCAAGCGTCTGAGTTAAACTTTAATCTCAGTGATATAGATCAGTTACAAACAAGCATCGATCGTTTAATCATCGTGTTTTATGTGTTCTTTATCGCTTGTATCATTAGTCTGATATTCACTGTGTTGACTGCCATTTTTAATCGAACAGCGTTAAAAGCGTTGAATATCTTTGCGCTTGCGATTATGCTCGTCATCACATTTTTCTTTTCTATGATTATCCAACGCATCAGTTCACATATTTCTAACGAGCTGACAAATTATTATATTACGATTAAACCTGAACAGATATTGACTGAAGCAGATGCCATCCACAATTCACTCATCTTACTCGGTTGTAGCATTGCATTACTGTTCATCAGCTTGTTCTTTAGAAATAGACGCCGTCGCGTTGAATAAGCGGTCAGATTATGTTGAAAATTTTATATTCATATCACACGAAATCCCCTTACACAGCGGTTGTTAACCATCGATGTAAGGGGATCATATTTTTGATTACTGATGCGTTATCTATACAATGAACCCATCCGGGTTTCGCATGAGTCATCGTTTTCGCATCAATTATTGTTCTTCTGCATGGACTAACACTAAATCATTTGCTGATGTACCATCATCTTCCAATTGGTAGTTTAACTCGCCATATTCACCATTCGCCTTGAATCCTTCAGCAGTGATATCGTATCGATGGCCCTGCCGAATAATCTCTGTCACAACCGGTGGCTGCATCCATGTGAAACCATCTTGTTCTATATCTTGTTTCACATCTTTATATTGGCTACTGTCTTCCTTCAAAAAATCAGCAACGAGATTGAAATCGTCATTACTTTGGGCTAAATTGATGGCTGACGTATACTTGCTGAAGAATTGTGTCACTTTATTTTTTAAGCTATTTTCTTCTTTCTCTTTTTTCGCTACATAATCATCAATTTCTTTATCATCAAAATGTAACATGGCTTCGGTGTCTTCTTTAATATTATCTGTTTTCAGCGTCGTTTCATTGGTGTCGAATGTTTTTTTCTTCGCCTGACCTGTTGCAGAAACATTGATGTTTTGTGTATCAGGATAAGGGCCATATGCTTTCCCTTTTTGATAATCATATGTCTTACCGTTGATTTTCACTTTAACCGAATCGCGATCAACATGACGATCGCCTTCTAATTTCACAGTGACATACGCTTCATTAAAATGTTCCTTTACATCAACAGTTTCTTTATTACTCTCTGCAAAATCGAAATTGATATGACCTGTAAAGGTACCGTTGGCCGTTTCTTTTGTCGCATTCAATTCATAATTACCAGGAATAAAACGCCCTAAAGAAGTAGTATGATTTTTTTCAGCTTTTACTTGTTTTTTCTGATCATCTGCTTTGTACTCGTACGTTGCTGTCATACCTGGCTTAATAATCGCTTCTTTGGTCGGTGCGGTAAAGTTCATATTGTCAAAAAAGAGATACCGTGTCCCATTTTTTATGATTTTTAATATATTGTCACCGTTTTTCTCTTTGATATAACCATTTACGCTCGATGAATGATTATTGAGCTGTTCAATTTCGTCATACACATCCTGCTGAAATGACTTCATTCCTATCTCTTTTTTTATATAGTTAATATAGGCAGCCGCTTCATCTTTACCCACTGTATTATTTTTCGTACTAAGTACACTGGATAACTTTTGTGTATCGTTATTATCAATTGCATTGATTAATAATTTACTTTGCCCTTCAGGTGAATTAAAATTACGTAATAAAAAGAAAATCAGTAATAGTAAAATGATAATAAATAATGCGATACCAATTGGGATAATTCGATATATATTAGATCGTTGCTGCGTTGCTTCTGTGTCAGAGTGAGTACTTTCTGGTGAATGAGAAGTCACGTTGTGCTGTCTAGCTTCGTGGGGCTGTTGTCGATTTTCAGATATTGTGTCCTTCTCCTTCTTGTTAGAACGTCTCTGCATGATCTCACCTCTTTATCTCTCGCTATATCATTACCCACTAAATTACTCAATTGTGTTAAACCTATGATATAGTTTCATTATAATAGGACGTTAAACGTAAAGATATACTTATTTGGTCCTAAATTAGATTTATTGTATCTCAATATAGACGATCATGTCATTTCATAACTGATCGTCTTATTTTACGAAAACGTGCTCGGTTTAATGAGCGATGAACACGCAACTATCCAAATGTATACACCCAAAATGAACTAGGAAGGAATTTACAGAACCCATGATGCAAATATTATTCATTATTATAAGTGTGTTGATGGTCGTATTATTTTTAGGCGTCCTTTTCAAACAAACTTATCTTCTCAACATCAACGTATTTTTGATACATATCATACTCGGCTTCATCATCATACTTTATCATCTTATTGACCGCTCTATTCCTTATGAATTGATCGGTGTATCGCTCATTGGTGTCGTGTTACTCCAATTGAAACATCGTGATATCCTAAATGATCAAGACGGTCGGTCATTTTTGAAACGATTATATCACATGGTATACATCATGGTTCTATTAACCATTTCAGGACTCTACATCGCATATGGACCGATGATTATCAACGTGGCCGGTTTATGGATGAGTGCCATCACGTTTACAATGTTGTTTAGCTTTATCAGCTTCTGTATCTGGTGCTCAGGATTCATCCATCAGCGAAATGCCTTTGACTTTGACCTGTTACTCATACTTGGTGCCGGCATTTTTTCAGAACGTGTGACACCTTTACTCGCTCGACGCTTAGATATCGCAGTCGCGTTATATGAGAAAAACCCTGAGTTACACCTCCTCGTTTCAGGAGGACAAGGTCCAGATGAACCAATCTCAGAAGCAAGAGCGATGCAACATTATTTAATTGAACAGGGTGTACCATCCTCACATATTACGAGAGAGCCCAATTCTGTCAGCACCCATGAGAATTTAAAATTTAGTCATCGCATCATTCAACGCCAGTATCAAACAAAACCCAACATTCTATGTATTACGAGTCAATTTCACATCTTACGTGCGTTACGCTATACCCAAATGGAAAATGTCTCAATGGAAGGAATCGGAAGTCACACACCTTACCATTTTCTTGAAATCTCACTTCTGCGTGACTTTTTAGCGCTGATGTACGAATATAAACTATTACTCACATTTTACTTCGGATTACTTTTTGCAGGAAGTATTTACAGCTTGCTCATCGTGCCTTTTCTCCAATAATTTCATACGATAAAATAAACGCTATTGATGGCAACCACTTAGGGTCACTTTCAATAGCGTTTTTATTTACTGACGATTAGAAATTCTTTCATCCAGATTAAGCACTCACTATTTGTCCTTCTGCTAATTCAATCACGCGATCCGCATAATCAAATAAACGTCGGTCGTGCGTAATCATGATACCGATGCGATTCGAAGATTTAATCCGTCCTCGAATCATTTCTACAACTTCTGTAGCTCTATCGGCATCTAAACTTGCAGTGGGTTCATCTGCCAAAATAATTTGAGGCTCATTCATAAACGCTCTGGCAATGGCAACCCGTTGTTGTTCGCCTCCTGATAACATATGAGGATATGCTTTCATTCGATGGGATAAACCCATTTGTGATAATAATTGTGTCGCACGTGTTTCTGCTTCTTGACGTTTCATTCCCGCTTCTTTACCTACTGTTGTTAACTGTTCAGTCACCGTCAAATATGGGACAAGATGTGCTGACTGGAAGATA
This sequence comes from Staphylococcus auricularis, assembly GCF_001500315.1. Taxonomy (GTDB): domain Bacteria; phylum Bacillota; class Bacilli; order Staphylococcales; family Staphylococcaceae; genus Staphylococcus; species Staphylococcus auricularis. The sequence goes on along the minus strand of NZ_LLER01000010.1, from coordinate 165,733 downwards.
AAGCCAATCTCATTCAATCTAGTCGCTGCAACTTGACCTGTAGCTTCATATAATGGTTGATCTTGATAGAAAATATTTCCTTTATCTTGAGATAACAAGCCACCTAATATCGTTAATAATGTCGTTTTACCGGAACCTGAAGCACCATTTAAAATGACAAACTCCCCGTCTTCAACATTCAAGTTCACATCATTTAACACATGGGTTTTGGAACTGCCTTTTCCGAAACTTTTATAAATATGGTTAACTGTTAAAGTCATTACATTGAACCTCCGATCGCTTCTATTGGATCTACCTTAAATAATTTAATCAATGACAATGCAGATCCGATTAACGCTACAATAACGAATACAATGACTACGATGAATACATTGGATAGCGATAAATGGAATGGCATCGATACCGGAATCAGCATTGACAGACTATAAATCAATGCGATGGCTACTGCGATACTAACTAACGTAGCCATTAATATCTGTGCGACAAGTGAAAACAGGAGATGTTTCGTCTTTATACCAATTGCTTTCAAAATACCAATCTGTGACATTTTTTGAATCGTGATGACATAGAAAAATGCACTTAACACAATAGCTGAGATGACAAATAAACTGACGATCATCATATTCAGTGGTGCTTGTTCAGCTTGATAACTTGGAATTTCATCCGTAATTTCTGATTCGTCGTAAACTTTCACACCGTCGATTTGATTCAATTTCGTTTGTTGGTCCGTACTCAGTTGCGAAACTGGATAAAAAGTAGCACTTGCTTTAGATGCTGACTCAAAACCTTGTTCCGTCGTCATAACGACTGAACTATGGGCATACATGGCGTCATCCAAGATGCCCGTAATTTTGAATGATTTACCGCCCTTCAATTTCATCGTATCTCCGACTGCTAACCCATCACCGGTTAATTTTTCATTGACCGCTACTTCATTTGTCTGAGTAGGATAATGCCCTTCACTCAACGTAGGTCGATGGTCTTTCGCCGTATGCATCATTAATACATCTTCTTCTTTATCTTTCGTTAATAATACTTGAGACGAGAGTTGCGCCCCTTCCGTTCCAGTGACTTCTGAGATAGCTTGTTGTTGCTCATGAGATAATTGTGACGTTTGGAGTTGGGGTTGCTTACTCTGTTGTAAAATATACTGATCTGCATTCAAATCATGAAGCAGTGAGACATTTTCACGTGCAAGACCTTGCGCTAATGCGCTGATGAATAAGACCATCACCCCTAGTAGTAAAATGATGAACATGATTAATAGATATCTCAACTTATAAAACATCATTTCTTTTATCGCTAATTTCATTGTGGTTCTGTCCTCCCTTTCCTATCATTTGTTAATCACAGTGTAGAAAGGAAATGTGAACTGAATATGAACAAGACGATAAAATTTTAAAATGATAATTTGAGCTGAGTCGCTGCATGTGTATATAATAAATAGACAATGAGGAGGAAACGTTATGCCAACCTGTTTAGTCGTTGATGATGATCCAAAAATATTACACTATGTCGCTGACCACTTAGAAAAGCACCATCTCCATCCCGTGACGCAATCTAGTGGTGAAGCAGCCTTAAACTATTTAGAAACACACCAAATTGATATTGCGGTTATCGATATTATGATGGAAGGGATAGATGGCTTTGAACTTTGCCGCATATTAAAAGAAGACTTCGATTTACCTGTCATCATGTTAACTGCACGTGATGCGTTAAGCGATAAATCTCAGGCTTTCATTACAGGAACAGATGATTATCTGACTAAGCCGTTTGAAGTCGAAGAGTTAATTTTCCGTATCAGAGCAGTGTTAAGACGTTATCAGATCAATGCGAATGACGCGCTTAATATTGGAAATGTCCAATTAAATCAAGCTTACCTTGAAATGAGTGTCGGTCATAAAACGATGAACCTTCCTAATAAAGAATTTCAACTGTTATTCTTAATGGCGTCACATCCAAAACAAATATACAGTCGTGAATCATTAATTGAAAAAGTATGGGGCTTTGATTATGAGGGAGATGAACGCACCGTCGATGTACATATCAAACGTTTACGACAACGTCTCAAGCAACTAGGGGCGCATATTACGATTGATACATGTAGAGGCTTAGGATATAAGGTGGAAATCCATCATGTTTAAATCACTCTACAGTCGTATTGCAGTCTACACGATTACCGTGATGTTCCTCAGTGCGCTCATCAGCTTTTTAGCAACCAACGTTTATTATCACTTTAATTTGAAGCCTTCGAATGATAGCAAAATCATCCGCACATTACAGGAAGCTAAGCAATATCAGGAGCAAAATGACATCCCATCACTCACACATTATTTTGAACATCTCGGAGAAATGAATTACCAACTTCTCACAGTATCTGAAGATGGAGATAAAAAGTTTTATGGTGAACATTTTAGAGAGGACAACATCAAGCCAGAAGCGATCCATCAAGTCTTGGACGGCCACGATTATCACGGGATAAAAAACCAGCCCTATGAACCATTTATTACAGGTTTCTTTGATAATGTGACTTCTAATACAGTAGGTGTGCCATTTTATGACAATGGCAAAACTATCGCAGTCTTTATGCGGCCTGACATAGGCCAAACCTTTAGCGAATTTCGTATATTCTTAGCCGTCTTATTGATACTGTTACTCACGATTTCCATCATCCTTGTCATCGCATCAACCTACGCCATTATTAAACCAGTGCAACAACTCAAGAAAGCAACGGAACATTTAATGGAAGGTGATTTTGACACACCAATTCGTGTCACAAGACAAGATGAATTAGGAATCTTACAACGCCATTTCGACATTATGCGTGTGTCATTGAAACAACTCGATGATATGCGTCAACACTTTGTGCAAAATGTCTCTCATGAAATCAAGACTCCGCTCACCCATATTCATCACTTGCTTAATGAGTTAAAACGCACGACTTCTCAAGCAAAAAGAGAGCAGTATATCGACGAAATATACCAAGTCACATCTCAACTGAGCGATTTAACGAAAGAATTGCTATTACTTGCCGAATTAGATAATGCGAACCATTTAAAATTTGAAGATGAGGTCCAACTCGATCAGTTACTCACTCAAATCATTCGACACAATCAATTCGCAGCAGATCAGAAAGACATCGTTGTTCTCTCTGATTTGGAGCCCGTCCGTTACCAAGGTAATTTACGCTTGTTACATCAAGCACTACAAAACTTTATCACGAACGCGATTAAATATTCGCCACATGAAGGTTGGATTTCTGTCGAACTCGGTCAGAACGCACAAACCGTTACATGTCGTATTTCAGATAATGGCAAAGGAATGACTACAGAAACACAACAACGTCTCTTTGAGCGTTTTTACAAAGTAAGTCGACATGATAACAGCAATGGACTCGGCCTTGCGATCGCTAAAACCATCATCGAATTACACGCAGGTCGAATTCATGTAGAGAGTACCATAGGTGAAGGGACAACCTTTACAATTGAACTACCATTACCACCTACTCCCAACGCATAATAGAACATGATTTATCCCATATCCCAATCAAAAAAGCAGTGGTTCTCTATTTTAGAACCACTGCTTTAAATATATATGCGTTTATCGTTAATTTAATTTCAAATTCTGTTTAATTTCTTCGTTCACTTCTTGATATAACGCTTCATTATCAGAGAGTTTTTGACCGAATGATGGAATCATCTCTTTCACTTGGGCTTCCCATCGAGGAAATTCATCTTTAAAGCAACGTTGTAGTAGATCTAACATGATATCTACTGCCGTTGACGCACCTGGTGAAGCACCGAGTAATGCAGATAGTGAGCCATCTTCTGACGTGATCACTTCAGTACCAAATTGTAACGTACCTCTACTATCATCAGTATCTTTAATGACTTGCACACGTTGCCCTGCTACGACCACTTCCCAATCATCAGCTTTAGCAGTCGGCATAAATTCTCTTAATGATTCGATACGTTGTTCATGAGACAACATGAGTTGAGAAATTAAATATTTAGTTAAATTCATTTCTTTAATCCCTGCAGATAACATCGTTACAAGGTTATTCGGTTTAACAGATTTAATCAGATCTAAGTTTGAACCTGTTTTCAAGAACTTAGGTGAAAAGCCTGCAAAGGGTCCGAATAAGAGGATACGTTTACCATCAATATAACGTGTATCTAAATGTGGCACAGACATCGGTGGTGCACCTACAGAAGCTTTGCCGTATACTTTACCCCAGTGCTGTTTCACGATATCTTCATTTGTACAGTTCAAGAAGAGGCCACTGACAGGGAATCCACCAATATGTTTCGACGCCTCAATACCTGTTTTTTGTAATAACGGTAAGCTTGCACCCCCTGCACCAATAAAGACGAACTCACTGTTGATGGTATCGACGTCACCTGTCGTTAAATCTTTTACTTTAACGTCCCAAGAGCCATCTGATTGTTGTGTTAAGTCTTGTACTTCATGGTTAAATTTAGGATATACATTCGGTTTTTCAGTTAAATTTGAGAATAATTTCTGTGTAAGCGCACTGAAGTTTACATCGGTACCTGTTTGATCGTAACTTAGCGCCATCGGAATGTTATATTCACGTTGCCCTTCAATCATAAGAGGTGCCCATTTTTCAAACTGAGCCTTATCATCTGTAAGTTCCATATTTTGGAATAAAATATTGTTGCGCAACGCTTCGACACGTTTTTTTAAGAATTGTACATTTTTAACACCATGAACAAAACTCATGTGCGGTACAGGTCTAATAAAGTTTTCAGGTGCTTCAATTTCACCTCGTTTAACTAAAAAGTTCCAAAACTGTTTCGACACTTGGAATTGTTCATTGATTTTCACTGCTTTCGTAATATCAATGGAACCGTCACTTTGTTCTTTCGTATAGTTTAATTCACACAGCGCTGAGTGTCCTGTGCCTGCGTTGTTCCACGCATTTGAACTTTCTTCAGCTACCTTTGATAAACGTTCGTAAATACGAATTTCTTTCTCTGGTGCTAATTTTTGTAGCAATGTACCTAATGTGGCACTCATAATTCCGCCACCGATCAAGATGACATCCGTCTTGTTATGTCGTGTTTGCATCACATTAATACTCCCTTCAACTTCGGTTAGACAATGACAGTGATACGATTTTAAAATAACTGACCTTAACCATTGTCATACTTTGATTATGCAAAAGAATCTTTAGCGATTTTTGATCAAACTCTATAGAGCTATGTTTCGCAAAAAACTACTTTATTATATTACCGGAAACCGCTTTCTTTTATTTTATCAAAGAACCTATCATTTGTAATTGGATTTCACAGGATCTTACGTATTTTTTTGATATAATGACATCAACACACTGCACGGGAGGTTCACGATGAAATCCATTACATTTTTAATGCACAATATCTACGCGATGGGCGGTACAGTCAAGTCTGTCACCCAGCTCGCAAACACACTAGCTGAAAAAGGCCATGCAGTGACCATCATTTCAGTTTTTAGAGGAAGCAAACAACCTTATTTTGAACTCGATCCACGCATTCAGATTAGAAACCTCACTGATTATCGACCTGATCCGCGCAACTTTAAAGACATTTTCATAAACCGTCTCCATAAATACACTGGTTTTTCGAAAACAAAATGGTTATCTTCGCACGAACCTGGTTTATCACAATTCAACCACCACGTTGAGAAAAAAATCATTAAAGCCATTCGTTCCACGAACACTGATGTATTGGTCGGCACGCGCGCAAGCTATAACATCCTCATCTCTAAACACGGTGCGGTCAACATTGAAAAAGTAGGAATGGAACATATGAACCTAGGTGCTTATCCCGTTGAATATCGCAAAGAAATTGTGAATGCCTATCAAGATTTAGATCGTATTACAACCTTAACGTCAAGCGATCAAAAGCGTTATCAAAGATATGTGAAGACACCTGTCTACATTGTCCCTAATATTTTAGATGAACCTACCTTAAATCTGGCGAAAGCGCAGCGCATCGTGGCAGCTGGACGACTTGAATATGAAAAGGGCTTCGATTTATTAATCGAAAGTATTCGGGTCATCCAACAGAGCATGCGTCAATTGAACTACACCCTCTCTATTTATGGTGAAGGCACAGAACGTGAACATTTACAGCAACTCATTGACCAGTATGAGCTCAACGATTGTATTACGCTTCATCCTCATACACGTCAGTTAGCTGAAAAGTTAGCACAGAGTGAAATGACCATCGTGCCTTCGCGAAATGAAGGCTTTGGTATGGTCATTCTCGAGGCGATGAATCAAGGCAGTATTGTCATTAGTTTTGACCAAAATACAGGTCCAGAATCAATCATTGATAATAATATTAATGGATATCTCGTTGAACATGGCAACAGCGAAGCGTTAGGTTATAAAATACGTCGCTTAATGAATCAAGAACTTAAGAACAATCCAATCATTGATGAAGCCCGTAAAACCGTTGATTTATATAAACCTGAACAAGTGTACCAAGCATTTCGCACGGCTATCAATGATAAATCTTAATACATGAAAAAGAGCTGAGACACGAATGGTCTCAGCTCTTTTTGATGATTATAACAATGTATTTAATATTAAAGTCCAGATACAGATAAAGAGCAACATCACAACACTATAACGTAACGTCATTTTTAATAATTCTGACTCTTTACCTACTTGTTTAACAGCTGCTGTAGCAATAGCGATCGATTGAGGTGAAATCATCTTAGCAGCAACCCCACCCGCTGTGTTGGCAGAAACGAGCAATGCCCCGTTCGTGCCTATATTTTGCGCGACTGAAGCTTGAATTGGCGCAAATAATGAATTGTTGTTCGTTACAGATCCAGTCATAAACACACCAATCCAACCGAGAATCGGTGATAACAGTGGGAAGATACCACCCGCTTTTGCGATTCCTTCTCCCATGGCACTTGCTAAGCCTGCATACGTCGTAAGTTTCGATACGGCAAGAATAAAGCAAATCGTTAAAATCGAAATCCATAATTCTTTGACCGTTACACCTAATAAACGTCCCATATCTCCAAAACCAATCTGACGAGACATGAGCACAGTGATAATAATCGCAAGTAAAATGGCTGTCCCAGTCTGACCAATAATATTCAATGTTAACACAATTGATTTATTTGCTGATTCACTATAAGTCCCTGGAATCGTAAAGTTCATCACTAAATGATGTAAGGCGCCACCAGGTAAGAATAGTTTTTTAAATGAGGCTGCACTCCATACCATGACAATTCCAGTGAGAATGATAAATGGACTCCACGCGTAAAGAATCGCTTTACCGCTATGGCGTGCAGGCGTCGATACTTCAGCATCTTGTTGAATGCGGAAAATATGCTTCGGTTGATGTGATTTAGAGTATAATGCCAATGCGAGCATAGCCATGAGCGGTGGTAAAATGTCTGCTAATTCTGGGCCCATAAAATACGTAATGAATGCTTGGCTAATCGCAAATGTAAAACTGACTACTAGGATGGCTGGGAGGGTCTCTTTGATACCTCTAAAACCATCAATAATCCATATTAATAAAAATGGAACACAGAGATTCATAATCGCAAGTGTGAACACAGATATTTGTGAGACATCCATCGCTGAAATGTGCCCTGGTAGGTTTAATGTATCGATCACACCTACAGGTAAACCGACCGCCCCAAATGCGCCTGAAGCTGCGTTGGCAATGAGACATAGCATCGCTGCTTGTAATGGTCCAAAACCGAGCTGCGTTAACAATAATGCACAAATCGCAATAGGTACACCAAACCCTGCAGCTCCTTCTAAAAAGGCATTAAACGCAAAACCAATAAGTAATAATTGAATTCGTTGGTCTTGTGAAATGCTCGTGATACTGTCTTGAATCACGTTAAACTGACCTGTTTCAACGGTGATTTTATACAATAACACTGCCATGATCACGATGTAACCTATCGGGATGATACCTTGAAAGAAACCTTCTAGCACAGCACCTGATGCCATACCTCTCGGGAGATGGAAGATGAATACTGCGATGAGTAAGGTAACGACAACCGTAATCATTGCCGCATAGATTCCTTTCATTTTAAACACCGTCAAACATAGCAAAAAGAGAATAATAGGCGTCGCTGCCACTAAACTCGATAATAAAATATGATTAAAGGGGTTGAAACTCTCTACTAACATGTTGCTTCACTTCTTCTTTCGCTGTTGATTTTATTTGTGAATTTTTTCACATTATTAATATACCACCCTTCTTTGCGAATTACAATCATATTTTTAAGGCATATTTACTCTTTTTTATCTATCTTTGTCCTAGTTAAAATTTAATTTCAAAATTTTACTTTTGGTGTTATAAGTGGAATATTATATTTCAACTTTGGGTCCTTATTCTCTAACAATCTTCATGTTAAATATATCGAAAGTTTAATATGAACGTACAAACATGGTAAAATAAAGGTATTATTAAGCGAATAGAAGGATGTCTATTATGATAAAACAAATCGAACTGAATGATTGGTCATCTTTAAAATCACAACTTCATAATGCAATTCAACAAGGGTTCACACATTTTACCATCGTATCTGATGAAATCAGTGTTTATCCCGACATGCTTGCGGCAGTTTCATTAGAAGATCAAACGATCGTCGTTGATTACACCATCAATCATCAATATCTCAATGACTGTCGCTACTTTGGTCACGAGTATGTCACATTCAATGAATGGATAGAAAACATTAACCTCTATCCAAATGTGATTTTCCATATAGGGACTGTGATGACAATCTTAGACCAATATAATGTTGAAAACCTATTCGATCTTGCCGTGCTTTCTTTACTTAATTCACAAATAAAAGTAGACAGCCATGTCGTATTTGATTTCCAACGCACATTTGAAACTTCACAACAATTGTGGGACCAAGTTGCTGAGCGTCAGTTATCAAAAACGACCAACTTTAATCTGAATAAATTAGCCTATGAACATCGTCATAAATTACCATTTAAACGAAGTGAAACAACAGCGCCGAAACACCTCCGTTTTACGGATAAATTATTAAAATACAGTCGCTTTTTCACGCCGCATTGGTTATATCAACCTGTGAAGTCACACTTACAAACAAAACATGAAAAACAAAGTTATATCTATGAAAAAGATCCTAGCAAAGTAGAAAATCATATCGTATTTTTAGGCTTTGATTATGGTTTTAGAGGCAATTCACGTTATTTGTTTAATCACTTAGCAAAACATTCTACACGTACGCCGATTTATTTTGTCACTGAAGACGTAAAAGGACCAAATTTTGTAAAACCAGACGACCCTGATACGAAATCGCTGATCGAAACTGCTAAAGTTGTCGTACTCGAAAGTTACATTCCTGATGATTTAAAACCGAATGGAACCATCGTACAGTTATGGCACGGTACACCGATTAAAAAATTATTCCTAGACAGTCATGAACCCCATCAAAATTTAAATATTTATAACTACCGTGCACGTAAATACAATAAATGGTTACAACAAGATTATTTAATTTGTGATTCAGATGATAGCATTCCTTATTTTAATAGTGCATTCCCTAACCATAACTTACACATTATTGGTTGCGGCTATCCAAGAGTTCGTTATTTAATCGATAAACTCAACGATAAACCTTACATTGAATTTATTCGTAAGGAATTACAACTCGATCCAGAAAAACCAACGTTGCTCTATGCACCGACATGGAAATCTAACCAAGATGAAGATGACTTATTACCAATCAGTGATGCATTACTCAACAAATACAATGTCATTTATAAAGCACATACAGAATCTCATAATGACTATATTCCAGAAAATGTCATTCATGCGCCAGCTAATTTAGAAACACAAGATTTAATCTTAGTCGCTGATGTGGTCCTTACTGATTACTCATCTATTATCTTTGATGCGTTAACTGTTAATAAAACAATCTCACAATATACACCGCATCATGATGCCTATCTTGAAGAACGTGGCGTCTATGAAAATGTCATGCAAGCACTAGCGATGGTACGTTACAGTGATGCCAAAGCTTTACTCAATGATTTAATCAGTTACCAAATGTCATCGATTAAATCGAATGCGTTCATCAATCAAGATAACCGTGCTTTTGAAACGATCGCACATCTCATTCAAAAAGCAGCTAAGTCTTAATGATTGAAACTGACAAATAAATAGAAGAAGTCATATCGCTTTCAAACACGAAATCCAAAGTGGGAACATCCAATCAGTTCAAGATACTAGATGGTGCTCCCACTTTTTTTACATACAATATCTATGCTTTATAACTGATTTTCTTATATTTAACCTTCACAAAGAATAGCGACTTCCACTCTTATCCCCTATGTGGATATATCCAATACAGATAAATTTACCTTTTACAACTATTCCTTATTAAAATTGTCCTCACGGAAAATTAATAATATTTACATTTATTTTATGAAAGCGTATACTTACGATGTGTAAAAAAATTCAGGAGGTAAAATTTTATGGGAATAAAAGTCAATAAGAAGTTAATTTTCTTCTTAGGGGCACTCGGTGGTTTACTCTACGGTTATGATATGGGTGTCATTTCCGGAGCATTATTATTCATCAAGGATGATATGCAAATTAGTAGTTCTGTAGAAGGAACCATCGTTGCTGCCATGTTAATCGGTGCCATTTTCGGTTCAGCCGCAAGTGGTCCGTTCTCCGATAAATGGGGACGTCGTCGCGTTGTATTCGTGATTGCAATTGTTTATATCTTAGGTGCGCTTATTTTAGCCTTCGCACCATCCGTAGCCGTTTTAATCATCGGCCGACTCGTAATAGGTCTCGCTGTAGGGGGTTCTACAGCCATTGTGCCAGTATATCTGTCAGAAATGGCGCCTACCGAACAACGTGGCTCACTTAGTTCATTAAACCAATTGATGATTACAATCGGTATTCTTGCTTCATACTTAGTTAACTATGCATTTGCACCTATTGAAGGTTGGAGATGGATGTTAGGGCTAGCTGTTGTACCATCATTCATCTTACTTATTGGGGTTGCCTTCATGCCAGAAAGTCCCCGTTGGTTGCTTGAAAATAGAAGTGAAAAAGCTGCGCGTGATGTGATGCAATACACATTCCCAGCTGATGAAATCAACCAAGAAATCAATGAAATGCGTGAAATTAACAAAGTATCTGAAAGCACGTGGAATGTCATTACATCTCCTTGGCTACTACCAACAATCATCATTGGTTGTGTATTCGGTCTCTTCCAACAAATCATTGGTATCAATGCCATCATCTATTACGCACCTTCTATCCTAGAACAAGCAGGACTTGCCAAATCTTCTTCAATTCTAGGTACAGTGGGTATCGGTACAGTAAATGTGCTCGTAACAATCTTTGCGATTATGATCATTGATAAATTTGACCGTAAACGCCTACTCATCGTAGGTAACATTGGTATGATTGGTTCACTGTTAATCATGGCTATCTTAATCGCACTTTTAGGTGTCGGTTCAGCCGCATGGATCATCATCCTATGCTTAACCATCTTTATCTTATTCTTCGGATTCACTTGGGGCCCTGTCTTCTGGGTTATGTTACCAGAACTCTTCCCAATGCGTGCACGTGGTGCTGCAACAGGTTTAGCTGCACTCGTTGTATCTATTGGTAGTTTACTCGTAGCTAAATTCTTCCCAATGTTATCTGAAGCATTGCCAATTCATTACGTATTCTTAATCTTCGCTGTGATCGGTATTTTTGCGATGTTATTCGTCATCAAATTCTTACCAGAGACACGCGGACGCAGTTTAGAACAAATTGAAGCTGAGTTACGTTCTAAAAGGAATGCGAATGAAGCAAACATTAATAAATAATCACGAAAACAACATGGTATTAAACGTCCATGTTTCCCAAAAGAAAAGCGCCGGTTGAACGTATAACTGTTCAATCGACGCTTTTTTTATTTATCCTATTTTAACGATCACGATTTAAAAACGCTTGTACATACCGCCTGATTCAGGCTCAGTATTTTGAAAACCAAATTGTTGATAGAGTTGATCTGCAGGATAATCTGCAATTAAGCTTACATAAGTGCCCGCTTCTGCGACACTTTCGAGATAAGTCATGATTTCTTTCATAATCCTTTTACCATATCCATAACCCTGATAGCTTGGCGTCACTGCGATGTCGACGATTTGAAAAGCTGTGCCGCCATCACCAATGACACGTCCCATACCAATTAATCGTTCATCTTCATATAAGGTTACCGTGAAGCAAGCGTGGGCCAATCCTTTTTTTGCAGCTGCTAAAGACCGCGCACTCATCCCTGCTTCGAGTCGTAAGTTACAGTAGTCTTCTGGCGTAGGTATACGATAAGTGATCTCAACCATGACATTCCTCCTTTAAAAGCATCATAGCATAAAGTTATAAATAACGTTGCATGACTTCCTTATTCGAAGCTTTAAAGATATCGTTATGACTTGAAACATAGCCTTCAGGGGCAGCATTAGGTTCAATATATTGTTTAGCTAAATTCGCTGCATTACCCGCATCACTAAAAGCACTTGCTATCAAGTGGACTTTTGCTTCATGATGAATGATATCACCACATGCAAAGATACCATCCACATTCGTCGAAGTATTGCCATAACCTCTAATACGGTACTGATCGTACATTTCAATCTCAGTCGTCGCTTCCTCTAATAACTTACTTTCATGATCAAAACCATGACTGATAATCACATCATCTACAGAACGAGTCGTCGTTTCACCGGTCTTCACATGTTCAAGTACCACTTCTGCAATATGATGTTCCGTTTCATCACCAATTAATTGTTTAATTTGTGTATTCGGCAATTTGGTTACATCGAGTTCATCTAATTTTTGACTTAACGCCTCATAACCTCGCACTTCTGCTTTGCGATAAACTAATGTCACTGATTTCGCATAACCTGATAAATCATGCGCCCAATCTAACGCTGAATTACCAGATCCAGAAATCAACACATCTCTATCTTTGAATTTTTTCAACGATTGCACGACATAGTGTAAGTTTGTTAAGTGATAACGATCTGCATCCTTCACTTCTAACTGTTTAGGGTTAATAATCCCACCGCCAATCGCAATGATGACCGCTTTAGATTCATAAGTATGACCCGCTTCCGTCTTCACTTCAAAATGTTGTTCAGCTACTTTATTTATATCAATGACACGTTCTTTTAAATGCACTTCTGGATTAAAATGAAGCCCTTGATCAATGATATCTGAAATCACTTCATAACAAGGTTTGGGCGCCACTCCTCCAATATCCCAAATAATCTTTTCAGGATAGACGTGCATTTTACCCCCTAGTTTATCTTGAACGTCGAGCAATTGAACATCCATCCCTCTTAATCCAGCGTAAAAGCTCGCGAATAATCCTGCAGGGCCTCCACCAATAATTGTAATGTCTTTCATTAGATTGCCTCCCACGTATTATGTCGTTAATCCAATTATGCATTAAGTGAGAAGGATTATCAATAATATCCTAGTATTTGAATATGATATTGTCTTTATAATATGAAAAACGTCGACGCAAACATCTATGAATATGTTCACCCCGACATTCCTTTTTAAAATGACTTTTATGCTTTTGGATTTGTGATCAATGCTTTTCTCAATAAGAAAAAGAGTAGAATGAAGCCAACTGTGATGGTCATATGACCTATGCCTGCAAATCCAGCAAATGATTCGGGAACCGTTTTACCCATGACTTGGAACGTCCCTTTCATAAACATCATGCCCACCGTGATGACAACACCTAAATTATAAATAATAAAGAACCAGTTGAATAAATAATATTGACTTAAATGCAATACTTTTTCGAGCACAATTAAAATGAGGTGCATGAACATACCCAAGATTAAGGCGTGGGTGTGCACGACGACCAGTTGTGAATCACCTGTGAAATGATATGCTACTGTCAATTCACGGTAATAAAAGCCGCTCAATAATCCAACAATCGTATAAAATAAAAACGCATATAAAATTCGTCGCATACATTGTCCTCCTCGATGTTATTATAGGATATTTTGCACGAAATAAAAATGACAATATCGCAAACAAAAACAAACCCCGATAGCAGAACCTTACGAGGTCCACTATCGGGGTTATGTCTATCACATGAACTTAAATGAATCTTATTGATAAGACCATTCTGGATTTGATTCTGATGAAATCGTACCTTCATCTTCACCAAGTGTAAGCATTGCTTCAGAAATATTACGTGAATGATAACCAATACGTTCTAGGATACCAATCATATCGATGTAGAGTAATCCACCTTGCATTGAACATTCACCTGAACGTAGACGTTTAATATGTTTCTTACGTAAATCATGTTCTAGTTTGTAAGATTCTTGACTACGTTCAATAATTTCTAGTTTTTCAACTCTATCGTAAACATTGATTGTATCGATTGTTTTTTCGAAAGAAGTTGTGACGTATTGATATAAGGTATCAATACTTTGTTGTGCTTTAGAAGAAATTTTGATGTTATCGCGTTCTTCTTGTTGCAAGTCTTCACTGTAAGACTGAGTTAAACCAGCAATTTTAGCTAATGTGCGGTTCATATCTAACAGTACTGAAAGTCGTTCCGCGTCGTCTCTCGATAAGTTTTTCTCAGAAATCTTATTGAGATACTCTCTTGCGTTGTCGCTTAAGTTTTCAACTGCCATTTGTTTTTGTTCAATTTCTTTAGCTACTTTTTGATCTGTTGAATTAACTTGTTTCAACATGTCTAAAGTCATGCGACCAATGTTTTGGATATCTTCTTGCACTTCTTGTAATGCAAGACTTGGTGCACGATTGATCAAGTTTTTATCCACTGGTTTAGGTCTGTATTTTTCACTGATGTCTTCACCAGGAATAATTTTCGTAACAATCCAAGCAATGACGAAAATAAATGGTAATTGAATGATTGTATTCGTTACGTTGAATGTACCGTGTGCGAAAGCGATAACCATTTTAGGTTGTAAGTTAATTGCTTCTTGAAGTCTTTCCATTAAGAATTCAAAGACTGGTAAACCAATCAAGAAGATGGTCGCACCGATAACGTTAAATGTAACGTGCGCTAATGCAACACGTTTTGCTGCAAGTGTACCAGCTAAACTTGCTAATACAGCCGTGATTGTTGTACCGATGTTATCACCTAGTAAGATTGGTAACGCACCATGTAATGATACAAGATCATTTTCAAAGAATCCTTGTAAAATACCAATTGTGGCACTAGAACTTTGTACAATTAATGTTAGTAATGTACCAGCAATGACACCATAGATAGGGTTGCTAGACATATTTAACATGAATTGGTTAAATCCTTTAAGATCTGCTAATGGTTCAACTGCGCTACTCATTAATTCAAGACCGAGGAAGAGTGCACCAAAACCAAAGAGAATCATACCGATGTTTTTAACCATGCGTTTTTGTACAAAGAAGATTAAAAATGCACCAATAGCTAAGATTGGTAATGCATAATCTCCGACGTTAATCCCAATGATAAATGCTGTAACTGTTGTACCGATGTTAGCCCCATTACAACACCGATCGCTTGACGCATTGTCATAAAGCCGGCTGTTACAAGGCCTATCGTAATAACCGTTGTCCCAGAACTACTTTGAATCAAGATGGTAACAAGCATACCAGTAAGTACACCCATAATCGGGTTACTTGTGAATGTGTTTAAGATTCTTCTTAATCTGTCACCTGCTGCCTCTTGTAAACCATCACCCATTTGCTTAATCCCATAGAGGAAAATACCTAAACCACCAATAAAGGTAAAGATAATTTCCATAACCGAAGCATCCATATCTGCACCTCACAAAATAAAATTCTGACCAACAACAATTCTAACTAAAGTTTGTTAAGCTAATGTAAATTTAAGATTAAAATTCGGGGTCTGTGACACTTTTTAAAGCGAGGTGCATGATGGATATCCTTGATATAACTAAGCCGTTATACCTTAGATGTTTACTTAATTTTACTCAGGTACCGGTCCGTCTATACAAGGGTATTGGTTATTCCCCTCTTTAAAACCGAGATTATGATGGAACTTGATAACTTTTATCGCTATGTTTTCTAATAAGTGATGCAGTCACAATCGCGATCACACCAAAGATCATAAAGCCGATAAACATCCACATTGTGCTATCTAATTGAATGCTGTGATTCATATAGATGAGTTCTCTTAAGCTATTCGCATAATGCGTAAATGGATTCCAACCGACGATATATTTTTGATAGAAATCCGGTAACATTTCTTTCGGATAAGTGACCAGTTGCATGCTAAAGAACATGGCAATTAAGAATATAGGTAATGCAGGTAGACCGATCCATGTCATTGTACCTACGATTAAACCGATAAACCCAATCATTGCGATAGCGATAAATAATGCAATCTTGTTCGGTTCATCAAAGTGGAATCCGAGAACGCCGCCCATGAAATGCACATAACTGAAAGCTCCGACAAATGAAGTCACTACAGCGATTGCCATTTGTATACCTGCCGCAGTTAAACGTTGTGGGCGTGTGATATTATTACTTGATCTAAATGCATATAAAAGTAGCACAGAGACAACAATAGAACCAATCCAAACTGGCATGAACATTAAGAATGGTACATTACCACCTGCTTGATGATCTTTTACTTCATGAATTTTTTCGTTATCTGCTTTCACTGGTGTGTTGATGCCATTAATGTCACTCGCATCCACTTTCACATCTTGTTTTTCTAATGTCTCGATGCTTTGTTTCGTAATTTGATTATTAATACGATCACTCATGCCACTGAGTACGTTGGTTGAAACTTGAGCAGCTTGCATAGATGCCCCACTATTCACGATCGTTTTCAGTTTCGCTTGAGTGACATCGATATCACTATCAGCTCCAGATTGAGCCATTTTTTGTTGCATTTGTTTTGCTTGAGCTGGAGGAATCTCTCCAGATTTCACTTTGTCTTTCATTTCCTCTTTTTTCGCATCTATGATGACTTTTTGTGTCTGACTCATGGCGTCTTTTGAAAAGTTTTTATCAAAAATTGCTACACCAAAATATTTTCCATCTTCAATACCTTTTCGTGCCGCTGATTCTGAATCTACTTGTTTCCAAGCGATTGTATCAGAATCACTATCTAATAAATTATCAGAGATCTTTTTCCCTATATTTAAATGATTGTCCTGAATATCAGTACCTTGATCGTTATTCACGACTGCAATGGGGATTTCTTTAGGTTTAGGGTTAAAAGCTGGATAAAAAGCTAATGCAAAAAGTGCTAATATAATGAGGACTGCTATAGGTGCAATCCAGAGTAATTTATTTTTTAAAATATTCATGCTTACATCTCCTTTTTCTGTTTTTGGACATTGTGTTGATTAATCAGTGCATCGTCTATTATAATAGCGTTAAGAAATAAATCTCAATGACAAATTTTTAGCATTTTGTCCGCTAATCAACGGATTCAATATATTTGTTTAGAAAAGGAGAAAAATGATGGCTGAAGATCGCAGAATACGCAAAACAAAAAATGCAATTAAAGATGCATTTGTTACATTATTAAAAGAAAAAGACCTCGATAAGATCACAGTTCAAGACATCGCAGAAACTGCAGATATTAATCGTGGCACTTTCTATCTACACTATGACGATAAATATATTCTACTTGAACGCATAGAGGATGAATATATTCAATCTCTATCTGAGAGATTGGATTACGGTTATTTCGAAAAGCTTTCTAAAGATACGGACATTGAAACCTTTGCCAAAGATTTTACAAAGCACATTCTAAGAAGCGTGTTGCTTCATATACAAGATAATCTCGCGTTTTACAGTGTCATTATGAACTTAGACCGTAAAACACAAATTGAAGAGAAAGTCAGTCAACTACTCTATGATAATATGTCAAGACACGTCGCCTTTAATCAACATATTTCGAATATACCGGTGGATTACTTTCACAGTTATGTTTCCGGCGCGATGATTTCATTTATTAAGCATTGGGTGAATGACCCTAACAGAGAAAATATCGATGTCATTACCACCTATCTCTTTAAAATTATATTCCATGGTCTATTACGTCTTGTTGCCAATGAACATTTAAATAGCACGATTAAATAGTTATTGTCATCATTGAGGGTTTCAGGTAAGATAAGAAAGATTTCTGAGAAAGGTAGCGATGAGGATGATAACTGCTTACAAACATGAAAATTCACTTGAGATTAAGGAAACGAGACTCGATCAAGACGTCGCTTGGCTCAATATTGTGGATCCTGAACGAGAAGAAATTGAAACATTAATAGGTCTATACGATATTCCAGAAGATTTTCTACGCGATCCATTAGACACTGAAGAAAGCGCCCGTATCGAATTTGATGATGACACAGGTTATTCTCTTATCATTATCGACTTACCAATCGTCAATCAAACCAATCAAAAGGTATTATCGTTTATTACGATTCCATTGGGTATCATCATCGGTAATAAAAAAATCATGACCGTATGTAGTGAAGAAAATGACTTTCTAGAATTTTACGCACGACAAAATATTAACTTGAACTATCGCAGTCAGTTCGCGTTAACGATTTTACTTACAATTGCCAATCACTTTAATCGAAATTTGCGTTTATTAAATAGAACGCGCTTACGTATCGAACGTTCGTTAAAAAACAATATTACCAATAAACAACTCTATAATCTGATGGAAGTTGAAAAAAGTTTGGTGTATTTCTTAGATGCTCTGAAGGGTAATGATAACGTCATAAAGAAACTATTCCGTTTGCCTTCCATCAAGCGGTTTGATGAAGATGAAGAGCTCATTGAAGATCTCATTATCGAAAACAACCAAGCAATAGAAACGACAGAACTGTATACCAACATCTTAGAAAGTATCACTTCTTCGTATGCTTCATTATTATCTAATGAGATGAACAATACGATGAAAACACTGACGTTATTTACCGTATTGCTCACCCTACCGACACTCGTCTTTAGCTTTTTCGGTATGAACGTCCCATTACCGATAGATGACCACAGTTATATTTCCTGGGTAATCATCATCGCCATTTCCGTCACATTGATTTCAGCAGTCGGATTAGTGCTCTGGCGTAAAAAGAAATTTTGAATCTCGAACACACATGATCGATAACTCATTCGATAACACACACTAATACTAATTCAAAAAAGAGACACACTGTTTATGAGTTCTCACTCACTTAACAACAGTGTGTCTCTTTCATTTATATGATTTTTTATGCTTCATTTTTATAAGTAGAACGATATGACAAGGCGTAAGTTACGATAAAGGCGATCACAAATGCGATAACCATTCCAATTCCATAATGTAACCAACCGCCATTCGTTGCGCTGATAGAAATAAATCCTGGGATACCTGCTGTACCTAAGGCAATGGCTTTCACTTTAAAGAATGAAATGTAAGCTGCTCCAATACCTGAACCGATAATCGCTCCGATAAATGGATAGCGTAGTTTCAAGTTAACCCCGAACATAGCTGGTTCAGTGATACCAAGGAGTGCTGAGATACCTGCAGCTGAAGCAACCCCTTTGAGTTTTTATTTTCTTTCACTATAAAGAATGCGGCAAGTGCAGCTGCCCCTTGTGCCACGTTAGACATCGTCGCAATTGGGAAGATAAATGAACCGCCCGTTGAACTACTGTCGGCAATTAATTGCGTCTCAATCGCAATGAAACTGTGATGCATACCTGTGATTACGATCGGTGCATAAAGTAAGCCAAAGATTAAACCACCGATGGCACCACCGATATCATATAACCAAGTTAGACCATCTGAAATCCAGTAACCGATTGTTCTTGTGATCGGTCCAACAAATAGGAACGTTAAGAACGCTGTGACAAAAATAGACAATAACGGCGTTAAGAGATTATCTAAAACTGTCGGCGTGATTTTACGTAAACCACGTTCTATTTTAGCTAAAATGTATGCAGCAACGAGCATCGGTAAGACTTGACCTTGATAACCGACTTGGTTGATCTTCAATCCAAATAAATTCCAATGTGGTATAGCCTTACCAGCTTCGAGTGCTTTTGGATATTCATATGCGTTCATCAAATCAGGATGTACGAGAATCATACCGAGTGCCGCACCTAAGAATGCATTACCACCAAAGCGTTTGGCTGCACTAAAACCGATGAGTATCGGTAAGAGTGTGAACGGCGCGTTCGCAAAGGTATTAATCATGCCAGCTAAGCCCGCAAATTGATCATGGACTTCAATTAAAGATTGTTTATCGTAAAATAAACCCGGTGCCGTTAAGATATTATTCAATCCCATTAATAAACCGCCAGCTACGATCGCTGGGATGATAGGAACGAAGATATCAGAAAGTAATTTCACAAAACGTTGTATCGGGTTCATGTGTTGTTTGCGTTGTGGTTCTTCTTCGGATTCGTGTGACGTATCTGCTTTACCTCCTACCTTTTCAAGCTCATTATATACTTTGTTTACTGTCCCTGAGCCAATGATGATTTGGTATTGGCCACCTGTAGAAAATGTGCCCTTTACGACTTCCATCTCGGATAATGCCGCTTCATCCACCTGACTTTCATCATTTAACACGAGTCTAAGTCGTGTTGCACAATGCGTCATAGAGTGGATATTTTCCTTACCACCAATGGCTTGTAGTATCTCTTCTGCTGACTTCTTATAGTTCATCGGGTTGCCTCCTCTATACTATAGAACCGGTTCCAAAATACTTTAACATAATTGTAACCGGTTCCACTCAAGAACGCAATAGTGAATTCATGCACGTCAAACAAAGTTCACGTTATGATTTAGATTAGCGCGTATTTGTTCATCAATCATTTCCGAATATATTCAATTAAATTGTAAGTGTTTAGGTTATGCTACGTGACCACCTTTAGTATAACTTGAATTGCGCATGGCTAACGTATCTTTAATTATAGGAGTATACATTTCTTGGTTGTTTATAGCCTAACCACTATCTCCATAAATAAATGGGTATGATGGTTGTTAAAACAGTTGCTCTGTGGAAGAATGGCTTGGATTGGCGTGGATTTCACAATGTTTTAAAAGACAACCTCATTTTAAATGTATGTGCCTTTGCTTTATGAGTAGCTGCACATACTTTTATGCCCATACGTGGTGACTTTCTATCTACGTATACCATAGCTTTGATGAGTTTGACGGGTTTTAAGACATTGGAGATGAGCGTTGATTATCAATCATTTTGATTCGCTCAGGGGATATGCATCAATTCAATATACTAAACAGTGTTGTAGCCATATATAAAAGAGCTGTCTTATATTCATCTTCAACACGATTCTATAGATTTTAACGTTACTCACTGAATTAAAAATCTACTTCACTCAAACAATTATATACGGCCTAAACACTTACGCTGAGTATCATCAAAATCTACCTATATTATTGCCAAATTTCACATTTTGCACAGTACGCAATTTTTACGATATGTCTCCAAAAATTATAATTTATGCTCACTTAATAGTGTACAATATTAAATTACTCTCGGTTTCCCTTTTTTCATAATTTTAATTTTAATATTTTAGGCATTATAATTCTTCAAAATTTGTTGTATAATACTATCTAATCTTAACAATATATTTACAATGCAATTGAGGATTTACCGTAACAATGAAATTAATAGATAATATACAAATTCATGATCATTTACAAACGCATACGAAACGATGTATCGGACATATCAAATTATTATTTAGTTTAGATCTTTCGTTAGACCTTTCGATCAACGGCAAACATCACGCACTCTCTAACGAAATGGTCATCATTAATCACAGTGATATGTATCAAATCCACCAAGGGACACATGTCATCGAGCTTAATATCACATTATCGACTTTGTACAAGACACATCCTGATATCTTTGAGGGCTATTTTGATGCTTCTCTTATACATTCCGTCGATTATTTACAAGATACGATATTAACGCTCATCCAAAACAAAAAATCCACCAGTCAAAACAATGATACATTATTTAAAGATATCGTCCTGTTACTGTTTGAAGAAGCATTTATTAGTCAAAATTCTAACTATGTCGCCACTTATCAATCAGAGGGTGATGTCTTAACACGCATCACAGATTATATTTCAGCACACCACCATCAAAAGATTACATCAACTGAAGTCGCCCAACATTTTTATATTTCTTCATCTTATATCTCGATATTATTCAAGAACCATATCGGCATGAATTTTAAACAATACCTATCAAGCTTGAAAATTGCTGCATCGATCCCTTTACTCATTCAGCAGCACCAAGCTGTCCACACGGTAGCTGAATGCTCTGGTTTTTCCAGTAATGCAAGCTTTTTAAAGCACTTTAAATCATATGTTGGCTTAACGCCTACCGCTTATCGAGCACAGTATGAAGGACGACTTAAATACCATATCGAATTACGCAATAAAGATATCACACCTTATCTGGAGTTAATTCAGTCTAAATCTTACAGTAACCCAATCCATTATCAACACATCAATATAGAATTAACCACACAAACATTAGCTGAACGCATACCTACTACTAAGACATTTATCACATTAAATAACTTCATTTCACTCTATCAACAAAATATCAATGCGTTAGAAACAATCGAAACATCGATGTTGCCCAACCCTTACCTGTTAATTCATCATACGGAAGGATTAACCCAAGATAGTATTCACTTTGTCATGATTAATGATGCGATTGATCAGTTATTCAACAAACAATTCGGCCTGACGATCACCATCCACTCAGTCGAAGATTTTGAACTGATTGAAAACTTAATCGTCCAATTTCTAAAATATAAACCGAGTTACTTAACTCGCAAAACTAAAGTAAAATTTATGTTACTCTTCGATACGGAACACATGACACAAAAGGACATCCATCTATCTTATACTAAGCTGAAACAAAAATACCCTGCGATTGAATTTGATGTAACGTTAAATGGCATCCTGTCCCAAACATCAAACATGGCTCAAGCACGTTTGATATTAAACCGCTTAAAAATGGACTACTATTTTATCGATAGCCCTTTTTTACACCAACTTTCTATAGAATCAACCTCATCTCAAATTGCTTTTGATAAAATAAGCACGTTGATTTCATCTTTGAAATTATCACCCGCCCGCATTGCCTACATCGATATGACACAACAAGACTTAAATGATCATAAGTCAGGGCAAAAGAATGCGTTACCCACAATGATGCGCCCATTCTTACAATTTATTATGTCAGACATTAATCTTGGCTATGCACTCTATTCACATCATGCGGAAGACGTTGCATTGGTCAATCACTATGGTTTATATCATCCGCTGAGACATGTCTATAGTTTATTGCGCCCCTTTTATGATAAGCCGATTGCAGTGCACAAGCAGTATATGATTGCCTACGAGAATCATATGTATCATTTATTACTGTTTAACGACGATGAAAAGCATTTAAAACCGAATCAATTACATCGTTTTAAAATTTATCCAGCGAGTGACCACAGTCTGATGCTGTTCATCCAAACACTGAATGCATCATATGGCACAATCGAACACACCCTACCCGACCATTTAAATCTTCACGCAATTGAAAAGGAAATATTAACGTATTTAAAACAAGCCAATCGACCGAAAGCGGAAGTGACTGTCGTGCCACAAAATCAACTTTCGTTTGATATCGTCCTAGAGCAAGCTGCACTTAAATATGTACGGGTCAGTGCGATTGAATCGTAGTTTGAGTTAAATTTACAGCGTCAATAAGTTGTCACATATATGTATTTGTTAGGATCATTAGACAGATTTTCATTGCTTTCTGAGGAAAAATCATTTATAAACGAGATAGTATACAAAAAGGAGCTATCTAAAATGAAAAAAGGTAAAGGACTAGCAGCAGTACTCATCGGAGTCATGCTCATTGTTTCGATTGTACTTGTCATTATGATGATTACAGGTGGAAGACAAGAAACCTATTATGGATATATGAAAAACAGTACAACCGCTGATAAAGTGATCAGCGAAGAAAGTCACGAAATCGAAGAAAATGTGAAATTACCGACAGAAGATGATTTCTCACCGAAACAAGGTGATTTCGTAAAATTAGTGAAAACAGAAAACGATTCTGAATTTAAGAAAATGGAAGTCGTTGAACACGATGACGTGCCTCATGGTCTCATGATAAAAATTCATGACATGCATGGTCATGACTCTCATTAATCGATAAAAATAGTATGTGAATAAAAA
This sequence comes from Staphylococcus auricularis, assembly GCF_001500315.1. GTDB lineage: Bacteria > Bacillota > Bacilli > Staphylococcales > Staphylococcaceae > Staphylococcus > Staphylococcus auricularis. The sequence continues at coordinate 141,466 of NZ_LLER01000010.1, read as the reverse complement.
GCCTCTCCCTTTCCTATTTCATCATAGGTTTAAGGGAGAGGCTATTTCTTAATCATCTTTTGGTTTATAGTCTGGATCGAATTTATTATGTTTGGCTTTTTTGACATTTTTATTTGTTTCATCGTCAAAGCCTTGGACAACAATACCTTCGTACGTTGCTACAGGTTGAACAACATAGGTTTTATCTGGATCGTCTTTAAATTTAATCTCTTTATAAAATAGTCCTTTTTTAGCACTGTATTTTTGTTCTTCAGCTTCAACTTGATCTGATAAATGTTGTTCTGCGAGATATTTATCAACAAGTTCTAAATTTTTGTGCCCTTGATACGTACGCATTCCAAAGAAAAAGAGCACTGCTATGATTAATGATACAAACAGGATACCTAATACTTTTAAAAATGTTTTCAATTCTATTTCTCCTTTTACCGCTCTACGTACTTTGAGTTAATCACATGCATTCTATTATGACGGATGAAACCCAATTATTAAAGTGTAATTCATTGTTTGTAACAAAATAGTCGCTAGATTAAGACGTGAGCTGATACCTTACCTATAATGTTTAACTTCTATGTCAGCGTTAATGTAATAAATAAGACGTTATTCAAGCTAAACTTTGACTATTAAAGACTACAAATGACAATCATTTGATTTGACCTTTGACGAATTTTACCATTTTAAACACTGTCATAGCAAGGTTTTACGTATTTCAGATCAAAAAGTCAAAAATAATCAAATTTTGATATTGACTTTCTTTGACCTTCGTTATATAATGTAATTGTAACGTTAAAGGAGAGGTGATCAGCAATGACTGAAAATACTTTAAATCGCAATCTTCCATTTGATTTATTAGACGAATTATTTACAACTGATCGTCAGTTTAAAGCTGATGTATTCGAAACAGATCAAGCATACCAAGTAGAAGCTGAACTTCCAGGTATCGACAAAGATCAAGTAAACATCGATTTTGATGAAAATGTATTAACTATTAGAAACGAAGCGAAAGAAATCTCTAATGAAACAGCAGAACAATATATATTAAAAGAACGTAAAAATGTCGCACGAAAAAGACAATTTATTTTCAAAAACGTAGATCAAGCAGATATTAGTGCAACATTTAACAATGGTATATTAACTGTCACACTTCCTAAAAAACAAACTAAAACACAAATCAATATAGACTAATCATAAAATGTAACTCAATAAACTTATCTATTATTAATAAAGGAGAGAGATATCATGGGCTTTGAAATGAGACCTTTTAACAATTCATTTTTCGATATTAATCCTAACGACTTTTTTAAAGATTTTGGACGTCAACTTGCTGGACAATTTCCAGGTAACCAATCTATCAAAACAGACATAACTGAATTAGATGATAAATATGTTGTAGAAGCAGAATTACCAGGTATGTCTAAAGAAAATATCAGCTTAAACTTTGAAGATAATGTTTTAACCATCGAAGGTAAACAAGAAGTAGACAATAAAGAAGAAGATGAAAATGGCCGTGTCATCCATAGAGAACGTAGCTTTAGCAACGTGAGCCGTCAATTCTCATTCGATGATGTAGACCAAGATAACATTTCTGCTTCTTACGAAAACGGCATGTTAAACATTACACTTCCTAAAATCGAAGCAGACAAACGTACTAATCACAACATTCAAATCGACTAATTAAAGCAAAATCATAATTTATTCATTTTATCCCTTAAGAAAGCCGACAAAGTTCAAAACTTTGTCGGCTATTTTTGTATTTTATAACGGTTAAATGAAAAACGGCCTCATTTTCCTAAAAAGATAAACAATGATAAACTAACGTTCTTCAAGTACTTTTTCATCGAAACGATCTGGGATCAATACTTTACGCATTAATACCCCTACATCATCATCGCTCTCATGTTCTTTATAAACCTCATAACCACGGTGTTGATAAATATCTAACAACCATGGATGTTTACGTGCTGAGGTACCTAACGTCACTGCGGGCGCTTTCAATGTATCTCTTAAAAATGTCTCTTCTACATAAGTGAGGAGTCGACTTCCCATGCCTTGACCTCCATAAGAAGGTTTTGTCGCAAACCACCATACAAATGGATAAATAGAAACTCGATCTTCACTTTCCCATGGATAACGTACAGTAATCGTAGATATAATTTCTTGCTCATTTTCTAATACAAATGCAGTTCCCGTTTCAATATTATCTTCTACCATCTCAACTGTCGCATTGACAGATGGCCATTGAATGCCCATTTCTCTTAATGGTGTAAAGGCCTCGTACATTAACTGTTGTATTTCTACTGCGTCATCTTGATTCGCAACTCGAATATGGATATCAGACATCATTTCACGCCCCCTAAGATTCTCTTTATCATAGACAGTCAGAGTCAATTACAATCATAACCTTATTGTTTACATCCGCTTCAGTCAATTGATTTGATTCTATATTACGACTTTCTTTTTTTAGGAGGTGGTGTGCCGAGTACCTCTTTATCAAAACGATCTGGAATCAACACTTTATACATAAATGCATTGATATCCCCATCATCACGCTCACGTTCATGATAGACGACATAGCCGCGATGTTGATAAATTTTAAGCAACCATGGATGTGTTTTAGCTGAGGTACCTAACGTCACTGCAGGTACTTTGAGTGTATCTCTTAGATATGTCTCTTCAACAAACGTCAGTAATTCACTTCCATAGCCTTGGCCGCCGTATTCAGGATCTGTCGCGAACCACCATAGAAAAGGATATATCGAATTACGACGTTGTCCAATCCATGGATAGCGTACTGTTATTGTAGAAATGATTTTTCCTTCTTGTTCTAATACGAAAACCGTTCCTTTTTCCATATTTCGTCTCACCATATCTAAATCCGCGTTCACTGAGGACCAATCAATCCCCATTTCTCTCAATGGGGTAAATGCTTCGTGCATCAATGCATGTAGTGCTTCCGCATCTTTGGGCTCGGCTACTCGAATGCGAAATGACATTGTCCGTGACCTCCTTTTATTTATTTTCGGTTACATATTGATCACGTTTACCATTTAAATACGCATAAACTAAACCTACAAAAATACCGCCACCGATATAGTTACCGATAAATGAAAACACGAGGTTTTTAAAAATGTGTAACAAATCGGCACCGCCAGCATTATAGAATAACATGCCTGCAAATAAACCAGTATTGAAAACAATGTGGTCGTAACCCATGAATACAAATATCGTTACACCACTCATTAAGAAGAAGGCTTTAGCTAAACCATCTTTAAATTGTAGTGACATCAATATACCAATATTAATGTAAAAATTACAGAAAATACCTTTTACAAGAATATGATACCATGTTGAGTCGACTGTTTTCGCGGTTACCACTTTCGTAATCGCATCAACCACATTTGAATTAATGATCGGTGTGAATGTCATTAAGCCAAAAACGATAATTGCTCCGACGAGATTGAACACGAGGCAGTACACAACTATCTTCAAAATCTGTGCTAAACTGATTGCTTTATAATAATATCCCATGGTTAAAAAGCTGAAATTACTCGTCAGCAATTCTGCATTCGTTAATACGATTAATACCAGCGCTAAGCTGAATGAAATCGCACCAATCAAGTTTACGACCCCTTCATTAAGTCCTGTTAACTGTGTCTTTACAACTAACATGAAAACAGTCATGATACCGATAAAGAAACCTGACATGATGGCTTTTAACACTGCCCTTCCAGGTGTGTGTTTATACATCACATCTTTCATTTGGACTTGTGAGAGGATTTGTGAGACGACCCCTTTCGTCATATATGTATCTTCTACTTGCTTATGATTCGTGACTTTCATATACACACCCCCTTTAACTTTTATCATTGGCATACCACAAGTAACTAGAAAGGATTTTACGTTGATGTAGGCTGTTTAATTCCTAGTTAAATGATAGGTATAATATAGTTAAAGATAGTATATTATATCTCTGTCACTGTGACAATATCGTTTCGACATTTATTCATACTTTTTTACTCAGAATTATAAGGGCACTCTTTCTATACGCGAAAGAAACGTCCATTGCCTTTGTTATACAGGTTAAAAGATGTACTTAAGCTGTAAGTTTAGTTACGTGCAAGTAACTGTTCAAGATGATCAAATGTGCTTTCCATGCCTGCTTCCACACCCATTTCAAGTAGTTTTTTTGCAGCTGTTTCTGTTGGTAATACCGCAGTTGAAGTTAACTCTGTACGATCTGATAAGTCCTTTAATTCGATTATATTATGCATGCCAATCATATTTTTATCTACGTTGCCTTTTTCATCTGCAAAATAATCATAATAGTCAATGCATTGATGTGGCACGACTTTGTTATATTTCATGACGGTATAACTCGTACCTTGAGGTGCTTTAATAGCGAAAAATGCTCTGCCGCCTGGTTTAACGTCAAATTGATAAACTTCTGTCGTAGCCCCTTCTGGGTGGAACCACTGTTCAAATTGTGTACGGTCAGTATACGCTTGATAGACTGCTTGTACAGGTGCTTCAAACGTTCTAGTAAAAACGATTTTATTGTGTTGTTGTTCGATTGCCATACTTCTACGCTCCCATTCTTGAAATAATGTATGTTGTTCATTATTTTCACATGAATCACGCTTGAACACCAATATTTAAAGTTTGGATGTGGTTATGTTGTCAAAATAGTTTATTTTAACTAAAAAAGAACAGGTGATATGCACCTGTTCCCTTTCTCATACGTTATTAAATTGAATTATACTTCTAGCTTATTCGTCTTCTAATGCCGCTTCAACGCTCACTTCGAATTTAACTTCTTTCCCAAGCATGACGCCACCTGTTTCAAGTGCTTGGTTAAATGTCATACCATATTTTTCACGATCGATCCTACCATTAACAGTATAACCAGCTGTTTGTTCACCGTTCATAGGGTTTTTGCTGACACCTTCAAATTGGCCATCAAATGTTTCTTCATGTGTTTCACCTTTAATCGTAAGTTGGCCAGTTACTGAATTTTCTTCTACTTTTTCAATTTCAAATTTAATTTCTGGATATTGTTCTGCTGAGAAGAAATCATCAGTTAATAAATGTTCATCACGATTTTGATCACGTGTATCAATAGAGTTCACTTTAATAGTGAATGTACCTTTAATTGTTGATAAGTCATTGATATCTCCTTCGAATTGACCATCGAAGTCTTCAAATCTACCTTTTACGTTAGAAATCATTAAGTGTTTGATAGAAAAATCTACAGATGAATGTGCTTGATCAAAATTAAATTGAGTCATAATCAAGACCTCCTCGAATTATTTGATATATTTATTATACCAGGTTAAATGATTATATCAATTTTTGTGCTTAAGCTGCTTCTTCAATCTCTAAAATGCGAGCGACAAAACTTTAAAATCGATTTGTCTCAATCGACATACTTCTATCTATCTTTCACTTTAAGACATACCCGCTTAAACATACGCTAGACAAATAAATGATGATTTTTGTGTATTTTGAATTGAGCCTAAAGGAGGCCACAAAATAATAAGAAGAGTGAATTAAAACAAAAAGCGAGGAGACTTTCAAGTTCATTTCATAACCTGAGAAGTCATCCTCGCTTAATGTACACTTTAAACTACATTTTCAGTAGCTCACTAATTATTTATTGTCGCCGCTTAAAGCTTTTTCAAGTGCTTCGATATCTTTGTTCATTAATTTTTGGAATGAAAGATCATCGTCATTTTCTTGTTCTTTCGTTAATGATTCCATGTTGTAGAATTTCAATGGTTCAGCATCAGTTTCGTCGCGAATGACGTCTGTCACTTTGTTTTCTACGTTATCTTCGAACAAGATATATTTAGCATCTTCATCTTTAATTTGTTTAACAATGTCTGTTAATTCTTTTTGAGATGGATCTTCAGCATTCATGTTTTGAATACCTTTTTGTTCAAAACCATAACGATCTGCTAAATAACCTATAGATTCATGTGAGATGTAAACTTTGCTGTCCTCTTTACCGTCAGTTACATCTTTTAATTTTTTATCGATGTCTTTAAGATCTTTATCTAATTTTTTGTAGTTGTCTTCGTAGTAGTCTTTGTTGTCAGGATCTTTTTCAACTAATTCATCTTTGATGTTTTTAGCGAATTGTTGGTCTAATTTAGGATCTAACCAAACGTGTGGGTCATATAAACCGTGGTGGTGGTGATGTTCTTCTTCACCTTCGCCATCTTCGTGTTCGTGATCATGTTCTTCATCTGCATCTTCGTGGTGGTCATGATCGTGTTCTTCGTCTGCATCTTCATGATGGTCGTGATTATGTTCTTCGTCTGCGTCTTCATGGTGATCATGGCCGTGTTCGTCGTCACCATGTTCATGGTCGTGATGATGTTCATCTTTTAATAAATCTTTTTTATCAAGTCCAGCTTGTAATGATAATTTTTTATCATCATTGTCGATTGTATCTGCTACTTTTTTAGCAACTGGATCTAAGTCGTCACCAGTGTAGATAAATAAGTCTGCTTTACTAGCGTTTACAATATCTTTTTGTGATGGATCATAAGTATGTAAATCTGTCCCTGCTGGATAAATAGATTTCACATCTACGTGTTTACCACCAATTTGTTCTGTAAATGATTTTAAAGGATAAACAGTTGTATTCACTGTTAATTTGTCATTGCTATCGCTGCCGCTGTCGCTTTTAGTGCCTTCATCTGAGTCGCCATTACCACATGCAGTAAATAAGAAAAGCATTGCGAGCGTAAGTGCAATCACTGAAAATATTTTTTTCATTTCATTCGACCTCCATCCGTAATTATTACGATTTAAAATTATACAGATGTTCTCCCGAAATTACAATACCTTTTTATTATTTTTAAAAATTCTTTACAACGCAATAAAATAAGAAAAGATCGAAACACATTGGATTTTGTGATATGTCATCTTTAACTGACTATGCTCTACAAGTCGAACACATCATTCATACATATCTAATCCAAATAGTGATTTCGATCTTTAATCATCAAATTATTTTTCTAGTATTTCATCTAACTGTTCTTGGTACGCTTTATAGTGATATGGATCATCAAGGGTTTCTCCTTCAATGATCACTGTAGGTGCCTTCTTGATACCTTGATCTTCAGCACGCTGTTGATCTTGTTTGGCAGCTTTCCACGCTTTGCTATCCTTGGTCTTATAATTTTCTTTTATACGTGCTTTAGAATCCGAAGATATCTCGAGTTCATCAATTTGTGCGTCTACTATTTTTTCTGTAATCCAAGGCTTTTCGTTATCTGGTTGTTGTTCAAACATCAAGTGTTGAAATGTTAAGTATTGTTCAGGTGTTTCTTCTTTAACTGCGTGACCCGCACGACTACCAATGATAGAATCTTTGCCTAAAAAAGCCATGTTTACAAACTCATATTCGGCTTTGTCTTGATCGAGATAGTCTTTTTTTAACTGTGGAAGCACTTGGTCTTCTACTTTTTTACAATAAGGACATTTAAAATCACCGTATTCTACGATCTTAGGTTTACCGTTTGTCCCCTTCTCTGCTTGCTGTTCGGAATCTGAGGTGTCACCACATGCTGACAATAATACCGTCATACTTATCATCATTAAAAAGGCTATTAATTTTTTCATAAAATCTCCTTGTCTCAATGTATCGTTCCATTCATTTAACATTGATTAGAGATAGGCGAATCTTTCGATGAATCGTTACCATCTTTCATATTTTCTTCTTTATAATCTGGTTCGTGTTCTTGAACATAACCGCGTGTGTTGAAATCTTTGACGTATTCGGGTTTATCATCTTTGAAATGGTAAGTGTAATAATGGATTTCTTCATCGTCTTTAAACGGTTTATATGCAATGATGACGTATTTACCTTCTTCAAAAACATAGATATTTGCGTCTTTTTTATCGAATGATTTATCCACATCACCTTGGTGTTCTTTCGCATATTGTTTTTGATAGCTTTCTTGTTTATCTACAGCTTTATCAATTTGATCTGCGTATTTACTGCTACTGCAACCCACCATCACTATAGATACTGCAATGATGATGAACAATAATTTCTTCACACGTATCTCTCCTAAACTAATCAATCATACTTATTATAAATTATAGCACTAATGGTACTTTACAAGTCAAAATGTTTTTAACTTTTCTTCTCATTATCTTATCCGTAAACTTTAAATGTTTTGTCGGCTTTTTTCTTATTATATAGCATGAACACGCATGCAAAACCGACTATCGCAATGATGACCGTAAACCAAAATGCAGCATGATATCCATTTATCAACGCATCCTGTTTAATCTGAGCTGTCATCACTTGTTTACTCATACCTTCGTAATCACTCATGGTAGGTGTAAATGTTCGGGTCGCATGACTCATAATCGTAATTAAAATCGCTGTTCCAATAGAAGCAGAGATTTGTTGTGCGGTATTGACCATTGAAGAACCGTGCGCATTCATTTCAGGCGTTAATTGGTTCATCGTATGTGTCATTAATGGCATCAGACCGAGTGCTAAACCAATCATAAGTATCGCATATACCGTCGTAAGCACTGTGGTAGAGGTGTCTTTTCCCATGAAGATAAAGTAAGACGTCGTTACGACAACAACAAACATACCAATGATGGCTAAGATTTTAGCACCATAACGGTCAAATAAGAAACCAGAGATGACAGACATAAAGCCCATGACAATCGCACCAGGTAATAAAATCAAGCCAGAATTCAATGCAGATTCACCCATAATTGTCTGCACAAACATAGGAAGAATCGTCTCTGAACCGATGAGCGAGATCATTACGAGTGACATCACAATCAGACCAATACTGAATTGACCATTTTTAAACACACTAAAATCTAACAACGGTGAAGTTAAACGCGTTTGTCTAATGACAAATAAAGTGATTAAAATCACCCCACCGATAATGGTTATTAGCACAATCGGGTCATTCCAGCCATCTCTTGTAATCGAACTTGTACCATAAAGTAAACTACCAAATCCGAGTACGGACAATACGACCGAAATTAAATCAATAGGTTCTTTTTTATTCACTCCTACATTTTTCACAAAGATGAAGGATGCTAAGAATGTCAGTGCTGCAATCGGAGCTACGACATGGAATAATGCACGCCAGTTAATGTACTCAACTAAATAACCAGATAACGTTGGTCCAATGGCCGGTGCGAGACTGATGACTAGTCCGAACATCCCCATATATTTACCACGTTCATCTGGGTCGAAAATATCTAAAATTGTTGTCATCATAAGCGGCATCATAATACCTGATCCCATCGCTTGTACAATACGGGCTAGCAATAACACCGTAAAGTTAGGACTGAAACCGCCGATTAATGTTCCGATGAAGAAAATGAATATGGCAAACAGAAACAATTGGCGGGTTGAAAAGCGTTGAATGACCATCGCTGATAAAGGAATGATTACGCCATTCGTTAATAGAAAGGCTGTTGTCAACCACTGTACTTGGGTAAAATCAATATTAAAATCTTTCATAATGCTAGGTAGAGCGGTAGTTAAGAGGGTTTCATTTAACAATCCAAAGAAGCCACCTAGAAGCATTGTTACGATCATGATTAATTTCGTCTTCAATGTCATAATTACTTATCCTTTCCTCTTAAGTTTTATCGATTAAACTATCTCAGTGCAACATAGCATTATACGCGTTCGAAACGGTCAAACCACTAACTGAGCAATGATACATTATACATTTACCTTAAATAACTTACACTTAATCAACTCAGGTCGATAAAAAAAGTTTAATAAATCGTAGTCATTCCTATTTACAAATCATCACTTTTAGTGCATAATACGTTTTAGGATACAAAGGAGGTATATTTATGAAGAACGATTTACCAACAGCGCGCCGCAATTTAAATAGCCCTAACATTAAAACGCGTAAGCGCGCATTAAAGATCATTAAACAACATAAAAAAAATAAATAACCTAACGCACTTTGTATCAACAATCATTTTTACTTTTGTTTGTCACTAGCTATTTACATACAACTTTAAAGCAAATAGCTTAATTAGTCTTACTTTCCTTATTCATTTTAATAAACGTGTTGTATCTTTACTGATGTCCACAACAGCACTGATCCTATTAAAATGATTTCATACACCTGATAGTCTAAGGTCAGGTGTATTTTTTTATGTTTTACAATTAAAAATGATACAACCTTTCGCATAAGCGTATCTACATATATTAACATAAAAAGAAGAGGTTGGGACGAAAATGTCTCAACCTCTGTTTTTATATATGCACGTCATTGAATTTCAATCATTCGTGCGACTTTCTTCCATTTATAGATAGTATTTATCTTTAACTTGTAACGCATCGTCTAATTCGTAAATTAACGGTGCACCTGTTTTAATTTCATATCCAACAATATCTTCATCAGATACGTCTTCCAAATACTTAATAAGTGCACGTAATGAATTACCATGTGCGGAAACTAATACTGTACGACCATCAAGTAGTTGTTGTGAAATTTGGTCATTCCAATACGGTATCACACGCTCTAGTGTGTCTTTGAGGCTCTCACCTTCTGGTAAAATGCGTCGATCAAGGTGCGCATATTTACGATCGTTTAAATAACTTTCACGCTGTTCATCACTTTGAGCAGGTGGTTTCGTATCGTATGATCTACGCCATTCATGTACTTGATCTTCCCCATATTGTTCACGCGCATCATCTTTGTTTAACCCTTGTAAGCCGCCATAGTGACGTTCGTTTAAACGCCATGATTTATGAATAGGTAAAAATAATTGATCAGACTCTGCAAGTAAGTGATACGTTGTTTTAATCGCACGTTGTAATAGTGATGTGAAAACGACATCAATATCAATATGTTGTGCTTTTAATTTTTGTCCTGATTGAATCGCCTCTTCACGACCTTGATCTGAAAGGTCGACGTCAGCCCAACCCGTAAATAAATTTTTCGCATTCCAATCACTTTGACCATGTCTACAAAGAATAAGTCTTGGCATATTATACCTTCTTTCTATTTACTCTATTCAATTTAAATATGCAATGTCCCTATCGTTACTTTACGATAAATCGCACGGAAATAGCTAGCGATATGAAGTCTGTTCTTATTCTAACATGGAATCCGGCTCAGGATGAACGTAGATCGAAGTTACGCCTATTTTATGCATGTGACGTTCAACTTGATCACAGATTTGATGTGCTGTTTCTAACGTGATATCAGCTTTAACAATAATAGAGACGTCGACAAAGACGCTACTCCCGTGGTAACGTCCTTTGATACTTTGCACTCTGATGCCCCCTTCAACTTGAGCCACTTCTTCTTTATATGCTTCAAGTTCTTGTTTATTAAAACCATCACTCAATGTGAATATAGATTCTTTAAAAATACCGAAACCTGTGTAAACGATAAGTAGACCTAAACCGACTGCTAAAATCGTATCAATGATAGGTAGGCCAAATTGTGTAAAAATCAACCCTACCGCAGTACCAATACTGACCAGACCATCTGACAAATTATCTTTTGCTGCTGAACTGAGGGAACTGCTTTTTGTTTTGGCTGCAAGCCGTTTGTTATAAATGTAAACAAGTAACATGACAATCCCACTTAAAATACTCGTATATATTGTGATTGCACTTGGTACGTGCGTCTCATGGGTGAAGAGTCTGGGTACGTTTTCTATCACAACTTGTATTCCAACAAACATAATGATGAACGAAACGACTAATGTAGAAATATTTTCTGATTTCAAATGGCCGTAAGGATGGTTTTTATCTGCAGGGATGATTGAAATCTTGAGTCCGATAATGACAGCAAGAGACACAATAATATCAGTCATATTGTTCAAACCATCTGCACGCATAGCTGCTGAATCAAAAATAAAACCGACACTATATTTCATGATTGAAAGCAATATATATGTGATTAAGCTGACATATGCCCCACGTTGCGCGAGTTTTAATTTTGCTGTTTGGTCCATCATTTACACCCACCTTTTTTTTAGTTTGGAATACTATTATGAACCATACGAAACTCAATTACAATATTTTAATATAACAAAATTATTAAATAAATATACTCCAAACTTATTTTTAGCTACCCCTAATCCGAAAATTAGACATAAAAAATCCTATTAAACCTGACATTTTTAAAGCAGATTTAATAGGAAACTTTGAAGCACACCCTTACCTTATCTATCTCGCAAGATATATTTAGAGAGTGCGAATGTGATTGGAATAGAAACTACAATACCAATAAATGGTGCGATAACCGGTGAAATGTGGAACCAATTTACAAATACGTACAGTAAGGCCGTTTGTAATCCCATGTTAACCACTTGTGTAATTGGAAACTGTATGAATTTACGTAACGTCGGTTTAACGTTATATACGAAATAACAATTTAAGAAGTAAGAAATAACAAAACTGATGAGAAATCCAATAATGTAACTCACCATGTAGTGTATACCAATCACCTTGAGTAGTAATAAATAAGCACTATAATGTACTAATGTATTAATGCCGCCTACAATAACAAATTTAATGATTTCAAAATGCGTTTTGGTTAATTTCATTACGCGTTGACTCCTCTATGTCCAATCTTCAATAATTTTCATTCATGATAACTGTCATTTTTCTTAATATGAGCCGCTTCTCATAATCGTTTTCTATATTTTTACTTGAGCAATTATACTACAATTAAACAGAGATCAAAATCAATCAATTGTATCATCTAACGAGAGGATGAAGAAAAGATGAAGCCATTTAATATTATCATTGCACCCGATTCGTTTAAAGAAAGTATGTCAGCCCGTCAAGCTGCTGAAGCGATTCAACGTGGCTTTGAAAAAGGGTTTAAACAGCCAGCTCAGTATACGATTATACCGATGGCAGATGGTGGTGAAGGAACTACAGACGTTTTAATAGAAGCTTTAAGTGCATCACTGCAAACTGTTGAAGTCAAGGATCCGTTAAATCGATTAATCAAAGCGCAGTATGGCTTATCAACGTCGAAACAAACTGCTGTCATCGAATTAGCTGCGGCGTCTGGACTTGATTTACTCACAGAAAGCGAACGTGATCCGCGTCACACTACCACTTTTGGAACTGGCCAACTGATTCTAGATGCATTAAATCACGATGTGAAACGTATCATTCTCGGACTTGGCGGGAGTGCTACAAATGATGGCGGTGTCGGTATGTTGCAAGCATTAGACGTACGTTTCCTTGATGCACAGAACAAGCCACTACCTTTGGGTGGGGTACACTTATCTGAACTTGCGACGATAGACACAACATTGATGGATCCACGTTTAGCCGATGTTGAAATTACCGTCGCTAGTGATGTATCCAATCCTCTATTAGGTGAACGCGGAGCCACTGCAGTTTACGGCCCTCAAAAAGGGTTAAACGCGCAAGACTTTACACGCTTAGAAGATGCGCTCAGTCACTATCATGACATCATTGAACAACAATTACATATCTCCGTGAAAGACCGACCAGGTGCAGGCGCAGCAGGAGGTACGGGCACCGCGTTACTCGCCTTCCTTGATGCGACTCTTTCCAATGGAATTGAGCTCGTATTAGAAGAAACACAATTCGTACACCATGTCGCTAAAGCTGACCTCGTTATTACAGGTGAAGGGCGTATTGACTCACAAACTATTTTTGGCAAAACACCGATTGGCGTAGCGAAAAGTGCTCAACCTTTCCACTGCCCAGTGATCGCAATTTGTGGCAGTATCGGAACAGGTTACGAAGCCGTTTATCAGCATGGCATAGATAGTGTGTTTAGCATCTTAAATGCACCCACTGAACTTAAAGATGCCCTATTAAGCGGACCACAATTTATCGAAAACACTGCAGAAAATATTGCACGATTGTTGAGTTTGAAATTTTAAATCTGAAAGCTACTATCTTTGAAAAAATTTTAATTACAATTACTTACAAAAGTGCTATAATGGGACGTATCTCAATTTGAAAGGAGCGTTCCACTTTTGAAAAGTCATTCAGAACAACATCATTTGAACAGTCATTCAGAACAGCATCTGTCGCTGATGGTCATCATTGTACTCGGTGTCATGACGACTTTCGGTCCACTAACCATTGATATGTTTAGTGCCGCATTACCGAATGTACAAGACGATTTGGGAACGACAACATCTCGTGTCCAACTCACAATGTCATTCGCGACAATTGGATTAGCGCTCGGTCAATTTATCTTTGGACCTTTATCCGATATATTCGGACGTAAGAAAGTTGTCCTCATTCTAATCGCTGTTTACACAGTGGCTACGGCCATTGCCGCATTTACGTCAGGGCTTGGCTTCCTGCTTGCTTTACGTTTCACCCAAGGTTTAACTGGGGGTGGCGCGATTGTTATCGCCAAAGCAAGCATCAGTGATACTGAAACAGGAAGAACACTAGCCAGAGCCCTCGCATCACTACTCGTCGTTAACGGTATTATTACAATAGCAGCACCGTTACTGGGTGGTTATGCCTTGAGTATAGGAAACTGGAGAACGATCTTCATATTCCTCGCAGTGATTAGCGTAGTGATATTTATTTTCTCACTTTTAAAAATGGAAGAAACACAAACAAATACATCAGATCGTGTCAGCTTCAGAAGCGTATTTAAAGATTTCGGTTTACTCTTAAAAACACCGAGATTCTTAATGCCGATGATGCTACAAGGTTTAACATATTTAATGCTATTTTGTTTTGCATCTGCAGCACCATTTATCACGCAAAATATTTATCATATGACGCCGCAACAATTTAGTGTATTAATGTCTATTAATGGAATTGGCTTAATTTTAATGAGTCAACTCGTGGCCTTCGTCGTAAAATACGTACCACGAAACTTCCTAATGATCTTACTCACTATCGTCCAATTAACAGGTGTTGCATTAATCATCGCTGTGATTGTCGCCGATTTACCAGTATGGTTATTATCTGTCGGCTTCACACTTAATGTTTGTCCGGTAACAGGTATTGGACCTTTAAGCTTCGCACTTGCGATTGAAGCACGTACAGGTAGTAACGGGAATGCAGCCAGCTTACTCGGCTTATTCCAATTTATCTTAGGCGGTACGATTTCTCCACTTGTTGGTTTACAAGGGGAAGCAAGTGCCACACCATACTTAATCGTTATTTCTATCACAGCTGTCTTAATCATTGTATTAGAAGTCTTCTTAACACGTAATATTCATAAATCAAATACGTATGTTGCATAATTAGAGAACTTAAAAACAACACCTCTTATGTAGATTATTCATCTATATAAGAGGTGTTTTACTATGTATATGAATAGATGTTTGACTCATCCCAACTTTTGCGAAAAAATCAAAGTTGGGATTTTTATTTTAGGGTCGTAAAAAGTCGATAGGGTTTGGGTAGGTCCTCTGGGAAAGCGAGAACTAGGTATCCCTCGCAGTGAAACACCTTAGAAAAGTAAAGGTAAACCTACGCAGTGAAAATAAACTCAATACGCTGTGCTTAATCGTGCATTTTTGAATCATTCAGTATATACTACGAGTAATGATTTGGAGGTGACGCCATGCGCGCAATTCAACTACCTGTAAAACCCATCAGTCAACTCTTCCCAATTCCGATGTTAATGGGGTGTGAAGGTGTATCTGCAGCCATGATTCTGCAGTATAACCATATCGATGTGAAAGCCACAAAAATCATGAAACATTGGCCTAAACATCCAAATAACCCACGTAAAGGTTACGTAGGTCATCAATCAATCATCAAATTGGGGCATCATCAAACCATCTTCCCCACTGCATTTGTACCATATTTAAAACGTTTCACCCCACAGGTTAAAGATAGTTCTGGTACATCTTTAACTGAACTAGAAGACGTGCTCAAACAAGGTCAACCTGTCGTAATCTATCCTACCTCACGAGCTAAACGTCCGGTGAAACAACGCTTCAAAATTGATCACCATCAAGAACAGTTAGTATCGAATATTCATATCACAGTACTCACTGGGTTTGATGACACATACTATTATTATGTCGATCCATTATGGGCTCAGCTTTGTGATCAGCTCCATGTCCCTGCTATCTTTCCAGGACGACTTCAACGTAATAGAATTCCAAAAGCGCAATTACAACGTAGTTTCGATGCAGCAGGTCGGATGAGCTTTTATATTGATGCGCCATCTCCGCGCTAAAATATCGAAATTGTTATTAGTTATGGCTTAATTGGGCTCCGCTTCAAACTACTGTAGCTCTGAACGGTTAGCGTTAGCAACGACACAAACTTTAATCTTCTATTTCTATAATCGCTAGCGTATCATTTATTTCTCGGGAAATATGTGGTGTTCGCCATTGTCTTGGATAACCGAGACATGGACATATATAACGAACACCTTTTTCTTCGATTTGTTTTCGAAAATGAACGTGTCCCATAATACTATAACGAATCGGGAAATCTTGATAGAGTTCATCAAAGTCACGTGTCCCGATAAAAGCATTAAAAAAGTCAAAAATACGATGAGGTGTAGGTACGACAAAACGAGGATGCGTGACGATATGTGTTACTAAGATAATCTGTTTATCCCTCAATGTTTCTAAGTCTTTACGTGCCTGTGCTGCTGCTAATTGAGACAGACTACGATCACTATAATCCCAATTAATTTTTTCTTTGTCTTGCCAAGTCGCACCTTTAAATTTCCCGCGATCTATACGCGCTTCTGAAAATCGTTCATGGTCCCCATATCGATGGTCGTACCAAGCGGGGTTACCTACAATCGCCCAGCGATCATTGATGATGTAAGGTCGGTTCATTAAGCAGGCATCCATCTCCATATAACGCTGTAGAATTGTTTTAGATGATGTGTGAACTTCAGACGTCCAAAAATCATGATTCCCGGGTATAAAACGTATTGGAATACGACACATTTGTTGAAACTCAGTGATAAAATTGTGCGTGAGCTCGAACGTATTTGAGATATCTCCTGCAATAATCAGTAAATCTAGTTGTTGTGCGTCAACGACTTCTATTAAATTCATGAGATAATCTTTGGGTGTCAATGACTCATGACGATCCACGTGCAAGTCTGCGATAGCTCCGATTCTCATATTTATCCTTCTTTCATTTGCCTTACATATAATCTTAAAACAACTGCTTTATTTTATCGTGTCAAAACGATTTAACACGCACTTCATTACCATATGTTCTATCCCTCAACACTTCACAAAACACCTCTTTAATCCTACACTTTGGCATGATTTTCGCACAGTGTGGCACACCGAAACACTGCGTGAAATGAATTATGGTACAGTATGGGTGTTCTTAATTTGAAGTGGAGGCACGATATTAATGAAGAAACTCATCATAGGGATCCTGTTTTTATCTTTCATATTAACAGGTTGTGACTACTCAAGAGAAGAAGATCGCACTGGCATTTTTTATCATGTTTTCGTTCAACCGATCGATCAACTGATACATGCACTTGGTCATTTATTCAATGAACAATACGGCTTAGCAATCATTATCATGGTACTGCTTGTCAGATTCATCTTACTCCCTTTCATGCTTATTCAAACTAAAAACATGCATATTACACGTGAGAAAACAAAAGTCGTTCAACCTGAATTAGATCAGATGCATCAAAAACTAAAAGAGGCAAAAACGCCAGAGGAAAGACAACAAGCGAATCGTGCCCTCACTGAAACATATAGTAAATATGGTATCAGTCCTTGGAAAGGATTAGTCGGTTGCCTGCCTATACTTATACAAATACCCATTATCCTTGGACTCGTCGCTGCATTACGCTACCCTTCAGAAGGTGGCATTATTGAGCATCCACACTTCCTATGGTTTAACTTAATGGAACCGGATCTCGCCATCACCTTGATCGCAGCCGTAATGTACTTTATCCAACCGTTAGTGAATG
Source organism: Staphylococcus auricularis (assembly GCF_001500315.1). Taxonomy (GTDB): domain Bacteria; phylum Bacillota; class Bacilli; order Staphylococcales; family Staphylococcaceae; genus Staphylococcus; species Staphylococcus auricularis. The sequence goes on along the minus strand of NZ_LLER01000010.1, from coordinate 123,554 downwards.
CGATGCACTATCCGAAATCACAACGCGGTACCTATTATTTTATGATGGTTGCGTCACCCATCTTCATTTCCTTTGCATCCCTTCATTCAACTTCTGCGCTTGGTCTATATTGGACATTCAGTGGGTTATTCTTAATCATTCAAATGCATTTTGCGCACAGTCATTACCATAAAGTCGCTGTGAAAGAGGCTCAACAATTACGAGAAAATCATCACATTCAACTGTCTGATGATGAAGAGACTTCAAATAGCTAACTTTAGCATAGTAAAAGGCTTGGATTCGATATGTTCCAAGCCTTTTTTTACTATCATTTCTATTTATTTTACACAGTTGCTCTCATGTCACTCTTTAATAAAGTGTTCAGTAATAATTGTTTCTAATACATAAGGTAACTCTACGAACGCACTATGTTTATGTAGTCTTTCACCCATCTTGTGGGCATCTTTACCTACGGGTCCACACAAGATTGTCGGTGCGCTAATACGTTGAATACTTTCAAAAGGTAAGTGATACGTGCGATTGAAGTTAGCACAGTTACGTTTAAATGTTTCACCCAGTGTCTGATCTCCTTGATGTTGCGCATAGCTCGAATCACTAATCGTATTAAAGTAGTGTACGTGGTGACTTGGTCTTTGGTACTGTGATTCTAATGTCTGTTGCACTGTCTTAACGATACGTTGCGCAAGCGGATCCTCAGAAGCATTGACTGCTGGATAATAAGGTGCTGCAAAGAGTGTCACGACAGCTGGCGTAATGTCGCTACAACGTTGTAGTAACTGTTTAGCGATGTGTAAATTTTGATAATAAAGTTCAGGAATCTCTTCAATCGCTTCATCAATCCACGTTTCAACTTGGCTTTCCCCAAACTGTTGTATCGCATAGCCTTTCAATTGCTCTAACGTAAGGACGTTAATCTTGCCTTCAAATGGTAAATCTTCGTTTTCTAATAAAGTTAACCAATCTTGTTCACAACGTTCGACTGCTGCAATCACTTCATCATTAAATAAGCGAAAGACCGCTTCTGGTGATCGCTTGAATGAAAATACATTATACAAACCGACTGAAATAAACGGTGTTTGGACATCATAATGTGCTTTCAAGTCTTTATTCATTAATGAAACGGGTAGTGGTGTACTTTCTTGATCGTACGTTTCTCTGAATGCACGATTGTATTCAATAGCTTGGTTAATATAACTCATCATATAATTCGAACTCAATCCGCTTAACGGATTACCGACGTGTGTGGCTTTACCATAGCACACGATACCTGGCATCATTTTACCAATCGAACCACTGTAAACATAATGATCATCAGAAGACATATCTTCCTGCATCGTCGGTTCGCTATTTAGATGAAGTTGGATATCTAATCCTTCCTTCTCTTTTATGGTTGCCAACGCTTCAACAACCTTTCTCATACCAGAAGAATATACCTCTTCATCTGGTACAGTGACTAAAATTAAATTGACGTCCCATGCTTCTATGATCGCTTTTTCGAGTAGAGACATATGCAACATGAGTCCTGCCTTCATGTCCATACTACCACGACCAAATAAATAATCGCCGCTTTCTAAATCAATCTGCGCTTGCGAATCCAGATAAGACGGATGTTCAAGATAAGCTTGATATAGCGCATCTGGTGACATCGCGTGTGTTTCAAACATACCGTAGTCTTCAATACCTACCGTATCAAAATGACTGATCAATACGACTGTCCGTTTAGATCCTTTCGCTGCGCGATAATGCGCTAATAACAATGGCTTCTTATCCTTAGCATAAGTGATTAGGAGTTGGTCTTGATGTGCATTAAAATAATCGAGTTCCAACAACAATGATTTCACAAATGATGGAAACGTGCGCTCACTCTCTGAGTCAGTCACAGTATGATGTTGAATCAAACGTTTTAATAATGTTTCTCGCGTTTCAGGTGTTTGCCATAAAGCATCCATTCGTTAATCCCCCTTGTCTTCATTTGTTTTATTATAAGCTTTTTAAGAAATCGCTTTCAATGATTTTTAAATATTTTTTAGAAAAGAAGGGTTCATATGCGAATCAGCGACCTTGATTTTAAACATCCGCTCAACCATAAGTTTTATTGTATGCATTCAGAATCACTCAATTATTCATATAGTGTTTAGGTACGAATACAAAGATGAGAATCAAAGCAATCACGCCTAACGCTGCATTAAACATTTGTCCTACCATTGCGCCTATTTCTGTAGATGAATGCGCCGCAACCATCGTGAAAATCGTAACAGATAATGCGAGTCCAAATGAATTACCTAGAGAAGACGCCATTTTATAAATTCCTGAAGCAACACCTACTTTATCGCTCGGTGCTGCTGCCACGGCCGTATCTGTTGATGGTGTCGCATATAATCCGAGCCCCATACCATAGAATAAGTAACCAACTACACTACTCAACACATACCATGGAGTCGGTAGAAATGTGAGACACAGTAAGATTACTCCTATCGCATTTAACAAGGCACCAATCATCATCGGACGTTTAGGTCCCACATGTTGGAGAATCTTCTCGCCAACACGGATCATGATGAGTACTGAGAAGAGATAAGTGAGTGAAATATAACCGGATTGCTGGGATGTAAAACGCAATCCAGATTGATAGTATGTGTTTGCAATAATGAGAGAACCAGCCACCCCATTCAGTAAAAAGTTAGAAAGTGTGGCACCAACATAAGCTTTATGCTTAAACAAGTTTAGATCAATCAGTGGATTTTTAACTTTATCTTCATAATAAACAAAGCCCACCCCTGCTATGATAAATAGCGCGAGTAATCCAATAATAACTGGAGAAAAGAATCCGAGTGTAGAGGATTGTGTGATCACTAAATTGACACCGAGCATCGCTATGACGAGGATGATTAACCCTACCATATCAAAACGTGCCTTTCGTGACGCTTCTGTTTGGACCCCTTTCGTTTCAGGTGTATGTTTCATCAATAACATCGAAGCGATAGAAACAATAATGGAGAATACAAAAATATAGCGCCACCCTAAATTGGTAGCTACGATACCTCCGAAGAAGGTTGAAATCCCTGTACCACCCCATGATGCGATAGACCAATAGCTCAGTGCGCGTTGGCGCTCTTTATCTTTATAGTATTCGTTGATAATCGCTAACGTGGCTGGCATGATACATGCAGCTGAGAAGCCTTGTACACTTCGTCCTATAATTAATAACACTGTAAACGATGAACAAATAACGAGAATAGAACCAATAATATTTAAGACGAGTCCAATATAGACCATTTTCACACGCCCGTATCGATCTGCCATACCTCCAGAGCCTACAACGAGTAACCCACAGAGCAGTGACGTTATACTTACAGCGGTACCAATCGTTGAAACATTGCTACTAAATGATGTTTGCACATCATTCACGATATTGACAATAGAGTTTGAGAATAGCCAAAAAGTAATAACAGCTAAAAAAATACCTAAAAGGAGTCGATTGTCTCCTTTGAAGGTTTGACTTGAATCCATGATGAATTTGCCCTCTAATAAAATCTCTTATATATAAAGATTCAAATCTACTATACACCCTTCAATGACAGCTGAAATTTACAATTAAAATGTCTATAGTAAACTCAAATCGTTTATGCTGTAAAATCGATATCACGATTTTCGTAATTCAATATGTAAGTGAATGCCATGCTCCCCTTCAAAAAACATGACAAATTTTCAAATTTTTCAAAAACCTATATCTGTAAATTAACACTTATTTTTAAATATTGCTATATTTTTCTGTATATTAATTGTGAAAATTATATCTTTTTTGATAAATGTCATTAAATTTTACTAAAATCATCTCATTTGTTTTGTAAATATCTTTAATTAACATCTTTTATTTAATGTATAATGTATTTAAAGACGCATCACAAATGAACTAAAATAAATCATCACTTAGCATGCAACTTTCTAAAAATGAGCGTAACGGTTCATCGAGTGCGGAACGTCTAAAGTAAAAATGAACCTCATAAAAATAAGGTGTAACCATGTTAAATTTATTTATATTATTAATAGAACGTGTGGGTTTAATCATCATCTTAGCTTATATCTTAATGAATATTCCTTATTTCAAAAAAATGATGAACGAACGGGAATCCTTCCGAGCGCAGTGGCAACTCACCGTCATCTTCGGGTGCTTTGCACTCGTTTCTAATATTACCGGTGTAGAAATTAAAGGAAACCACATCTTAAGTGATTTCTTATATCAACACTTAAATCCCGATGCCTCAATGGCAAATACCCGTGTGCTGTCGATCAGTGTAGCAGGATTAATTGGGGGCCCTGTCGTCGGAGTCATTGTCGCCATCATCTCCGGATTATTCCGTGTCTATATTGGGGGAGCAGATGCCTATACTTATCTTATTTCTTCAATCATTATCGGGCTTTTATCTGGCTATTTTGGTGCACAATCGATGCGCAATCGACGTTATCCCACAGTATTAAAAGGGGCCGTCATCGGTGCTATATGTGAAGCCATTCAAATGCTGTGCATTCTGATATTTTCAGAAGACATCTCTGCAGCTTGGGAACTTGTTCGCTTCATTGCCCTACCTATGATCTGTGTTAACTCACTTGGTGCCGCAATCTTTTTATCTATTATTTTATCTACGCTTAAACAAGAAGAGCAAGCACGTGCCGTTCAAACACATGACGTCTTACAGTTAGCGAATGCGACGTTACCCTATTTTAGAGAAGGGTTAAATGAACAATCTGCAAAGGAAGCTGCTACCATCATTCGTGATTTGATGCACGTGTCTGCTGTCGCAATCACAAATCGTCATGATATCTTAACGCATATCGGGGCTGGAAGCGATCATCACAAACCTCAAAAGGCAATCATTACACATCTGTCTAAGGAAGCCATTCGCACAGGTACGATGAAAGAAGCCCATTCGAAAGCGGAAATCGGATGTGATCATGAAACATGTCTCCTCGAAGGCGCTATCGTCGTGCCGTTATATATGCATCATGCTGTGGTCGGTACACTAAAACTCTATTTCACTGAAGGGAATACGATCACCCATGCAGATAAACAACTGGCAGCTGGCTTAGCCAACATCTTTTCAAGTCAACTCGAACTCGGTCACGCCGAAATGCAGAGTGCATTGTTACGTGATGCTGAAATTAAATCATTGCAAGCACAAGTCAATCCACATTTCTTCTTTAATGCGATCAATACCATTTCTGCACTCATTCGCATTAATAGCGAGAAAGCGAGAAAATTATTATTGCAACTCAGTCAATTCTTCCGTTCTAATCTGCAAGGTGCGAGAGATAATATCATTACCCTGGAGCAAGAATTACGTCAAGTAGAAGCGTTTCTGTCATTAGAACAAGCCCGACATCCTGATCGCTTTGAAGTGACATTTGATATTGATGAAAGTTGTGAACAGGCACAAGTGCCCCCATTTGTGATTCAAATCTTAGTTGAAAATGCGATTAAACACGCGTTCAAACATCGTAAGACAAATAATCATATCAAAGTTGTAGCACATCACGAAAATCAAAAGCTTTACCTTGGTGTAACTGATAACGGACGAGGTATTCCTGAATCTCAATTAGGTCAACTCGGTCAAAGCGTCGTACCTTCTGAATCTGGTACAGGGAGCGCTCTAGTAAATTTAAATAGACGCTTAATTGGATTATTTGGTCAAGATGCGCATCTTCATTTTCATTCAACAATAGAAGGGACCCGAATTGATTGTACCCTTCCCTATCATCAATTAAAGGAGGAACAATAAAGTGAGAGCTCTAATCGTAGAAGACGAACCTTTAGCGCGCAATGAACTTAGCTTTTTACTATCAGAAATACGCCCTTTTGAAGCGATTGACGAAGCAGATTCGATTCAATCTGCCATAGAAGCATTGCTATGTCATACTTTCGATGTCGTCTTTATCGATATCAATTTGATGGATGAAAGCGGCCTTGATTTAGCGACCAAAATTAAACAAATGGATCATCCACCCCATATCATTTTCGCGACCGCCCATCACGCTTTCGCTGTAAAAGCATTTGAATTAAACGCAACAGACTACATATTAAAACCATTCGAACAACAACGGATTGCACAAGCCTTACAAAAAGTAGAACAGCAAGCTACTCCTACTCATACCGATAGCACTACAACACCTCAGCAAACGACCGGCTCCGCTTCTTCCCAGCAAACTCCCGTCTTACCCGTTGAGGAAAATGAGCGCATCCATTTAATTCACTTCGATGAAATCATTGCTATTACGGTTAACCAAGGTACGACGACGATCTACACCACGGACAGAACTTTTGAAACCACTGAACCACTCAGCCATTATGAATCACGTCTCAAACAACAAGACTTGATACGCATTCATCGTGCAACGTTAGTCAATATCAATCATATTCAGACCATTGAACCTTGGTTTAATTATACGTATCAATTAACGATGACAGAGGGGCTTAAATTCCAAGTAAGTCGCTCTTATATGAAAGCGTTTAAACAACAACTTCATTTATCCTGAAAGTGAGGTGCGTATCTATGCACTTCAGCCTCATATGTTGTATCTCACCGACAAAGCGTCATGCAATTCTCATTTTCATATTATAATGTCCTCAAGATCAATTTGAGGAGGACCTCTTATGGGAAATAGTTCAGATACAAATACAACGCAATCCTCTAAGAATCAACAAACAACCTCTAGTAAAACATATAATTTCTTTCATCAAGTCTTAGTATTAGCCATTATTTTACTCATTTCTAAAATGATAGAAAACGCCGTTCCTGTGCCTATGCCTGCATCTGTGGTCGGTCTCGTGTTATTGTTCATCGCTTTGTGTACAGGTATTGTCAAACTCGGTGAAGTCGAATCCGTCGGCACCGCACTGACAAATAATATCGGTTTCCTCTTTGTGCCTGCTGGAATATCAGTCATTAATTCATTGGACGCATTGAGTACGAGTCCTATTCTCATTATCTTAATGATTATCGTTTCAACGATTTTATTACTGCTATGTACAGGCTTTGTCTCACAATTTTTCATGACCAAACTCACAAAAAGAGAGCACAAACCCTCTCACAGCACAATGGAGGATAAATTATGATTGAAGCATTAGGAATTAACACGCCCTATTTTGGTATTTTACTGTCACTCATTCCGTTTATGATTGCGACCTATTTATTCAAAAAGACGAATGGCTTTTTCTTATTTGCGCCACTGTTCGTCAGCATGGTCGTCGGTGTCGCTTTTCTTAAGATTACGGGTATCAGCTATGAGCATTACAAAATCGGAGGAGATATCATTAACTTCTTCCTCGAACCCGCAACGATCTGTTTTGCGATTCCACTGTATAAAAAACGTGCCGTATTGAAAAAATTCTGGTTACAAATCTTCGGTGGTATGACAATTGGAACAACCATTGCTTTGCTCTTCATATTTATGATCGCAGCACTGTGTCAATTTTCAACACCGATCATCGCTTCTCTTTTACCACAAGGTGCAACGACAGCGATTGCTTTACCGGTCTCTGAAGACATTGGCGGTATCAAAGAGTTAACCTCACTCGCTGTCATATTGAATGCCGTCATCATTTACGCTTTAGGTGCCAAAATGATCCGGCTGTTCCACATTACCGATCCAGTTGCAAGAGGACTTGCGCTCGGTACAAGTGGGCATTCATTAGGTGTGACTTCAGCTCAAGAATTTGGTGAAACAGAAGAATCAATGGCTAGTATTGCGCTCGTGTTAGTCGGAGTCATCGTGGTCATCATCGTTCCATTCTTACAAGCTGCACTACTGTAAATCAAACAGGACATACTTTGAACGAGGCATATCTTTTTCAGAAATGATATGTCTCGTTCATTTTATTGTTGGGTATTTCAACTTATTACCTTCGTATACAATACACGTAATATTCTATAGATAATTTTCAGTAAATTCTTATTTTTAATCCATTGTAACTTGATAAGAATTATAGTATTATAGCGATAATACAACGAAACAGGAGGCTATATTTATGGCATTATTTTTATTAGAATCTAACGATTTATCTTTTGCTTCATCTAAACAAGAGCTTGAGGATAAAGCAAAAACATTAAATCATTCTGAAACACCTACTTTAGTAGAAGTTCAAGCGACTGAAAACTTAACACACGGTTACTTCATCGTGGAAGCTGATGACGAAGCAACAGCTAAAAAATTTTTAGAATATGCAGATATTTCTATTAATTTAACGAAAGAAGTTCGTCTTGTTGGTAAAACTTTAGACGAAGTGAAACAAGGTGACGTCAACATCGATTACCTCGTAACATGGAATATCCCAGAAGGTATTACAATGGATCAATACTTAGCACGTAAGAAGAAAAATTCTGTACATTATGAAGAAGTGCCAGAAGTTCAATTCCAACGTACTTACGTTTGTGAAGACATGTCTAAATGTATCTGCCTGTATGACGCACCGGATGAAGATGCTGTTCGCCGTGCACGTAAAGCGGTCGACACTCCAATTGACGACATCGAAAAAATTTAATCACCCTTTTAAAACTGCGTGATCTTTCGAGGAACGTTTATAGTTCGTAAATCATCATGTGTATAAATGTTCATCGGATATAGAAAGGACGATAATACCTTAATCTCATTTCATGACCACAATAGACTTTTGCATATATTTGAGGTTAGGGTTCATCTACCGTCCTTTTTCATTATTTTAATTCTTAGTTTACTAATAATAATGCACAACTTTAATCATCATAGCCCCATTTTCTTACTTCTCGGCGTTCAAACAGTTACATTCTCTATGGTGACTGTCACAAACGTTGTGAGACAAAACAAAGAGGGAGGGAACCCCATGTCATTAGAAACACTCATACAAGAACAACTAGATCCATATTTAGTCGACATTGATGAAGGTAGTTATTATCCAAAATCTTTCATATCTGAATTATTTAAACAACACTATATTTCTGAAACGGATTTGAAGCAAAATGCACAAGTCGTTGAACGCGTTGGTCAATCTTGCTTAACGACCGGATTTTGCTTATGGTGCCAACTCGCATTTTCTACATATTTAAGAAACGCGGATCAACCCCGCTTCAACCAAACATTGCAACAACAGCTTCTATCTGGAGAAATTATGGGCGCGACCGGTCTATCAAATCCGATGAAATCTTTTAGTGATTTAGAAAAACTGAATTTAACACATACCAAACAAGGTGATGATCTGATTGTGAACGGGGTTTTACCTGCAGTAAGTAACTTAGATGATGATCATTACTTCGGCGCAATTTCTCAATCAACTGATCAAGATTCTGAATCACCTGAACTTGTCATGTTCATCGCCCAAGCGAACCAACCCGGTATTTCACTTGCGATTAAAGACAACTTTTTAGGCGTGAATGGTTCAGGCACGTATAGTGTGACATTTGACAACGTGCACATCGATTCATCTCAAATCATCAGTACGGAAGGTAAAGCGTTTGCAGCTAAGATTCGCCCTACGTTTATCGCATTACAAATTCCAATCGCACTCGGTTCCATCCGTTCTTCTTTAGACCTGATTGTACCTCATTCAAATGCGCAAAATGATTTATCGTATGACATTAATGGATTTGAAGAACAGTATCAAACACTTCATCAACGTTACTATGAAATTATCACAGACCATGCAGATACGTTAGATGACTATTTATTGGAACTCATTCAATTGAAAAAAGCAGCAGGTTACTTGTTATTAGAAGTCAATCAAGCCTCTATGGTCAATGGCGGTTCACGCGCATATGCCCCAACTGCCCCACAAGCACGTAAGCTTAAAGAAGGCTTTTTCTTTGCGGCATTAACACCAACCTTGCGCCACTTAAGTAAACTTGAAACTGAACTTGTCCATTAACACAAAAAACACCCACTGACATCAATGCCAGTGGGTTATTTTTATAATTAGATGGTTTCTTCTTTAAGTGATTTTGTCCGCTTAACTGGATCTAACAGTTTTTCAAGTCCTCTTAATCCAAGATCAATCAATACCGCGATTAAAGCAATTGGAATCGCCCCTGCTAAGATAAATGTCGTACCATCTGTCGCATTCGTACCTCTGATTACAATATCACCGAGTGTAGGTGCACCGATAAATGAACCTACGGCAACAACACCAATAGCTACGACAAGCGCAATTCGAATACCACCTAATATGACTGAGAGTGAAAGTGGCAATTCAATCATGCGTAGCACTTGATTACGTGTCATGCCCATTCCTTTACCTGCATCTTTAATATTCTCATCTACACCAACGATACCTGTATATGTGTTTTTAATAATAGGTAACAAGGCATATAAGAATACAGTGAGGACAACGGTGTTCGTACCGAGACCCATGACTAACATGAGCATTGCTAACATAGCGATGACAGGTACGGTTTGAATAATATTTGCGATTGTAATGATGACTGAAGAGAGTTTTGCATATCGTGCGATGAGGATACCGACTGGAATACCTACGATAGCTCCAAATAACACGCCGTAAACGGACATCAGTAAGTGCTTGATAAATAAATCCCAAAGATATCCAAAGTTCACAGCATAGTAATCTGCGAGCTGTTGTAATAAATTACCGTCCATTAGTTGTTATCCCCTTTCTTATCATCAAAGTAATGATGTTTTTTCAAAAAGTCTTCCGCTACAATGGCTGGTTCTTTACCTTCACCATCTACTTTGTAATTCAACTGTTGCATTTCTTCAGTAGAAATTTGATCTGTTAATTTATCGATGATGGGTTCTAATTCTGGATGTGCTTTTAACAAATCATTCGTTGCGACTGCACTCGCATCATAAGGCGGGAAGAAGTGTTTTTCATCTTTTAAAACTTTCAAATCATACGATGCAATACGACCATCGGTAGAGTACCCGACCGCAACATCTAAGTTACCTGAATGCAAGGCATCATATACGAGTCCAATTTGCATAGAACTGATATCATCAAATTCAATGCCATACGTTTTTTTAAATGAAGGATAACCATCGCCTTCACGTTTTAACCAAGAGCTATCTGCACCTAAAGCTAATTCATCACTATGGTCCGCTAAATCAGACACTGTTTCTAAATCATATTTTTCAGCAGTTTCTTTAGTTACGAGAAAGGCGTACGTATTGTCAAAACCATATGAATCAAAGAATTTTTGATCGTATTGTTTTTGGAACCCTTCTTGTGTCGCTTTCATTGCTTTTTCCGGATCCTTGATTGGATCTTCTTTCAGTGCACCTGTTAAATCTGTCCCTGTATAACGTGCCCCGGATAAGTTTGCGTCTCCATTCACTAACGCATTGTGTTGAATCGTACTTGAACCTAAGTTATTGATTAATGTCGGTTTGATTTCTCCGTCTGTATCATGTTCGATTAATAATCTCAACATGTGTGAAATAACTTGTGACTCACTCGTTCCAAGTGCTGTAATTCTAACATCATCATCTGAATTACCTTGACCGCCACCTAAACCAGGTAAGCTACATCCAGATAACAAAGTCAGACATACAGCAAGTACAATGAATAATTTTTTTGGTTGCTTCATGTTCATTTTCTTGTCCTCCCTATTATCTAGATACTTTAAGTCCTTTAGGTATAATCCATTTTTCAACTAGTGAAAGTAAGAAGTCTACGATGAGCGCAAGTAATGTAACTAACACAGCTGCACTCACAATCATGTATGGGTTATAAAGGTTTAACCCGTTGAATACGAAGTCTCCTAAACCTCCTGCACCGACATAACTCGCAAGTGTAGCCCAACTGATAACGTAAACGGAAGATAAGCGAATCCCGCTTAAAATCATTGGTAACGCTAGTGGTAATTCGATATCTTTCATCAGTTGAAAGCGTGTCATCCCCATACTGATTGCTGCATCTTTCACGTTACGATCGATATTTTGGACACCTAACACTGTATTATTCAACATAGGTAATAAGACGTAAATGAAAAGTGCAATAATGGCAGGTGTTTTACCTACACCAAAGATTGGAATCATCACTGCAAGCACTGCGAGTGTTGGAATCGTTTGGAGTACACCTGCAATCGTGAGCACGATGCTAGATGTACGCTTCAATTTCGATAACATAATACCAATCGGCACTGAGACCACAACAGCGATAATCAGTGCAATGACTGATATATAAAAGTGCTCAAGCATTTTCTCAAATAACTGTCCTGCATTTTCAGATAAGAATTGAATCATGTTTGCTCAACTCCTGATGCTTGTTGCGTCTCTTCCGTCGTTGATGCATCTTCACCCCAAATACTGTCGTAAACAATATCTACAAGGTTAGAACGTGTAATGAGTCCGAGTAATGTTTTTCCGTCTTCATCTACAACGGGTACGTTACGCACATTTCGTTTTAAAATGGTACGCATAGAATCTTGCAGTTTACTAGTCACATTGACGGTGTAAATATCACGTTGCATTGTATCAATCAGTTCTTTATTCGCGCGTAAACCTTGGTTGATATCTTCAATGTCAAGATAACCGAGTAAACGTTGTTGTTGATCGATGACAAAGATGGTATCCACGCGGCGTTCACGCATAATGCTTACTGCATCGTTTAAACTTTGATCTGCTTCAACAGTTACTGGTTTGATCATCGCATCTTCAACTGTACGGATATTTGGACGGTCTTGAATCAAACGATTTTGACCGATAAATTCACGCACGAAATCGTTCGCTGGCGCTCTTAAAATATTATCAGGTGTATCATACTGTATAATTTTCCCTTCAGACATAATACAAATTTTATCCGCGAGTTTGATTGCTTCATCCATATCATGTGTGACAAAAATAACTGTTTTCCCTAATTGTTGTTGTAATGATTTCACAAGGTCTTGTAATGTATCACGTGTGATTGGATCGAGTGCCCCAAATGGTTCGTCCATTAAAATGACATCTTGTTCTGCCGCTAAGGCACGTACAACACCAATACGTTGTTGTTGTCCACCAGAAAGTTGAGATGGATAACGATCCAAATAAGACTCAGGTAAATCAACCAATTTAATTAGCTCTTTAGCTTTTTTATCTTTCTTTTCCTGAGACCATTTCAATAATTTAGGTACTAACACAATATTTTCCTTAATGGTCATATGTGGCATTAATCCGATTTGTTGGATGACATAACCGATACTTCTGCGTAACGCAACCGGATTCATGTTACGCACATCTTTACCATCCATCGTAATTTGTCCCTCAGTCGCTTCAATCATACGATTAATCATTCTTAAAGCCGTCGTTTTCCCGCTGCCACTCGTCCCAATAAAAGCGACAAACGAGCCATTTTCAATGTCGATTGAAATATTGTCGACTGCTTTTTTACCCCCTGCATACACTTTGGATAAATTCTTTATACTTAACATGTCTCAAATCCTTTCTATTCAACATTTTAAAATTCACCTTGCATTGGGGAGCGGTGCGATACCGCTTACAAGGTAGATCGATAGGTTTATTTAAGGCACAGTTATCTGTCCCATGGGTGCCGTAACCTCTTCTATCTATTTTGAACTATTCAGCGATAAAGTCAAATGTATACTAAATTAAAATGTAATAAAGTATGACTTTAATTCTTAGAAAGTATATTCAAATAATTTTTTGAACATATTTGACTCGGTAAAGCGACATAAGCTTTTTTGTGAATATAACAAAATAAAAAACTCAAAAGTTAGTGCGCGTATGTGCGCTGACTTTTGAGTTTCTGATGTATGTAGTGTTATTTATCATGCATGCCTTTTCCATCTAATATATGAGGAATATATTTTTCTACACGCTGTTGTCTTGTGCTTTCTCGTTTAGCTTGACCAACGTGTAAAATATATTGGCGTTGTCTGCCTGGCGTAAGTTGTTCGAAAGCAGTTTTCAGTTCGGGTCGAGCAACGAGCTCTCGTTGTAACTCTATGGGCATATCAAAGTCTTCTGTTCGTTTCATTGGTACCTTTTCACCAGATGCTTCTACGCGTATTGCCTCACCGATATACCATTCAATCTCTGCTTTACGCTGTTCAATTTCGGCCAAACTTTCAAAACGTAATTGACGTGCTGCTTGTACATTTTTCGTCTGTTGTATTAATGATTCATAACGATCTTTCATCAATACACCTTTTTCGAATAATAGTGCAACATAGTGTTTAAACTCTTGGATAATGACCACGTTTTTCCCATTGTATGTATAACAAGGATGTTTCCACTTAAATGTTTCTGTTAACTCATTGCCGTTTACAATATTACGCAACAATACAATTTCATCTTGCCACTTTTTCAGCTGCGCAATATATTCATTGACTTCTTCATTCAATTGTTGTTCCACAATGCGACCTCTCTTCACCGTATATTTTAGGCAATTATATCACATTTCATATTTTTATTATTTATGACTTCCAGTAAATATATTATAATATGATTATGTAATTAATAATGGTTATCATTCTCTATTAGAAATACTTATATAACTTTTCTATTTATCCAACTGAATTATGGTATGATTATTTCAAAAAATTCAGATAAATATTACATCCTTTGATTTTCAACTAGGAGGCCTGTAGATGCAAAACGACACATTATGGTTAACTATCATTGGCATTCTCATCATTGGCTCTATCGTTGGGTTATTGATCGCTAAACGCATTAGTCCAATCGTTGGTATGATCTTGATTCCAAGTATGGGTGCATTGTTACTCGGTTATCATATTGGTGATTTAGTAAGCTTTTTTAACAGTGGACTCGAGCGGGTCATTAATGTCGTGCTCATGTTCATTTTCGCTATTATCTTCTTTGGCATCATGTCAGATAGTGGTTTATTTAAACCTTTAATTAAGCGATTAATCATTTTAACGAGAGGAAATGTTGTTGTGGTCAGTATCGTGACAGCATTGGTCGGAATGTTTGCGCAACTTGATGGTGCCGGCGCAACGACGTTTTTACTGTCAATTCCAGCCTTGCTTCCGTTATATAAAGCACTCAACATGAATCGTTACTTATTACTGCTGATTCTTGGATTAAGCGCAGCATTGATGAACATGATACCATGGGGTGGCCCGATGGCAAGAACCGCTTCAGTTATCAAAGCAGATAATGTCAATCAGCTGTGGTATGGCATTTTACCCGTTCAACTCATCGGCTTTGTACTCATCTTAGTCTTTGCCACATTCCTAGGATTTAGAGAACAACAACGCATCCGTAAAGCCGTACAAGCTGGTGAAGTGACCAACTTAGAAAACTTGAACATTAACCGTATGATTGCACAATACGAACACGATCAAGATATTAACTTTCCAGTGCGTGGTCGTGCTAAACAACATCCAAGTATTTTGTGGATGAATGCGATTCTCACTATCACCATCATCGCAGTCATGTTGCTTGATATCGCACCACCCGAGTTCGCCTTTATGATTGGTGTAGCACTTGCGCTAATTATTAATTTCGGTGATGTAGATGAACAAAGGAATCGTTTAAAAGCACATGCGCCTAATGCTTTAATGATGGCAGCGGTCATCATCGCTGCTGGGATGTTCCTCGGTGTGTTGAACGAAACAGGCATGCTTAAAGCGATTGCGGTGAATTTTATTAAAATTATTCCAGATGCTGTAGGACCCTATATTCATATCATCGTCGGGATTTTCGGTGTACCTTTAGATTTATTAACTAGTACCGATGCCTATTACTTTGCATTACTCCCCGTCGTTGAACAAACGGCCAGTCAGTTTGGTATTCCTAGCGTATCGACCGCCTACGCTATGATTATCGGTAATATTGTCGGTACCTTCGTGAGTCCATTTTCCCCCGCATTATGGCTTGCAGTCGGTTTAGCAGAAGCCAACATGGGCACTTACATTAAATATGCCTTTTTCTGGATCTGGGGCTTTGCCATTGTACTCCTATTCATTGCAGTACTCATCGGCGTCGTCACAATCTAGTATTGTATAAAAAAGCGATGTCACGTAATCAAGTCATTCATACTTTATTCACGTCACATCGCTTTAACCTCTTTTTTATTTTTTGCTTTAAAATCAATCCATTCATCGCATGTGCTGTCTTTATTATTTTGTTGTCGCTTGATAATGACGGACATTTTTCAAGCTGATCACAAGTAATAACGCTAATAATGCAATACCTGCACTAAAATAAGTCGTCGTAAAGACATTTAAATGAGAGACGACAAGACCACCTATCATGCCTCCAACACCAATGCCCGCATTTAAACTAGACATGTTCCAACTCATCACTTGGCTCGTGTCCCCTTCTACGTGTTCAATGAGACCACTTTGGACTGCTGGATTTGTACTCCACTGCATCAAGTTCCAAATAAAGATAATGATGAGCAATGTCACACTAAGTGAAAGGAACCAGTTTAAAATACCAACTGAAATCATGAAACAAGTAACCGCAACGAGTAACCATCTTTTACTTGTAAATCGATCCGATAAGAAACCACCCATGGATGTACCAATGACACCAGCTACACCATTAATTAACAATGCGACTGAGACAAATGCTAAACTATGACCGCTATTTAACATCAGTGGATTGATATAAATAAATGTGATGGAATTGGCAACCAATAATAAGAACGTAATGATAATATATTTTGTCACCTCAGCAGGACGCAAGATGCGTGAAGGCGCCTCTGCTTTTTCACTGTCATTTGTTACAGGTTGCGCAGCGGCTTGATATGTATTTAATTCTCTCACTGAAGGAAGATGGATAAGCATGAGGAGCCCTGCTAACACACTCACACTGACAATAAATACGAAGGTGAAACGCCAACCGATGAAGTCTCCAATAATCGTACCAATTGGAACACCTAGTACATTTGCCCCGCTAAAACCTGAATAGACAATGCCGAGCATTTTCCCTCTATTTTGTGGGGTTGTGAGTAGTGTCGTTAATGCCAATGTTTTAACGACGATGAGTGAAGCGGCAGCAGAAGATAAAATCCGACCTATCACTAATATGGTGAAGTTAGGCGCCACCGCGATGATTAAATTACCAATCGCGAACACTAATAATGTATAAAGTAATACATATCTCGGTGAATAACGCTCCGTTAATTTAACTAAAATCGGTCCCGAAATCGCAAACGTAATCGCATAAATCGTGATCAATTGACCAATCACTGCTTCAGATATATGTAAATCGGCACTCATTAAATTCATGATTCCTGCAACCATCATCTCTACCATGCCGACGATAAAGACACTCAAGATGAAAGTGATTGTTCTCATCACTGTCATACGTTTCACTCCTTTATGTTTCTCTAGTAACCCTATTATAAAACAACTGTTTATTCTTAAAATAATAAAACACTTTATCCAATTAATACAACCTTATTTTTATAAAAAGAATGAGCCGTTGACCCTTTAAAGGATCAAACGACTCAATAAAATCTATCTTCTACGCATTAAGCTTTAATATGTTTAGGTATAATCACATAAGCTGAAAGTACACCGATTAACATCAAGATGACACCAAACCAAAACGCACCTGATGCGGCTGCACTCATTGTGAAGAAGTTTTGGAAGATTGTATATAGCGTAGGAACGAGCGCTAAACCAAATGCGCCGCCTAACGTTGCCCCCATTTTATATAAGCCTGTTGCGAAACTGACTTTTTCTTGCGGCATGTTAAAGATTGCAATCGTAAGTCCTGGTGTCGCGACAAGACCTGTACCAATCGCACAGATGACGAAACCAATTGTGACGACGGCGATATAAATCGGTTGCGGTAAGAATGTCATACTGATGAGTACCACACCAATCGCTGGGAAAAGCGGTCCTGCGATTAACATATTTTTACCACCATAAATATTGATTGCTTTTTCACCGATACGTACCATCACAATCGCCATGATGACATACGGCACAGTCACTAAACCTGTTTGAACTTCACTCATGCCAAATGCTTGTTGTGCGTACATGTTGAACACCACGGTTGTCCCTATACCTGTGTTAACAATAAAGTTATTCAACGTTGAACCCATAAATGCTCTATTTTTAAGAATACTGAAATCGATAAATGGGTGACGTAATTTACGTTCAAAAAAGTAAAGTACGACGAATGAAAGGATGGCAATCACTAGTAATGATAGTGTTAAGATACTAAGTAAACCAAATTGAAGGCCTTCAGTTAAGAGCACATTAATACTCATAATAAAAATCGCAAATACGACCATACCGAAATAGTCAAATTTTCGTGTTTCTACAGTGACTTTGTTTTCTTTCACTCGACTTAAAATGACAAGGGCAATCACTGAAATGATAATAGAAATGATAAAGTTAGCTTGCCAGTTTAAGAAAACTGAGATGGCGCCCCCTACAACAGAAGCGAAACCTACACCCCCTACTGTCACAATCATGAGATAGCTTAACGCTTTTCTTAAGTTTTCTTCTTCAAATTGTGTAGACAATAGACCGACTGTTGCAGGTAATAAAATGGCTGCAGAGAGCCCTTGGAACACACGTCCAATCAATAAAAATGCGGTTAAAGGCGTCACGATTAATAAAATACAACCGATAATATTGAGTAGTAACCCTATGATGACTAATTTCAAATTACCGATGCGATCCGCCACATCTCCCGCTAGAACCATCAATAATCCAGTCGTAAATGATACGAGACTGATGGCTAAGTTTAACGTTGAATCTGATATATTAAATGTCTGTTGAACACTTCCACCAATATTGACGAACGACTGCGCAAAAAGCCAATACGTCAACACTGCGAGACAGACGGCTAAGACGAGTTTACCGTCATATCTTTTATGTCCTTTATCCATAATGTAAGACTCCTTTAGTGAGAATTTTAATTGATAACCGTTATCAATTAAATAACATTTTAGCACGTTTTGATGTGAATCACTATATAGATTTACATAAAAATATGCAGGTTATTGAAGCAACTTCACCCCTGTTAAATAAGGGTTTGTGCTTACCTTCACTATGGGAGTAGCTGGTTTGAATTAAGATGTCGTTTTCTAGCTGAATAGATGTCTGAACAAACACAAACGAATTTCTAAATAACGTCGCATGCACACATGCTTCTTATCTTAAAACAATAGAATCGAAATAAATGAAATACAGTTATTGAGTGCATGGAAAGTAAATGATGCTGCGATATTTTTGCCTGATTTAAAGTAGACAAATACCATTCCCAACGACATAATCAAATACGTTCCAATTTCAAATGGAGAACTAGCCCCTAAACAATGCGCCCCTGCGAATATTACGACTGATAAAATGCCTGCAATCACATATGTAATTCGTTTACCGAGTTCGTGAATGATGATATGTCTAAAGAGTAATTCTTCCATCATAGGTGTAACGATGACGATATCTAAAAACAGAATAGGTAAGAGCCAATTATTTTGAAACATCTCAAGAATTAATTGTTGGTTCTCTGTTTCTTCATAACTTAACGATTCAGGTAAAAATTGCACTAACCATTCGTAAATGTTTTCAAGCGTCAAAACGACCACAAACGTGAGTACAATCATTAAAATATAGGGTTTAACTTCCTTAAATCGTTGTTTCGTCACTTGCATCAAATGATGCTGTGTATGCATTAAATAAAATGATAATAAGATAAGTATATTTGCTGTGAGTCCACCCACTACTGTAACAGTGTTCTCGCTGAATAATCCCCCTGGATAGAGGATTAAATTGGCGATAAACAAAATAAAAATGACCACAAATGGTATGATCAAATAAATAGGCCACAACCAGAAATCACGCTTCATCATTGATTGCTGTTGCCAAGCACTAAGTTGTTGATTATCTGACTCATGATTATGTGTCTCGTTATTTGGCATGCGACAACTCCCTTTCAAAAATGTAATAACAATATAACACGATTTAGCGCGATTATCTATGTTACATCGTTAGTTATGCTGGTTTAAGTATATGTTTTATTTATGTATACCACAATATTTCTTCTTGCCTGAATTTAATGTACTCATACTAAAAGTTTTTTGACTTTTCTATAAAAATAGAGGTTAAAAGAAGCAAATTTCATAACTACCAACATTTTTAATGCTAAAATGTCACTTATATAACAAATGAGGAGGTTCTTTACGTGACAAATTCAATTGATTTATTGAAATCATTATCTCAAACTGATGGCATTGCTGGACATGAACATTATGTCAAAGCATTAATGCATGATTACTTGTCACCTGTCAGTGATGAAATCGTTGAAGATCAATTAGGTGGCATCTATGGTAAAAGAAATGCCACAAACGGGTCAAGATCACTTATGGTTACAGGTCACTTAGATGAAGTTGGCTTTATCATTACTTACATTGATAAAAATGGCTTTATTCGCTTTACTACAGCAGGTGGCTGGTGGAGCCAAGTAATGCTATCTCAAAAAGTGACCATCACAACTGAAGACGGTAAAAAAATCAGAGGTATTATCGGTTCAAAACCACCTCATGTGCTTTCTCAAAAAGAACGTAATCAAACGGTAGATATTAAAGAAATGTTTATCGATATCGGCGCAAAAGATAAAGCAGAAGTTGAAGCACTTGGCATTGAAGTCGGCAACATGGTGACACCGTATAGTGAATTTGAAACATTAGCGAACGATCAATACATCACATCAAAAGCATTTGATAACCGGTATGGTTGTGCACTTGCTGTAGATGTCTTAAATAATCTTAAAGATGAATCCATTGATATCAACCTCTATTCTGGTGCAGACGTTCAAGAAGAAGTAGGCCTACGTGGTGCGAAAGTTGCTGCTCAAACTGTAAAACCAGACTTAGCACTTGCGATAGACGTTGCAATTTCATATGACACGCCAGGTTTATCTGGACAATTAAGCGACACCAAACTTGGAGATGGTCCAGTTGGAATTATTATGGACTCCTCTAACATTGGTCATACGGGTTTAATTAAACAAATTAAAAAAGTTGCCAAAGCACATAACATCCCTGTTCAATGGGATTCAACTATAGGCGGTGGAACAGATGCCGGTAGCATACACGTAGCAAACGAAGGTATCCCTACCTTATCTTTAGGTATTGCTTTACGATACATGCATTCTAATGTTTCAGTCATCCATACCGAAGACTATAAACGTTCAGTAGAACTCGTTACAGAATTCGTGAAATCACTCAATGACGAGGTTGTAGAAAAAATAATTTGGTAAAAAAAAGCATGGAGAATGCGGTTAAGATTTGAGCAAAAACAAATGATGAGCAAAACTGATTTTGAGTTTTGTCGAATCATGCGTTTTTTGCCGAGAATCTTGCATTCGGAATGCCGTCTATGTAAGCGACACTTAGCGGTTAGGAATTGAGCAGATCGGAGCGATGCGCAAAAGTGTTCTTCAAGTTTTGTCGAATCAATCCTTGCAGGAGCGGGACATGAAATGAATTATTTCTGTCCTGCTCTTTTTTATCTTACTTCTCCGCTTCAACAGCCCCTTTATTAAAACATAATCCCCAATTTTCAACCCCGACATAAAAAGTGTGACAAAGTTATTGAATTTTCTTGCAATCATACATGTCAAATCGCGCGTAATCATGTAAAATAAAAGTAGTAGGAAATCACTTATTCCTCAGATGATTTAGGAGGTTCAATTTAATGGAACGCTTAGGATTAATAGACATTGGCTCAAATACGATCAGACTTGTTATTTTCGAATTTGATCATGATACAGGTTTGAATGAAATATTAAACATCAAGACACCCGCAAGATTAAGCCAATACTTAGATGACGATTTAGCCATGACAGATGACGGTATTCAGGTTTTAAAAGAAACATTACATAGCTTCAAATATGTCGCAAAGCAATTTGAAGTCGAACAACTCCACCCTATCGCCACTGCAGCCATTCGTCAGTCTACCAACCGCAAAGACATCGTAAAATACATCAAAAAACAACTAGATATTTCCATTCATATTATATCTGAAAGTGAAGAAGCTTTTTATGGCTTTTATGCGATTGCTCATACCACTGGCATCGACAACGGGATTTCTGTCGATATCGGCGGTGGCTCGACTGAAGTGACATTATTCGAAGATAAAGAATTAAAGGAATCTCATAGTTTTCCTTTCGGTGTCGTAACATTAAACCGCAAATTCTTTGACGGAAAGGACCACAACGATAAGTCAGCCATTAAAGATATGGAGAAATACTTAGCTAAACAATTCAAACAACTCGATTGGTTGGATGACCAAGAAGTCGCTCTAGTTGGTATTGGTGGCTCTGCGCGTAACGTCGCTCGCATTCATCAATCTGCACATGATTATCCAATCGGGGGCGTACATAACTACACGATGACAGAAGAAAGCATTCACGAAGTCTTTAACTTAATCAAAAAGAGCTCCCGCGATGATTTAAAAGATTTAGATGGCTTAAGCCGAGATCGTGTCGATATTATCTTACCAGCTGTTAGCGTGTTCAAAACGCTCTACAAACAAATCGACGCGAAACAATTCACTTTTTCACGCAAGGGATTACGCGAAGGCTACATCATGAAAATCATTAACGAACGTTATCCAAACGAATTCGATAAGTCTGAAATTAGACGTGATGCGTTACGTCATTTAGCCAATGAATATGGTGTAGAGGAAGCTAATGCGTATCAACGTATGAAACTAGCCCAATCTATCCTATCCCAAGTCCTAAACTTTAGTAAGTTAGAAATCAGCAATGATGAACAACAACTCTTTGAAGAAGCTGCATATCTGTATTACTTAGGTAGTTTTATAGACTCAGACTCTAGCTCACCCCATACATACTACCTTATTGCTAACTCCATGATCGATGGGTTCAAACATCATGATCGGGTGAAATTAGCACTACTCGCAAGTTTTAAAAATAAATCTCTACTCAAGTTTTACAGCCATGAAACAAAGTGGCTCAGCTCCAAAGATTTAGAACATCTACAAGCATTAGGTGGTTTCATTAAATTTGCCAATGCACTAAACACTTCGCATACTAATGCGGTCAACAAAGTGAAGTTAGAAGAAACAGACGATAAAGATTATACGTTGTATGTTTACTACCAAGGCGAACCGATTGCTGAAAAATACCAAGCACATAGACAGAAGAAACATATAGAAAAATGGTTGAAAGGCAAGCTGTCCATCGTTTTTACAAATTCTTAATATTTTTATGATATGTTAGCTATAGAGTAGCATGTAATTTAGACTATGAACGAGGTGTTGGAAGCTATATGCAAAATCAATTGGGAGATATGGATTTAAACAATCCGGAATATTACAACAACCGTGAATTGAGCTGGTTGGACTTTAATTTACGTGTGCTACAAGAAGCAAGTGATAAAACGAATCCATTATTGGAACAACTTAATTTTATCTCCATATTCAGCTCAAACTTAGATGAGTTCTTTATGGTACGTGTAGCTGGGTTAAAAGACCAAGTGAAATTAGGATTTGACAAACCTGAAAACAAAGCGCAACTCACACCACAAGAACAACTAGACAAAATCAAAGAGAAAAACACTAAATATGTCGACTTACAATATGAACGCTACAACGAGTTAGTTGACGAACTACACGAACACCAAGTTGATATTGTAAGACCCGAAGATTTACCTGAGTCATTACTTGAACAGTTAGAATCAGACTTCAAATTAAGCATCCTTCCTACTTTGACACCACTGGGTATCGATGCTTATCATCCGTTTCCAAAATTAAATAATAAAAGCCTCAATGTCTTTGTTGATATCGACACTGAAGATGCGATTAATTCAGCCATTGTACAAATCCCTTCATTAATCCCACGCTTTTTAGCATTAAATGAAGGCGATAAACAGTACATTGTTATGGTTGAAGATGTCATTACACATTTCATCAACTACTTATTCGCTGGTTTCGAAGTATTGAATACATTCACGTTCCGTATTACAAGAAACGCCGACTTAACGATTCATGAAGACGGGGCAGAAGATTTACTTATCGAAATCGAACGTTTCTTAAAAGAACGTAAAAGTGGTTCAGCCGTGCGTTTAGAAGTAGACGGCCGTACTGCAGAATACGACGATATCGCATGGATTGCTAATCAACTTGAAGTTGATGAAAAAGATGTCTACTTCTTAGATGGCCCACTCGATTTAACAATGCTTTCTGATTTAGTAGATCATCTATCACATAAATTAAATCATCTGACTTATGAAAAATATACACCACAAGTTCCACGTTCTTTAGGTAATCATGATGTCTATGATTTATCATTACAACGTGATATTTTCTTCCACCATCCATACGAATCATTCGAACCGATTGTTGACTTCATCCGTGAAGCAGCAGATGATCCAAATACAATTGCGATTAAACAAACGTTATATCGTGTAAGTAAAGATTCACCGATCATCAATAGCTTAAAAGAAGCAGCTGAAAAAGGTAAACAAGTCACAGTACTTGTAGAATTGAAAGCCCGCTTTGATGAAGAAAACAACGTTCACTGGGCACGTATGTTAGAAGATGCTGGATGTCACGTGATCTATGGTATGACACACCTAAAAACACACAGTAAAATCGCACTCGTTGTCAAACGTGTATCAAATCAACTCGTATCATTTGTTCACTTAGGTACAGGTAACTACAACGATAAAACGGCGAAACTGTACACTGACATGGGTCTCATTACTACAAACAAAGAAATCGCTGAAGATGCGATCAACTTCTTCAATTATCTCAGCGGTTATTCTGTAAAACCTGAGTACAACAAATTGATTGTTGCACCGTTTGATATCCGTGATGTGTTCATCTCACACATTGATGATGAAATTGAAGCACAGAAAAAATACGGTAACGGTAAAATCATCATGAAAATGAACTCACTTACAGATAAAGATATTATCTTGAAATTATTTGAAGCATCTCAAGCAGGCGTAAAAGTTCAAATGGTCATTCGTGGTATTTGTTGCTTGAAACCAGGTATTCCTGGTGTCAGTGAAAATATTGAAGTCGTTAGTGTGGTTGGACGTTTCTTAGAACACTCACGTATTTACTACTTCCACAATAACGGTAACGAACGCATTTACTTATCTTCTGCAGATGCGATGACACGTAATATGATTAAACGTGTGGAAATCTTATTCCCTGTTGAAGATCAAACGATTGCATCTCGCTTGTTAGATTACTTAAACCTTCAATTATCAGATAATCAAAAAGGTCGTTATCAAGATTCTTCAGGTAATTATCACTATGTCGATAATGATTTAGAACCTGTAAGTTCTCAAAATTACCTCATGGAATCAGCAATTGAATATGGCCAAAAATTAAAAAAAGAAGCTACACAACCCGCGGGTACACCCGTTCAATCCCGCAATAGCAACAGTTGGTTTGCGAGACTCAAAAATTCATTTAGAAAATAATGAGTCGTAAATCTTTAGCCACCTTAACTCGATGGGTTAAGGTGGCTTTTTTTATGTACGGAAAAATTTCAAATCATATTTGAATCCCCACATGACGATGCTGTGCAATGGGAATTGCGTGAAGCGGTACAACCACCAAGGTAGCTGGGGTTCAAAGTCGATCAACGCCGTATAAGCGGAGGGTTGTCCAACAACCCTATAAAAACGAAACGTCGCTCTCCCTGCGCATGATTGACTCACTAATATTCCTCCTGAGATCGTCAGCACTTGTTGAAAGGTTTGCTTACGTTCTATGTGCATGCGAATTAAATCCACATTAAACCCTTTCAAACGAAGCGTGACGCTAGTCTCATCCATCGAGACATCCACTAGTCCTAACGTCACTCGTGATAGATAATGAAAATATCGCTTCAACATGTGAAATCCATTCATTTCCACTGGCGCATTCAAATGCTGAATCGAGTGCACCTTTTTAGGATGTTGAAAAAGTTGAGACTTTCCATTTGTCTTCAACATAGATTTCGCCACACGATACATACGGAGATCAGTGTTTTGAAAGTCTTGTTCAAGATCACTCCCGTGGTGGACACATACTACTTTTTGAGATGACTCATGAGCGATTTGGGCAATAAGTGTAAGTTGGAGACGATGGATATCACGTTTTTTCCCTTGTAAGGTCCCTAGAGGTAACGCATCATCATTCACGAGATAGATGATTGTATCAAAAGTACATAGCGTGTCATAGTTAGTATGTAATACGTCGGTTTGTGATGCATGGCTCACACAGACGTTATGATGACGTCCTTCTAACGCGTATATTAACAGTTCCCCTATTTTACAAGCACCACCAATCATTAATATATGCATGACTTGTCTCCCTCCTTTTTGCAACCTTATTCGTATCGTTTTCCCGTCTCATTATAGCATCTTACGTATATCATTTAGACATTTCAGAAAATAGACACGCACATATCGCATAATTACGCTAAATACGATAAAATAGAACTATTCAAACTAACGGACATTTTTAGGCATGGAGGGATGAATACATGAAAGATTTTGAACAACGTGTAGAAGCTTTACGACAACAAAAAGCAAGAACTAGTTTTGATTTTCATTTTGACGAATTATATTCTGAAGACGAATGGTTAAGCATCTCAATGAAAGAACAAAAAGATTTAGAACGCGCATTTCGTAGCTACGTAGACAAAAGTAGTCAAATTCGGATTCCCGCTGAAAGTAAAGATAAAATTCGCTTCCGTATCTTCAACACACTTTATTCTTATAACGAAGTGAAAAAGAACTTTAAACAATATGTCATCTAATCATCATCAACATCGAAACAACAATAAAGCTACCCTAAGTTGTCACGTAGCAACTTGGGTAGCTTTTTGTCTATATTAAAATAAGGTCTCTCAAACATACTAAAGCCCACATACCACGAGGCAGAAGTATGCAGGCTTTCTGACTAAACAATAAATCATTATATAGGGCGTTTCAACATCATGAAAGGAAGTCATTTCTTCTTTCTGAAAATAGTTTGTTTAAGATGGCATTATGTTTAACTCTTAACGGGCATTTTTTGGAGTCCATAATGATAAATTCGTTCTGCATCTATATAACATATATAATCAATGCTTCGGTAACCATCTTTGAGGTCATTAATCACACCTTGGTTCACGCCTGTGTGACTGTGAATCTCATAGCTACTCTCATCAGAGAAAATAACTGCTTCTATAATTTCTCTCATCATAATCACTCCTGTTATCAGCTTTAATGATGCGATCCATTACATCTTTTATATTACAACGCTTAGTTCGAACTTTAAAGGGTTTTGTGATATATTTCACAAAAAAGTCACGATTCATTTCGACCCTTTCTGAAGCCCTTTATTTTACGAAAAATGAACAAAAAAAGAAGCAGCTTTACCTTTAGATAAAACCGCTTCAATCCTTCGATGATTTAATTATACAAATAAGCTGAGGAATAAAATAAATATGATACCTGAGACAGAAATAATCGTTTCAAGTAAGGACCATGTGAGGAAGGTTTCCTTCACTGTTAAGCCGAAGTATTCTTTGAACATCCAGAACCCCGCATCGTTAACGTGAGATAAGATAATACTACCTGCGCCAATTGCGAGCACAACGAGTGCCACATTAACGTCTGAGGCTTGTAGTAACGGAAGCACAATCCCTGTAGATGAAATGGCTGCAATCGTAGCTGAACCTAACGCAATACGTAAGACCGCAGCGACCATCCAAGCGAGTAAAATCGGTGACATGTGACTACCTTCGAATAACGTAGAGATTGTATCACCGACACCCCCATCGATAAGTACTTGTTTGAAGGTACCGCCACCACCGATGATGAGTAACATCATACCTATTGGATAAATGGCATTTGATACAGAATCCATGATGTCATTGAGCTTTCTACCTTGTTGAAGTCCCATAGAAAAGAGTGCAAACAGTACGGCAATCAACATGGCAGTCCCAGCTGAACCGATAAAGTACACGGCAGCTTCAAAGACGTTGGTCGCTTCATCGTGCCCAGTAATCAACTCTACAATCGTAGAAAATAACATTAAGATGACAGGCAAGATTGCCGTTAAGATACTTAAGCCAAAGCTAGGCATTTCGTCTTGAGTAAATTCTTTTTGTGCACCGATCGCTGAAATATCGCCTTCTCGGTTATAAGCAGTTGGTGTTAATTTTTCAGCTACTTTATTAAACATCGGGCCAGCAATGATTGTCACTGGAATTGCGATAATAATCCCAAACATTAAGACTTGTCCTAAATTTGCTTCCAATTCCTTAGCGATGACAACCGGGCCAGGATGCGGCGGTAAAAAGCCATGTGTGACTGACAATGCAACAACCATAGGTAAACCGAGTTTCAATTGAGAGACGTTTGCGCGTTTAGCAATAGTGAAAACGAGAGGAATTAACAGCACGAGTCCGACTTCAAAAAATAGCGCAATGCCGACGATAAACGCCGCAACAATCATTGCCCATTGCACATGTTTTAAGCCAAACTTATCAATCAACGTATCTGCAATACGCGTCGCGCCGCCTCCATCTGACAGCAATTTACCAAGAATGGCACCTAGTCCAAAGATTAACGCAATGTGGCCAAGGGTACTCCCCATCCCTTCTTCGACCGTATCAATGATTTGGTCGAGTGGCATACCTAAAATAATCGCTGTAACAACGGAGGTCACGATAAGCGCAATAAAAGTATTTAATTTGCAAAAGATAATTAGTACGAGTAATAACAGAACGCCAATTACGACGCTCGCGAGTGGCCAAATCGTTTCAAACATCATCCAACACTCCCTTAACTTAATAAATAAAAACATCGTCATGTATATTGGTATCGCTCATTCACTGTGACAGTTTCAACATTCCATGTGCGCTCGAGATGCGATTCACAAAGATGGTGATAAGGTCATCTCGATGATAGAAATAACTAACGATTAATGTGATGCATCATCATTCATGTGCTCGCGCTGAAACGCTGTGATTTGTGAAAATGGATCACTCAGAGAACGACTGAGATTAATGAAGATGGTCACGAGTTGTTGGTAACGATCGACCATTTCAGGATCAGGTTGATGCTGGTACGTACTCCCTACCATGTCTTCTACGACAGAGAAATCTTCAATATCACCGAGCGCTTTCATACCGAGGATACAAGCGCCTAAACATGAGCTTTCATAGCTCTCTGGTACGGTTAATTGCGTATCAAAAATATCTGCCATCATCTGACGCCACATTTCACTTTTCGCAAACCCACCTGTCGCTTTAATTTCAGATGGTACTTCATCCATCACTTCCACTAATGCGAGATAAACTGTATATAAGTTGTAAAGCACACCTTCTAACGCTGCACGAATCATATGTTCTTTTTTATGCGCTAACGTGAGTCCAAAATAAGTTCCTCGTGCATCTGGGTTCCATAACGGGGCACGCTCTCCAGAAAAATAAGGCAAAAAGATTAAACCATCAGAGCCTGGCGCAACACGTTTAGCGATCTGTGTGAGCACGTCATATGGATCTACACCTAGTCGACTGGCAGTTTCAACTTCGCTCGCTAGTATTTCATCTCTCAACCAGCGTAAAATCACGCCACCATTATTGACAGGTCCACCGATGACATAATGATCTTCTGTTAAGATATAACAAAAGATACGGCCTTTCTTATCCGTACGAGGTTCATCGATTACTGTCCGTATTGCACCAGATGTGCCGATAGTCACTGCGACTTCCCCTTGATGAAACGCATTAACACCTAAGTTTGCCAACACACCATCACTTGCACCAATCACGATCGGTGTATTCACATCAACACCCATTAAAGCGGCATAGCGATGTTTCATACCTGTTAAAACATGGGTCGTCGGTACAAGTTCAGGTAGCTGTTCCTTTGTGATACCTAATAAATGAAGCACATCTTTATCCCAATCAAGTTGTTCCAAATTAAAGAGTCCTGTCGCAGATGCCATAGAATAATCCATCATTTGTCGTTCAAACAACTGTGCTAAAATATAAGATTTTATATCTGTATACGTTGCAGCTTGTGCGTAAGTATCGGGTTGTTCATGTTTTAACCAAAAGATCTTTGATAATGGAGTCATCGGGTGAATCGGAGTCCCTGTACGCGCATAAATCGCTTGCCCGTCATGTTCATCATTGATTTTTTGTGCATATTGACTTGCGCGATTATCTGCCCATGTGATACTTTCTGTTAAACGATTATGATTGCTATCTAATACGATTAAACTATGCATTTGTGCACTGAATGCGATGAACTTAATATCTTCGGGGTGTAGCGACTGTGCACGAATGACATGTTTGACTGTCATCAATACCGCATCAAAAATTTCGTCAGGGTTCTCTTCTGATACATCTACATTTGGCGTGTGAAGTGGGTACTCAATACTATGCTTCGTTACATATTGTCCCTTATTGTCGTATAACACGGCTTTCGTACTCGTTGTACCGATATCTACGCCAATCATATATTTCATCTTCGATCTACCTCCTATAACTTACTGTGCTTTCCTTTTAACTTTATAACCAAAATCGTTCTACATCTTGTCCCACATCATCGAAGTTACGATGGAATGCTTGTTTTAACTGTGATGCATCATTTTCTGCAACTGCTGTAATGTATGCTTGGTGATTATTATGAATACGTTCAAAATCTTGTGGTTGTTGTTCCATCCGTTTGCGCATTGAAATTAATACGAGTGCTTCCATGATTGGTTTTAAATAATTCCAGAAAATCATTAAGTACGTATGGTCTGAAGCGATAATTAATGCTTCGTGAAAGCGAATGTCGTGTTCTGTAAATGTTTCTGCATCGTCAAACTGAACGGCTACTTTCATCATCGCTAACTGCTTTTGCATCTCACTTACCACTGCTTTACGGTCGACTTGTTGCAATCTCGTAAATGCGAAAGACTCTAACATAATACGTAAATCATAGAATTCTTTCTTTTCCTTGTCGTTAAATGACAACACTGTTGCGCCCATTCTTTCAAGTCGTACAAGCTTATCTTGTTGCAGTAATTTAAATGCATCCCGCACTGGAGAACGACTGACATTATAACGTTCAGCAATTTGGTTTTCAGTCAGATTTTCACCTGATCCAATTAAGCCCGCAACGATTTTTAACCTTAAATCTGCAGCAACCCCTTCCCCTTTCGATGCTTGCGCTAACCATTGCTCGGGATAATTTAAATCCATCGAGGAGCCTCCTCACTCTTATTTCAATTACCAGCCTTGTTAAAGTTGGTTAAAATATGTTGTTCAACTTGTATACAAGTATTCTAAACCGAAAACCAATTTAAAGCAAGCGCTTACATTTCCTGGAACCCCTTATCACT
This sequence comes from Staphylococcus auricularis, assembly GCF_001500315.1. GTDB lineage: Bacteria > Bacillota > Bacilli > Staphylococcales > Staphylococcaceae > Staphylococcus > Staphylococcus auricularis. The sequence continues at coordinate 92,295 of NZ_LLER01000010.1, read as the reverse complement.
TCGGACCATAAAAAATGTGAGACAGCATTTCCATTTTAGGAAAACACTGCCTCACACTTCTTAATGCTTGTTATCTTCAGTTGTATCATCATAAACTTCTAAACAATATGTCTTCTCATGAGTAAAGGGAGACTTTAATTTTCTCGTTCTAGGTGTATGCGACGCTATTGTATAAGCCCAAAATGATGGTTTGAAAACCTGATTCGTTTTAGGACAGATGTAAGCGACACGTTTATAAATGTACCGTGTCAGCAAATATGCAACAGGAATTAATGCAAGAATAACTAGAACCATCACCCACCACTTTTTAAAAAAGAGACTTGCAATCAACCCTGCGCATTCGACTAAGCCTATTACAATTAAGATATAACCCACTTTTTGGTAAACATGTTTCAATTTTCCACGGGTTTGTGAGAAATGATGTAATTGTGGTAGAGCCTTTAAAGCATATTGGGGTTCATTCGATATAGTACCTTCCATCCATTTGATACGCGCCAACTTATTTTGTTGTTCGCTTACCGTTGACTCAATTTCTTGTCGCTGTCGTTTCAATGTTGATTTTAAAATATCCGTGTCGTCCTCCTCTGTTAAAATAACTTGAATATCTTTTAGTGAAAAAGAAAGTGACTTCAACACGAGAATTTGTTCAAGTTGCTTGCGCGCTGTATCGTTAAAAGATCTGTGTTTCGACTCGCCCTTCTGCGTTGAATGAATCAATCCTTTTTGATCATAATATTGAACGGTACGCACACTGACGCCACATAATTTAGCTAATTCACCCGTCGTATATGTACTCATTTTCATCACCTCGTCGTTTACGATAAAGTATCACGTTACGTCACATGCAACGCGTTCTACCAAATTTTTTAAAAATTATTTAGAGAAGACTGCGGTGTGTCTAACCTTTCATAACGAGGATGGTACCATTTGAACGTATCCTTTTTAAATTTATTTAAATATTTAGTGAAACGCACTTATTTATAGAGTAATTTGGGTATGACTTTAATATAAACAAGTTCAGCAATCAGTTCTACACAAATTTGAGTCACAATGACGGTACTCGCAATGATGCGCCATTCTCCTGGCAATGCGAATGCTAAAGGCAACACAACTAATGCATTTCGTGTACTACTGCTAAAGATGAGCGTCCGTCGCATCACTGGCGCTAATCTAAACAGACGGCCGATGAGATTGGCTATAAACGGAACGATAATGACAAATATCAAATACACCAGCACAACGATCGCAACGATGTGTAAATGTTGAGCGATATAATGTATGTGGGCACTGATGATCGTAAATAATATCAAAGCCATTAAAGGAACTGGAAACCAATCTGAATGTCCGACGAGTGAATTCACTTGGTGAGATCGCCGACCTAAAAACTGCAATACTACGGCTAGAATGACAGTCACTAAAATAATAAGCACAAACGTATGTATAAAAGGATAGAAATCGATGACTCGCATCGCATCTGTTGGCAAGAACATCATAAAATAAAGCGGTAATAACACCATTTGTAAGATGAATAATAAAGGTGTACTCATCAACATCATTGTCGCATTCCCTTTACCTAAGTGCGTAAAAACAATGACATAATCTATACATGGACATAAGAGGACGAGATACAAACCAATTAAAATGGGCAAATCGTTGATATGTAAGACATGAATGAGCGCAAATACAAATAAAGGGATTACGATAAACTGACTTACCAATAATGCACCGATAAACGACATATGATTCAACTGATCTTTTAACTTAAAAAAAGGGAAGTTGTAAAAACATGACTAACATGAGTAAAAATAATAAACCCATGGTAAAAGAAGAAAAATGTTTTGCGATGTCAGGCAAAAGTAAACCAAAAATCATCGCTACGATGACGGCTCCAAAATAGATGTATGCTTGATATATTTCAATCTTTTCCTTTATATTATTCATTTCCTGTCTCACCTTGTGTATTCAATATATCTTGACTTTAACACATTTCGTTCAAATCCACCTTAGCGTAACGACAATATGTTTTGTAATGTTGATTCATCACCCTATTTAAAATATTTATGATAATAGTGATTACAATGACGACTATGAATGTTATGAGACACAAAATTTATTTTTGTATATTTATATATACTTATACAAACTTGCTACCTCTAACAACTTATTTTTCCGTCATTATAATGTATGAGCGGCTTAAAAAATTAATAAATATTAGTTCTTGGGATTCTTTAGAAAAAAATCTATATTTAATCGATTTATTAAATATTAAAATCGAACAAATAGTGATAGAATAAAAGTAGTTGGTCATATCTTTCAAACTATATATAGCAGTACTGTCTTTATACGGGCAAATACGTAGATTTAAAATCATAAGATTGATACTATTTATACTGTATTTCTTTTTAGTAAATTTTTTACTTGCTTTTTTTATTTAGTTATAATAAACTAAATAAAAGTTGTTTTAATATATACAGTGTAATTATAATCTAGGTCAATCTTGAGGTAGATTTATTGAACTGTTATTTCATTAAGACATCTATGTATACAATACGCTAGTTGTATACACTTTTGAGGGCTATTATATTAGGAGGAATCAGGATGGCTATAAGCAAAATTAATGATTGTTTTGAATTATTGGCAATGGTAACTTACGCAGATCAGTTGAAAGGTATTATCAAAAAAGAATTTTCTGTAAGTTTTGAAGAATTTGCTGTGTTAACTTACATCAGTGAACACGAAAGCGAAACATACTACTTAAAAGATATTATCAATCATCTTAACTACAAACAACCTCAAGTAGTAAAAGCAGTCAAAAACTTATCTCAAGAAGATTATTTTGATAAAAAACGTAACGAACACGATGAAAGAACAGTACTCATTTTAGTGAACGATACGCAAAGAAGTAAAATCAACGAACTACTTTCTCGCGTAGACCAACGTATCAAACAAGCCAATGATCAAGGCGAAGTTGGGTAACATTATTTTTTTCCAGTCTTAATATTATATTATTATATCATGTCAAAACCACCTACTCATTCTCAGCCGATGAGTAGGTGGTTCTTTTTGTGTCTATATGAAGTTCATAAAACCTATTTTTCGCGATATGTAGGGCTATTAAAATTTCTACGAAAAACTAGTTTCGTGCAGATATTCGGATTGTGTAATAAATAATGACGATGAGTAATAAAATCCAAATTACAATAGAAGCCACTTGCGCAATATTTGAATCGGTAATGATCGCATCAATCGTTTTTTGGCATAATAATAAACCAATACCGGTGAACTCTAATTTTCTTAAATAAATACCGCCAATACTAAATATAATACCTACGACAAATACGAATTGGTGTGCGTACATGGTTACCATGACGATGTCAAAGTTAACATTCAATGCATGAATCACTACTAATATGATTGACATTGCCGCAATACATAATCCTAGGATCATTTCGAACTTGTTACTGTACAAGTAATTCTTTTTATTAATCCGGTAATAAATCAGAATCGAAATTGGCAAGATAACCAAGCAATAAAAGATCGTTAAACCAGAAGCTGCTTGGAATGGCACATATTGTTTATCATAGAGATATGAGATGAGTATAAAGTTTAAAATGAAAAATAGAATTGGATTTAACTGAAGTGAAAAGAGATTACGTTGAATTGTAAGGATGATCTCTGCTGGAGATTTTCGTCGATATTCGATATAATCTTTATCTTCTGCTTCAGATTTTGTAAAATCTTTTTTCAATTTCACTTTAATATCATCAATCAAGTTAGGTGATAAACCTTTATGAGTGAAATAATCATTAATATTTTCGATTAATACTTTATCGTTCGCTCTCATAGATTATATATGCTCACTCCCTTCTGTGCTTATGGTCATGCTTACCATCTATTACCTTAAGATGAGTTCCAATCTATGCACTCACCTTATTTTCTACTTTCATTCATGACATGATTCTTATATACCTCTCTATCATATCAAGAAAAGAGCCGATAAGTATATGAATTTATACTTACCGACTTGAGTGAGATGTGGATTCTCAACTACTATTTTTCAATATCTATACGATATAATTTAATACGTGTATCATCAGGTGAATCTGAGCCGAATTGATAGCTTACATTGTTATCTTCAATATAGCCAAAGTTACCACTGACGCTATTGTAATGTTCGCGGTAAACTGCATTATCACTCACTGCTTTTTTAACCGCTTTATACGTAGGCCCATTTGATTTATAGCTCATTGAGATATGTGTCACCTTACCGTGATCTTTCTTACCATTGGCAGTCACTAATAATGTACCGTTGTCTTTTTCAAATTCATAGTAATGTTCTTTGCCATCTGGTCTAAATGAATAAGCAGATTTATCTTGCCCTTTTAACACGGATTCAATAGATTGCCCTAACGTCACACCTTCTAGCGTATCATCGTCTTGTTGAAGTTGCTTGACGCTTTGCATAGTATTTCCAGAAGCCGCCATGGCACTAGGGGCACTTAAACCTGTAAACGCAAGTCCAGTGACTAAAACTGCTGCAACGACTTTTTTCATAAACACTCTCTCCTTTTACGTGCTTCAAATGATTAACCCCATTGTACTATATTTGTTACTAAATTAACAGTGATGTTACAAGAAGATTACAATATTTTATAAGACTGTTTACTCTGCCGTTCTTTCAGCCCCTTAACCACGGCATTTTACTCAACACATATTTTATTACAATTTTTAATGTTGACTAGCTTTTTCAGCTGTTTGATATGTTTCGCGGAAAAAGTCACCCACAACTTTATTGAAGTGATCTTTTTCTTCTGCAAATGGATATAATCCAGACTCATTGAAGACATCAAATTTCGTCTCTGCATGCGTCATGTAGTCATTGAGTTCTTTTGCTTCTAATACTGTCGTACGTTCTCCATGTTCACCCACAATGATTAACGTAGGCGCAACGACTTTATCGAGATAAGTCGTAATGTGATTGTTGTTAAATGAGTTTCGCACAGCGAGTAATTCTGCACGTGTAGCAATCGTATTCGTTTCTTCTACATGTTTAAGGAATTTTTTCGCTTTACGTTTAGAATAATAAAGCATTTTATTTAAGAACTTCAATTGATCATCGATGGCCCAATTACGAATTTTATATGCATATTTGCGATAGAGTCTTTCAGAAGTAGACATATCTTCTAATGTCGTAGGGTTTACGAGTGTCATCGCATCTACGATATCTGGATAAGTCGCCGCAAATTCAACCGCAATAGAGGCACCCATTTCATGCCCTAATAAGGCACAGCGATCAATATAGAGATGGTCTAATAACTCTTTGATATCAGAAGCATAATCTTTGAAAGAGATATTATGCGGTCTATCAGAGTAGCCATGACCTCTTAAATCAATGAGTACAACTTGATAAGATTCTGCAAACACTGGTGCGATTTCATGAAATACGGTGTAGTTTTCTAAAGCCGTATGAATCATGACAATTGCATCGCCCTCACCAATTGTTTGGTAATTCAATACTGTTCCGTCTTGTGTCTTAAATAATTCCATAGCTATTGCGTTTCTCCTTTCTCACTCATAGGTAAAATATGTGTTAATTCTTCTAATGTCGAAATCGTATAATCGACTTCATTGGCTAATGGCGCAACTTCTGCATCTTCGTGCTTATGCCAGACACTGACCATGCCCATCGCACGTGCAGGTGCCACATCATTAAGTGCATCATCACCCACATACATTGTTTCCTCGGGCGCAGTACCCAACTGATCTAACATATCTTCAAAGATCTTGGGATGTGGCTTTCTAAAGCCTACCATTTCCGAAGTAGTGAGATATTTGATCATATGCTCAATGCCTAATGCATGTAAGCGATACTGTTTGATCTTAGACTTTCCATTCGCTATGACTCCAGTTAAATAGTCATTCGCATTCAACTGATCTAGTGTATATAACGTATCATAGTACGGAAAGACATAACGGTAAAAGTGCATTTCAAAATCGTTAAATAAATCTTTCCAGCTCAAACGATCTACGTGAAAATGCTTGATGATGGCTTTGTACATTTCAGGTTTGTCGTGATCTTCGTCATCATCTAATTCAATAAATTTCTTTTTGAAGTCAGCTAATTGGACACGGATGAAATAATCGTGAAATCGTTCAAACTGTTCTTCGATAAATTTATCTCTCGATTTCTTCCGATCTAACAAAGTCCCTTCTAAATCAAATACAATTGCTTTAATATGTGATAATTCCATTTTCTTACCTCTTCTTATTTAGCCGAATCAGGTTGATTTTAATCATATGTTTTTGATTGTGTCACCATAATATAGAACAATACTGGGATGCCTAATAAGGCTAAAATAATACTTGCTGGAACTTGAATTGGATAAATCACCGTACTGCCTAACCAATCAGCTAGCACCATGATAGAACCACCGATGAGCCCATTTAATATCATTTGTTCGCCCAATTTACTCTGACGATAGTACCTTCTTATTAATTGTGGCACAACCATACCGATAAAGCCAATAATCCCCACATAGCCTACAATCACTGCAGTCATGACAGACGCAATAATTAAAACGATATAGCTCAAACGTTTGACATTGAGACCTAACGCTTGTGCAGATAAATCACCTAATTGTAATATCTTAATTTTATGTATCATCAAGGCTAAAAGCAACAGACAACCACTTAAAACAAGGGCAATATAAATCACTTTATTATATTCTGCGGCCTCAAAGCCACCAAACATGTAGTTAACGATGCGGTTCATGCGTGTTTGATTAAACACGATTAACACATATAAAAATGCGTTGAATAGCGCACCAATCATAATCCCCGCAAGGATTAATGTCTTGCTTGGATAACCTCTCGACATCATCGTGGTGAGCATTAAGACAAGGGCAAGTGTGATTAAACTAAATGCGATAGAGCTTAATGGTATCAACACAAAGCTCAACCCGAGCACCGTCGCTAGACCAGATCCAAATGTTGCACCACTGGCGAGTCCCAAAGTGAAACTATCAGCCAATGGATTGTTTAGCAATGTCTGAAATAATTGTCCAGCTATCGTCAATCCAATGCCAGCGAGTAGAGCAAGTGCTACCTTAGGTATGCGTACTTGATATAAAATGGATTGATTTAACGGCTCACTCATATCACCAATATTCCAAAATAAACTTAAAATCACAATGAGACTTAACACAACGATCCATAGGCCAATGATTTTAACTCTCATACCTTTACTCACTTTCTCCTGATTAACTAAAAATACAAGGTTGAGACCTTTCTCGTTTATGTATACGTGCTAAACGTGTGTCCCAACCTTGTTTCGTCTCTTGCTTCGTCCCTATAAAATTTAACGAGGATGAAGCTAATTTATATTAGCTTGCACTCAATCATAGATGGCATCTCTCAATGCTTTTAGACCATCATCAATACGTGGACCTGGGCGTGAGATTTGATCACCATTCACTGCTTCTATGTGATCATTTTTGACTGCTTTAATTTGATCAAAACCACCGCGTTTATCGATGACGTCTTTGTATTCTTTTTGCGACATCCCACTTGTCGAAACTAATACATCCGGGTCCTTACGGATGATGTCTTCTTTCGAAACTTTTTGCCAACTATCTAAATTGCTGAAACTATTTTCAGCTTTGAGTTGTTTTAACATATCATCGAAGAATGTCCCTTTTCCTGATGTGTAGATTTCGGGTTCTGATGAAACTTCCATAAATACCGATTGTCCCTGATCATTTTCCGGAACTGAATCAATCACTTTATTAATATTTGATTTGGTTTCCTCAACTAAAGCTTTCGATTCTTTCTCTTTACCCGTTACTTTTCCCACTTGATTAAATGTTTGATACATTTCGTCAATCGATTGTGCATCTTTGATGTAAACGACTTTCACGCCACTATCTTCAACTGATTTCAACGTTTCACCAGCTGTCGATTTTTGCGATTCATGCGCTAAAATAAGATCCGGCTTCGCTTTAAGCAATGCCTCTTTATTTAATTCCATCGCATCAAATTGATCTTTATTTTTGACGTCTTTTGGATAGTCATCTACAGTAGAAACGCCGATGATGTCATCCTTTAATCCTAACTCGTATAAAATTTCAGTATTGCTTGGCATCAATGAAATAATACGGTGATAGGATGCATCCGAAGATGATGACTCAGATTTTGATTGTTCATTAGAATCATTACCACCACATGCTGAAAGTACTAAGATACATGCGATTAATACATATAAAATTTTGTGTTTCATATATCTTCTCCTCTAACGTTATTTACTTTATCATACCAAAAACCGCCCCTGTTGCGCCATCTCCTTAAAGTATTTCCCAGGTTATAAGTGCGCCTTATTTTTCAAAATATGGATCTAAAAATGTATATCGTTCTGTGTCATTTCCATTGAAATAATTTTTACCAAAATTATCTAACAATGCATGAAATTCATTGGCATCTTGTGCAGTGAAATCTTCTGGCAGTGTGATATATTTCTTAAATTTTTTATAGCTTTCAGTGTCCGGGTAGCCGAGCTTAGCGAAAATGCGACGCGTGTAACTATCTGGTATGAATTCAACACGATCGAAAATGTAAACAAGTAACACATCCGCAGTTTCATCACCCACGCCTCTCAATTGAAGTAGCGCGTTGCGGAGTGACTCACCATATGCTTCAGATATTGCTTTATAGTCATAACGGTAGGACTGGAGCCATGTTAAAACGGTATGGATACTTTTCGCTTTATTCTTATAGAAACCGCTCGATCTTACTAACTGCTGTAATTGTGCTTCATCTAACTTACATATCGCATCTGGATCTAAATCTGTCTCATCTTTCAATGCGTTCAGTGCAAGTTCGGCATTACGCCAATTCGTATTTTGAACTAAAATAGCACCTAATATCACTTCTATTTTCGTAGATGCAGGCCACCACCCTTGAGGCCCCATATGTTGTTTTAAGGTTTGATATAATGCTTCAGTCGATAACATCGTTTGCTTCCCTTTCATTATATTTTTAGTGAATTTCTATCCATATAAAATGAGCAACGATCGCTAGATTAGCACCGTTGCTCATTATAATTATAATTCATGATTTACATAGATTCTGGAGCTGTAACCCCTACCATATTTAATGCGTTATGCAATGTGATTCTAACCGCTTCAATCAGTCCAATGAGCGCTTTTGTTTTAGCCTCATCATCAGTGATGACTTTTTCAGCGTTGTAGAATCTGTGGAAATGCGCTGCTAAATCTTGAATGTAATTCGTGATGCGATGTGGTGCACGGTGTTTTGCAGCACTTTCAATCGTCGGTTCGAATTCAGCTACTTTTTTCAACAATTCGATGGCTTTATCATTTTGAATCAGTGAGAAATCAGCGTCTTTATCGTAAGCGACACCTTTTTCTTCAGCTTGTTTTAAAATAGAGCAGATACGTGCGTGTGCATATTGTGCATAGTATAACGGGTTATCTTGAGATTGTTGTTTAGCCAGTTCAAGATCGAAGTCGAAGTGTGTGTCCGCACTACGCATAGTTAAGAAATAACGTGCAGCATCTCTACCTACTTCATCCATAATTTCGCGTAACGTAATCGCGTTACCTGTACGTTTACTCATTTTCACTTCTTCACCGTTTTTCATAAGACGCACGAGCTGCATGATTTGAATTTCAAGGCGATCACTATCCACACCAAATGTTTGAACGGATGCTTTAATACGATTAATATAACCGTGATGGTCGGCACCAAATAGATTGATTAAGATATCGTTACCGCGTTGAATTTTGTCATAATGGTATGCAATATCTGGTAAGAAATACGTATAAGTACCATCTTTTTTGATGAGTACACGGTCTTTATCGTCGTCAAAATCAGTCGTACGTAGCCATGTTGCACCGTCCGCCTCGTAGATATATCCATGGTCTCTCATCTTGTTCAGTGCTGCATCAATATCACCATTTTCATAGAGAGATGTTTCACTAAACCAATTATCAAAATGTGTGTTGAAGTCGGCTAAATCTTTTTTCAATTTCTCCATTTCATAATCTACGCCAAGTTGTCTAAATGTTTTTAGACGTTCCTCATCCGGTAACTCGCGAAGTTCTGGTTGACGTTCGGCTAAGTCTTTACCAATGGCGATGATATCTTTACCGTGATAACCATCTTCAGGCATTGGATGACTACTATCACCGAGCGCTTCAAAGTAACGTGCTTCAATAGAATGCGCAAGTTTCGTAATTTGGTTCCCTGCATCGTTGACGTAGTATTCTCGTGTGACATCATATCCTGCAGCATCGAGCACATTTGCTAATGTATCACCAACAGCAGCGTTACGCGCATGACCGATATGTAAATCACCTGTAGGGTTCGCTGATACGTATTCAAGCAAGATTTTTTGACCATTACGTTCAGCGACACGGCCGAATTGATCACCTTTTTCTATCGCTTCTGGAATGATATCTGTGAGGTAACTATTATCTAAATAAAAGTTAATAAATCCTGGTCCAGCAATATCCACTTGTTTCACGTGTGCTTTAGACGCCTCAAGGTGGTCTACAATCGCTTGCGCAATTTCACGCGGATTACGTTTCGCTATTTTAGTAAGCACCATCGCAATATTGGTAGAAAAATCACCATGACTGCTATCTTTAGGAGTCTCTATTTTAATTTCTGGAATATCTTCAGCCAATTGAGCTTGTTGGATGCTCGCTTTAATTTCTTCAACTAGCGTTTCTTTGACTTGATCTATTATATTCATCTACTCAATCTCCTTATAATTTATTTCATATTGATAGGTCCCCATCTTTTCCTCTGCTTGTAACAAATCATAGTGGACTTTCAGTTTACCGCCATCCGCTTCGACAAAGTGTTTAATAGAACGTGTGCGCACGGTCAACGGAATCTTCGCACCACTTAATTCGTATAACGTCACCGTATCTTCGCCTTCTACAAAATGTAATTTCATATTGATGTCACCTTTGCGGATAATTTTCACTCCACTTGATTCAATCTTCACAGTGACATTCACATGTGCTTCTTCGACTTGTTCTTGATATCGAATGAATTCAGCCTCGCGTTGTTGCCATACACCTTCCGTACGGTTCATAAACTTCTGTTTATCATCAAATTGCTTTACCGTTTGCTTAATTTGAAGCTGGACATTATTTTCCAAGTCAAATACACCCTTATCTTTTAAAATAATACATTTTATTATACCATATTTCTTTAACGCATCACAGTAGGTATCTAGTGATTAAGGTCTGTAACGGCCTCGTTCATCTCAGCTCCTAATTTAAAATATTTAAGGTGTAATTGTTTCTTATACTCAAATTTTACGATTCAAAAAGCTGATGCAATTCATCACTTGAATTCTCCCACATCTCTGGGCTGTGATTTTTCAAGAAATCTTTTAATAATGCTTTGTTGTCTTCACCAATGTGGTCAATGATAAAACGATGTTTCATCGATTTATCCATCATATTAACGTGTTCAGGCATGCTTTTATATCCACGTCGAATACTTTTATTCACGAGCAAGTAACATGCAGTGAGTCCAGCATAGTATGGGCCTTGTTCACCACGTTCTGTCGTCACCCAACACAACCAGTACGGTTTCGCTTCTTCACCTTCAACCGCTTCTTTATCGGTAATCCATTTCACACCCTTTTCCACTTCAGAGCGTGCATGCATGCCACCGATATCAACAAAGACGTCTTCATTTAAAATATCGATAAAGACAGGTGCCACATTATCTAAACTAATTGAGCCGATATTTGTCCCTTTATGTCCGTCGAGCGGATCATTTTTTATAATATTAAATTTAAAGCCTTTATTCTCTGCCACTTGATACACCTCTCCTCTGTAAAAAGTTAATTCAATTCGTTAAGTATCCCAACGATTGCATTTCTAATTTGATCATCTTCAATGTCTGCAATCAATTCTTTAGGATAATACAGTTTATAGTCTTGGCGATTAATACCCGTAATACTAGAAATCACGAGCGACTGACTACTAATTTCTCGAATAGAGCCGTTTCGTCTCAACAAGTGAATCGGCTGACGGTTAGAGCCAGGTCGATCGTAGTCATACGGTAAATCTGAGAAAGATTCACTTACGAAATAATAATTTGGATCAATGCCTGCTTGAACAAATAAATCTGTGAGCTCTGAAATCGTTATAATTGAACCATCGAACGGTAGATATTTAAACAAGTCACGATTGATAAATCGTTGCGATAAATCACTGAGAATGCCATCGTCTTCATGAATCCATTCTTTTAAGTAAAATAACACGACAGATTCATCTAGCTCTATGTATTGTTCAATCGATATATCCTCTTCAAAAAACGGAACAAAATCAGTTGGATAACGTTTGAATTCATAGCCTTCTAAATAAAGTTGCTTTGCGCGATGTAAGCAATTGCTTAATAACACTTCACCCCCGCGGCTCACAGGGTGGAAATAGATTTGCCAATACATTTGATAGCGACTCATAATAAAGCTCTCTACCGCGTGCATCCCACTATCTTTAATTAGAACTTCATTTTCTGAAGGGCGCATCAGTCTCAATATACGTTCCATGTCAAACTGACCATAGCTCACACCTGTAAAGTAAGCATCCCGTTGTAAATAATCCATTCGATCAGCATCGATTTGTGAAGATATCATAGATATGACTAATTTATTGTCATGAGTCTTATTAATTACATCAGCGACCTGTTGTGGAAAGTCCGGTGCCACCCGTTGTAGCACTTCATTCACTTCCGTATCACCTGTAATGATCGCTTGGGTGAAAGCTTCGTGATCTGTATTAAATATATTTTCAAAGCTATGAGAGAAAGGCCCGTGACCTAAATCGTGAAGTAACGCAGCACATAAGGCAAGTGGACGATCGTCATTGTTCCATGCTGGTCGCCCATTAAAAGATTCATCAATCATACGACGCACAATTTCGTACACACCTAATGAATGACCAAAGCGACTATGCTCTGCGGTGTGAAATGCTAAATACAACGTACCGAGTTGTTTGATACGTCTTAACCGTTGAAATTCTTTCGTTTTAATCAGGTCCCATATAACTTGGTCTTCAACGTGTATGTAACGATGAATTGGATCTTTAAATACTTTTTCTTCTTTTAATTTTGTTGTAGCATAGTCTATCTGCGTCACGATTAGCCTCCTTCTCTCATTTAAACTGCGTTAATTTAATGGTTTTCGTAATAATGCTAATTGGAGTGATTCGCCATACAATACATGTTCGTATGTACGAACGAGTTCAAAGCCTTGATGTTGGTAGAATCGCACTGCTGCGTCGTTTTGGTGATTGACTTCAAGATAGACTGCATCGTATTGACCTTTAAAATAAGACAAGCCTTCACTGAGCAGTGCCTTACCATAGCCATGATATTGATAGTTCGGTTTGACATAATGTGCAGCTAAAAAGAGTTCCTTACCATTGATGAAATTAGCAAAGCCAATAATGTCTTCATCATCTTCCACGACTAAAAAGAGTTGTTCATCTAAACGTTTATACAACTGTTGTTCATCGTATGAAGCAGCTAAAAATTCATTGACTGTTTTAGCAGCGTAAATATTTAAATATGTGTTGTACCAAGCTTTTGTTGCTACATCTCTGATCCCAATAACATCTCTTGGTGTCGCTTTTCTTACTTCATGCATATTGTTCACCCTTCAATTATTTGATTTATTGTTTCGCATACCCTTAATAAAGATGCAACACTATGAATATGATGCTTGTGCACAGTGCGCGAATGAGATATCTTTTATTATACTATAGCTACTTTATGCGATTCAAAATACTTCCATTGTTTTGATAAAAAATGAATAAGTTATAATTATTTTATCACACAGCTGGAGAGAAAAGCGTCGAAAAACCTTTTGAATAAAGTGAATGTCATTATGATTGTGGTAAGACTTGGCGCCATTCTTCTGCACGTTCTAACGCATAACTATCTTGCATGATGTCGCCAGGACGTTCTGCTGTCCCTATAATATAATGTGTTAATTCTCCACCTATATAAGCTAATGTATACTGCATTTGTTTAATGCAAGGGTTACCTTTCACTTTCGGACAATCTCCGCCTACTAATATTAATCTAAATTCGATACGTCCCATGCGTTCTTTAAAATCTTCATATTCAGGATCTAACATCGTTTCTGACCATAAATCTATAAAAGCTTTGAGCGATGCAGAAATGCTGTACCAATAAATAGGTGAAGCAAATATCACGACGTCGCTAGCTAACATTTGATCTAACACAGGTTTATAATCCTCAGTATAATCATGAATTTCTTTGTCATTATGTCTATAATCTCTGACAGGATTAAAATGATACTCGGTTAAATCAATCCAATTATAGTCATGTCCTTCTAATGCTTTTTGTGTTAATTGAACTGTATTGCCGTCTGGACGACTGCCACCATAAAGTACTGTTATCACTTCACATCACCTTTCCCCTTTTTGTTGTGTCATTCCCTATTATGTGACAATTTACTCATCTATGTTTTGAGTGACTCAAAAATCAGGGGTTCGTTTATGGTGCGAAAATGCCTTAAAATTGAGGTTCGGTTGTGATGAAAAACTCATTTTAAAAACAAAAGAGACTGGGACAATTTGTTCTTGTCTCAGCCTTAAAATGAGTTAATCACTCATTGATTGCGCCATATCAGATTTTATATTATCAGCTAATAATTGCAGTTCAGGAAAATAATTATTAGCAAAACCAATGATCATTTTATTTTTCGTAAACGTATCTATGTCTCTATCTTCTGGAATATTATCATCTATTAAATATAAAATTTCGTCATGGTTGATCTCGTTACACCGCGCAAGTTTATTTACCTTTACGTTGCGCAAGTTTTTCTTTTAGTTTGCGATCTTGTTCTTCTTTGCGGCGTTTTCGTTCTTCATTACGTTTTCTCAATCGTTCTTCTTCCTCTGGATCCCGTGGTTTTTGGAGTTGTTTTTCTACTTTTTCCATCAGTTCATCTTCTGATAACGCAGCCAGTGGACGGTTATTGACAAAGGCAAATGTCTTACGGCGTCCAGGACCACAGTAAGACTGACATCCTACTTCAATGGTTGCATCTGGATCTAATTTCGTTAATCTACGTTGTAACGACTTACAATTCACTGCTTGACAGTCATCACATATTTGAAATTTATTATGCACAGTAGACACCTTACCTTTCTTTTTATCTTTGTTCTCTTAAAATAACGATAAACATTTTACGCTCTTCCACAACTTTTTCAAGCATTTTCGCTAAATTGAAATCAAATTGTCATACCATAAAAAAGACTCGACCACTATATAGCGTATCGAGTACAAGATAAATACGAGATAAAAGATTGCATTATTGACCATGATAAACATTAAATTCGAGTGGTTTGACGTTGTTTTTGCGCCACTCTTCATAAATCTGTGCTTTATTGTCGTCACTTTTAATAATGGTAATACCGCAGTCGCCACCGCCTGCACCAGAAGTTTTAGCTGCGCCATGGTATTTTTCTGCGACATCACAAAGCGTTTTAAGCTGAGGGGTTTCAATATCTACCGTCGCTTCACGATCCATTTGTTGGATGACTTTTCTGTTTTGACGAATCATTTTTTGGACACCTTTAATGTGATTCGTTTTAAAGGCGTGAATCAGTTGTTCAACACAGGCATGAGACTGTTCTAAAAAGCCGCCGTAAAAAGTGGGATCTGATTTTAATCGTTTCACCTCACTCACTAAATGGTGGGATGAAGCTGGAGATCCTGTCCATCCGATGAGGACTTCCATGTTTTCAGGTGCTTGGAGTGGTTCGATATGTAATCCAGGCCAGTTCTTTTTCAGCACTTCATTAACAGAAGTATCTTCAATCTGTTGCATCACCCATTCGTGATCAAAGGTACTATATGCGAGCCATCCAGTATACACACTTACCGCAATATCACCACAAGAACTTAAACTTTGTAATTTTAAGTTTGCGATCACTGCTAATTTATAAATATAGAGATTCGATAAATCCGTTTCGTAATACTCGTTAAGTGCTTTGATGACTGATACGAGCACTGCCGCACTTGATCCCAAGCCATATTTTTGACCCGAATCATCGGCTAAATTACTATCAATCGTCAAATTAAAGTGCTTTAATGCCATGTGATTACTTCTTATGTATTGCTCAAAAACTTCAATCGCTGTAATGACGTATTTCAATTGATTCGCTGCGTGAACATCTGAAACGACGAGATGATCTTCGCTACGTTCAAATACAATCGGTTCATGGTGTAACGTTTTAGAATGAATGGTACCGTGGTCGCCATCCGAGTCCTCAATTGTCGCTGTAACAAAACGATCTACTGCAATCAATACTGACTTGTAGCCAGGTTCTGTCACCGCATATTCCCCTGCGATATAAAGTTTCCCTGGTGCTTTTACATGAATCATTTTATCTCTTCCTTATCCAATAATTTCAATCCCTGAACGTGTAATATCACTTATGATAATTTGTTCGTCTTTAAATGTTTTTGCTAATTCAGACACCACAGCTTGTTGGTGTGCTTTCTGCACAAGTATCTTAACATTTGCGCCTGCATCCATGGTAAAGTAACAAGGATAACCAAGTGTTCTACAATGATGGACGATCGCCATCGCCTGATAACTTTCTGGTGCTAAATATGTGAACGGAGGTTGAGCACCCAAATTAGTGGCATGCATACGTAAGCCATTTGCTTCAATGACTTCACCTAAACGTTGAAAATCTTTGTCACTAATCGCTAATTTCGCTTCTGCGATATCCGCTTCAATAAGATCCAACCAATATTGATAAAAACGAGATGTCTCACGTGTCAACGCCATCCCTGAACGACTGGACACACTTTTTGCTTTATCGTTGATTACAACAATAATCATAGATAGCTCATCTTCCCAGTGATCTGATTCGATAGGATGGCTGAATGATGTCTTGTCGTCGTGTCCTTTTTCCCATTCTACAAAGCCGCCAAACACACTGCGTGAGGCTGACCCAGAACCACGACGTGCTAAACGTGATAAATCTTTATCTGATAAGTTGAGTGAAAGCGCATGATTACAGGCAGCAGCAAGTGCAGCATAGGCACTGGCAGAGGAGGCTAATCCTGCTGCTGTAGGGACAAAATTTTCACTTTCAATGTGTGCATACAAGGGTTGTTGACTATAATCTCTGACCACATCCATGAATCGGCTGATCTTTTTCAATTCCTTTTCGTTCACTGGCTCACCGTTCAATACTAAAGTGTCCTTGTCATAACTTTCATCGAATGTGACTTCTGTTTCTGTATAAAAACGATCTAAAGCCACTGAAATACTGTTATTCATCGGGATGATGTAAGTATCATCCGCCTTACCCCAATATTTTATAATTGCAATATTTGTATGCGCACGCGCTTTCCCGCTCATTACCACGTTTTCTAACCTCCTAATTGTTCAATCCATATATGATGGGCACCGAGTTCTTTGGCACTTTCTGAGATTTGTTCAGCAACATTCATAGACGGCGCTAACACAATCATACTGCCACCGCGGCCGCCACCAGTTAATTTACCCGCAATCGCACCTTGTTCACGGCTCGCTTTTAATATGATTTCAATCATTTCATGACTGACGGTTAACGTCTTCAAGTGTCCTTGACCTTGATTAAATACCTCTGCTAATTTAGCAAAATCATGTTCTTGAATTGCATCTCTCGCTTGAACTACAAGTTCACCTAACGCTCTGATATGTTGTAGATAAGCATCATCCTCACATAAGGTATGCACGTCTTCTACAGCTTGTTTTGTTGAACCTCTGACACCTGTATCAATAACTACCATATAACCATCTAGTGCGAGAGGTTTGAGTGTTGTCACTTTGCCTTGCTCAAACAATACGGGTTTATTAGATACAATAGTTTGTGTATCAATCCCACTTGGTTTGCCATGTGCAATGCGTTCAGCCCAATTCGCCTCTTCAAGTAGCAGTGCATCAGGTAAAGGTTGATCAAGATAGTCATAACTTGCACGGACAAAAGCGACCGCCATCGCAGCACTTGAACCTAAACCGCGAGACGGGGGCAAGTTAGAATCAATCGTTACTTGTATTGGCGTAGAGATGTCGTATTTTTCAATAAAACGTGTCACAACCGCATGAATATGCTCTGGTGCCTCATCTAATATACCTGTGAAGACAGCACTCTTCACATACGATTGTTCATTCGGGTGAAGTGCATCGATAGAAATACAAATTTTCCCCGTTGTAAAAGGAATTGCGATCGCTGGTTCACCAAATGTGACCGCGTGTTCTCCTATCAAAATCACCTTCCCGTTTGCTTCCCCGTAACCATGTTGTGTCATATTCCAATCACCTTTAATACCTTCTTTGAATTTCTCTTTCCATTATCTGTTAAAGCGACCCAAACTCATTTTCGCTTATGACTGTCAAATGCGCTTGGTACGTGGTCTCACATGTGATGAATGTTCTGCATCATACCATGTCTTGTTATGGTAAAAGACAATCAATAAATGAGGCTTGATTATCTCACAAAAAACGCCGATGCTCATCCGTCTTAAGTCACATTTTGTTCATATTTTTATGATAAACCACAAAATTAATACCTGCTACTAATTATAACTAAGTCCTTACTATTATATAACTTTAAACCCGTAGATTCAAAACCATTAATGAAAATATTACAAATCTCCCTTTATACTCAAAACAAAAAGGGGTTGGGACAATCGCATTGAAGTACATATCATCGGATACTTCTTCGTACCGTTTAGCTATGAAAAGACGTTCCCTTAAGGCAGCGTCTATGTGCTTCATCTCGTGCTTCATAGCTCGATGACATATGTTCGTAACGTTTTGTCCCGACCTCTTTCATTCAATCATTTAATTTTAAGTTATTTGTCTTCATTCATTTGTGCATTGATTTTCGTATTACGTTCTACCATCTTATCATAGTAGCGCTCATAATTTTTCAATTCCACATCTGTTACAGGTTCCATATTGAGACGTCCGCCCATATCTTTAATGGCATATAATAAGCGGAACATGACATCTTGCACGGTAATCTGGTGTCCAAGTAATGTTTCTAATGAAGCCATGTCTTCAGGCACAATAGAAGGGTATTGGAACTTAGTTTCTACACCTTGGAGTGCCCTATCATAAAAGTTTTTCATCATTTCAGCACGTGTTTCACCAGAGCCTTCTACACATAAATAAACTTGAACAGCGATGCCGCCTCTCACTCTTCTTTGCGAAATACCAGCAAATTTCCGTCCGTTAATACTTAAGTCAAACTTGCCTGGACAGTAAGAGTGTTCAACTTCGTATGTGTCGATGTCTACATCTTCATCTTCAAACATTTTAGCGACTAACAAATACATTACGGTAAATGCTTCATCAATGGTGATTTCGTTCATCCCTTTGAAGATTAAAGAGATATTCAACACCCCTTGATCTAGTACAACCCCGAGTCCACCGGAATTACGCACGATCGCATTGTACCCTTGTTCATCAGTCAGATAACGAATGCCATCGCTCAAGAAAGGAAGGCGTGCATCATGCATACCGAGTATCACCGTATGTTGATGAATCCAAGTTCTAACGACGTTGCTAGATAACTCCTTCCCTACGCTTTCAGAAAAGGTGTCATCAAAAGCAAAGGATTGCATTGGCTCTAGACCTGATGAGTGATCTACATAACGCCAATCTACCCCGTTAAAATATTTACTCGTTAAGTCCATTATGATAATGTTTGCGCAGCTGTGATGATTGATAAGTTATATACGTCTTCTGTTGAGCAGCCGCGTGATAGGTCATTCACTGGAGAGTTTAATCCTTGTAAGACAGGGCCAATTGCGTCATAGCCGCCTAAGCGTTGTGCAATTTTGTATCCGATGTTACCTGCTTCAAGACTTGGGAAGACAAAGACATTTGCGTCACCTTGAATTTGAGCATCTGGCGCTTTTTTCGCTCCCACTTCAGGCACGATCGCTGCGTCAAATTGGAATTCGCCATCGACAACGACGTCTTCTAATTGTTGTTCTTGGATTTTTTCTTGAGCTAATTGTGTCGCGTTCGCTACTTTTTCGACATCATCAGATTTGGCAGAACCTTTAGTTGAGAAGCTTAACATTGCGACACGTGGTGTCATACCGAATGATTGTGCTGATTTCGCACTTTCAACTGCAATTTCAGCTAAGTCTTGTGCTTCTAATACTGGGTTGATCGCACAGTCACCGAAAATATATTGTTTATCGTCTTTAATCATAAAGAAGATACCAGATGTTTTAGCGACACCTTCTTTTGTTTTGATGATTTGTAAAGCTGGGCGTACAGTGTCCCCTGTTGAGTGTACGGCACCACTCACTAAGCCATCTGCTTTACCAGTGTAAACAAGCATTGTACCGAAGTAGTTTACATCTTTTAACATTTCTTGAGCTTGTTCTTCAGTTGCTTTACCTTTACGACGTTCAACAAATGCATTGACTAATTCTTCTTTGTATTCACTTGTTGAAGGATCGATGAATTCGATGTCAGAAATATCTAATCCTTTTTCTTCAGCTGTCGCTTTAACTTCATCTGCATTACCTAATAATACAGGTGTCACATAATCAGTTGCTTGTAATTGCGTAGCAGCTGTTAAAATACGTTCATCTTCACCTTCTGGTAATACGATTCTCACTTGTTTCCCTGAAAGTTTTTCTTCTAACACATCTAATAAAGCCATAGTAGCCTCCTCAAAATTGTTGTTATATAGTATTTTTACAGTTTTATTATACGCCTTTTTATTATAAAATTCCATGTCACTAATTTGTAAGTTGCTTACAGGTGTTTAAGGCTTCTGCTTATGATAAACTTTTCATGAAATGAAATTTTAAAAAGGAGTGAGTTATATGCCACAAGCACCTGAAACACTTGAAGGATGGTATAGTTTACACTTATTTTACACAGTAGATTGGGCTAGTTTACGCCTCATCCCAGAAGATGAAAGACAATCAATGATCGAATCATTACAGTCCTTTTTAACTAAACATGCGTCAGCTCGTGAAAATAACACTGGTGACCATGCTTTATATAATATTACAGGCCAAAAAGCAGATATTCTCTTATGGGTCCTTCGCCCAGAAATGAAACAATTAAACGAAATCGAAAACGAATTGAATAAATTACGTATTATGGATTTCTTAATCCCAACGTATTCATTTGTATCTGTCATCGAACTCGGCAACTATCTTGCCGGTAAATCAGATGAAGACCCTTATGAAAACCCACGTATTAAACCACGTCTTTATCCAGAATTACCTCAGTCTGACTACATTTGTTTCTACCCTATGGATAAACGTCGTAATGAAACATATAACTGGTACATGTTACCACTTGAAGATCGTCAAAAATTGATGTACGAACATGGTAAAATCGGTCGTCAATACGCTGGTAAAATCAAACAATTCATTACAAGTTCTGTCGGTTTAGATGATTTCGAATGGGGTGTGACACTCTTCGCAGATGATCCGCTTCAATTCAAAAAAATCGTCTACGATATGCGCTTTGATGAAACAACAGCACGCTACGGTGAATTCGGTAGCTTCTATGTCGGCACAATCTTAAAAACAGATGATTTAGATCAATTCTTTGCTGAATAATTGCTTAGAGATATTGATCCATATATAAATAAGGGACTCAAAGTGATGGTTACGTTACTCTGAGTCCCTATTTTTATCCTTACATACATATGTAAAGACGTTATATCAAATTAATCATTATCGAATATATTAGCAGTCAAGGGGAGGGGACAAACGATCGTTAATACTTAAGTTAACCAATCAACGGTATCTCAAAAGCAGAAGTTTGCTAAGGACCGAGACAATGCGAAGAAATTGAACGATCAATTCCCCCTCATCTTTCGGTTCTGAACAACTCCACAAACGCGATTGTCCCGGCCTCGACTTTTTGTAGTGCATTTGCCTTGGGAGAACTTATTCACTACTAAACGCTAACTGATTAACTGTTTATGTAATATATTGTCGCTACTCAATATATCTAAAACAGTTAACATTATTACTTTAACCATTTTAAAATAATTGAAACGTCTTTGACCCCTCTAATGTGAAAGTTTTAACGCAAAATTCTAATATAATGTAATATTAATTACCATTTCAACTTAAAAATGTACATTTGTTACCTCTAATTGTATAAATTGTTAAGAACATATAAATAATTCGTAAATTGGATAAACATTTTATCTCCCTTCATAATCAACGTATTTTAGGGTATAATCAATAGACAAGATAAAGTATACAGTGACAGAGTGATGTGCATTTAAGATTTACATCAAAGCGATGGTAAAGCGTCATTCGGTCTTAACGATATATTTTAACTAAACTAAACAATTCGGTGATCATATGACAACACATCAATATACTCAAGAAACGAATGAAGAACGGCTCATTAAAGATGTCGTCGTGTTAGCTGGCCGTATACTGCTAGAATCGGGTGCTGAAGGTTCGCGTGTAGAAGACACGATGACCCGTATTGCTAATAACTTAGGTTACAGTGAAAGTCAAAGTTTCGTAACGAATACAATGATTAACTTTATGCTCCATAATGACACGAATCCAAGAATATTCCGGATTAACAAACGAGAGACCAATTTACTACGTATTTCGCGTACAAATAGCGTCAGTAGAGATTTAGCTAATGGAGAGATCACGTTAAAGGAAGCGTACGATAAACTCGATCGCATCCTCAATTCACGGAGTTTGCAGCACGATTTGGTTTCAAAATTTTTTGCGGCTGCCATCATATCAATCAGCTTCCTCTACCTACAAGAAGGTCATCTGATTGATATCTTCACTACTCTAATTGCAGGTGCTGTAGGATACATCGTTGTAGAATTGTTGAGTCGCAAATTACAGGCGGGCTTCATCCCAGAATTTATTGGTTCACTCATCATAGGTTTAATCGCAATTCTCGGACACTCCCTTTTCCCGGATGGCTCACTATCTGCGATTATCATCGCGTCGGTCATGCCGATCGTCCCAGGGATGTTAATTACTAATGCAGTCCAAGACTTATTCGCTGGACATATGCTCATGTTTACTACGAAATCATTAGAGGCACTCGTGACCTCATTTGGCATTGGTGCAGGTGTAGGTACTGTCCTACTCATCGTCTGAAAAGGAGGCACATCTATGTTTTGGATACTCAATTTTATATGTAGTTATATCGTGTCCATGTTCTTTGGCGTGCTGTTTGATGGGCCGAAACGCCTCTATTTTGCGTCCGGCTTCGTAGGGGCATGCGGATGGATGGTCTATATCATTCTCTACAATGGTTTAGGCTTCCACAGTATTTACGCGAGTTTCTTTGGCAGTCTCACACTTGGTGCTATCAGTCACGTGATGGCACGGACTAAAAAAGAACCCGTCATTCTATTTATGATTCCTGGTATCATTCCACTCGTCCCTGGAGGCCTCGCTTTTGATGCGACGAAAAACTTAGTCCTATTAGAATTCGGTGAAGCCATCAACACGATGTTAGAAGTAGCACTCGTTGCGGGTGCCATTGCTCTTGGTCTATTATTTGCCGACCAACTCGCAAAATTATATATTCTCAGCATGAACCGACGTCGCAAACACGCACGATAACCAGCTGTTTTAAAAATATAACCATGAAATAGCTACCCATATGAACGGAATCATATGGGTAGCTTTTAATATGTTTATCATTTTATTTATCGTTAGACTGATTTGCTTTGTCATCGTGAATCATTGCTTCTGTTTCTTGTTCACTACGGTTTAAAATTAAGCGACTGAGTTGATCCTCATCGATAGCTTTAATTTTCGTATAGCGGAAACCGAAGATGATGAGTCCAAGTAGTAACCATCCACCGAGCGCGATGTAAGACGGTAACGATAGACCGGCTGGTGAGAATGGTATGAGTAATAAGAGTAAAAAGATAAATGATACGATTGCGCCTAAGATACCAAACGTTTTATAAACGGGACTGTACGTCGCACTTGCTTTGTCATAACTAAACAATTTCATCGCTGCTAGACAAGTGACGAAGTATGCGATTGAAACCCCTGTAGATGACATATCGACAATCCATGTAAGTGCTGTACGTCCTAACCAAGGTGCAATCAATGTGAGCGATACTAAGAAAATGATCGCTACATATGGTGTTTTATATTTTGGATGTGTTTTACTAAAGACTTTCGGTACAATGCCTGAACGACCCATTGAGAAGAGAAGTCGACTTGAACTCATGATGAAGCCATTCAGTCCAGTAAAGATACCCATGATGATCGCGATGGACAGAATTCCGAGACCGATAAAGCCAAATGCTTCTTTTGTCACAGAACCCGTTAACCAGAGTTGACCATTCACGTTGGTATTAGATGAGCTTAACCATCCTGTATAAAGCAACATGACTACATAAGTGAGTGCTGCTGCTAACAGACTGTATACGATGAGTTTGAACGTTTTCTTAGGTGAGAAATTAAATTCCTCAGCAGTTTGTGGAATATTATCAAACCCAACATATGCCCATGGTGCGATCGCAAGGATCATGATGATAGAGACAAACCAACCTTTTTTCTCATTTTTGAGTGGTTCTAAGTTCTCTAATGAAAAATTATTGCCGAAAAACGAGCTAAGGAATAATAGCGCTACGGTCACAATTAATGCGATACAGAAGTAATACTGTAAGGCACCAGACACATTGGTCCCTCTAATACCTATGTACATAAATATTAATAATAATACGGAAGCAATGACGATTTCAGTAATGTAGACGTCCCATCCTGCTATGGTATACAACTTACCTACTTCAATGACGTCTGGCATTAAGAACTTAATCAACAAGCTAAACGCGGTTGCATTTAACGCTGCGACACAAATATAACCAAATGTTAAAAACCAAGAAGAAAAGAAGCTCACATATCGTCCAAATCCAAGATAACTAAATGCGAATGCCCCACCAGAAACTGGGAAACGTTCGATGAGTGCACCATAACTGACACCGATGATAATCATTAATAAGGCGCCTAGTGTAATCCCGATAATGGATGCGATGGGTCCTGATTGTGCGATCCAGTCACCCGGCTGAATAAATGAACCCCAACCGATACAAGAGCCGTAAGCTATCGCCCATACAAACTTTTCGGACAGATTCGCTTGCAGATCTCCCCTATCTATTGTTTCCTTATTTTTAGCCATAAAATAAATTCACCTCGTGAGTATTGTAATACCCAGAAGGTGAATGTTTTAATCTATTTATAATTTAAAAGATGCAATCACTAATAATAACCAGCCTAAAATAAAACAAATGCCTCCGATAGGCGTAATAGCGCCGAGTACGCGAACTTGTGTCAGTGCTAAGACGTAAAGTGAACCACTGAAGAAAACAATGCCTAAGAACATGAGCCATCCTGCCCAGTTCACGTTAATGGAAGTCACACCACTAATAATACCAATCAAGATCAAGCCAAGGCCGTGATACATTTGATAGGTTGTGGCTTTTTCCCAAACTGACATATATTTTTCAGAGAGCTTACCTTCTAATCCATGTGCACCAAATGCACCTGTACCGACAGACATTAACGCATTCAATGCACCTAATATAATAAAGACTTTCATCATATTGCTTCCCTTCTTTCACCTACATTAAAAATCGAAAATTGAATCGCCGTTACCAATCTCATCATCTGTGATCATTTGATTTGAAGGTAAACTGCTCGTATGATCCGCGCTTTGTTTCATCGAAGCAGGCACCTCACCGCCCATCGCTTTGATTTCTGCTGCAGTCACTTGATTTTTAGCAGAAGATTGAGAAGTAGATGAGGCTTGGCTTTGAGTTGAAAACGTCGATGATTTTTGAGTATTTGACAGCGTATCTTCGTGAGTTGCAGCACCTTCTGTATATAGCGATGTTAACGCATGAATCGCATACATGTGCTTTTCAAAATCAACAGATGATGTTGCTTCATCAGCTTGGACGAGTTCTTGTTCAATCAATTGAATCATTTTATCTTTATTCATCGTGTGGATTCACTCCTTCACACCAGTTGATGGGAGAAATCCCATTCGCAGTTAAATAATCATTGGCTTGTGAATATGGCTTAGAGCCGAAGAAACCTCGATTTGCCGATAATGGACTTGGATGTGGTGACTTAATAATATAGTGTTTAGATGTATCGATCAATTTCATTTTTTGTTGCGCTGGTTTTCCCCATAAAATGAAGACCACGTGCTCCAATTCTCTAGAAACTGTGGCGATGATTTCATCCGTAAATGTTTCCCAACCAATGCCACGGTGTGAATGGGCTTCACCTTGGCGTACGGTCAATACTGTATTCAGTAATAACACACCTTCTCTAGCCCAGTCTTGTAAATGTGGTGACTGTCTTTTACATCCCAGATCATCTTCTAACTCTTTATACATATTACGTAAAGATGGCGGGAATTTCGCATTCGGTTGCACCGAGAATGCTAAACCATGGGCTTGATTAGGACCGTGATACGGATCCTGTCCTAAGATGACGACTTTGATGTCATTAAAAGGTGTTAAATCAAAGGCTTGATATATATTTTTTCGTTCAGGATAAACGATTTGTGTCGTATATTCTTTTTCTAAAAAATCATGCATTTCCTGGAAATCATGCTTCGTTGTTATATCATGAAAAACGTCCGACCATTCCATGTTTCTTCACCTCATTTCATATCTTAACATAACCATCGTGCGCAGAGATACGTTTGTTATTGCGACATCTTTTTGAATTCAACATCTCTATATTGACCGAATTTATATTTTAAACTGAAAGACTCAGACTTGCGCTATTTGACTTGATAAAAGCGCTTTATACGGTGATAGGCACGACTTTTTGAACTGTTGCTAAACGTGGTATGATATAAGCAATAAAGATTTTAAGGAGTGAACTGATTTATGGCACTTAAAAAGATTTTAACCATTGCCGGTTCTGATACAAGTGCAGGTGCAGGTATGCAAGCTGACTTAAAAACATTCCAAGAATTAGACAGTTACGGTATGGTGGCGTTAACTTCAATCGTCACTATGGATACTGAAACATGGTCACACGATGTGACACCGATTCCGTTCGACGTATTTGAAAAACAACTTAAAACTGCGATTTCTATCGGTCCAGATGCTGTGAAAACAGGTATGCTTGGTACTGAAGAAATGATCCAACGTGCAGGTGAAGCATTCACTGAATCAGGTGCCGATTATTTCGTTGTAGATCCTGTCATGGTATGTAAAGGTGAAGATGAAGTGCTCAACCCAGGTAATACAGACGCGATGATCAAATATTTATTACCTAAAACAACAATTGTAACACCTAACTTATTTGAAGCTGGTCAACTTTCAGGTCTAGGTACACTTAAATCTATCGATGACATGAAACGTGCAGCAGAAATCATTCATGATCAAGGTGCGCAACACGTCATTATTAAAGGCGGTAAAGCGTTAGATCAAGAACAATCTTATGATTTATATTACGATGGTGAAACATTCACCCAATTAACAACTGATATGTTCCAACAAAGCTATAATCACGGTGCAGGTTGTACCTTTGCAGCTGCAACAACAGCTTATTTAGCAAATGGTAAATCTCCAAAAGATGCCGTTATCGCTGCGAAAGCATTTGTTGCTTCAGCGATTAAAAACGGTTGGAAAATGAATGAATTCGTTGGACCTGTGGATCACGGTGCACATAACCGTATCGAACACATCGATGTGACTACAGAAGAAGTTTAATCATTCATGAAATGAACGATCTTAGCGGTTGATGAGTACGCTCATCAACCGTTTTTTACGTAGAAAAAGAGGGCTCAAAACCATCTACAACGATAGTCCTAGAGAAAGTTGATACCATAGACTCATGTCAATCATATGGAAAGGATGTAAGATATGTAGTGTAGAGAGAAGCAATAAACATCCTACAGCAAGATCGATGATATGAATTTGAGCTTGTTATAGATTGCGTGATTGTATCGACTTTCAGTAATCTTTCACACATCTTTATGATGTGTGAGCTACACCATTCTCTCTACCTGAAAGGATACGATGACGCTAAAATCAATCACATTCATCTTCATTGAGCATGAATCTGCTTATCAACATTGGTAAAATCCCGATGTGTAAGCACTCCAGATTTTGAATAAGACAGTATATTACTCCTGAAAATATGTCGTCTTAGACATCAGCTGTTCGATGGTATAACCTGTCCCTTTATATCATTGAACAGTACGTCACTAGTAAAACCGATAAACCTAACATACACGATGATGAGCCAAAGACTGTCCCCTTTGTTTGCTTGGAGAGCAACTCGAAGCACTGCGCATCATCGTGTTGTCCCATTATTACAAACCCCTTATAAAACCTAGAGCGAATGGCGATACTTCGTATCGTCATTCGCTTTTTTTATGACAATCTTCGAATTACTAATTTGATCTGATCGTCTTGATTTCTTAATTTTAATGTAGCATCTTGAATCACATCGTACTCCAACTCATCATTAAAATAAATGGGCTGAGTATAGTGGTGCCAAGTGAGTCCACACTGTGTCATCACGCGTTGTACCACGTACTGTCCAGGGACTACGGTACCATGTAACGGGTTCAAATCCTCCACTAATGCTAAGTATTTTTCAACCTCTGTTTTTGTTATTTTCATCACTCACCCACACTTTCGACAAATGTTTGTGTGATGGTTAACACCTCCTTTAGTTCGTCTGTTATATGTAACTGAAATGTATATTTCCGAAAAGAACGAATGCGTCGTACTTCAATACATTGTAAAGTCGCTAAGCAATCCTTATTGGTATGTAGTGATTCACATTGCTGTAGTTCAGTACTTTTCAACGTAATCGTTTGACCTACAAACGATTGAAATAACTGAAATTTCGGCCATAACTTAGCACAACAAAGTGGTGGCACATTCGTTTCACTGTATTCCAGTTGCAACATCGCACAGTATTGTTTAACAAAATCGACATCAAAAGACACATGTATCTTCTCAACGCCATCGTTTAAATAATACGGCATCACCCATTCCACCTCCGATTCCCATCGTTGCGATTGAATACTCAGATTCATCCATATAAAACAACCGTGTGACTATGGCTGCACCACTTGCACCATAGGGGTGACCTGTTGCAAGCGCACCACCCCAACGATTTAATTGTTCATCAGTTATTCCTAATTGTTGCTGACAAGCTAATACTTTAGAAGCAAATTCTTCATTTAGTTCTACACAATGGATGTCAGCGATATCCAGTGATTGTCTTTCCAATATTGTTTTTACAGCAGGTATAGGTCCTATGCCTAAAGTTTCAGGTGATACGCCTGTCGTCACACTATCCATAAATTGTAGACCTTGCGTATAGCCCAGACGTATTGCGGTTTCTTTTTCCATAACTAAAAGCAGTACAGCTCCGTCATTTTTCATACAGCTATTACCTGCTGTCACAGTTCCACCCGAAATAAGTGGCTTTAAGCGACTTAAAAACCGTTCATTCACTTGAGATTTCACGCTCTCATCTCGAAAAAAGCTTTGCCCTTTTACTGTTAATGATAAGATTTCCTGGGAAATAGATGTTACGGCATTACGCTGAGTTCTTTCATAACTTTGCAGTGTATATTGATCTTGCATAGCTCGGCTAATATTAAATTGTTGTGCTACATTTTCAGCCGCTTCAATCATCGAAGGATCTTGGCCCTCTGGCGCAAATGACGCACGGTCATAAAATTGCGGTAACTGCGTCTCATACACATATTGTGGTCGTTTAATCTTCCATGGTGCACGACTACTGCTTTCAACACCGCCTGCGAGATATATCTTTCCTGCACCTGCTTGAATCATGCGACATGCGTATTGGATGGCTGCTAAACCAGAGCCACATTGTTGATCAAGCGTTATACCAGGAATACGCTCGTTTAGACCTGCTTCTAACAATGCCTTTCGCGCAATATTCCCGCCATTACCGATTACGTTACCTAGCACGACTTCATCTATATCTTGCATAACATTGGAATCAAGGTCACTATAATACTGAAATAATGGTTTCATTAACTGCTCTGGCTCCAGGTGTCGAAGTGTGCCGCCATACTTCCCAAAAGCAGTCCGTTTAGCCGCAACAATCACAGGTTCATTCATAGATTAATCTCCCTTCCTCATATGCACGTTTCATCTGACCTCTCGCAATCTTACCACTCGGTGTATAGCGCATCTGGTTGACCCTTTTCCATTTTGAAGGAACTTGATAACGCGAAAGACGCGACGCTAAATAAGTACGCATTTCAGCATACGATACTGTCTCTTTTCCTGTATAAAGCGCAACGGCAACTTCTCCAAAACGAGGGTGTGTTTCACTGATGACAAGTACTTCTTCAATCGCTGGGTATTGAGAAATCACGCGTTCAATTTCTACCGGATACACGTTTTTACCGCCAATAATCATCGTGTCGTTTGCCCTGCCATGTAAGTATAAATAAACGTCTGTATCAAGCGACGCGTAATCACCGATTTCAATCCAGTCGTTTGGACGTTTTTCCTCACCTACATAACCACTAAATGTCATATTGCTTTTGACGAAGAGGCTCCCAATACCTTGGTCATCTTTGTTTGCTAATTGAATTGCCACATTTGGAAAGCAACGACCTACAGAGTCTGCAGGTGCTTCATTATCGCGGTTATAACTGATGAAACTGGCTTCAGAGGACCCGAAAAATTCTATCAATTGAGCTGCTGGAAATGCTTCAGTAAGTTTACGTCTTAACTGCTCAGACAATTTATCTCCTGAGCTTAAAACTGATTTGAGATATTTTGTTGATTGAGGACATTGATAAACACAGTCATGCAACATCGTAGGTACTGCAAATAATGCTGCGCTTTGTTTTGATTCATTCATCATATGTATCAAGGCTTGTGGTTCAAAATGTGCTTGGCCTAAAAACGTACGTCCAGTATACAATGCATAAATACAGGCATACAGCGATAAAGAATGCGCCAACGGACCTGGGGCAACAATCATCGTGATTTCTTGGTTAAACAATTGTTCATTTTGTTC
Source organism: Staphylococcus auricularis (assembly GCF_001500315.1). Lineage (GTDB taxonomy): Bacteria > Bacillota > Bacilli > Staphylococcales > Staphylococcaceae > Staphylococcus > Staphylococcus auricularis. Next base: position 61,170 of record NZ_LLER01000010.1, on the reverse strand, counting down.
ATAAGACCGAATCCACGCCATTTCACTTCGATAATAACCTTTAGGCAAACCTGTAGTGCCAGAGGTAAAACCGACATGAAGCAAATCCTCTGATATCAATTTTAAGGGTGAGGTTGTAGGTGTGTAACTGTGAATGTCGTGCGTAGCATCAATATAGAAAGGAATGCCGTCATACCGCAATAACTCGTTAATCTACGAAGACGGCCATGAGGGATCAAACACGCATGGAATACATTCCTTTTCCCGCAAAGCAAGGTAATACAATAGGGTCTCCATCGGTTGTTGAAAACCAACTGCGACGAATTGGTGCTTTGGAATCTGTGATAATCTATCGCAATAGGCGTCAATATATTGCGCTAACTCGCTATACGTTAAGCTATGTTTATCAAATTGTAATGCGATTTGATTCGGTTGTAATTCAGCAAATCTGCGCAAGCGTTTCATCAATGCCATCTCTTCACCCACTCGAAAATGTAAACTTATTTGAATTCATAGTAACATTTATTATTCTTGAGTGGTATATTTTAAATTTGTAACTACGCTATAACTCTATATTTAGCCTTTCAATGAGTCATTTCGTTTTTTTATGCTTATCCTGTTTATTTTTGTCTTTATCCTTTCCGTTAATAAAATAAAGGCATACGAGTATTAACAATGAAAGGATATTATGTATGGCTAAAAATGTATCAGAAATACCACTACGTCCGAGGATGATGGAATCTAAAAGTAATATAATGATAATGATAGCCGACCACATGGTTGTCTTGCTCATAATTTAGCTCTCCTTTCTTATATATTTTGATTTTTTTCTAAGAATGAAGTCCTAAAAATAAAGCAACTATCCCTGATTGAAATAGTTGCAACATTTAATATTATAATTAACTTAATTCGCTTTATACAGTTTCAAATCTTTCATGACAAGTTGAATCATATCCTCTTGTGTCATTTCATCATCTACTATTCTTTCGTTTTCTAAACCGATAGTATCATGAGGTGTAAACCAAGAACGCATTTCTTTTTCTCCAAAATCTGTGTTTTCTTTTGTTTCATGTCTTCTCAAAGTTTCCTCAAAACTTAAATCATAGTAATAAGCAAAAACCTTATCCGCTTGTTTCAAAGTATTTCTTAGCATCTCACCGTACTTATTTTCAGATAAAATACCTTCGAGAATGACAAAATCACAGTGCCTCATCCCATAATCCAGTATTTGTGCTATTAATCCAATCGCCAAATTATTAGGCAGATCTTTGACTTTAAGCATTTCTCTTCTTACGACATCTTGAGATATGTATAAAGAGACGGGAGCTAGAAGATGATGTATTTCCTTCGCAACCGTTGTTTTTCCACTACCTGAATTACCCCTAATCAAAATGACAACGCTCATTCTATTCACTCCTCATCGTATGTTTGTGTTTTATTAAAATATCCTTTTATAGTCACTTCAAACATGATAGAGGCGGAACAGATGACACCACTCTCCTATTTTTCTCCATAACAAAACCTCCACCTATCATAACGGAAGACGTCATGATAAGCGGAGGAAAGAAACAATCAATTCAATTTGAGTGTGTGTTTATTATTCTAGATTAGCATGGTTGTTTTGCATAGCTGTTTCATCGATATCTAATAATTTCATGAGATCAATGACCATGCTATCTAAGAAGATTTGTGCAGATTGTTCAAATAAACTACCTAATGGTTGATCTGAACCTTCTGCATCGTGTTTTGTACCTGCAGGTAATTCAATCGCACTGTCTGCATATTCCCCGATAGCTGAATCAGGTTTTGTTGTTAATAATGCAACTTCAGCGTTCAGTTTTTTCGCTTTTTCAGCTAATAAACGTAAGTGTTCAGTTGAGCCTGAACCTGAAATGACGATGAATAAATCGCCTTCTGCAATAGAAGGTGTTGTGGATTCACCGATGACATGTGCTGATTTACCAAGTTGGTTTAATCGCATCGCAAAGCCGTTCGCAACAAATCCTGAACGACCTTTACCAGCTACAAAAATGTTTTTCGCATTTTCAACCTTAGCTAAAAATGCATGTGCTGCTTCATCTGAAACTTGGGAAAGTGTGTTATCAAGTTCATCTAAGATTAAACGATAATTCGCTTGTTCTGCCATCTTATTTACCTTCGACTGCAGCTTTACATTGTTTAGCAGCTTCTACTGGATCATCAGCGTTTGCGATACCGCCACCAACAATAACTAGATCAGGGTTTTCAGCAGCTACTTCTTCGATTGTATCTGGTTTAATACCACCAGCTACTGCTACTTTAGAATTTTTGATTACTGATTTAACTGTTTTCAAGCTATCTAATGGAGAAACACCTTGTGCTTGTAAGTCATAACCAGTGTGTACTGCGATGTAGTCAGCACCCATTTCGTCTAATTCTTTAGCACGAGTTTCTAAGTCTTGAACAGCGATCATATCTACTAATAATTCTTTACCGTTTTTATGTGCTTCTTCAACGGCAGCTTTGATTGAAGCATCTTCAGCAACACCAAGGATTGTAACAACATCTGCACCAAATTTAACGGCTTGGCTTACTTCGTAATCAGCTGCGTCCATGATTTTAAGGTCAGCTAAAACTTTTACGCCATCAATGTTGTCGTTTAAGTGTTGAACTGCTGGTAAACCTTCATTGATTACGATTGGAGTACCAATTTCAACAATATCTACATAATCTTTCACTTTATTTGCTAATTCTGCTGCTTCTTCTTTATTTAATAAATCAATAGCTAATTGTAATTCCAAAATATATCTTCCCTTCGTTTCGAATTTTCGTTATAAATCATCTTATCAAAAGCCACTTAAGCTTAATACAAATCAGCTTAAGCACGTAACAATAAATTTTTACCCTTCTCAAATAGATTTAAACACGAAGGACCTGTTGACTCAGTTTCTAAAATAAGGCATTTTATTGTGGTGCTGCATCGTCATCAACGTAAATTTCAACATTAGGATGCGCATTTAATATCGTTGCTGGCACCGCCGTGTCTACTTTACCATCTAAAAGTTGTGTGATAGCTTCACGTTTCCGTTCTCCAAATGCGAGTAAGATGATGCGTTTCGCTTTTAAAATCGTAGAAATTCCCATAGAGATGGCTTGTCTTGGAACTTCTGATTCATTATCAAAATAATAGCTGTTCGCTTTAATTGTACTTTCAGTTAAATCAACCACATGTGTTTGACTATGCATGTCTGTACCTGGCTCATTAAATCCGATATGACCATTTTCTCCGATACCTAATAACTGAATATCTATCGGCCCTTGTTGTTGAATGCGTTGTTCATAATCAATCACTTCTTGATCTAAATCAGTTGCTTTACCATCAGGGATGTGCAGTTTGGATTGATCAAAATGTGGATACTGACTAAATAAATGATGCTGCATATAATAGTGATAACTTTCTTTATGTTCGGCAGATAAACCGATATATTCATCTAAATTAAATGTTTCTATATTAGAAACGTCTAAGTCATTTTTTACAAGTAAATTAACTAATTCACTATACACTTGTTCCATCGTACCGCCTGTAGCTAGGCCTAGTTTAGCAGATGGTTGCACAAGCATCTCTTTATATAATTCACAAGCAACATAGAAAGAGGCACGTGCTGCTGTACCTAAATTTGTAATCTTCATCATGATCTCCTCCTTAAGGCTACACTGTGCTGGCCTCATTCATTCTTTACGCTAGAAACAATTTTATCTTAACACATGTGATAAGTGCTCCCTAATGTCTACATGCTCTACTATAATCCGCAATATTTAATTTTTGTTAACAAGCACATGAAGTCTTCGTTAAATTCTATTTCACTTGTCTTCCAACGCGACTCAACCCGAAGCGTTATTCATCTATCATGGTTACTGGTATAATTTAAATAAACACTGAGCTGTTCCTTTATTTGGGAAGTGAGTATAATAAAATTCACTTTTTTATTATTCACTTCATAACGTAGGTAAATCTTTTATAATTTATCTCTATATTGAGCATAGATATACATTTTTTGTGACGTTTTTAGTAAAATAAAGGAATAGTTATTTTTATTAACAACCCTATAAACATGAATTGGGAAGCTGAAATATTTCATTTTAAAATATGATGTATGATATTCACCTCATGATGCATCAAAACGTATGTACTTCTCTCTCGTTGTATTTTTTAAAACGATTATTCATATGACTTCAAGCTTAGATAATTACTTATTTTAATTAAATAAACAGAAACGAATTTAATATTTTCTTGAATGCAACATGAATTAAGCATCAAAATATGGTATATTAATATTTTAGTGAAAACGCTTAACCCAATTCACAATGAATCAACGTAACGTTACAGCAAGGCACAAATATGTGCGTAATCTAATATAAGATCATGAAACGTTTGTTTAACCGCAGCATGGCTGTACTTACGCAATTCGTACATGTAAGGTAAATGAGGTTATCTCAAATGTTCATTTACTGGAAGTAGATGCACAATGAGACAGCAATTCGACGCAGAATCCGAGTGGTTTTAGCTTAATCGTGTTACCGCTGTGATCGCGTTTATCAGCCTAGGAGGCGTTTGAGCTGAAGCAGCAAGTTTACTACCCGTAAATGCGCAATGAAGCGAAAAGACGACAACGGATGCGAACGTGACCCACAAGTTTTAACACGATAACACCTACTACCTTAGTGAAAGCGTTTGTCAGCCTAGGAGATGCAGGACACCGAAGCAGCAAGTTTACTACCCGTAAATGCGCAATGAGGCGACAAATCGACAACGGATGTAAACGCTTGTCACAAGGTTAGTATCACGCACTGACTGCCTTAATGATAACGCTTGCCAGTCTAGAAGACGAAGCTGTCGAAGCCGTAAGTTTACTAACCGTAAATGCACAATGAGACAGTAAGTCGACACTGAATGCGAGCGTTTATCATAAGGCCGTTATTTAGGAGGAAAAAAATTGGAACCAATACAACCAACCCAAGTACAAGAATTATTGACATCATACGAAAATCAAAAAGTGTACTTACACGTAGAGACTACAAATGGCGCATATGCGAGCCATTTTGATGAACGTGTATTTAATGCGAGTACTTTTTTAAGAAACATCGAAGTAACCATTGAACATGCTCAGCTTAAAGGTGGCGAGAAAGATCCATTTAGAGTTGGTTTGAAACTTGCGGATCAAGGTTGGGTGTATGTCCAAGGTTTAACGCATTACGAGGTCAATGAAGCAAATGAGTTTTTATTGGCTGGATTTAATTATGAGGGACAGTTGGCTGCCACGTTAGAGTTGAGCACGAAACCGTTCAGAGCGTAAGGAGGACACAAAGATGAATGATGAAAGACATGTGTTAGTTATTTTTCCGCATCCGGATGATGAGACATTTTCTTCAGCTGGGACGATTGCACATTATATTGACCAAGGTGTACCGGTCACTTATGCTTGCTTAACATTAGGTCAAATGGCTCGTAATTTAGGTGATCCTCCGATTGCGACACGTGAGTCGTTACCTGATGTACGTGAGAAAGAATTAGAAGCAGCTTGTAAAGAAATGGGAATTACCGATTTACGTAAGATGGGACTCCGTGATAAGACAGTAGAATTTGAACCCCATGACAAGATGGATGACATGGTTAAGTCGCTCATTGATGAACTTAACCCTTCACTCATTATTTCTTTCTATCCGAAATTCGCTGTGCATCCAGATCATGAGGCAACAGCTGAGGCTGTAGTTCGTACAGTCGGACGTATGCCAGCTGAAGAACGTCCGCGATTACAACTTGTCGCCTTTAGTAATGATGCTCCTGAAAAATTAGGAGATCCAGATATTGTAAACGAGATCAGTGATTATAAAGAGGTTAAATTACGCACGTTTAAAGCGCACGCATCCCAAACAGGTTCCTTTTTAGCACAGTTGGGATCACCAGAAATTTCTGGCCAGGCGCAAAGCTTTTTAGAAGTAGAACCTTATTGGACTTATAACTTTGAATCTTAAGTGGAGGCAATAGCATGACTGAATATGATTTATCTACACGGGAAGGCAGATGGAAACATTTCGGTTCTGTTGACCCAATCGAAGGCACAAAACCAACGACAAAAGATAAAATGGCAGATCTTCAAGGCACACATAAAAATTATTTGTTCGAAATTGAAGAAGTCGGTATAAAAAATTTAACATATCCTGTATTGATTGATGGTTTTCAAACAGCAGGAGACTTTAGTTTCTCAACAAGTTTGAATCAAGACGAAAAAGGGATTAACATGAGTCGTATTTTAGAAAGTGTTGAGAAACATTATGATAACGGAATCAAACTCGAATTTGATTCTTTATACCAAGTCTTACGCAGTTTACAAGAACGAATGAACCAAAATGCGGCAGGTGTTGATGTATCAGGTACGTGGTTCTATGATCGCTATAGTCCTAAAACAAATATTAAAGCATTAGGACATGCTGATGTCACATATGGCTTAGCCATCGAAGGCGAAACAACGACACGTAAAGAATTAACGATACAAGCAGCCGTCACTACTTTATGTCCTTGTTCTAAAGAAATAAGTGAATACTCTGCACATAACCAACGTGGTATTGTCACTGTAAAAACTTACCTCAACAAAGATGTCGACCTCGACGAGAACTATAAAGAATTAATCTTAGATGCGATGGAAGCGAATGCAAGCTCAATCTTATACCCTATTTTGAAACGTCCGGATGAAAAAAGCGTGACTGAACGCGCCTATGAAAATCCACGTTTCGTTGAAGACTTAATTCGTTTAATCGCTGCAGATTTAGTAGAATTTGATTGGTTAGACAGTTTCGACATCGAGTGTCGTAATGAAGAATCTATTCACCAACATGATGCATTTGCAAAATTAAAATATAGAAAACCTTGAACACTCCATTTAATCAATTAATCAGACTATTTCAAGCTATCGAAAGATGGTTTAATCACCCTTTCGGTAGCTTATTTTTATGTTTTATCGTTTTATTTTTTTATACAACAGGTAGTTACCCTTTTGATATTTAAAATGAATACATGAATCGACATCGATTGCTTAAAACTATAAAGTTTACGACAGGAAATACGTCCAAATTGAGTCTTATCACATTTTTTAATAGATTATTAAAAAAACTGTAGCCCTGTATTTATTAAGATTTAAAATTTTAAATTTTTAACTTGTTTTAGTAAATAAATGACATATTCATCCTGCGCATTATATATTACAATGCTTTCTATACAATTAATTATTATTTGATAGTAAGCTTTATTCATTTTAAATTAAGAACAAATGACTATGGATTTTTAAAAGGAACGTTTTGAGTATGAGAGATAACGTCATCGGTTTCGACTTAAAGTCATATCATGCGACCGACGCACTTCATGTATTAAAAGCGCCCTATCATGTATATGTCTATTTTGTCGTATCTGGAAACTGTACAATAATGAAAAATAATAAAATGGTCAATCTCAAAGCAGGTGAAGTGCTTGCTGTATTTGAGTATGACCAAATTCAATTATTATCTCATGCTTGTCAGTTGTTATGCTTATCGTTTAATCAAATAATATATTATAAATATTGTTTCGCTACGCCATCGTTATCTGAAAATACAAAATCTACTGTATCTTTGAAACAAGCTTTTCTTCACAGCATTTTCGCATTAAATCAATCGGACATTAAGCACATTCATACAACGATTCAAATATTATGTAGACATATTCATGCTGTGCGAATGGGAGAACTCACAGCATTAACGTATGCTTCTACACTCATCCAAGATGTCATTCACTACATAAACCGCGACGCTGAACATATTACAACATGCCAAATGATCGCACGTCAATTCTATGTTAATAATAGCTATTTGTCCCGACAATTTAGTGATGTGATGCATGTTTCATTAAAATCATATCTTAAAACGACTAAAATTCACCGAGCAGTATTTGATTTATTTGACGGTAAACCGTTAAAACAACTGTGGCGACAATACCATTACACGTCTGAGAAAGCTTTTTCGAAGCACTTTGAAGACGTGATACATTGTTCACCTCGTACATTTCTTACAACACATCTAATGCGAGCACAACAGACTCTGTATATAGATCAAGCACTGTTACAGAGATTGCAACATATGTCTCTTATGAATGAGAAAAGCTAACACTCAAATATAATGTTAAAAAATTTTATAGTGGTGATGAATGATGAATATTATAGTTTATGAAGAAAAAAGAAATTTAATCAAGAAGATAGTGAAGCAAAATTTAAGTTTATCTATTATGGAGATTATTTTACTTAATAAAATTAAACAGTTAAATCAAGTCAAAATCGATGTGATCGACTTGAAAAATTTATTACAAAATAAAAATACACCAATTTCAGCGCAGTTAAATAACTTAATCAGTTTAGGTTTTTTCAAAAAACAAAGAGACAACGATGACGAACGTCGAATCTACCTTTATGACATTGATTTACAAGAGATTGGTCGTGCACTAGAACAATATGAACAGATAGTTAAAGATGTTGCATTAGCAGAATAAGACAAAAAAGACAGTTAGCGATGAGGGATAGAATAGCCATTTTAGATAAGCTATATCAACCTTTCAAGCTAACTGTCTCTTATATTTCTGCTCAATTATTTCAAATGTTCATATGGACTATTTTGTGCGAATGACACGATTTGGTCTACAAATAATTTAGCTCTTAATTGGAACTCGTCATTATTTAAATAATAAGAACCGTCGTCTAATTGTTCGAAGTCACTGTCGTGTGTCGCGATTTGAGTTGGTACTGCAATACCTAACAATGTACGAACGATTAAACGGAGATGAGAAAGTGGTTCTGCACTCACGATACCCCCACTGTTACCGACTAAGCCAACGGGTTTCATTTTAAAATCATCCATCGTTAAGTGGTCTAACGCATTTTTTAAGATACCTGAAAAAGAGCCGTGATAGTTAGGTGTACCGAGTACAAAGAAATCAGCTTCTCTTGCTTTTTCACGTAAATCTGTTAAATTTTGTTGATACGTTTCAGGTGGTTCTGATGCACCTGAAACATCTAATTGATGAATCGGACGATCTGCTAAATCAAAGATTTCCGCTTCCATTTCATGATCTTTAAAACGTCCTTGCAAGTAACGTGCTAAACCTTTGGTATGTGAATCTACTTTCGCACTCCCAACAATAATGAGTCCTTTCATTATCCTTTCACCTCTTATGAATTTATGTTCTCTGCTTTAATAAAGTGTTCAATGGCTTTTCCTACACCACTTTGTTCATTCGTATCAGTGATGTGAATGGCGATCTCTTTCAATTCATCAATCGCATTTTGCATTGCGACAGGGTAGCCAACACGTGATAACATGGATAGATCGTTTAAATTATCTCCAACTGCTAACACATCTTTCATATCAATATTGAGTTGATCTGCAATCATCTCTAAAGCGTTCCCTTTTTGTGCATCTGAATGCGTAATTTCGATATTACCGCGTGAAGATGAGGAAATCGCTAAATTAGGTGATTGTGCTAACTTGGCACTGACACGTTCAATTTTTTCTAAATCGCCGTCGAACGCTAGGATTTTCATCACAATTTCCCCTGGTACATTGCCAATGTCATCGTAATTATCTACTACTTTAAGCGAACCATTATCGATACGTCCTTGTATACCCGCTTTAATCTTTTCGACATCCGCTTCTTGTCCGCCTTGTTCTGCGATATCGATATAGATATCTAAATCTCGTTGCGGATCTTCAGTGTAAATACCTAAGTTGGTATAGACTTGATAATAAATATCCTCTTCATTTAACGCTTGCGTAATTTTATTGATTAACGCATCGTTTAAATGTGATGTATTTAAAATATTGTGCGTTTCATCCCGAACTTCTGCCCCGTTGAGACATATGTAAGGCATTTTGAGTCCAGCTTTTTCCACGGGTTCATTCGCTTCATAGAATGCACGTCCCGTCGCGATGACCACTGTAATGCCAAGTGATTGCGCATGTTGAATTGCAGCTATATTTTCTTCAGATATTTCATGTGATGCATTAAGCAACGTCCCATCCATATCTGATGCGATTAACTTAATCATAAGATCCCTCATTTCACACTTTTTTAAAGCAAGTTGTATTACTTCCACAGTCAAAATTTCGTAACACAAGCTTATTTTAACAAATATTTAACGTCCTGTACTCTCCGCTGATCGACGGTTTTTCTTCCGTTCTCTAATCTTTTTGAAAAACTGTGTTAACAACTGTGCGCATTCTGTTTCGAGCACACCTTCAGTCACTTCCGCACGGTGATTAAACTTCGGCTGTTGAAGTAAGTCGATAATGCTTCCCGCACAACCCCCTTTGGGATCTCTAGCTCCAAAAACCACTCTCGGAATGCGGCTCATCACAATGGCACCTGCACACATAGGGCAAGGTTCTAGTGTGACATATAACGTACAATCTTCCAGTCGCCAGCTCCCTACAGCCTCTGCAGCACGTTGAATCGCAATATGTTCGGCGTGTGCAGTTGGATCTTGCAGATATTCTCTTAAATTATGAGCTCGAGCAATAATTACGTTTTCTTTCACAATTACGGCACCGATTGGTACTTCGCCTATCCGCTCTGCTTTGTGCGCTTCGGCGATGGCTTTTTCCATATAAAACGCATCACTTGTCATGTGTCTTCACCTCACATATGGTAAAATACATTATGTCTATTTTAACATTGGAGCAATGAATATGAAAAAAACATTTATCGCAATTGAAGGGCCCATTGGCGTTGGTAAAACATCGTTAGCCCACAAATTGAGCCAGACCTATGGCTTTCATGAAGAAAATGAAATTGTGGATGAAAACCCCTTTTTATCAGACTTTTACGATGATATTTCGAAGTGGAGTTTTCAGACCGAAATGTTCTTCTTATGCAATCGCTATAAACAATTCCAAGATCTTCAACACGTGACGACAGACATCGTTAGCGATTACCATATCTATAAAAATAAAATTTTTGCACATAACACCCTAACGACAGACGAATATAGTAAGTTTTCACGTATTTATGACATCCTAACTGAAGACTTAGAAATGCCAAATATGATAATCTTTTTAGATGCAGATCTTTCTGTGCTACAACAACGCATTGCTCAACGTAATCGTAGCTTCGAACACCAAATCGAAGACGATTATTTACTACAACTACAACGCGCTTACAATCGATATTATAACGAGTTGAAATCAGAAGGTGCGAACGTCATTCGTATCGATACAACAAATCTCGATTTCGTAGGTAACTCAGAAGATTATCAAATGATACTCAATTTAGTAGATCCCATGATTGGAGGTACACAAGATGAATAACTATGGTATTCCACAAGATGCGGTAATTACCATTGCAGGGACAGTCGGTGTCGGTAAGTCTTCACTCACACAAGCACTTGCTGAACGACTTAATTTTAGAACATCATTCGAAAACGTAGACCATAATCCTTATTTGGATAAATTTTATGCGGATTTCGAACGTTGGAGCTTCCATTTACAAATTTATTTTCTAGCAGAACGCTTTAAAGAACAAAAAAGAATGTTTGAATACGGCGGTGGCTTTGTCCAAGACCGCTCTATTTATGAAGACGTAGATATCTTCGCAAAAATGCATGAAGAGCAAGGTACGATGACAAAAGAAGATTACGAAACGTATGCGAATCTCTTTGACGCTATGGTCATGACCCCGTACTTTCCAAAACCAGATGTACTCGTATTCTTAGAATGTGACTACGAGGAAGTCATCGAACGCATCAAAGCACGTGGTCGCCAAATGGAAATCGATACCGACCCTGAATATTGGAAGAAATTATTCGACCGATATAATCAATGGATCAGCGATTTTAATGCATGCCCTGTCGTACGTGTTAATATCAATGAATATGATCTCTATAAACAACCGGATTCACTCGATCATGTCATTGAAAAGATTAAACATGTGATTGAAACAGCACGTCAAACAGATCCACGTTAATCCCATTTAAATTTAATATATCGTAAATCCAAATGAAGGCTGGAGTGATCAATCATAGTCACCCCAGCCTTTCTTTATATCAAGACGCTTAACCCGTTAACTTAACTGGGCTTACGTATGTCATCGAGTCATTTTAAATCATGATGGAAAATGATCTTCTCTATTTCTTCCTCGTTCACTGCTTTACTATAATAATTTGAACGTATAGCGGTTAATCCAAACGCTGTTGCCTTATCCGCTTCTTCTGTACCAATCATTGGCGTCTCATTGTCATAAAATTAATCAAATACGGTGCCTTGATATCGTGCTTCTTGTTTCAATTCATATAGTCCATCGATATCATCGAGTGGAATCCATTTGTGATACATGACTTGAGGTTCATGTTGTACCTCACTCGGTTCAAAACCGAGTTGTTCCGCGATGTCCGCTGACACATCAGTGACCACTTCGACTTCATTCCCTGTATGTGCAATGACTTTACATGTTAAACCACGGTAGACTGCATACGTGCCCTCAATCATCTTTACACCTTCTCCTAATAAATTTACTTATGCTTATTATGCTTCGGTATTTAATAGTGACACGAGTTCATTTGCCGTCTCAATCACATGATCTGCATGATTGAGATCTTCGCTAGAACCCACACCCGTTAACACGCCAACCGTCATACCTAACTGTGCGTTGATTCCTGTTTGAATATCATTCGGAGTATCTCCAACGATAACGACGGTTTCAGGCTTCACATCGTCATAATTAAATAATGGCTCGAGCACTGCTGGATCCGGTTTTTCTACGGCATTCGCTTCGGTAGAGATAACTACATCAAAGTAAGATGCCGTGCCCGTATGATCGAGAAATTGATCGACGCCTTTTTTGGAATCACTCGTAACAATCGCCAGCTTGTAACCCTGTTTTTTAAGTGTATCTAAAGTATTTTTCATGCCTTCAACCCATTTATTTTCCGGTACACGCTCATCCACCAACGTCTGACTACGTGCTTCTACCCATGGCGTCACATCTTCTGCTACTTGCTGGTTGAAAGTGACCATCATCTCTTTCAACGCCCCTGAGGCTAAAATGGAACCTGGTTGAATCTCGCCATCTTTCACACCAAAAGCGTGGTAAACCGCTTCAGGATCTCTGATTGCTTCAAGATAGGCATCGATAAAGTCATCCACGAGTTGGAGCCCTATCTTCATCCAACTTTGGTCAAATTCGATCAATGTCCCATCTTTATCAAAAAGTACCCATTGTATCACATCGCTCACACCTTACTTTTTAGATTTTGCTTGAATTGATTACTTTTTATTTTAGCATGCCTCTATGCGTTTGAGTCTAACATGTAAAATAAGCAGAAACACAGAACTTAGGTCATTACCTGAGCTCCGTATTTCTGCTCTATTGCTGTGGTCAGGCGTATGTTATTGAATACACAGTTGATTCAATAGTAAACCTGTCTTATTTTACTCATTGCTTACATTATTCATAATGCGGAACGACAACTCTCCAGCCTTGTGGATCATCTAATTCGCCGCTTTGAATACCGATGTATTTATCATACAATTCTTGTGTGATTTCACCTGTTTCATTGTTGTTGATGACATAATCTTCACCATTATATCTCAAGACACCGACAGGAGAGATCACGGCAGCTGTACCTGAACCAAAGACTTCAGTTAACTCACCGCGTTGATGTGCTTCTACTAACTCGTCGATAGAAATACGGCGTTCTTCTACTTCATAACCGAGTTCTTTCGCAAGTGCAATGATTGATTTGCGTGTAATACCTGGTAAGATACTGCCGTTTAATTTTGGTGTGACGAGTTTACCATTTTCAACGAAGAAGATGTTCATGCTTCCTACTTCTTCTACGTATTTACGTTCAACACCGTCTAGCCAAAGAACTTGGTCATAACCGAGTTGGTTTGCATTTGTTTGAGCTAATAAGCTTGCTGCATAGTTACCAGCAACTTTCGCGTAACCTACACCGCCACGAACGGCACGGACATATTCATCTTCGACATAGATTTTTGTTGGTTTCAGTGAATCACCACCATAGTAAGAACCTGATGGAGATAAAATAATTAATAATTGATACGTATTAGAGGCACGTACACCTAAGACACCTTCAGTCGCGAAGACAAATGGACGAATGTATAAAGATTGTCCTTCGCCTTCTGGAACCCAGTCACGTTCTTTATCGATGAGTTGTTTTAAACCATCGAGCAATACGTCTTCATCAATTTTAGGCATTTCTAAGCGTTCTAATGAATCGTTAATACGTTTGAAGTTTTGATCAGGTCGGAATAATACAACCTCTCCATTATGTTTATACGCTTTCAATCCTTCGAAGACAGATTGACCATAGTGGATACCTTGAGAAGCTGGAGACATTTCAATAGGTCCATAAGGGACGATTTTTAAATCATGCCAGCCTTGTTCACTATCATATTCATAACTCAACATATAATCAGTGAAATATTGCCCGAAGCCTAAATCAGATGGATCCGGTTTTTCTTTGAGTTGTTCACGTTCTACAAATTTTACATTTTCAGCCAAGACGAATTACTCCTCAGTTCTATATGAATGTATTACTTTTCATTATAGCAATCTCAATGGGGTGGTTCAATAATTTTCGGAAAATTTAAACAGTAATCATTTTGAGATCTGGATTACTATGAGCCACCGCATTCACCTTCTTAGCATACGCTTATATTCTATCATCTTTCAAATGATTCTGTACGTTTGATCAGAAAGCGAAGGAAAAAATCAGAGCTGTTTTATTTTCATGTGACTGTCGTTCATTTCTATAGGGGTGCTACGTGTGGTCTACTCATTTTGTTGATTGATTTTGTTGTTCTGCAATACCCTGTAACATTGTGCGTGTCATACGTGCTAAATCATACTGCGGTTCAAATTCCCATTCGGCACTCGCACAGCTAGTATCGATATTATTTGGCCAACTGTCAGCAATCGCTTGTCTGTCGGGATCGACATCATATTCGATGGTAAAATCAGGATAGTGTTCTTGAATAGATTGTTTA
Organism: Staphylococcus auricularis; assembly: GCF_001500315.1. Lineage (GTDB taxonomy): Bacteria > Bacillota > Bacilli > Staphylococcales > Staphylococcaceae > Staphylococcus > Staphylococcus auricularis. Next base: position 46,131 of record NZ_LLER01000010.1, on the reverse strand, counting down.
ATCATTTCAGGTTCTACACTCATACCGCTGAGGTTATATGCATTACGATGTACTAATTTCGCACCGTCTGCTTCCATTAATTTAATAATCGCATTAATCGCATCATCCATATACATCATATCCATAAATGTATCTTTGGCGATATAGCTTGTATATGTACCATTTTTAACCGCTTCAAAATAAATTTCGCATGCATAGTCTGTCGTACCGCCACCGGGTTCTTTAACGTATGAAATAAGTCCTGGGAAGCGCACACTACGTGTATCTACGCCAAAATGTTCAAAATAATATTGGCACAATAATTCTCCTGCGACTTTATTAATACCATACATGGAAGTCGGGCGTTGTATCGTTACTTGAGGTGTGCTCACTTTCGGTGTAGAAGGTCCGAATGCGCCGATAGAACTAGGCGTAAAGAACTGTAAGTCGTATGCTCTCGCAATTTCTAATGCGTTCAGTAAGCCACCCATATTTAATTCCCAAGCAAACATCGGATCTTTTTCTGCCGTTGCAGATAAAAGTGCTGCCATATGCATGAAAGTATCAGGTTTAAATTGTTCTACTAATGTTTCCATTTGATCTTTATTCGTCACATCTAACACTTCAAAAGGTCCATCAGCTACGTCTGTACCTGCTTCAGGTTCCCGTATATCTGTCGCAAGCACATTATCATTTCCATAAATCTCTCTACATTTAATCACAAGTTCCGTTCCAATTTGACCTAATGCCCCTGTAATCATGATTCGTTTCATGTTTATCTCTCCCTTGTCCTACTTATACATTCATTGTATTTCCCGTGTAAACAATATGTTTATTTTCATAGGTATTATAATATAAAAGCGCTTTCTTGTATATATAGAAAGAACATTTTGTATCTGTTTTTATTGACTTTGATGACTTTTAGTAATGACTAATTATGCTCTTTTAATGGAAGAACTATAAGCTTGATGTAGGTCTCAGATGAAATGATTTATTTTCTGTTATTTTGCATAAAAAAAGAGCAGGACCGTAGCCCTGCTCAAGGAGATTGTTTGAGTGAAATTCAACATATTCACACTAATGCTTTAATATCTTTAAATGTGTCTTGTAATACTTGTACGGAATGATCGAACTGCGTTTGTTCTGCTTCAGCTAATGGCGTTTCAATCACTTTTGCTGCACCTTGACGATTTACGACTGTAGGCACGCCAATATATACATCATCATGTCCAAACGCACCGTTTAATTTGCTGGAGACCATTAAAACTTTATTTTGATTATAAAGAATCGCTTTGGTAATTTCTAACAGTCCCATCGCTATACCATAGCTAGTAGAGCCTTTTACTTTAATAATTTCGTACGCTGCATCTCGCGTTTCTTCAAATAGTTTTTGTTTTAAATGCGTGCGTTTTGAATCATTTTCAAGTAATTTTTCTATCGGTAATCCCGCAATGGTAGCTTGAGACCAAACTGCGAGTTCTGAGTCACCATGTTCACCCATAATCATGGCTTCAACGCTCGAAGGTGCGACACCAAATTCTTGACCTAACGCATATTTAAAGCGAGCAGTATCTAAGATTGTACCTGAGCCAATCACGCGTGAAGCAGGAAGCCCTGAAACTGTTTGAGTCACTCGCGTAAGTATGTCGACAGGGTTAGATGCGACGATAAAGATACCGTCAAACCCACTTGCCATCACATCTGAAACAATGCCTTTAATGATCTTCGTATTGCGTTCGACTAATTGTAAACGCGTTTCACCTTGTTTTTGCGCTGCGCCTGCAGTCAACACGACGATATCTGCATCATGGCAATCGACATAGTCTCCCGCTTTCACATGAATGGATGACATGCCGTACGGTGCACCATGATTTAAATCTTTCGCATCTGCCACCGTTTTGTCTTTCGCTAAATCAATGATGACCAGTTCATCAGCCACACCTTGGACTACGACAGAAAATGCGTAGCTTGAACCGACAGCGCCATCCCCGATTAATACGACTTTATTTGCATGTTCACTCATTGTATTCACCTCATTCTTTCTATTTAGGCTTGCTAATCCGCTTTGATTCATACACCGTTACGTGAGAATCATTCATACCGATGTATCTCTTTCAACTCTCATTTTATGATAAATAAACCTATCAATAAAATACATAGTTAGAATTGAAGCTATTACTTTAATTCATAAATAGGCATCCAAAAGTGACTTTTTATGATTATAGATACTTATGATGTAATTAAACTCTAAAAGACGTCTCAATAGTTTGACACATTTGTGAATTTTATCACAATATCTATAGAAAAATTTATAGCATCGTCAAAAATCATTTATTTAAACTGAAAAATCTGATAAATTTTAAAGTATATATTGTTCAAAGAAAGAGGGTCCGCATATGAAATTAGGTCTGATTGGTATTGGAAAAGTAGGGAGTCAAATTCTGACAGACATTCAATATCAAAATTTATTTTCTGAAATTGTTGTGATTGATACTAACGAGAAACTTGCACGAGGAGAAGTTCTAGACCATCAACACGCTCAAGGGTTTGATGACAGCAATCACGTCAAAATAAGCGCAGGAGATTATCATGATTTAAGTGATGCTGCTGTGATTATCGTAACGGCAAGTACACCGATGAATGCGATGATGCCCGATCGCGTATTACTCGCTGAAGAAAATGGTAAACTGATGGCTGACCTCATGCAACGTATAGCGCGTGCCACGCAAGAAGCAGTGATTATCTTCATCTCTAACCCTGTAGATGCGATGACCTATATTGCTTCTACTACAGTGAATTATCCGAAACATCAAATCATGGGCACAGGCACATTATTGGAAAGTGCGCGTTTTAAAACGTTGATTGCCAATCATTATGGTATCGATCCTAAAAGTGTACATGCCTTTGTCATTGGTGAACATGGGAAAAATGCGGTCCCAGTTTGGAGCAAAGTCACAATCTTTGGGATGCCAATCAAAGAATTTGAATCACTCATGAAATGTGAGCCCATTGATCAAGCGTCTATAACAGCACAAATCGATAAAGTCGCATTTGATGTGCTACAACAAAAAGGTTGGACGAATACGGCCATTTCTAAAGCAGCAGTCGCGCTCACACGCCACATTGTGCTCGATGAACGTACGATTTTACCAGTGACTGCTTTACTAGATGGAGATTATGGTACAGATGCGTGTGCCATGAGTTTACCTACCCTCGTAACACGTGAAGGTATCGAGTATCGTTTCCCAATTGAGTTGAGTGAAACTGAGCAAAGCGCAGTCAACGAAGCAATCAGTTATATACAACAAGCAATAAAAACTGGCCAATTAAAATAATTTATATATAAAATGGTAATTGCAATCTAGATGTGATATATTAAAGAAAAAGATATAGAGGAGGCACATCGTGGAACATTCTAAATTGCCATTGTATGACCATTTTGATCAACTCAGAGAGCGCCCGAAGTGGTTAGTTAAATTTCTTTTAATTATTGTAGTATCTCTAGTAATTGGCTTTATTAATGGGAACAATACTGACTTTGCAAGACAAGCTAAAGAATCAGAAGAACTCGTAGGGACAAGTGCAAGCCTTGATGATTCAATGTTAGAAATGCAAAAAAACATTGTAATTTATATGTCACCATTAGGTGCGCTTTTTTCTTTATTATTAACCTTTGTCGTGATTTTGATCATTACAAAAATTGTTAAATCTGAAACAAAAGCAAGTAGTATCTTTTCAGCAGCATGTAGCTTTAAAATGATCACATTAATCGTCACTTTAATCGTAAGCCTTATTCAATTTATCGCAGGCATTGATCTGTTAGATTACAACATCGGCAGTCTGAACATCTTCGATAAAGGAAATCAGTCACTGGCTTCAGTTAATTTAGTTAATCTCGTTAATACCTATGTTGTATTTATTGTATTATATGCGACGAGTCGCTTATCTGGTAAAGCATCCATCATTTTAGCGATTGTTTATGCCATCCTAGCTATGGGCTTTAGCTTAATTGGAGGCTTAATGCAATTATTTGCTTAATCACAAATATTAAAACGCTCAATGCACGTATTTCTCGAGCATTGAGCGTTTTTTATGATGCTTGGTTTTTACTATCAATTATTGATCTATCAATTTATTGTAAATGTAGTTAGCAACCACAATATCAACGATTGCCAAACCGACTGACTTAAATACAGTTACTTCTTGTTCTATCTCTCTTCCTGGTAATGCGCCGCTGACCACACAACCGAGTTCACCATGCAACGCTTCTGCTGAGAACACACCTTGTTGAATAGGTTTGAGCAAATCACCCGTCTCTGCTAATGCCGCGTCTTTAGCTTCTACAATGACTTTATCCGCTTCACTTATTAATGTAGTCGGTAATTCTTGCATCTCAGGTTTAAATGAACCTACTGCATTGAGATGTACACCCGGCTTTAGTGCACCCTCAAAAACTGGATCAGAGGCGTTGGTCGCTGTCACTATAATATCTGTATCTTCTAATACGTCATTCACATCATTAAAGACTGTGACCTCAAGTTCGGGATGTTGTTTTTCTATATTTTGTGCAAACCACTTAGCTTTTTCATAAGTCCGATTAAACAATAACAGTCGTTTAATCGGTCTCACTGCGAGAACCGCTTCAATCAGCCCTTCTGCTTCGGCCCCAGTACCGATCACTGAAAGCGTCGTCGCGTCCTGTTTCGCAAAATATTTCGTTGCTACTCCGGATATCGCACCTGTACGTATTTTTGTTAAATACGCAGCATCTAGTGTCGCTAACGTCTCACCTGTCTCATAATCCGTTAAAATGACAGTCCCATTGATGGCAGGTTTCCCTTGTTTCGTATTATGCGGCACGACAGAGACTACTTTAACCCCGGCAACCTGTAACGTGTCTGATAGTGCTGGCATGACCAAGTAACGATTCTCCTGATTAAAATCTAAAGCATATCGGATTGGATTTTGCGTCTGTCCCTCTGAATACGCTTGTAATGCTTCAGCTACTTCATGAATTACTTCTTTCATATTGACTAAGCTCTGTTGCTGGGCTGTATCGATATGCATATGCGTCCTCCTCGCCCTTTGTTGAATTTACTCGAGTATAACACAGCTAGCCGTTTTGATTGTAAAATTCCCCTCAAAGATTTCGAAATCTTTCATTTAACATAAAAATACGAGGTAACAGACATTGCCCTCAAATCAGGTTTCTCCTAGTGTTTAAAACAATGTGTTACCTCGTATCGTTTGTTTTTATATCGATGTGCACGAACATCACAACATCCTTTTATGCAATTTCTATTAAAAAGCGTTTAACTACTTTACCTTCTTCAGTTTTAGCATCTTCTATCTCTTCGCCACCATTTTTCTTAATCATTTCAATGGTGTCTTCATTATCTGCATCACATGTGAGGAGTGCTTCTTTAACATCAATGCGTGATAAGTAGTCTAAGGCTTTTTTCAATATTTTTTGTTTATATCCTTTGCCTCGAAGACGATTGCGTACGCCGATTTCAACATGGCCGCCTTCTGTTTTCAATGAGTTCGTTAATTCATGACGAATGTTTGCTGCCCCAATAATTTGTTTATCATCAATTAAGAATAAAGTTGTATTATCAACCGTTTCGTCATGTGATTTATTATCTGCAAGCTGATGCACAAGATCTTCAAAACTTTGATAGTTTGTAATATTTGTTATTTCTGGAGCTATGACTTCGTTTTTATCTATCCATTCTTTGACATAATCACAATAGAGTGACTCATCTGCCATAGTAAGTTCTCTAAATTCAACCATGGGAGTGCACCATCCTTTCATTTCTACTTCAAATACCTCTCTAAAATGACCCTATAAACAAGACGTTTTTTTAATACTCCCTTATCATAGTAGATTTATACTTATTTTTAAATCACTTTACACAAAAAAATTTAAAATTTTTTATGGTCTGTTACATAAAAAGTGTAAAGACACATGACTTGTAAAGACCTTAATATCGTAAAAGCTTGTTATCTCAATATAAACCTAAATTTCCGCTTAATATTTAATGACGTGATCCTGTTTTTGAGTTGTTTTCTGCATATAAAAAAGCCTAAAGATATCAAGTCTTCATTCCACATGCATATCGTGAAAGTAAGTTTCTATCTTTAGACTTTTACTTTATATATAATTTAACACCATGTTTAGATAATACCTAATTCTTTGCCTACTTTTTCATAGGCAGCTAGTGCACGGTCTAACATCTCTTGCGTGTGGGCCGCTGTAGGCATATTACGCACACGTCCTGTACCGCGTGGCACCGTTGGAAAGACAATGGATTTAACATAGACGCCTTCTTCTTTCAGTCGTTTACTAAAAGCTTGGGTATCTTTCTCGTCTCCGATAATCACAGGCGTAATCGGTGTTTCTGAGACGCCGATATCAAAGCCGAGTTGATACAGTCCTTCTTTTAAATACTGTGCATTATCCCATAATTTATCATGGAGTGAGGTTGATTCCATTAATTTCGTTACCGCAACTGTAATAGCTTTCGTATCTCCAGGTGCTAAAGACGTAGAGAATAAGAAAGGACGTGACTGTGATTTAAGCCAATCAATGAGTTGACGCGTCCCTGCCACATATCCACCAACGACACCAATTGCTTTAGATAATGTACCGATTTGGAAATCGATCTTGTCTTGTAAACCAAAGTGTTTCACTGTACCCGCACCTTTGCCCATCACACCAGAACCGTGGGCATCATCTACGTAAGTAATCAGGCCATATTCTTCAGCAATTTCTACGATTTCAGGTAATTTCGCTACGTCTCCGTCCATGCTGAAGACACCATCAGTGATATACATGACTTTATTGTATTGTCCTGATTCCACCGCTTCTTTCGCTTTTTGACGTAAATCATCCATATCTGAATGGTTCACGCGAATAATTTTCGCTTTAGATAAGCGACAACCATCAATGATTGAAGCATGATTTAATTCATCTGATAAGATCGCATCGTTTTTATTCATCACAGCTGAAATTGCCGCCATATTACAGTTAAAACCAGATTGATACGCAATCGCTGCTTCGGTACCTTTAAACTCAGCTAAGATCGATTCTAGCTCATCATGTAAATCCAATGTACCATTAATAGAGCGAACAGCACCCGCGCCGACCCCATGAGTATCAATCGCATCTTTCGCCGCTTGTTTTAATGCTTCATTTGTCGCAAGTCCTAGATAATTGTTTGATGATAAGTTGACATATGATTTCCCGTCAATAGTGATTTCAGGTCCATTTGCACCTTCAATCGTATCGATTTCACTATACAAGCCATTCTCTTTTAACGCATTTATATTTTCAGTTAAGAAATGGTCCAGTGTTTGTACCACTTTGCTCTCCCCTTTGTTTGGATTTGTCTTTTCTCAATCATAACCTATTTTCATAACCAGGGGAAGCAAATATCTTTTAAAATATTAAGCGCTTTCAAATTATTTTTAAGCATAGATCGTCTATTGCTTCATTGTTTAAAGTGTTATAATAAATTAAATTATGTTGAAAGAAGGGCTTTTACAGTGTTTGATTGGTTTCAACTCGCCAAGGAAAAAGAACAAAAAACAATTCAAATACGCAGATACTTACACCAACATCCTGAACTCTCTTTTGAAGAGCATCAAACAGCAGCTTATATCATCGATCAACTATCGAAACTCAATTGCGAGGTGCAAGCACCTATCGCACGTAATGGCATTATCGCAACGTTCGAAGGCTCTGGTGAGGGCCCGACTATCGCATTACGAGCAGACTTTGATGCGCTACCTATTGTAGAGGAGACTGGCTTACCTTTCCAGTCACAAAATAAAGGGGGCATGCATGCCTGTGGTCACGATGGTCATACAGCGATCCTCTTAACCGTAGCTGAAATCATCGACGCACATCGAGAGTATCTGAAAGGTAATGTTGTACTTGTATTTCAATACGGTGAAGAAGTCATGCCTGGCGGTGCACAAGAAATTATAGATACAGGCTGTTTACGTCACGTCGATCGCATTTATGGTAACCATCTGTGGTCCGGTTATCCAACCGGTACGATTAATTCAAAACCCGGCGCAATGATGGCTTCACCAGATGAATTTAATATTACCATCCACGGAAAAGGCGGTCATGGTGCGAAACCACATGAAACGATTGATCCAGTTGTAGTCATGGCAGAATTTATCATGAGTGCACAAAAGATTGTCTCTCGAACAATAGACCCAGTAAAACAAGCTGTCATTACATTCGGTATGATTCAAGCAGGTAATGCCGATAACGTGATTCCAAATAGTGCGTTTTGTCGCGGTACAGTACGTACATTTGATACAGAAGTGCAATCACATATTATTGAACGGATAGAAAAGTTACTAGAAGGCCTAGCTGTCGCTAATGACATCACATATGACTTAGATTATATCCGTGGCTATCTCCCCGTACATAATCACGGGAAATCTTATGAAGTCGTCAAACAAGCTGCGAACGACATGAACTTACGCTTCAGCGAGTCAGAGCTCATGATGATCGGTGAAGATTTCTCACACTATCAAAAAGTATTACCTGGGGCGTTCTTCCTAACAGGTTGTGGTAATGAACAAAAAGGTACCACATATCCGCACCATAGTCCCCAATTCGATGTAGATGAATCTTCATTTAAATACGCAGTCAGTGAATTTATGAAAATATTAGAGCTTGAAGGTGTCATTGCACGTTAAGTGTTGGCGCAATGATGTAAGGTGGGTGTTTCATCTATAAGGTGAAACACTTTTTTAGTTGTACATAATATGAAAAAAACGCACCCTTAAGTGACTCACAATAAGTTAAATAAGCGTGCGTTTTTCTGTATCAACAATCATATTTTATTAAAATAGAGCCTCTCTTTTAAAGAGGCTCTTAACGTAGATATATATTAATCAACGTTTGTTTGTTTTAATTATTCTTCGATTTCAGTTACAACGCCTGATCCTACAGTACGTCCACCTTCACGAATTGAGAAACGAGTACCGTCTTCGATAGCGATTGGAGAAATTAATTCAACTTCCATTTTAACGTTATCGCCAGGCATTACCATTTCTGTACCTTCTGGTAAAGTAACAACACCTGTTACGTCAGTAGTACGGAAATAGAATTGTGGACGGTAGTTAGAGAAGAATGGAGTGTGACGTCCACCTTCATCTTTAGATAATACGTAAACTTCTGCAGTGAATTTAGTGTGTGGTGTAATTGAACCAGGAGCAGCTAAAACTTGACCACGTTGTACTTCTTCACGTGAAATACCACGTAATAAAGCACCGATGTTGTCACCAGCTTCAGCGTAGTCTAATAATTTACGGAACATTTCTACACCAGTAACTGTTGTTTTTTGTGAACCGTCTTTCATACCGATGATTTCAACTTCTTCACCGACTTTGATTTGACCACGTTCAACACGGCCTGTTGCAACAGTACCACGACCAGTGATTGAGAATACGTCTTCAACTGGCATCATGAATGGTTTATCAGAGTCACGTTCTGGAGTTGGAATGTAATCGTCAACTTGTTGCATTAAGTCTAAGATTTTTTGTTCGTATTCTTTGTCGCCTTCTAATGCTTTCAACGCAGAACCAGAGATTACAGGTACATCGTCACCTGGGTAGTCGTATTCGCTTAATAAGTCACGAACTTCCATTTCTACTAATTCTAATAATTCTTCGTCGTCAACTTGGTCAACTTTGTTTAAGAATACAACTAATGCTGGTACACCAACGTTACGTGATAATAAGATGTGTTCACGAGTTTGTGGCATTGGACCATCAGCTGCAGATACAACTAAGATCGCACCGTCCATTTGAGCAGCACCAGTGATCATGTTTTTAACATAGTCAGCGTGTCCTGGGCAGTCAACGTGTGCATAGTGACGTTTGTCAGTTTGATATTCGATGTGAGCAGTATTGATTGTAATACCACGTTCTTTTTCTTCTGGAGCGTTATCAATCATGTCGTATGATTGAGCTACAGTGTCACCATTTTTTGCTAATACAGTTGCGATAGCAGCTGTTAATGTTGTTTTACCATGGTCAACGTGACCGATTGTACCAATATTGGCATGTTCTTTTGAACGATCAAATTTTTCTTTAGCCATTATAAAATCTCTCCTATTCATTCAAAAATTTATTTGCAATTATCTCTCATGATAGTTTCTCACCATCATGAGAAGACAATTTCAATGCTTATGTTAAAAGCATACACAATTACTTTATAAATCATTTACTTTCAAAAATCAATATAAACATGTGGTATACAGTGAATATGCTCAAACTGTATTGTACCGGCTCTCACCTTACAATACAAGTATTATTATTCAGCTTTGTTACCAGTGTTTTTCTTAATGATTTCTTCAGAGATTGATTTAGGTACTTCTTCATAGTGGTCAAAGTACATTGTGTAAGTACCGCGACCTTGAGTGTTAGAACGTAATGATGTTGCATAACCAAACATTTCTGAAAGTGGTACATAAGCATTAACAACTTGCGCGTTACCACGTGGTTCCATACCGTCTACACGGCCACGACGTGAAGTAACGTCACCCATGATGTCACCTAAGTACTCTTCAGGCATTTCAATTGTAACTTTCATCATTGGTTCTAAGATAACTGGATCACATTTTTTAGCAGCTTCTTTAAGTGCTAATGATGCAGCAATTTTGAAGGCCATTTCAGATGAATCGACATCGTGGTATGAACCATCAAATAGTTTAGCTTTAACATCGATTAATGGATAACCAGCTAGTACACCATTTTCCATGGCATCTTTAAGACCTTGTTCAACAGATGGTACATATTCACGTGGTACTACACCACCGACGATAGCGTTTTCGAATTCGAAACCGCCACCTGTTTCGTTAGGTGTGAATTCGATTTGTACGTCACCATATTGACCACGACCACCTGATTGACGAGCGAATTTACCTTGAACTTGTGCTGATGTTTTGAATGTTTCACGATATGAAACCATTGGAGCACCAACATTACATTCAACGTTAAATTCTTTTTTCATACGGTCTACAAGAATATCTAAGTGAAGTTCACCCATACCACCGATGATAACTTGTCCTGTTTCATCGTCTGTGTGTGCGTGGAATGTTGGGTCTTCTTCTTGTAGTTTAACTAAAGCTTGAGTCATTTTATCTTGGTCAGCTTTAGATTTAGGTTCAACTGATAAGTGGATAACTGGCTCTGGGAATTCCATTGTCTCTAAGATAATGTCATTTTTCTCACCACATAATGTGTCACCAGTACCAGTATCTTTAAGACCTACGGCAGCTGCGATATCACCTGCGTAAACTGTGTTAAGTTCTTCACGGTGGTTCGCATGCATTTGAAGTAAACGACCTACACGTTCACGTTTGTCTTTTGTAGAGTTTTTAACGTATGAACCTGAAGATAATGTACCTGAGTACACACGGAAGAATGTTAATTTACCAACGTAAGGGTCACTCATAACTTTGAATGCTAATGCAGCGAATTCTGCATCGTCATCCGCTTTAGCGACTACTTCTTCGTCAGGATCATCAGTACGGTGACCGATGATTGGTTTAACATCTAATGGAGATGGTAGGTAGTCAATGACAGCATCTAGCATTAATTGAACACCTTTGTTTTTGAATGCTGTACCGCAAAGTACTGGGTAGAATTCTACGTCAGTAGTAGCTTGACGGATAGCATCTTTTAATTCATCTACTGAAATTTCTTGGTCATCAAGATATTTTTCCATTAGATCTTCATTTGTTTCTGCAACAGCTTCGATAAGTGTTACACGTGCTTCTTCAGCTTTATCTTTGTAATCATCTGGAATTTCAATTTCTTCAATGTCAGTACCTAAGTCATCATTGTATTGGTAGCATTTCATTTCTACTAAATCAATGATTGCGTTGAATTCGTCTTCGGCACCGATTGGTAATTGAATTGCTTGCGCATTTGCTTGTAAACGATCATGTAATGTGCTTAATGAATAATCGAAATTTGCACCTAATTTATCCATTTTGTTTACAAACACAATACGAGGTACACCATAAGTTGTAGCCTGTCTCCAAACTGTTTCTGTTTGAGGTTCTACACCTGATTGAGCATCTAATACTGTAACAGCACCATCAAGTACACGTAAAGAACGTTCAACTTCAACTGTGAAGTCTACGTGCCCTGGAGTGTCGATAATGTTTACACGGTGATCATTCCACTGTGCAGTTGTTGCAGCAGATGTAATTGTGATACCACGGTCTTGTTCTTGTTCCATCCAGTCCATTTGTGAAGCACCTTCGTGTGTTTCACCAATTTTGTGGATACGGCCAGTATAATACAAAATACGTTCAGTTGTAGTTGTTTTACCAGCGTCAATATGCGCCATGATACCGATATTACGGGTTTTTTTCAAACTAAAATCTCTAGCCATGTATTTTTTCTCCTTCCAGCAATTACTGCGAATAAATACTATAAATATGGCGATGCCCTAAGCATACCTCCATATATAGTGACCCATATGATGGAACATGCTCAGGGAATTATATTCTACCTTACCAACGATAGTGTGCGAATGCTTTGTTTGCTTCTGCCATTTTATGAACGTCTTCACGTTTTTTAACAGCGCCACCAGTGTTGTTAGCAGCATCAAGAATTTCGTTAGCTAAACGATCTTCCATTGTTTTTTCACCACGAAGACGTGCATAGTTTACTAACCAACGTAAACCTAAAGTAGTACGACGTTCTGGACGAACTTCTACTGGTACTTGGTAGTTAGAGCCACCTACACGACGTGCTTTAACTTCTAATACAGGCATGATATTATCAATTGCTTCTTCAAACACTTCTAATGCATCACGACCACTACGTTCTTGTACTAAATCGAATGCAGAATATAGAATTTTTTGAGCTGTTCCGCGTTTACCATCTAACATAATTTTATTAATTAATCTTGTAACTAATTTTGAATTATGAATTGGATCTGGTAATACGTCTCTTTTAGGTACTGATCCTTTACGAGGCATAATATAAGTCCTCCCTTCCTATTATAATATTTCTTGTTATTTCGTCATTAAAATTTACGCAATCTTAATGTTATTTTTTAGGTTTTTTAGTTCCGTATAATGAACGGCTTTGCATACGTCCATCAACACCTGAAGTATCAAGTGCACCACGTACAATATGGTAACGCACACCAGGTAAGTCTTTTACACGTCCACCACGTACAAGTACAACACTGTGTTCTTGTAAGTTGTGTCCGATACCAGGGATGTATGCGTTCACTTCGATGTTGTTTGATAAACGCACACGTGCGTATTTACGTAACGCAGAGTTAGGTTTTTTAGGTGTCATAGTTCCTACACGAGTACAAACACCACGTTTTTGTGGAGAGTTAAGTGTAGTGAATTGTTTTTTCTTACTATTGAAACCTCTGTTTAAAGCTGGTGAATCAGATTTTTTTGATTTGCTTTTTCTTGGGTTACGAACTAATTGGTTTATAGTTGGCATGAAATATGTCCTCCTCTCTTGATTTTTTAATCCCACACATCCAGGTGGTTCATTTTTAGGTTAAATAAAATTTAGTAAGCTTACACTCACTAATTTCATTTGATTAACGCTACGATTGCAGCATTAACGTTGATACCTACAGCTTTTCCTAAAGCGTGTTTACTTTCGTATAAAGTGATAGGTATATTTTTGTTATTGATCTTACATAACACGCGAGATAATAAAAATACCTCAACATCTTGTGCAATAATCAATGATGTGACTTGATCTAAATCTAAAGCTTTGATTGTTTGTTTTAGACCAACAACATAATGTTGTTTGTTAAAGCTGGCAACTTTTTCATTAGACATTTGATATCCTCCAAAGTCTGCTTACATCAACCTTAACAATAATAACATTTTATACATGAAGCGTCAACTTAATTTTTAAGTTATCTGCCCATCATGACACTTTTTTATAAAAAGATAATAAGAGGATGGTGGCGCACCTTGAATCCTCTTAATCAGAAAGACAACATCTATACTGATCAGTGATGGCACGACCATCCTCTCATTCAATTTGCAAAGCTTAATTCACATTGTTGTAAATATCAATTTTATGGTTCTGTAACTTCTACTTCTTCAACTTGTTGTACATCAGAAGCATCTTTATCATATTCCACATCGCTGTATCGACGCATACCTGTACCAGCTGGAATAAGTTTACCGATGATAACATTTTCTTTAAGACCAAGTAAGTTATCACGTTTACCTTTGATGGCTGCATCAGTAAGTACACGTGTTGTTTCTTGGAATGATGCTGCTGATAAGAAGCTTTCTGTTTCAAGTGATGCCTTAGTAATACCGAGCAATACTGGTTTAGCAGTTGCTGGGCGTTTACGTTCTTTAAATGCATCACGGTTTGCATCTGTGAAGTGATGGATATCAACAAGTGAACCAGGTAATAGTTTAGTATCACCAGATTCAATGATACGTACTTTACGTAACATTTGTCTTACCATAACCTCAACGTGTTTATCGTCGATTTCAACACCTTGCATACGGTATACTTTTTGAACTTCTTTAAGCAAGTAGCTTTCTGTTGCGGTTAATCCAGCTACTGATAAATAGTTTTTAGGCTCGATTGAACCTTCAGTAAGCACTTGACCGCGTGCAACACTTTGGCCGACTTCTACAACGATACGTGCTGTACCTGATGCAAGATATGATTTCGTTTCATTTGCACCTTTAATTACGATTTCTTGTTGACGATCTTTCGCAACTTTGATGTCTTCAACGACACCTTCGATTTCAGTGATGACTGCTTGACCTTTCGGATTACGTGCTTCGAAGATTTCTTGGATACGAGGTAAACCTTGAGTGATATCGCTACCTGCTACCCCACCAGTGTGGAAGGTACGCATTGTAAGCTGTGTACCAGGTTCACCGATGGATTGAGCGGCGATGGTACCAACTGCTTCACCGACTTCAACTTTTTCTCCTGTTGCAAGGTTTTTACCGTAACATTTTTCACATACACCGTGACGTGTGTTACATGTAAATGCTGAGCGGATGTATAATTCTTCGATACCTGCATCCACGATACGTTTTGCAATTTCAGGAGTGATTAATTGATCTGGTTCAACTAATACTTCATCTGTTTCTGGATGACGTACAGTTTCTTTAGAGTAACGTCCTTCGATACGTTCTTCGAATGGTTCGATCATTTCTGTACCTTCTTTAATGTCAGAAACGAGCAAGCCTCTGTCTGTACCACAATCTTCTTCACGAACGATAACATCTTGTGCCACGTCAACAAGACGACGAGTAAGGTAACCTGAGTCAGCTGTTTTAAGGGCTGTATCGGCAAGACCTTTACGTGCACCGTGAGTTGAAATGAAGTATTCTAACACGGTTAAACCTTCACGGAATGAAGATGTGATTGGCAATTCGATGATTTTACCAGATGGTGCGGCCATCAGACCACGCATACCAGCTAATTGAGTGAAGTTAGATGCGTTACCACGGGCACCAGAGTCACTCATCATGAAGATTGGGTTTGTTTTTTCAAGTGATTTCATCAATTTATCTTGAATTTGGTCTTTTGCATTTGTCCAAATATCAACAACTGCATTGTAACGTTCATCTTCAGTGATTAAACCACGGTTAAATTGTTTAGTAACTTTTTCAACAGATTGTTCAGATTCATCAAGGATACGTTGTTTATCTGGAAGTACAACGATATCAGATACACCAACTGTAATACCTGCTTTAGAAGAGAACTTGAATCCTAAGTCTTTCATGCGGTCAAGCATCATTGAAGTATCAGTGATGCTGAAGCGATTGAAGACTTCTGCGATGATATCTCCTAAGAATCCTTTGTTGAATGGATCAGTCGTTGGCACACTATCGAAGTATGCTTTAAGACCGCCTTCACCTAAATCTTTAGGATCTACGAAGTATTTATCAGGTGTTCTATCTTCTAAGTTTGCTTTTGAAGGTTCATTGATATAAGCAAATGAATCTGGAATGATTTGGTTGAAGATCACTTTACCAACAGAAGTTGTTAAGATTTTATTGTTTTGATCTTCTGTGAACGTTGGATTATTGAATGAACGTGCGTGAACACCGATACGAGTGTGTAAGTGAACATAACCGTTCGCATAAGCTTTCAACACTTCGTTTGTATCTTTGAACAATGCACCTGTATTCAATGCATCCTCACGTTCTAATGTAATGTAATAGTTACCTAATACCATATCTTGAGATGGTGTAACGACTGGTTTACCATCTTTAGGGTTCAAGATGTTTTGAGCTGCAAGCATTAACATACGTGCTTCTGCTTGTGCTTCTTTAGATAATGGTACGTGAACGGCCATTTGGTCACCGTCAAAGTCTGCGTTGTAAGCAGTTGTTGCTAATGGGTGAAGACGGATGGCACGACCTTCAACAAGTGTAGGTTCAAATGCTTGGATACCTAATCTGTGTAATGTTGGCGCACGGTTTAAGAGCACAGGGTGTTCTTTAATAACATCTTCTAAGATATCCCATACTTCGTCATCCATGCGTTCAATTTTACTTTTCGCATTTTTAATGTTTGTTGCGATTTCACGTTGCACAAGTTCTTTCATAACGAATGGTTTGAATAATTCAAGTGCCATTTCTTTCGGTAAACCACATTGATACATTTTCAAGCTTGGTCCGACTGCGATTACGGAACGACCTGAATAGTCAACACGTTTACCTAATAAGTTTTGACGGAAACGACCTTGTTTACCTTTAAGCATGTGTGAAAGTGATTTAAGTGGTCTGTTACCTGGACCAGTAACTGGACGGCCACGACGACCATTATCAATCAATGCATCCACTGCTTCTTGTAACATACGTTTTTCGTTTTGGACGATGATGTCAGGTGCACCTAAGTCTAATAAACGTTTCAAACGATTGTTACGATTGATAACACGACGGTATAAGTCGTTTAAGTCACTTGTTGCAAAACGTCCACCATCAAGTTGTACCATTGGACGGATTTCTGGTGGGATGATTGGAAGTACATCTAAGATCATCCATGCAGGGTTGTTACCTGAATTACGGAATGATTCTACAACTTCTAAACGTTTGATTGCACGAGTCAATCTTTGACCAGTTGCAGATTCTAATTCATCACGTAAAGCTTTCAATTCTTCATCTAAATCAATTTCTTCTAAGAGTGCTTTAATACCTTCCGCACCCATTTTAGCGTTGAATTGACCTGGATATTTATCATAGTATTCTCTGAATTCTGCTTCAGAAAGTAATGATTTTTTCTCTAAGCCAGTTGGGCCTGGATCAATAACAACATATGAAGCAAAGTAGATTACTTCTTCAAGTGCTCTTGGTGACATATCAAGTAAAAGACCCATACGACTTGGAATACCTTTAAAGTACCAAATGTGAGAAACAGGAGCTGCAAGTTCAATGTGTCCCATTCTTTCACGACGTACTTTAGATTTCGTTACTTCTACACCACATCTGTCACAAACCATACCTTTGTATCGTACACGTTTGTATTTACCGCAACTACATTCCCAGTCTTTTGTAGGTCCGAAAATTCTTTCACAGAATAGACCATCTTTTTCTGGTTTCAAAGTACGATAGTTAATTGTTTCTGGTTTTTTAACCTCACCGAATGACCATGAACGGATTTTTTCAGGTGAAGCAAGTCCTATTTTCATATAATGGAAATTATTTACATCAATCAAGGAGCCTACCTCCTTCAATTTAGATTAGCTGTGCAAATTGATTGATTTCGTTTGATCTATACACATCAGATTGAAGTGAAGAAGCAAGAAGCACAATGCTTCATGGCTTCATTCACTGATCTGAAATGACGCGAATTCATCTAATTACTAAACTTCTCTTTGTGATTCAGGCGCATCTTTTTGTTGTAAGTCAACTTTGCGCTCTGTGATATCTTCATCATCATTGTCATGCATATCAATTTCATTGTTATCTTCATCGATGATCTTAACGTCTAAGCCAAGGCTTTGTAATTCTTTCATTAAGACACGGAATGATTCAGGCACACTAGGTTTACTAATGTTTTCGCCTTTAACAATAGATTCATATGTTTTAACACGACCAACTGTATCATCTGATTTATAAGTCAAGATTTCTTGAAGTGTATAAGCAGCACCATATGCTTCTAATGCCCATACCTCCATCTCACCGAAACGTTGACCACCGAATTGTGCTTTACCACCAAGTGGTTGTTGTGTAACGAGTGAGTAAGGACCAGTTGAACGCGCGTGAAGTTTATCATCAACCATGTGTGCAAGTTTAAGCATGTACATGACACCAACAGAAATACGGTTATCAAATGGTTCACCTGTACGGCCATCGTATAAGACAGTTTTACCGTCTCGAGCCATACCAGCTTCTTCAATTGTTGACCATACGTCTTCGTCATTGGCACCATCAAATACTGGTGATGCAACATGGATACCTAAGTTTTTAGCAGCCATACCTAGATGTAATTCTAACACTTGTCCGATGTTCATACGTGAAGGCACACCGAGTGGGTTTAACATGATATCGATTGGACGTCCGTCTGGTAAGTAAGGCATATCTTCTTCTGGAACGAGTTTAGAGATAACCCCTTTATTACCGTGACGACCACACATTTTATCTCCGACGTGGATTTTACGTTTTTGAACGATGTAAACACGTACGAGTTGGTTAACACCTGGAGATAATGTATCATCGCCTTCTTCACGATTGAAGACTTTAACGTCTAGCACGATACCGCCTGCACCGTGTGGTACACGTAATGAAGTGTCACGAACTTCACGTGCTTTTTCACCAAAGATTGCGTGAAGTAAGCGTTCTTCTGCAGTAAGTTCAGTCACACCTTTAGGCGTTACTTTACCTACTAAGATGTCACCATCTTTAACTTCAGCACCGACATATACGATACCGCGATCATCTAAGTTTTTAAGTGCATTTTCAGAAACGTTAGGAATATCACGAGTGATTTCTTCAGGTCCGAGTTTTGTATCACGTGCTTCAGATTCATATTCTTCGATGTGAATTGAAGTATAAACGTCATCTTTAACCAGACGTTCGCTCATGATAACAGCGTCCTCGTAGTTATAACCGTCCCAAGTCATAAATCCAACGACAACGTTACGACCTAATGCCATTTCACCAAGATCCATAGAAGGTCCATCCGCTAAGATTTCACCTTTGTCTACGATGTCGTTTGGTTTAACGATTGGACGTTGGTTATAGCAAGTACCTGTGTTTGAACGTTTGAATTTAGCTAATGGATAACGATTTAATTCACCTTCGTACTCTTGTCCATCTTCTTCGATAAGACTACGCACTAAGATTTCGTTAGATTCAACGTGTTCAACACGGCCTCTTTGTTTAGCGATGACAGCTGCACCTGAGTCACGTGCTGCTACGTGTTCCATACCTGTACCTACGAATGGTGATTCAGGGTTCATCAATGGAACTGCTTGACGTTGCATGTTCGCACCCATTAACGCACGGTTAGAGTCGTCGTTTTCTAAGAATGGGATACATGCTGTCGCAGCTGAAACAACTTGTTTAGGTGATACGTCCATGTAGTCCATTTTTTCTTTGTTCATCACTGTGTTATTACCACGGAAACGACAAACAACTTCATCGTCTAAGAAACGACCTTCTTCGTCTAATCTTGAGTTTGCTTGGGCTACGACGTAACTGTCTTCTTCATCTGCTGTAAGGTAATCAATTTGATCTGTCACTGCATTCGTTTCAATGTTTACTTTACGATATGGTGTTTCAATGAAACCAAATTCATTAACTCTCGCATAACTTGAAAGTGAGTTGATCAAACCGATGTTTGGACCCTCTGGTGTTTCGATTGGACACATACGACCATAGTGAGAGTAGTGGACGTCACGTACTTCCATTTGAGCACGTTCACGTGTTAAACCACCAGGTCCGAGAGCTGATAGACGACGTTTGTGAGTCAACTCAGCTAATGGGTTGGCTTGGTCCATGAATTGAGATAATTGAGAGCTACCAAAGAATTCTTTGATAGATGCAATCACTGGACGAATGTTGATTAATTGTTGTGGTGTAATTGAATCAGTGTCTTGGATAGACATTCTTTCTCTAACCACACGTTCCATTCTAGATAATCCGATACGGAATTGGTTTTGTAACAATTCACCTACTGAACGTAGACGACGGTTACCTAAGTGGTCGATGTCATCTGTAAATCCAATACCACTATATAAGTTGAAGAAGTAAGACATTGAAGCAATGATGTCTGCCGCAGTAATACATTTCACTTCTGAATCAGGGAAAGCATTACCGATTACTGTTGTTGTGCGTCCTTCTTCATCATTTGAAACGTAAACTTTAATAGATTGAATTTCGACTGGTTCATCAATGATGCTGCCTTCTAATTCAAACACTTCACTGTTTGCGTTTGTTTCAAGTACATCCATGATTTCGTCGACTTTACGACGATCTAAGACTGTACCTTCTTCAGCAACGATTTCGCCAGTTTCTGAATTAACAATCGGTTCTGCTAATTTTTGATTGAATAGGCGGTGTTTTAAATGTAGTTTTTTGTTTGCTTTATAACGACCTACACTTGCTAAGTCATAACGTTTTGGATCGAAGAAACGTGAATATAATAGACTTTTAGCGTTATCTAAAGTAGGAGGTTCGCCCGGACGTAAACGTTCGTAAATGTCTAATAGCGCTTGTTCTGTATTTTCAGTACCATCTTTTTCAAGCGTATTACGTAAGATTTCGTTATCTCCAATAAGATCAATGATTTCTTGATCTGAAGAGAAACCAAGTGCACGTAGTAATACGGTTAATGGTAATTTTCTAGTTCTGTCAATGCGTACGTATGCTACGTCTTTCGCATCTGTTTCATACTCTAACCAAGCACCACGGTTAGGGATGATTGTTGCGTCATAATTGGTACGTCCGTTTTTGTCTAATTTTTCATTGAAGTAAACGGATGGAGAACGTACTAATTGAGAAACGATAACACGTTCTGCACCATTAATCACAAATGTACCTGTATCTGTCATTAATGGGAAGTCACCCATGAATACTTCTTGTTCTTTTACTTCACCAGTCTCTTTAATAATAAGACGTACTTTAACGCGAAGAGGTGCAGCATAAGTTGCATCACGGTTTTTAGATTCTTCTAAATCATATTTAGGTTCCCCAAGTTTGTAGTCCACAAATTCTAAAGATAGGTTACCAGTGAAATCTTCAATTGGTGAAATGTCTCTGAACATTTCTAGTAAACCTTCTTTTAAGAACCAGTCATAAGATTTAGTTTGAATTTCGATAAGATTTGGTAATTCAAGTACTTCTGAAATTCTCGCGTAGTTTCTACGTTTACGATATCTTCCATATTGGACAAATTGACCTGCCAAACAGATTCACCCCTCAAAAATTGTGTGATTATCTCACGCATTATAACATATACCTTAAGACAAAAAGAAAACGGCAACATTTCTGATGACACCATTTTCTATTTCATCTACGATCGATATACAATGTTATTTTATACGTAAAAGTACACACTTATTGAACATAATTTTTTACATTCTATTACTATATCAGAATAGGTCTGCTAAATCAACCTTTTGAGCTTCTCAATATATAATAGCCTTTGCTCTTCTCTAATACTTCTACATTATCAAATAACGCGCGCATTTTTTCTTTTGCTGAAGGCATACCTTGTTTTTTCTGTATCACGACGTAAAGTACTCCATTTTGTTTCAAATGGTGATGTGCTTCCTCAAAGATGCGATGCACGGTCTCTTTACCGGCACGAATTGGCGGATTCGTAAGCACATAGTCATATTGTTGATCGTCAACTTGGTCGAAACCATCACTTTCAATGATTGATACATTGTCGATACGATTTGATTTTGCGTTGTGGCGTGCTAATTTTAATGCACGTAAATTCACGTCTAGCATATCGACATGATTATGTGGTTCCATTTTAGCAATCATTAAACCGATGGGGCCATAACCGCAACCTACGTCGGCAATCGTTTTAACTGGGCCCGGTGGATTTTGCTTTAAAAATGTCCGCACTAATAAGTCAGAGCCGAAGTCGATTTTGCCTTTTGAAAATACGCCTGCGTCTGTTTGTAATGTAATGGATTGATCATCATAGTGATAATCAAATGTTTGTATATCACTTGCTACATCAGGTTGTTCATCATAATAATGACTCATGACCCTACCTCATTTCACATTATACTTAGATAGCTGTTACTGCGATAGTTGAAGAACAACACAAAACCCCGTTATCTGAATAACGGGGTTTTCACTTCTCAAAGAATCATAGGCCAATGTGGGCATTAACCTAACTTATAAAATTATATTTAATAAGTTATGCTGCTCGCATTATTTTAATTCGATAGTTGCGCCAGCTTCTTCTAATTGTTCTTTAAGTTGTTCAGCTTCTTCTTTAGGTAAGCCTTCTTTAACAACTTTAGGAGCGTTATCTACTAATTCTTTAGCATCTTTCAAGCCTAAGCCAGTTGCTTCTTTAACTGCTTTAACAACTTTGATTTTAGAAGATCCAGCTGAAGTTAATTCAACATCAAATTCAGATTTTTCTTCAGCAGCATCTCCGCCGCCTGCTGCACCTGCTGCTACTGGAGCTGCTGCAGTTACACCAAATTCTTCTTCAATTGCTTTAACTAAGTCGTTTAATTCTAATACTGACATTTCTTTAATTGCTTCAATGATTTGTTCTTGATTAGCCATTATTGTTTTCCTCCAATTTAATTTAAATTTTTATGCGCGATTATTCAGCGCTTTCTTCATCTCTTTGTTCTCCAACTGCTTTAACTGCATAAGCGAAGTTGCGGACTGGAGCTTGTAATACTGAAAGTAGCATTGATACAAGACCGTCGTGTGATGGTAAAGATCCAACTGTGTTAACTTGTTCAGCTGAAATAACTTCGCCGTCCATAACGCCTGTTTTAACTTCTAAAGCTTCGTGTTCTTTAGCAAAACCTGCGATAACTTTCGCTGGTGCTACAACGTCGTCTGTTGAAGTAGCGATGGCAGTAGGTCCTACTAAGAATTCTTCAATGCCTTCGATTCCTGCTTTTTCAGCTGCGCGACGTACCATTGTGTTTTTGTAAACTTTGTATTCTACGCCAGCTTCACGCAATTGTGAACGTAATTCAGTCACTTCTTCTACTGTTAAACCACGGTAGTCAACAATAACTGTTGAAACTGAATTTTTAAGTTGTTCAGCAATTTCGTCAATATGTTGTTTTTTAGCTTCAATGATTGCAGACATTTAGACACCTCCATTTAAAATTTTTGGTGCTTTTATCATGAGCGTTCTGCCCATTAAAAAAAGCACTTTCTACCCACGGCAAAAAGTGCTTGAAACATTTTTAATCACGTTCAAGTCAATTTTAGCCTCGGTAGGATCTAAGCTTTTAAGTTATTTCTAACTCCTACTGTCTTAGGTAAAATAATCACAATAATTAATATAACTGTTTTGATTACATATGTCAATAAAGCTTACAGGCTAAAAGTAAATTCTTTTAGCCTGTCATTTGTTGTCAGTTATTATTATAATTTAAAGCTTGAAGTATCAACTTTGATACCAGGACCCATTGTAGTTGTAACGGTCGCTGATTTGAAGTAAGTACCTTTCGCTGCAGAAGGTTTTGCTTTAGTTAATACATCTTGTAAAGCTCTGAAGTTTTCTACTAATTTATCAGTATCGAATGAAGCTTTACCGATAGAAGCATGTACAATACCAGCTTTTTCAGCACGGTATTCGACTTTACCTGCTTTGATTTCTTCGATCGCTTTTGTAACGTCCATTGTTACTGTGCCAGTTTTAGGGTTTGGCATTAAACCTTTAGGTCCTAATACGCGACCTAATTTACCAACTTCGCCCATCATGTCTGGTGTTGCAACAACAACGTCGAAGTCGAACCAACCTTGTTGGATTTTAGATACATATTCAGATTCACCTACGTAGTCAGCACCAGCTGCTTCAGCTTCTGATGCTTTATCACCTTTAGCGAATACTAATACGCGTTGAGATTTACCTGTACCGTTTGGTAATACTACAGCGCCACGAATTTGTTGATCGTTTTTACGTGTATCGATACCTAAACGGAAAGCAACTTCAACAGAAGCATCGAAATTTGCAATGTTTGTTTCTTTAGCTAATTCAATTGCTTCTTCGACGCTGTAATGTTTTTGACGATCTACTTTAGCAGCAACTTCTTGAAACTTTTTACTTCTTTTAGCCATTTCATGTTCCTCCTTTAGTGGTTTTAGCGGAATTTCCTCCCACGTTACTTGCCTTCACAAGTTAGAAGCAGATAACAGAGTGAGTAAGTTATATACGTTGTTATGCGTTCCTTACACTTTGACAACCGATCTATCCATCCTGTTTGTCACTTCTGTCATCTGCTTGTTAATCGTATATCTGATTTCATTTTCAAATTTTAATTATTCAACAGTAATACCCATGCTGCGGGCTGTACCTTCGACAATACGCATAGCTGCTTCTTCGTCAGCTGCGTTTAAGTCTTTCATTTTAGTGTTAGCAATTTCACGTACTTGATCTTTTGTTACACTAGCAACTTTGTTTTTGTTAGGTTCACCTGAACCTTTTTCAATGCCAGCTGCTTTTTTAAGTAGTACTGGAGCAGGTGGAGTTTTAGTTTCGAATGTAAATGAACGGTCTTCAAATACACTGATTTCTACTGGGATGATTAAACCTGCATCCTCTTGCGTACGTGCGTTGAATTCCTTACAGAAAGCCATGATGTTAACACCTGCTTGACCTAATGCTGGACCAACTGGTGGTGCTGGGTTTGCTTTACCTGCAGGGATTTGTAATTTAACTACTTTTTCTACTTTTTTAGCCACGATGTGCACCTCCTTGATATCGTGATGTGGTCACAGGACTGAGTTTTGCCCTCCCACTCTAAACATTTCGTGACGAAATGGAGCGCCTCATTAAGCGCGACCACAGTATTATAACATTTTAATTCACTAAAAAGCAACAGGTGATTTTTGATTTTTTAATCACTGTTGCAATTAAAGTTTTTCAACTTGGTCAAATTCAACTTCGACTGGTGTTTCACGACCGAACATGTCAACGAGCACTGTGAGTTTGAATTTTTCCGCTTCAACTTCTTGCACTTCGCCCACTTGATTCATAAATGGACCTGCTTTGATGCGGACTTGATCACCGACTTCGATTTCAACATCGATCGTTTTTTCTTTCATGCCCATTTGTTTCAAGATAAAGCGTGCTTCCTCTGGTAATAATGGGTTCGGTTTTGAACCTGCACCAGCTGAACCAACAAATCCTGTTACGCCGGGTGTATTTCTCACGACATACCATGACTGGTCAGTCATAACCAATTCAACTAAGACATAGCCTGGGAATGTTTTCTTAGTTAAAGTTTTCGCTTTGCCATCTTTGACTTGCGTTTCTTCTTCTTCAGGTATTACTACTCTAAAGATTTCTTCAGTCATGTTCATAGACTCAACACGTTTTTCCAAATTCTTTTTCACTTTATTCTCATAACCAGAATAAGTGTGCACTGCGTACCAGCGCTTTTCGCCAACTTCTCCAGACATGTCGTCACTCCTCACTATTTAAATAATTGAATAATTCCATCAATGCCTAAATCGATAGCATAGAAGAATACTAAGAAGAAGATTACAGTAGATACAACAATAACTGTGTATTTAAATAACTCTTCCTTCGTTGGCCAACTTGTTTTCTCCATTTCAGACTTAACGCCTTTAAAGAAATTTTCTTTTTTAGCCATAATTACGACCTCCATCTTTATAACAATAATCTCGCTTCGCCATGAATTAGCAACACTACATTCTACTGTGAAACATTTGACGCACAAATGTATTGAAATCAATCTAAATGAAATGGGCTACATATTAAGAACAAGCTCAGTCTCTAAGTAGCTAGAAGATGAGAATACTAGAACCTAGTCAACTCAAGCTTTAAAGTTGCTAACCAAGCACCTGCTTCATCGTGATTCTATATCATTAAAGATAGATTGAGGCTCACTACTCAGTTTCTATTTAGATTCTTTATGTAGCGTATGAGTATTGCATCTCGGACAAAATTTCTTTAGCGTTAATCTCTCTGTTGCATTTTGTCTTTTAGGTACGTGATAGTTACGATTACCGCATATTTCACAATTAAGTGGTACTTTTTTCACATTTCTCACCTTACTCATTTTAATACCAGTATACTATACATAAAAAATACCTTGCTTGTCAAACGGCCTACCCGGTGCACATCCTTTTCTTACGCTTATTCATGCACTTGATGACCGGTTAAGCATCTCGTTCTGAGATATAGTTTTTCATTGATTTTTGGAGTTTCAATTTGCTGCGCTGGATTGCATTATAAACGGTCTTATCACTGAGTGCGGTCTGGGCTGCAATTTCCCTCGGCTTATAATCGTTAAGCAAACATTCAACAACATTGCGTTCAATCTGACTTAAAGCGCCTAAGTGTGAAAATAACTGTTGTAATTCTTGTAATTCAAGTTGACGTTCTAACGGTTTCATCGTGCATCTTGTGCGATAATCTACAATATACTCATTGATGAGAAGTTGCTGCCTTTTTTGCTATGCAACCTTTCTTCTCACATAGTCACACTTCACTGATTTAATCATTTTATTTACATAATGCTCGAGTGGCGTTGATTGATCTAATTGAAAATGATCTGCCATTTTAATCATCTTCAACATGATATCTTGATACACATCCTCACGATCATTCGCATTGATCACATAGTGATTCAGCCGCTGCTTAATCATAGGTTCAACAATGGGGAGAATCTGATCCAATAGTGCATTACGCGAAGCTGTAGAGACCGTTTTTGTATCCGAAGTATGTTCTAAAGATTGTGCCATAGATGTCTCCCTTTCAGTACATTAAAAGTAGGGACATCATACGGAGATTAGTTGTTAAAAATCAATACCACACTTTTAGTCGTTCTTCTGATTGCCACGTCTTATTTTTTCAAATTCATGAAGAATGTCACTAGATAACGGGATACGTGTGCGTGGTTTCTGTTCATCAAAACCTTTCATCGCTTTAGATACAGAGCGTTCATTCTCTTTCATATCCCGCCACATTTCTCGTGACGATAAACGGTATGCACCCGCACCAAAGATCGCGTGTTGTTCACTCATATCACTGGTCACTACGGTAATATGACGTGTGTGTTTATCATATAGATCATAAACTAAGCGTTCGATATAACTGTCAGCTGTTTCCTTTTCTTTAGTGAATACCGTTTTAACGCCGTGATACATTTGCTCATGTTCGGTACTCGATTGATCATAGGCATCAAAGACGCACACTACTTCATCAATCACTGCCGCATTATAGTTCGCAATTTCAGTTAATAATTGTTCTCTCGCTTCTTCTAAATTCTCTTTGGCAAGTTTGCTCAACTCTGGTGAATGGCCAATCATATTGTAGCCATCGATAATCAAATAACGATCCTTCATTATTGATCACCAAGCTGATGGCGTTTGCGATATACTTCATACATCATTAAGCTTGCGGCTACAGAAGCGTTTAAGCTGTTTACATGGCCCACCATCGGAATTTTAATATAAAAGTCGCATTTATCTTTCACAAGTCGGCTCATACCTTGGCCTTCACTACCGATTACGATAACTAGTGGCATCTCTGCATCCATCTCACGATAATCGGTCGCATTTTCCGCTTCAGTTCCAACGACCCAATAACCATGATCTTTCAGTGTCTCAATCGTCTGCGCTAAATTCGTCACACGCATCACTGGTACGTGTTGAATCGCACCTGTTGACGCTTTAGCCACTGTCTGTGTGAGTGCCACAGAACGTCGTTTAGGGATAATGACACCATCTACGCCACTTGCATCAGCTGTTCTAAGAATAGACCCTAAGTTGTGTGGATCTTCTAACCCATCGAGCAAGATAATCGTAGACAAGCCATCTTGTTCTGCTTGTGATTCAAGAAATGCGTCTAAGTCCGCATATTCGTAAGGAGAAATGTATGCTGCTACCCCTTGGTGTGGTGAATCAGAGAGTTGATCCAATTTAGATTTCGGTACTGATTGAACAATGATTTTTTCTGATTTTGCTTTTTTTAAAATTTCATTCAGTCGTTGCTTTTTGACGCCGTCCTGAATCAAAATTTTATTAATTGTATGGCCGGTCGTGATAGCTTCCTTTACTGCATGTCGACCGACAATCACGACTTCATCCATTATGATCACTACCTTTCATTTACAATTTCTATAATAGCATCTAGGAGCTCTGCTAATCGGTCACGTCGATGATCTAAATAAAGAAAACCTAGAATCGCTTCCAGACCAGAACTTTTTCGATAGGTTTGAATATCTGTGTTTTTCGCTTTTGTATAACTTTTTGCATTGCGACCACGACGAACAATATCAATCTCTTCATCTGTGAACCAGTCCTCTGACATGAGTAAGTCGAGTGTTTGTGATTGGCTTTTAGCAGAGACATATCGTTTCGCTACTTCATGTAAACGATGAGGTTTGCTTTGCAGTTTCAATACGATGTATTCACGAACATGCTGATCTAGTACTGCATCGCCCATATAAGCTAACGTTAATGGATTGAGCAATTTGATATTCATTATTTGCCTCGTTTAAAGCGCACACCTTGAGGCGTATCTTCTAAAATAATATCTTGTGCTTTCAATTGATCACGGATTTCATCTGCGCGCGCATAATCTTTATTTTTTCTCGCTTCGTTACGTTCTTCAATCAATGCTTCAACCTCTTCGTCTAACAACACATCTTGTTCTTTACCTATGAGCGGTACACCTAACACGTCGCTGAATATTTGGTTCACTTCAATAAAGCGTTCAATCACTTTCGTAGAAGTCGTTTGTTCTAACAAGTATTTATTCGCTAACTTAGCTAAATCATACCATGCTGTGATGGCATTCGCTGTGTTGAAATCGTCATCCATCACGGTTTCAAAACGTGTGAGGATGTCATTGATTTCATCAATATAACCATCTTGATCCTCAATACTTGTTGCAATGGCTGCGCGTTCTTCGAGTGCTTTATAACTATTTCTAATACGTTCTAAACCACTTTTCGCCGCATCTACAAGTTCTAAATTGTAGTTGATTGGGCTGCGATAGTGCACGCTAATCATAAAGAAACGTAAGACGTCTGGATCTACTTCTTTAATAATATCGTGTACAAGGACGAAGTTACCTAGCGATTTACTCATTTTTTCATTATCGATATTGATGAAGCCATTGTGCATCCAGTAATTCGCAAATTGTGCGTGGTTATGGGCTTCAGACTGTGCGATTTCATTTTCATGGTGTGGAAATTGAAGGTCGCTACCACCCGCGTGAATATCAATCGTTGGACCTAATTCGTGATAGGCCATCACTGAGCACTCGATATGCCATCCTGGACGCCCACGACCAAACGGACTTTCCCAACTGATTTCATCTGGTTTCGCTTTTTTCCATAGTGTAAAATCAAGCGCATCTTCTTTGTGTTCACCAGACTCGATTCGAGCACCTACTTTAAGGTCATCGATCGATTGCTGACTTAATTTACCGTAATCTTTAAATTGACGTGTTCTGAAGTAAACGTCGCCGCCGCTTTCATATGCGTAACCTTCATCGACTAAGTCTTTAATGAATTGAATAATGTGATCCATATGATCCATGACTCTCGGATTAGATGTCGCTTTCTTCACATTGAGTGCACCGACGTCCTCATAAAATGCTTCAATATAACGATCCGCAATATCGGGAACAGGTTCATTTAACTCTTTAGAACGATTGATCAATTTATCATCTACGTCCGTGAAGTTAGAGACATATTCTACTTCATAACCACGGTATTCGAAGTATCTTCTGACTACATCATAGTTGATCGCTGGTCTCGCGTTACCGATATGAATGTAGTTGTATACCGTAGGCCCACAGACATACATTTTAACCTTACCTGGTTCAATCGGTTTAAATGCTTCTTTCTGTCGTGTGAGGGTGTTATATAATGTAATCATCTTGAATCTCTCCATTTCTTGTTTTCTCCAATTGTCTTTCGAGTTGTTTTAATTGTTCGTAGATTGGATCTGGTAAATTGCGATGGTCAAATGATTTACCGATGCGTCGACCATCTTGTTTAACAATATGTCCAGGTATACCGACAACTGTTGAATAACTCGGTACTGAACGCAATACCACTGAATTTGCGCCGATATTAACGTTAGAATTCACTTTAATATTGCCTAGTACTTTTGCGCCTGCTGAAATGAGCACATTATCACCAATGTCTGGATGGCGTTTCCCCTTTTCTTTACCCGTACCACCAAGTGTCACACCTTGGTAGATAGTAACGTTATCGCCGATCGTACATGTTTCACCGATAATGACCCCCATGCCATGGTCGATAAATAGGCGTCTACCTATTTGCGCACCAGGATGAATTTCAATACCTGTAAAAAAGCGTGAAATCTGTGAAATCAATCTTGCAGTGACAAATTTCTTTTTCTTAAAAAACCAGTGTGCGATTAAATGACTCCAAACCGCGTGCAAACCTGCGTAAGACGTAATCACTTCAAATGTTGTACGCGCAGCCGGATCTTGCTCGAAAACCATATTCACATCATCTTTAATTCGTTTAATTACCTTAAACAAGGCTATCCCCCTCCTAGTAAAAAAGCACCTCTAACCTAGGTTAGAGGTGCTTTGCACGGTTCCACTCTTGATATTTACGCAACTCTATCAGTTTGATATCCCATTCGTATCAAAAATAGGTTGTATGCGTACGCTCATTTACGATATTTAACTCAACTACATAAAGGCGCATTCGGTAAATGTCAGTGATATGCTTCCAGCAACCGCATACTCTCTGTACACATCCATATACTTACTAATCCTTTATGGACTTCACTTTTATCATAGGGCCATCTATAATAAATTTCAAGCGTTTTATCGTGTTATTTTACACGTATTGTTTTAAGCGTGTGAGCACTTTGTCTTTACCTAATACTTCCATCGTATTTGGTAATTCAGGTCCATGCATTTGGCCTGTGACAGCTACACGAATTGGCATGAAGAGTTGTTTCCCTTTAATACCAGTTTCTTTTTGTACTTCTTTGATTGTTTTTTTAATATCAGCCGCTTCAAACGGTTCTAAACTTTCTAATTTGCCGTAAAGATGTGACATAAGTTCAGGTACTTGTTCACCATTAAGTACTTCTTGTTCTTCTTCCCCAAGTGTTTGTTCATCACGGAAGAATAATTCAGAAAGCGGTACGATTTCTCCAGCATAACTCATTTCTTTTTGATATAACGCAACAAGTTTACGACCCCAATCCAAGTCTTCTTCTGACGGATTTTCAGGGAGTAAGTTCGCTTTAATCATGTGTGGTAAAGCGAGTTGGAATACCGTTTCTGTATCTTTTTGTTTCATGTATTGGTTGTTAACCCATTCAAGTTTACGTTTATCGAAGAATGCTGGTGATTTAGATAAGCGTTTTTCATCAAAGATTTTAATAAATTCTTCTTTAGAGAAGATTTCATCTTCACCTTCAGGAGACCAACCTAATAATGCGATAAAGTTGAATAATGCTTCAGGGAGGTAACCTAGGTCGCGGTAATCTTCAATGAATTGTAAGATTTGTGCATCACGTTTACTTAGTTTTTTGTGTTCTTCATTCACAATGAGTGACATATGACCAAAACGTGGTGGTTCCCAGCCCATCGCTTCATAGATCATTAATTGTTTAGGTGTATTAGAAACGTGGTCATCACCACGGATGACATCAGTGATTTCCATGTAATGATCGTCGATTGCAACCGCGAAATTGTAAGTTGGGATGCCGTTTTTCTTCACGATGACCCAGTCTCCGATATTATTTGAATCAAATGAAATTTCACCTTTAACCATATCGTCAAACGTATATGTGACGTCTTTAGGCACTCTGAAGCGAATCGCAGGTTTGCGGCCTTCTGCTTCGAACTGTTGACGTTGTTCTTCAGTTAAGTGTGCATGTTGACCACCGTAACGTGGCATTTCTCCACGTGCTTTTTGTGCTTCACGTTCTTCTTCTAATTCTTCTTCAGTCATATAGCATTTATACGCTTTATCTTCATCCAATAGTTGTTGAATAATTGGGTTGTAAATATCAGCACGTTCAGATTGGCGATAAGGGCCATAACCTTTATCTTTATCTACAGATTCGTCCCAATCCATGCCTAACCATTTCAAGTTATCAAATTGAGAAGATTCCCCATCTTCTAAGTTACGGTTTGTATCTGTGTCCTCGATACGTACGACGAAATCTCCGTCATAATGTTTTGCAAATAAATAGTTGAATAATGCTGTTCGTGCATTCCCAATATGCAAATAGCCAGTTGGGCTTGGTGCATATCTTACTCTCACGCGATCACTCATTACGTTCACTCCTGTTTTTTAGAATCTACACGTTTTTAATGATATCTTCGTGCGTTTTCTCGTAAAATTTTAAATTTAATTGCTATCTCTGCATCAATCTATGACTGTCCTAATACTTTAAAGATCATGCTGACAATATCACGCATGAATCTAAGATTGAATCACGAGACATTAACGTACTCATTGTAGCATTTTCACATGCGTCTTGATAACCGTTGTGCTTAAATTCCACCGGCACATAAACGGTCTATCTTGTTCATATGTTAGATTAACTTAGCGAAAATAATACGCCCTGAAGAGGTTTGTAATAGGCTCACTACTTCAAGATTAACATGACTGCCAATATAGCGTTTCGCATTGTCTACCACGATCATCGTACCATCATCGAGATAACCTACCGCTTGGCCATCTTCTTTACCTGCCTTCGTTAACAGCAGTTCAAATTGATCACCTTGGTGTACCATGGGCTTGATGGCTTCTGATAAATCGTTAACATTCAATACTTGAATCCCTTGGACGTGACACACTTTATTTAAATTAAAATCCGTCGTAATGATATGTCCTCGGTAGTGTTTCGCTAATTTAATTAACATCCCATCAATGTCACTATGTGATTTGGTAGGTGCAATAATGCGGGTCGGATGGTCGGAATCATATAATTCGTTTAATATGTCTAAGCCACGCTGCCCTTTCTCACGTTTCACACTATCGTTCGCATCTGCCACGACTTGTAATTCATTAATCACACCTTGTGGAATGAGGATTTCACCATCAATAAAACCACATTTGATCACATCGACGATTCGCCCGTCGATAATCGCACTCGTATCTATCAATTTAGGCACCGCATTTCGTGAGCTGATTGAAACCGTTCTTGCAATTTTTTCCGGAAGAAACAGTAACATTTCGTCACGCTTTCTCAAGCCGAGTTGAAAACCTAAATAACCGAGTAAAATCGTTATAATGACGGGTACAAAATGATTCAGTACAGTATTTCCGATGAGTTGGAAAATAAATGAAATCATCACAGAAATCAGTAAACCGATGATTAATCCAACGGTCGCAAATAAGATTTCTATCGCACTACGTCTCATAATGACTTGTTCCATTTCTTTCAATGCGCCAGATAATCGGTTGATAAACCAACCAAAGATTAAGAAAAATAACAGTATACCGATGACCGCATTAAAATAACTGTTATGGAATAAATCGAATTCTCCTAGACCTACATCGTTAATAAATGTCGGTATTAAATATACGCCGAGGCTCGCACCTAATACGACGTAGCATAATACCACTACAAACTTGGCGATCTTCACATGCTTGCCCCCTTTCTAATAAGTTGTTCTCTCTATACTTATAACTATGGATGCATTGCATCATGCCCTTATCACGGACTACTGAGGTAGGTTGATTGTCCAATCATTTTTAAAATAAGGGCAATGAATGACTCACTGGTCATCCTGATCATTTTTCAAACATTCAACTAAAGTATTTATTCTTTCTCACCTGTCTCACGTTAGTAGCGAGTTCACAGGTATAAGCCTTTAGTGCTGACGTTGTTTAAATGCACAGGCAAGCGCCTCGCTCACATTCGATACGCCAATCACTTGAATATTTTCAGGGAATTCCCAACCACCGATATTGGTTTGTGGAATAATAATACGTTCAAAGCCGAGTTTAGCCGCTTCTTGTACGCGCTGTTCTATACGAGAGACGCGACGCACTTCACCGGTTAAGCCCACTTCACCAACATAACAATCTAAACCATTAACCGGTTTATCTTGGAAGCTAGACGCTGTCGATACAATGACACTCAAGTCTACTGCAGGTTCAGTCAATCTAACACCACCAGCGACTTTAATGTAGGCATCTTGTTGTTGTAATAAGTAGTTTTCTTTCTTCTCTAGTACGGCCATTAATAAATTGAGTCGGTTGTAATCAATTCCTGTCGCCATCCTTCTTGGATTATTAAATGTGGTTGGTGTGACAAGGGCTTGTACTTCAACTAATAACGGCCGAGTACCTTCCATCGTCGCGACGATGGTCGAGCCTGGTACATTGGTAGAACGTTCTTCTAAGAACATTTCAGACGGGTTTTTAACGCCTTTCAAACCACTCTGTTTCATCTCGAAGATACCCATTTCATTCGTAGAACCAAACCGGTTTTTGACTGCTCTCAAGATACGATACGCATGGTGTTCGTCCCCTTCGAAATATAGCACGGTATCTACCATGTGTTCTAATAATCTAGGCCCTGCAATTTGACCTTCTTTTGTCACGTGACCAACGATAAATGTCGCGATATTCATTTGTTTTGCGATATTCATCAAGCTTTGGGTACTTTCACGGACTTGGGAAACAGAACCAGGCGCGGAGCTAATGTCAGGATGATAAATCGTTTGAATAGAGTCCACGACAATCATATCTGGTTTGAGTTGTCTTACGGTTTCGTGAATCACTTCTAAGTCTGTTTCTGCAAAAACATTCAGCGCGCTTGAATCTTCTTCAAGTCGCTCTGCTCTCAATTTAGTTTGGTTAAGTGATTCTTCCCCTGTGACATAGAGGACAGAGTATGCTTTCGATAACGCTGCACACATTTGAAGGAGCAGTGTTGATTTCCCAATACCTGGATCACCACCAATGAGTACGAGCGATCCCTTAACAATTCCGCCGCCCAACACACGGTTAAATTCTTCGGATGAACTTTTAATGCGCGGCGTCTGTTCTTGTTTAACATCATTTAATTTTTGAACTTTCGCATTGTGTGTCTGGCTACGTACACCATGTTTTGGACTGGTTTCTTTTTGCTCTACAATCTCGTCCATTTGGTTCCAAGCACCACAGTTTGGACATTTTCCCATCCATTTAGGCGACTGGTAGCCACAGGCCATACATTCGTATATCACTTTCTTCTTGGCCAAGAGGACACCCCCACTTTCATTTTGAACAAATCTATTTTAAACTTCTGAATTATTAAAAACAACTTTAACCCAAGAGCGTACATAGATTGTCACTTTACTTTTGAATAGAATATGAACATTCTCCCTCATAAATATGATACATGAATTAAATATCACTTTTATAATTCAATGTATCTCATGTTTGAACCTTTCTATTAAAGGCCTCATAAGTAACTTATACAATTCGTATATTATTGTAAAATCATACGTGATATCTCAGTTGAAATCAATCAAAATTAATAGATTTATTGTGATACAGATACTGATCCTTAGTTCGTATGTACTGTATCACAACGAAAACATAATAAAAAGGTGCCAACCTCTATCGTTATTGAGATAGACATTGGCACCACATGCTTTGAACGCAATGATTTACACGTGTTGATCACACGAATTATGATTCAGTTGCTTCTTCTTTTTGTTGAGATTCTTCTTTTTCTCGGATATCATATTTGAATTCGTCACCATCGTGATCTACAACTACATTTTTACCTTCCAGTTGGTTACCTGCTAAGATGAGCTCACTCAAATTGTCTTCGATATTTTTTTGGATGGCTCTTGCAAGTGGTCTTGCACCGTACTCAGGATCATAACCTTCTTCTGCAATTTTAGCTTTCGCCGCTTCAGTGACATTAATTTCAATATTTTGTTCTGATAAACGATCAGTAAGTTTGTTCACCATCATAGTCACAATTTCTTTCAATTCATCTTTAGAAAGTCTGTGGAATACAATGATGTCATCCACACGGTTTAAGAATTCTGGACGGAATGCATTTTTAAGTTCTTTCATCATTGTTTTACGGATGGATTCGTAATCTTGACCTTCAGATGCACCGCCGAAACCAGCGAAGCGTTGATCTTGAAGTTCTTGTGCACCGACGTTAGAAGTCATGATAATCACTGTGTTACGGAAGTCGACTTGACGACCTTTCGTATCAGTTAAACGACCATCATCTAAAACTTGAAGTAAAATGTTAAAGACATCAGGATGTGCTTTTTCAATTTCATCAAATAAAATCACTGAGTAAGGTTTTTGTCTTACTTTTTCAGTTAATTGACCTGCATCGTCATGACCTACGTAGCCTGGAGGGGCTCCGACTAAACGACTCACAGCATGTTTTTCCATGAATTCACTCATGTCAACACGGATCATCGCATCTTCTTCGCCAAACATAGATTCAGCTAATGCGCGTGCGAGTTCTGTTTTACCTACACCAGTAGGTCCTAAGAAGATAAAGCTACCGATTGGACGTTTAGGATCTTTCAATCCAGCACGTGCACGTCTAACGGCTTTACTAATTGAATTAACTGCATCTTCTTGTCCAATTACGCGACCATGTAACGTATCTTCTAAGTTTAATAGACGTTCAGATTCTGTTTCGTTGATTTTAGTGAGTGGAATACCTGTCCATCCAGCGATGACTTCGGCAATATCTTCTTCAGATAATGACGTATTGTCACCGTTTTGGGTGTTTTTCCAATCATTGTTGGCTTCTTCAAATTGTTTTTCAAGTTTGGTTTGTTTATCACGTAAGTTTGCTGCATTTTCGAATTCTTGCGCATGCACTGCAGCGTCTTTTTCGTGTTTCACTTGTTCAATTTGTTGTTCGATTTCTTTTAAGTTTGGTGGTGTTGTATGACTTCTCAAGCGTACTTTTGAACCTGCTTCATCAATTAAGTCGATGGCTTTATCTGGTAAGAAGCGATCTGAAACGTAGCGATTGCTGAGTCTTACAGCTGATTCTAATGCTTCATCAGAAATGTTAAGTCTGTGATGTGCTTCATAACGATCACGTAAACCTTTAAGGATTTCAATCGTATCTTGAACAGAAGGTTCATCGACTTGGATTGGTTGGAAACGACGTTCTAACGCTGCATCTTTTTCGATGTTTTTACGATATTCATCTAATGTTGTGGCACCAATACATTGTAATTCACCGCGTGCGAGTGCAGGTTTTAAGATGTTAGATGCATCAATCGCACCTTCTGCGCCACCTGCACCGACTAATGTGTGTAATTCATCGATGAATAAGATGACGTTACCTGCTTGGTGAATTTCATCCATTACTTTTTTCAAGCGTTCTTCAAATTCACCGCGGTATTTAGTACCAGCGACAACTGTACCCATATCTAATGACATCACGCGTTTGTCTTTAAGCGTTTCAGGTACTTCATTGTTTGCGATAGCTTGTGCTAAACCTTCAGCGATTGCTGTTTTACCTACCCCTGGTTCACCGATGAGTACAGGGTTGTTTTTAGTACGACGGCTTAACACTTCGATGACTCTTGTAATTTCTTTATCTCTACCGATGACAGGATCTAATGTACCATCTTTAGCAATCACGGTTAAGTCTCTAGCAAGACTATCTAAAGTTGGTGTGTTATTTGATTTATTTGCTTGTGCATTTTTATTGCCCATTTCTGGACTACCTAATGCTTTGACCACTTGTGCCCGTGCTTTTGTAATGTTTAAGTCTAAGTTTGCGAAGACGCGTGCTGCCACACCTTCATTTTCTCTAATTAATCCGAGTAAAATGTGTTCTGTACCCACAAAGTTGTGGTGTAATTTACGTGCTTCATCCATAGAAAGTTCAATGACTTTCTTAGCTCTCGGTGTATAATGTAGCACGCCCATTTGTTCTTGACCGTGGCCGATTAATTTTTCAACTTCTTCAATTACTTTTTCTTCAGTAATATCGAATGATTCTAATACTCTTGCAGCAATGCCTTCAGGTTCTTTCATGAGACCGAGTAGTAAGTGCTCAGTACCAATATTAGAATGGTTCAGGCGAATTGCTTCTTCTTGCGCATGTGCTAATACGCGTTGCGCACGTTCTGTCAATCTTCCAAATAGCATAGCGTAACCTCCTATTTTATCTGTTCTCTTAAAACGTCTGCCCGGCGTTCGCTTACGGATTT
Source organism: Staphylococcus auricularis (assembly GCF_001500315.1). Classification (GTDB taxonomy): domain Bacteria; phylum Bacillota; class Bacilli; order Staphylococcales; family Staphylococcaceae; genus Staphylococcus; species Staphylococcus auricularis. The sequence goes on along the minus strand of NZ_LLER01000010.1, from coordinate 7,782 downwards.
ATCATCTGTTTCATCTATTAAAAATGGTGACTGTATCTGCACCATTAATTGGTTAAAATCAAAATGTTCTAATTCAATGTAGCCAAGATCAATACCTAATTTCACTTCACTCAATCGATATGAAGCCTCTTCCATCGAAAGCAATCGGCAATTTTGCAAAATACCGAGTGAACGATAGACCCGGTCGATCGTTTCAATGTGATTATATCTGGCTAAGCGTTCTCTTAACTGTAACTCTTCATTGATGATTTGTTGTACGATTTCAATTAAGCGTTCAATGATTTCGCTCTCTGTTTTACCTAATGTGAGTTGGTTCGATACTTGATAAATATGACCAAAGACTTGCGAACCTTCACCGTAAATGCCTCTAATGGTAAAACCAAAGCGATTGATCGTTTGTGCGATGCGATTCATGCGTTTCATAATCGATAAGCCAGGTAAGTGTAACATCACTCCTGCATGCATTCCTGTACCGATGTTGGTTGGACACGTTGTAAGATAGCCTAGATCTTCATCAAAGCTAATATCTAACGCTTCGTCAAGTTGATCATCGACTGAAGAAGCTTTTTCAAATAGCTTTAATAACGCTAAATCATGACTCATTGCTTGAATACGCACATGATCTTCTTCATTTACCATGACGCTAATAGAATGATCATCATTTAAGAGCACTGCTGAGGCGGGTTGGCGTAATAGCTCTGGACTAATCAAGTGCTGTGCGACCAATTGATGTTTGCTCAACTGATCTAAGTCATCTAACCGTTGCACTTTTAGATCAGGTAAAGCATCTTGAACTTCATTGATCACTCTAAAGCCAGCTTGTTCTGAAGGGAACATTAATGGATGTACATGGTTTTGTAAGTTTCGAGCGAGTCTGATTCTCGAAGAAATGACAACAGGGCTCTCAGTTTCTTCGTACATCCAGCTGTTCATGTCTGTATGGTCATGTTCATTCGCCATCCTGTTTCCCCTCACTTTCAGCTTTCAGCGCGTTGATTTCATCTCTGACAACTGCCGCTTCTTCAAAGTTTTGTATTTCAATTAATTGATTTAAATACGCTGTTTTGTCCTCAATTTGTTTTTTGATTGCCAGTTTTCTATGTGAAGAATAAGGTGTTTTACCTGTGTGTTGAAATTGTCCGCCTTGAACACGCTTTACAATGTCAGTTATATCATCTTTAAATGTTGCATAGCAATCAGCACAACCGAACTTACCGACGTTAGCGATATCTTTCAATGTCATCTGACATGTTGGACATCGTTTTTCTTCTTTAACTGTTAAATTATCAATGTTCAAGCCGTGTTTAGCTGCTAAGTGTTGTAAGATTTGTTTCACAACAAACGATTCTTCGATGTTATCTTGTGAAGGAATTTGTTGATTCTCATTCCAAGGGTTGCCGCCGTTCGCACAAGTTGTGCATAACCATTTTTCTTGGACACCTTCATGTCCTTTAACTACAACCTTAACTTCTGCATCGTTCAAATGACAATTTTCACATAGCATAAAGCAACACCCATTCTTTAATAATAGTTAATTACTGGAAGCAATTTCTTCAAAATGTTAGCGCGAATAATGTCGCGTGACATGACATCCAATTTCAATGTGTCTCGATCTACAATCGCGTGAATCATTTTCGCTTCACGTTCTGTAATATAGTCTTTCTCAAGTAAACCGTCTATGATGTAGTACGCTTGTTGTTGAGAAATAGATGGACCAATTAATTGGAGTAGGCGATTAATATAACCGTTTGTGTCTTTATTTTCAACTTTAGTGATTCGGATATAACCGCCGCCACCTCTTTTACTTTCAATTTCATAACCATGTTCGTTGGTGAATCTGGTTTTAATCACGTAATTCAATTGGGAAGGTACACAGTCAAAACGTTGTGCGATATTTGCACGCTGAATTTCTACAACGTCATCGTCTGTATCTTCAAATAATTGCTTAATGTACTGTTCTATGATGTCGGACATATTGTGCATCATCATCACCTTCTTTTTGACCTTCTTTGACTATATTATATGACCAAGTTTGACCTTTTTCAACCATTATGTTTGGAAATTTTAAATTATCGATAGTTAGTTGAAAAAATTTATTGTATTATAGAAAGGAAAGAACTTTAATAAAAGGGTGGAAAACATGCACATAATTATCAGTATCATTGGTATTATCGTCTTTTTAGCGTTAGCTTATTTATTTAGCTCAGATCGCAAGAAAATCCGCTGGCAATATGTCGGATTACTATTACTCATCCAACTCGTATTCGCGTTTATTTTACTCAAAACTAAATTCGGTATCACAGTTGTTGGCGGTATTTCAGACGGATTTAACTACTTACTCACTAAGGCAGGAGAAGGTGTGAATTTCGTATTCGGTGGCTTCAAAATTGATCCAAGTAACCCACCATTCTTCTTAAATGTCTTATTACCGATCGTCTTTATCTCAGCATTAATCGGTATTTTACAATACACACGTATTTTACCATTAATCATCAACGTACTCGGCTTCCTCATTTCAAAAATTAATGGGATGGGTCGTCTCGAATCTTACAACGCCGTAGCTGCAGCAATCTTAGGACAATCAGAAGTATTCATTTCATTGAAAAATGAGCTTAAATACATATCTAAACAACGTCTCTATACATTAACTGCTTCAGCCATGTCAACGGTATCCGCTTCAATCATTGGGGCATACTTCTCACTCGTAGAACCACGTTACGTCGTAACAGCAGTCGTCTTAAACTTATTCGGTGGATTCATCATCGCTTCTATCATCAATCCATATAAAGTTGATGAAGAAGATGATAAACTCATCGTTGAAGATAGTGAAGTTAAAAAACAATCCTTCTTTGAAATGCTAGGAGAATATATCTTAGATGGATTCAAAGTTGCGATTATCGTAGGGGCAATGTTAATTGGTTATATTGCAATCATCGCATTACTTAATGGTATCGTGAGTGCAATCTTCACATTCCTTAGTGGAGGATCAATCAATTGGGACTTCCAAACATTAATCGGTTTTGTCTTTGCCCCATTTGCCTTCCTTATTGGTATTCCTTGGGAAGATGCCGTACAAGCAGGCTCTGTTATGGCTACAAAACTATTATCTAATGAATTTGTCGCAATGGAAAGCTTAACTAAAGTGAAAGACATCGGCGAACACGCAAAAGGTGTCGTATCTGTATTCTTAGTTTCATTCGCAAACTTCAGTTCAATCGGTATTATCTCAGGTGCTATCAAATCATTAAATGATGAAAAAGGTGACATGGTTGCTCGATTTGGTCTCAAACTCTTATTCGGTGCAACACTTGTTTCATTCATCTCTGCAGCGATTGCAGGTATCTTCATTTAATCTAAAGCTTTTACAATTAACCTTCCGATGTTTGGCATGTCATGTGCCACCTTCTGGAATGTTTTATTAATTCAATTAAGTTTAATCTGTTTTTACAGATGAAAAGGCCAGGAGTCTTCTCACTCCTAGCCTTTTTTATTGTGTAAATTAAGCTTCTTTATATTTTGCTACAATGTGATCGATAAAATATTGAGTCACGCGATAATCATCGGTCAGTTCAGGATGGAATGACACACCTAAATAACGCGCTTGTTCTACTGCAACAATCTTATCCTCAACTGTCGATAAGACCGTTGTCCCTTCATGCGCTTCTGTGATATGTGGTGCACGAATAAATACACCCTCAATATCACTTGCGATGCCTTTAATATCTAATTCCGCTTCAAAGCTATCCACTTGTCTACCAAATGAATTACGCTCAACAGTGACATTTAGCTTAGATAAATAGCCTGCTTCTCCTACTATCTCCTTCGCTAATACAATTAACCCTGCACACGTACCGAACATCGGTAATGTTGAATCAGAAAGCGCCTCTTTAAAACCATACAAATTCATCAAACGTCTCAGTGTCGTCGATTCGCCACCTGGAATGATGAGTCCATCGATATCATCAAGTTGTTTCACTTTTTTAACAGGAACCCCTTCATGTCCGCTCAGTTCGATATGTCTGATATGCTCTCTCACTGCACCTTGCAGTGCTAAAACGCCTATTTTCATCTTACCAACCACGCTCTTGCATACGTTCTTCTAGAGATAATTGATTGATATCTAAACCTTTCATTGCTGTACCCAATTCTTTAGCTAATTTACCGATCAACTCATAATCTTGATAGTGTGTCGTAGCTTGTACGATCGCTTTCGCAAATTTTTCAGGTTCATCAGATTTAAAAATACCTGAACCCACAAACACACCATCTGCTCCAAGTTCCATCATTAATGCAGCATCTTGTGGTGTCGCAACCCCACCTGCCGCAAAGTTCACAACAGGAAGACGGCCTTCATCTTTGATTGATTTTAAAACATGATATGGCGCACCTAGGTTTTTAGCCTCTGTCATGATTTCATCATCGCTCATCACTGTAAGACGACGCACCTCTGCATTCACTTGGCGCATATGTCTTACCGCTTCCACGATATTACCTGTACCTGGCTCACCTTTCGTTCTTAACATCGCAGCGCCTTCACCAATACGTCGAGCAGCTTCACCTAAATTACGACATCCACAAACAAACGGTACTGTAAATTGATCTTTTAATAAGTGGAATGTTTCATCTGCTGGTGTTAACACTTCTGATTCATCGATGTAGTCTACACCCATTGCTTCTAATACACGTGCTTCAGTGATGTGACCGATACGAGCTTTCGCCATGACAGGAATAGATACTGCATTCATCACTTCTTCTACAATTTTAGGATTCGCCATACGTGCCACGCCACCTGCAGCGCGAATATCAGATGGTACACGTTCTAGTGCCATGACCGCCACGGCACCTGCTTCTTCCGCAATTTTAGCTTGTTCAGCGTTGACAACATCCATGATGACGCCGCCTTTTTGCATTTCAGCCATGCCTCTTTTAACACGTTCTGAACCAGTTACTTTTGTCATATTTCAAAACCCCTTTTATTTATTGATTAAATACAGTTTAAGGGATAAACTGATAGTTAAAAAGGGACACATTTTAGAAAAATGAAGGGGTCAGATTTATGAAACAACAACCGCTCTACCTTGAACTTTATGAACGTCTTAAAGCGCAAATTATTGAAGGACAATATCAATCAGGTGATAAATTTCCATCCAAGCGCGCGTTACAACAACATTTATCTACGAGCAATACGACGATTGAACACGCATATCAATACTTATTAGACGAGGGATATATCTATTCAAAACTCCGTTCAGGCTACTATGTATCTGATATCGAGTCGCTGCCCACATTAAATCAGTCGACACCTGCTCAAGCATTTCGTGATACATCTTTGACGAATGAAACGACAGAAGAAGATGAAGATTATCGCTATAGCTTCAATCTTTCAGAAATTGATACTCAATACTTCCCTTTAAAACAATTTAGAAAATATGCTCGAGATGTTTTTGAAACTGAACAATCTCAGTTACTCTTACAAGGTCATCCTAAGGGGGAAAACACCTTGCGCCAACAAATAGCACGTTATGTTTTCAATAGTAGAGGCGTCTCTTGTCATACTTCACAAGTAATTATCGGCTCTTCAACAAAACAATTAATTAATTTACTAACTGACTTACTCAAGCATCCAAAATTCATTATAGAAGATCCTAGTTATCCTCCCATTAAACAAGTGTTAGACCAAAAGCACATTCCATATGAACAATTAGAGGTAGAAGAGGATGGTATATGTACGGATCATTTACATGAAACCCATCACGATGTCGTCTATGTAACCCCATCTCATCAATTTCCAACCGGTTATGTAATGAACTTAAAAAAACGCACCCAATTGATTAACTGGGCACGTCAGTCAGAGGAACGCTATATTATAGAAGATGATTATGACTCAGAATTCAGATACTTTGGTAAGCCTATCTCTGCATTACAAAGTTTAGATCAAAGTGGCAAAGTGATTTACATGAGCACATTTTCAAAATCACTGTTTCCGAGCTGCCGTGTCGCTTACATGATTCTGCCTGAACGATTACTAGCCATCTATGAATCATTACAATATAAAGAAGTGAACACCGTACCTGTCCATTTACAATACATCATTGCAGAGTTTATGAAATCTGGAGGCTTTGAACGTCATGTAAATAAAATGCGTAAACTTTATCGTTCTAAACTCACTTTTATCTTAGAAGCTTTGAAGCCATATAAAAATCAACTACAAATCCGTGGAGCATTAACAGGTATGCATTTTACACTTACCGTTACAAACGGGCGCTCCCTTAACGAATGTCTACAGCGTGCAGAAGCGCTCAGTCTCAAAATCATTCCATTTCAATCATTTGATGCGGAAGAAACAGAAACGAAATTTATTCTCGGATTTGGAGGCATACCTTTTTCCGAGTTAAAAGCACATACCGAAGCATTGATACAAGCTTTAGTGGTGAAATGATTAAGTTCAAACGTGGAAATCAAATATAGATTTTATTATGAATTTGTTTTGGTTTTCATTTCATTGTTTATTGTTAATCACAACTGTTTGCAATAGATAACTTATAGCGTTTCGACAAAGGAAACCAGTATTGCATTAAAGTCTTTATAGTTGTCGTAGTTTGCATTATGAGAGGCATGACTTATCACCCTTATTGGATGCCCTGTTTGACTTGACCAATGATGACAATATTTCTTTATATATCCCGTTTTATCATGTTCTCCATAAGTAATTAAGACTGGGCAATCAAACTGTACTTCATCTCTAACTTTTAAAAACTCTTCATAGACTGCACGAGCGGCTCGTAACATATCGTTTTTCCCCAATTTATTCAGTGAATTAAGCATGCTCTTCTTCGCTTCATCTGTTACTGTAATAGCATTTGCGGCAGTTTTAGTATAACATCTATAAGGATAACATTTAGCAATAGTAGAAAAGTGTTTAATCCAAAACAGTTCTGACTTCTTATAATAATCTCTACCAAGAGGGGTAGTGCCTATCCCTATAAAACCTATGACTTTGTCTTTAAAATCATTAGCGAAAGATTGAGCTATAAATCCTCCCTCTGATTGACCAACAAATATGATTTTATTTATATTTTCCTTTTTAAAGATAGCTAATAATTCTTTATTTACATTTGAAAAAGAAAAGTTACGATAGGGCCTCGATTTTCCATGTAATGGCAAATCCCACGTTATCAATTTGTATTCATGAGCTAAGTATTGAACTTGCTTATCGAAAAGCGTATGATCTGCAGTTAATCCATGGCAAAAAACAATAGCAACCTCTGTTGATATATTTATATCATTTGTCCAGTAATAAACGCTTCCTTCTGTCGACCTTATACTTTTTTCTATCATATAAAAGTTATCCCCTTTTGCAACAATATGAACCGTTTGCTGCTATTATTTTTTAAATATCTCTAACCACTATGAACTATTTTCACCCTAAAATAATTACTATTAAAACAATCAATAAATTTAATATAATCTTTAAATCAAAATATAAATCATTTTTAATGCTATTTTTATACACATAACATATTACAGTACTATAATAGTTAAATCATCCCACTATGTTTTTATTATATCATTTATTGTTTAAACTTATTGAAAGTAGATTATTATCTCCATATACAGTCGATTATTTCTTCTTTTACAGTGTATCAAGAAAAGGTCTCTATACGTCTACATATTAAGTTTTATTGAAAAGAAGTATTTTACCTGAGACTCCTGAGGCAAATAGCTGAAGGCGAAAATCCACTATTTCAGTGCGTCTAGCAATGAAATAGTTAGTTGAGCCAA
>NZ_LLER01000001.1 GCF_001500315.1 Staphylococcus auricularis | reverse complement strand
ATCTGGCGTCATGCCATCATCTGGTGTTCCACCTTTGTCCGGTTCGTTGCCTGGATCTGGTGTCATGCCGTTATCTGGTGTTTCATCTTTATCTGGCTCTTTGCCTGGGTCTGGCGTCATGCCATTGTCTGGTGTCTCACCTTTATCCGGTTCCTTGCCTGGGGCTGGTGTTATTCCATTATCCGGTGTTTCACCTTTATCCGGAACTTTGTTTGGATCTGGCGTCATACCATTATCTGGTGTTTCACCTTTGTCTGGTTCTTTGCCTGGATCTGGCGTCATTCCGTTATCCGGTGTTTCACCTTTATCTGGTGCGTTGCCTGGGTCTGGAGTATCTATCGTTACTTTAACTGGCACTTCCTCTGTAGATCCATCTGGATACGTTACCTTAACTGGTATATCTACTGATGTTCCTGGTGGCGCATCTACTGGTGGCGTCACCGTCACATTACCATTCGGCTCTACCGTTACTGTATAGCCTGGTGGAATATTACCTTCTGGCACTTCGAATGTTGTACCTGGTGGTAAGTCAGTATCTCCAACTTGGGGCACTGTAACTGGTTGGCCTGGTTTCGTTGAAACATCTCCGTAACCCGGATCATTGCTTTGCGCGTCATTCGGGATTACCGTCACTTTGACTTTCGTATTATCTACTGAGCCATCCGGATATGTTACCTTAACTGGAATGTCCACAGATGTACCAGGCGTCGCATCCGCTGGTGGCGTCACCGTCACATTGCCATTTGGGTCTACCGTTACTGTATATCCAGTTGGTACGCTTCCATTCGGTACTTCAAATGTTGTTCCAGGCGGTAATGTTTCGTCTCCAGTTTGTGGTACCGTTACTGGTTGGCCTGGTTTCGTCGAAACGTCTCCGTAACCCGGATCGTTACTTTGGGCATCGTTCGGAGTGATTGTCACTTTCACTTTTGTATCGTCTACCGAACCATCTGGATATTTCACTTTTACTGGTATATCTACTGATGTGCCTGGTATTGCGTCCGTTGGTGGCATTACTGACACATTACCATTCGGATCCACCGTTACTGTATAACCTGATGGGATACTGCCTTCTGGCACTTCAAATGTTGTGCCTGGCGATAATGTTTCATCTCCGGTTTGCGGTACCGTCACCGGTTGGCCTGGTTTTGTCGAGCCTTCATTATATCCAGGTTCATTACTTTGCGCGTCATTCGGAATAACCGTCACTTTGACTTTCGTATTATCTACTGATCCATCTGGATACGTTACCTTAACTGGTATATCCACAGATGTTCCTGGTGGCGCATCCATTGGTGGTGTTACTGTCACATTACCATTTGGATCTACGGTTACTATATAGCCTGGTGGTACACTGCCATTTGGAACTTCGAATGTTATTCCTGGCGGTAATGTCTCGTCTCCAATTTGTGGTACCGTTACTGGTTGGCCTGGTTTCGTCGAAACGTCTCCGTAACCCGGATCATTGCTTTGCGCGTCATTCGGCACAATACCTACTTTGACTGGTACTTCTTCTGTGGATCCATCTGGATACGTTACCTTAACTGGGATATCTACTGATGTTCCTGGTGTTGCGTCCGCTGGTGGCGTCACTGTCACATTACCGTTTGGAGCTATGGTTACTGTATAACCTGGTGGTACACTGCCATTTGGAACTTCGAATGTTGTACCTGGTGGTAATGTTTCGTCTCCAGTTTGTGGTACCGTCACCGGTTAACCTGGTTTCGTCGAAACGTCTCCGTAGCCTGGGTCATTGCTTTGCGCATCATTCGGTACAATACCTACTTTGACTGGTACTTCTTCTGTGGATCCATCTGGATACGTTACCTTAACTGGGATATCTACTGATGTTCCTGGTGTCGCATCAGTTGGTGGTGTCACCGTCACACTGCCATTCGGATCTACCGTTACTGTATAACCTGCTGGAATATTACCTTCTGGCACTTCAAATGTAGTACCTGGCGGTAATTCAGTATCTCCAACTTGTGGTACAGTCACTGGTTGACCTGGTTTTGTCGATCCTTCGGTATATCCTGGATTATTACTTTGCGCGTCGTTCGGAATAACCGTCACTTTCACCTTCGTATTATCTACTGACCCATCTGGATACGTTACTTTAACTGGTATATCCACTGATGTGCCTGGTGTCGCGTCAGTTGGTGGCGTCACCGTCACATTGCCATTCGGATCTACCGTTACTGTATAACCTGCTGGAATACTGCCTTCTGGCACTTCAAATGTTGTTCCTGGCGGTAATGTTTCATCTCCAGTTTGCGGTACTGTCACCGGTTGGCCCGGTTTCGTCGAAACATCTCCGTAACCCGGATCATTGCTTTGCGCGTCATTCGGTATAATACCTACTTTGACTGGTACTTCCTCTGTTGATCCATCTGGATATGTCACTTTAACTGGAATATCCACTGACGTTCCTGGTGTCGCATCCGCTGGTGGTGTCACCGTCACATTGCCATTTGGGTCTACCGTTACTGTATATCCAGTTGGTACGCTTCCATTCGGTACTTCAAATGTTGTTCCTGGCGGTAATGTCTCATCTCCAGTTTGTGGCACTGTCACTGGCTGGCCTGGTTTCGTCGAAACATCTCCGTAACCTGGTTCATTGCTTTGCGCGTCATTCGGTATAATACCTACTTTGACTGGTACTTCCTCTGTCGAACCATCTGGATAAGTAACCTTAACTGGTATATCCACAGATGTACCCGGCGTCGCATCCACTGGTGGTGTTACTGTCACATTGCCATTCGGATCTACCGTTACTGTATAGCCTGGTGGAACGCTGCCTTCTGGCACTTCGAATGCTGTGCCTGGCGGTAATGTTTCATCTCCAGTTTGTGGCACCGTTACTGGTTGGCCTGGTTTCGTCGAAACATCTCCGTAACCCGGATCATTGCTTTGCGCGTCATTCGGTATAATACCTACTTTGACTGGTACTTCCTCTGTTGATCCATCTGGATATGTCACTTTAACTGGAATATCCACTGACGTACCCGGCGTCGCATCCGCTGGTGGTGTCACCGTCACATTGCCATTTGGATCTACGGTTACTGTGTAACCTGATGGAATATTGCCTTCAGTTACTTCGAATGTTGTTCCTGGTGGTAATGTCTCATCTCCAGTTTGTGGCACTGTCACCGGTTGGCCAGGTTTCGTCGATCCTTCGCTATATCCAGGGATATTGCTTTGCGCGTCATTCGGTATAATAACTACTTTGACTGGTACTTCCTCTGTTGATCCATCTGGATATGTTACCTTAACTGGTATATCTACAGACGTTCCTGGTGTCGCGTCAGTTGGTGGCGTTACTGTCACATTACCCTTCGGATCTACCGTTACTGTATAACCTGATGGAATACTGCCTTCTGGCACTTCGAATGTTGTTCCTGGCGGTAAAGTTTCATCTCCAGTTTGTGGTACAGTCACTGGTTGTCCTGGTTTTGTCGATCCTTCGTTATATCCAGGTTCATTACTTTGTGCGTCGTTCGGAATAACCGTCACTTTCACCTTCGTATTATCTACTGAGCCATCTGGATAAGTCACCTTAACTGGAATATCTACTGACGTTCCTGGTGTTGCGTCCGATGGTGGCGTTACTGTCACATTGCCATTCGGATCTACCGTTACTGTATAACCTGAAGGTACACTTCCATTTGGCACTTCAAATGTAGTCCCAGGTGGTAATTCAGTATCCCCAGTTTGTGGTACTGTCACTGATTGTCCTGGTTTTGTCGAACCTTCTTCATATCCTGGATTATTATTATGCGCATCATTCGGAATAACCGTTACTTTTGCAGCAGTATAATCTACTGATTTATCCGGATAAGTGACATTAACAGGAATATTGATTGTTGTGCCTGGTTCAGCGTCTGCAGGTGGAGTAACAACTAATGTCCCGTCTGGTTTAACCGTTACCATCCAACCTTCAGGAATACTTAAACTTGGTACTTCATATACTGTCCCATCTGGCATAGGTGATTCACTTGTCTGTGGTACATCAACCGGTACACCTGGTTTCGTTTCTTTACCTCCATAAGTTGGATGATTTAAATGCGCATCCGTTGGTAAAACGACAACTTTACCTGATGTGTAAGTGACGGTACCATCTGGAAATGTCACTTTCACTGGTATAACGGCTGTAGTACCTGGGATTGCATCTGCTGGCGGAATAACTTGTAATGTCCCGTTCGGTTTAACAGAGGCATTCCAACCTGGTGGTACTTTATCTCGTACAATCTCGAAAACCGTACCTTCAGGCAGGGTAGCAGCACGAGATGCTCTTTCCTCTTCAACGAATACAACTGGTAAATCAACAGGCTGTCCAGGTTTTGTTGCTGCTTCGTTATATGTCGGATTGTACTCATCATGAATTTCAACAAAATGTTCTGTGTTGTCTGGATTAACCGCTTCTGGATGTTCAGACTGATTACTGATTAATACAAGTCGTTGGGCATAGTTTAAGTTCAGTTGAGATAATGCTTTACCTTGGTTACTTAAGTTTGTAGATTGTTCTCGGTTGTATGTTGGTATACCTGTATTAAAGCCTTCTTGTTCTGCTCTTAAATCTACGACATTCCCCCACACATTATCAGCGTCAGCATGTTGATCTGGATCACTCAGATGCGTTGGGTTCCACATTTTCACAATGTATGAACCGTTCCATTGGAAATGTCCTGGTGATTTCGGCGACATGAAGATTAAGTTTGGTTTTTTACCTACTGGTTTAACACTTTCACCGCTTACGACGATGTTCATTTTCTGTAGGTTCACGTAATACGCATGGTCAAAGATAAATTTACGATCTGGATGATTACCAGACAACGGAATAGAAATGACTTCAGCATAATAGTTTCTATTATCCGTGCGTAAATCGAGTGTAGCGTTATCTTTTACATGTAATAACGCTGTTTCTTGACCTTTCGCATTAATATTCACTAAATCATTATAATACCCATATTGCGATTTTGTTTTCGTGTTCCACTGGTGGTTTTTGGCATCCAATACAAGTTTCGCGGATTCTTCGATGATGATTTCAGAATTGCCATCTAAACCGATGAGATTGTTTTCTTCGTAATTGCTGCCAGGTGTACGATGTTCATCAGAAGTAGCCAAAAATTGTGATCGTTGTCCTACAACAAACGCACTATTTCTACCCATATCAACAATGTTACCGTTACCTTTTTGCGTCACACGAATGAGTGAACCTTGACCAGTTTGCAATCTTCCATGATCACTGAAACTGAAGATATTTTGACCAGTAATTTGAACATTTGAATGATTACCAAATATCACTCTAGCACCTTGATTTAATTTAAATGCCGTATGTCCATTTGTATGTTTAAATGCATCAACTGGTGAAACATCGACACTAATGTTTGCGTTAGAACCAGTGAGGAATTCACCGTATTTATCTACCTCAAACACATTTCCTAAACCTGTACGTTGGCCTTTAATCACTGCATCATCACTGACAATAATCGACTTTGCAGTAATATTTGAACGAGATGCATGATTATCGTTACTTATCGTAGTGAAGTGTCCAACTAAATTCACATCCACATTGCTTTTACCATTTACCAAGCTATGGCCTGTATGTGTGACATTTTCAAAAGTAAGTTCTTGATTATCATGTTTTGAACGGTTGAAATAAATGAGACCTTTATCATGATTTGTTTGAATATTCGCATTTTTAAATGTAATATCAAAACGCCAGAGTTAGGTAAAGCCTCAACGAAATATCGACCTGTGTTAATTGTATGATTGTTACCTTCTACTACGATATAACGTCCCACACCGTCTTTCAAACGTGTGTTGCTACGTGCAGTAATATCTTGGTTTAATACAATCGTTTGTACACGCTTATCATTTAACGCGTTTACAAAGCTTTGGAAATCGTTGACTTCAGCACGTTTCATCGTGTCCACTCGATGATTACCATTAGTAGCGTTAGGTTCTCTAACAGCTCTTGAAAGTATTTGAGGTGCTACAGCTTTCACTTTACTTTGTTCTTGTTCATTCGCTAAATCTTTCAATACCGCCGACACTTCTGAAGGCGATAAATCATTTAGATCTGCAGTTTGAACATTCGTCACATCATCATTTTCTGCAGGTGTAACTGCATGTTTAGGTTTAAAAACATCGTCTGCTTGTTCCACTGTTGAAGTCTCAACTTGTGCTTTTACTTCAAGTGCTTCAACGGGTTGCGTAACCGGTACTACAACATGAGTGTCAGCTTTAGGGATTGGGTTTACATCTTCTTGAGATAAATCAACTGAAGCTTTTGGTTGGTCTTCTTGTTGTTCATATTTAGAAGGTACGGGTTCACTTTGATCATTTGAATCCGCTTGTACATCTTCAACAGCTTGCTCATGATGTTGCACGACATCTTCAACGTGCATATCTGATGCTTCAGATGCTGCTTGTTTCTCCTCTTGATCGTTAGGTGTTGCTTCTGTAGGTTGTTCTGTCTCTTCGTTTACGTTCCCTTCACTTTCTGGTTGCTCCGTTGCTTGATCTGATGTTGTCACTTCATCAGATGGTGCTTGGAATGATGGTGTTGTGTCTTTCGAAACGTCTGGTTCATTCTCATCTGTATCTGTAGCAGCTTCAAGAGATGGTTCAGTTGGGGCTGATGCATCAACTTCAGGGGAATCGGTTGCTGCGTCTGTGTCTACTGATTCTGCTTCATCTTCATTCGATGCATCGACGGCTTGCGTTTGTTCTTCAGTTTCTGCCGCTTCAACTTCTTGATGCGAACCAAAGATTAGCAATGTACCGATTAAGATAGAAGCTGTACCGACCGTAAATTTACGTATCGAATACTTATTCTGACGGTTAGGTAAGAAATCGAGACGTCTCTTTGATGACTTTTGATTTCGCTTGCTCATCCAAGTCTTCCCTCCATTATTAAATTATAAATATACAACATTTCTGCTGTATCACTCAAAATCGTACTATAACTCCTTCCCTTGCACAATAAAGATGTATGTTCATTTTTTTACTGTTTTTATTCTTTAAAATGAATCCAAACTAACATTATTAACGTATATTTTTAACTAATAATAAATATTAATGCATAAATCTATGTATTTAAATGATACTGAAACTTAAAATGGAAAAGATTGAACATCCCAGATATAAAAATATTTTTCTACAAAGTAGTCACACATATCGATTAATTTTTTAAAATATTAACGGTCTCCTGCATCTTTTGGAAAAATAGATAGCAAAAAAATTAAGCCGAAATCCCTATATCATAGAAATTCCGACTCTTGAAAACTGCATTTTTAAATTGGTCCGAATTATTGAAGTTGATCTAGCGCATGTTGTAAATCAGCAACTAAGTCATCTGTATCTTCAATACCTACTGACAGACGAATTAATCCATCTGCAATGCCTTGTTCTTCTCTAACTTGTTGTGGAATAGAGGCATGTGTCATCAGTGCAGGTACTGAAATTAAACTTTCTACTGCACCTAAACTTTCGGCTAATGTGAAATACTGTGTATTTGAAATGACTTTTTTCGCAGCTTCTGTATCTGCAACGACAAATGAAACAACACCTGTATGACCATCTGCTTGTTGTGCGTGAACGTCACTATTTTTATGGCTTTCTATACTAGGATGATAAACGTGTTCCACCGCGCCATGTTGTTGTAATAACTCAACGAGCGCTTGTGCATTACGTTGAATTTGTTCCATACGTAAACCGAGTGTTTTAATTCCTCTAATCAATAAATAACTATCTTGTGGTCCAAGTACCCCACCAGTAGAATTTTGAATGAATCCTAATTGTTCTGCGATGTCATCATCGTTTGTGGCAACAAGTCCAGCAACAACGTCACTATGTCCTCCGATATATTTCGTTGCAGAATGTAACACGATATCTGCACCGAGTTTAAGTGGATTTTGGAAATAAGGTGTCATAAATGTATTATCAACCACTGAGATCAAATCATGTTGTGCAGCAATATCAGCCACTTTTTTAATATCTGTCACTTGTAATAATGGATTAGATGGAGTCTCAATGTATAACATTTTTGTTTTATCTTTAATATAAGATTCAATTTGATCTACATCTGTCGTATCAACGAAATCCGCTTCGATACCAAAGCGATTAAAGACTTGGGTTAACGCACGATATGTTCCACCGTAGACGTCAGAGTTGATGATTAAATGATCGCCTTCATCAAGTAACATGATCACAGCACTAATCGCTGCCATGCCTGAACCAAAAGCGAAACCATGTTGTCCATATTCTAAATCAGCGATTAAATCTTCTAGCGCGTGACGGGTTGGATTCCCAGAACGGGAGTATTCATAACCTTTTCTTAAATCACCAATATCATCTTGTAAAAAGGTGCTTGTTTGGTAAATCGGTGTAGTCACTGCACCTGTATCTTCATCTGTTGTATGACCTCCATGGATAATGCGTGTTTTTTTATTCATATTATTCCTCCTCATAGTTAAAAATACGTTGAGACATATATCGATCACTACCATCTGGAAAAATAGTGACGATAACACCTTTTGTAATTTCATTCTTCAACTCGAGCGCACCTTGTAATGCAGCTCCTGAAGAACTACCTACGAGTAATCCTTCTCGCTTTGCCAACCGCTTTACATTGTCAAAAGCTGCTTTGTCGCTCACTGTCTTAATACCGTCAACGAGCGCTTTAGGTAAAAATGTCGGCCATTTTTCTGAACCAATGCCTTCAATATCATGATCATGTTGCGGTCCACCATTCAATATCGAGCCTTCTGGTTCAACAATAATATTCTTGACATCAAAGTTTTGGAGATGTTGCGCAACCCCTGTAAACGTACCACCTGAACCGACACCAGCCACAAAGTAATCAATGTGGTCTAATGCATCGGTTAACTCTGGTCCGAGTGTATGCACATATGCTTGCGGATTGTAGGCTGTCTCAAATTGTTGTGTATAAAAGGCATCATGTTCTGTAGCATAAGCTTTTGCAGCTTGTTGTGCACCAGTCATCCCCTCTGATTGCGCCGTACGATAAACCGTCGCACCGAGTGCTTTCATGATGTCAATCTTCTCTTCAGAAAAGCCTTCAGGTGCAAAAATAACCGTTTTGATGTTTTGTCTATTTGCCGCGAGCGTTAAACCAATACCAGTGTTTCCTGCCGTTGCTTCAACAATGGTGCCACCGGGTTTTAACGCGTCATCTTCCATCGCTTGTTCTATTAAAAATTTACCCAAACGATCTTTGACACTTCCACCTGGATTAAATTGTTCTAACTTGGCATAGATTTGTACATTTTCATCGCTAAATGACGTTAATAATACCAGTGGCGTATGCCCGATTAAGTCATATGTATTCATAGCAAATCTCCAGTTTCCTTAATTTCTGACATGTTTCATGTCTTTTGCCATCTGTTTAATTCTTACTTATATGATAAGAATTATAAACTAATAGCCAGATAAATACAACTATTTGTAAGTTGCTAATAATAATGTCCATTATTATATTTTGGCTAAAACAAAAAGGACTCATGACCCTGTTTTGCAAGATTCACAAGCCCGTAGTATGCCGTATTCAATGAAGCTCTAGTTGAAAATAAAATTCTTTATGGTCATCCCGAATTATTTTCCTTCATACGGAATGACATCTTTATCAAATTCATCTCTAATAAATTGTTTGGTATCTTCTGATTGCAATAATTTAATCAGTGTTTGGAATTTTTCATCATCTTTATGTCCTTCTTTAACGGCTAAAATATTCGCAAACGGTGAGGATTCATCTTCTACAGCAATCGCATCTTTATGCGGTGTCAATCCGTTATCTATCGCATAATTTGAGTTCATAATCACTGCGTCACCTTCATTGTTGTTGTACGTTTTCGGTAAAAATTCAGCGCCTTGTTGGTGATTGAACTCTAAATGTTTTTTGTTCTCTGCAATGTCCTCAAATTTCGCATTTTCTGGTTTAACCCCATCTTTTAATTTAATGAGCCCTTCATTTACGAAAAATGATAAGAAACGACCTTCTTCAGCAGGATTGTTTGATACATAAATTTTCGCACCATCTGGGAGCTCTTTAAGATTTTTATGTTTCTTACTGTAAACGCCCATAGGTGTCGTAAACACTTTACCAACTTCTTCAATTTGATAGTGATGGGATTTTTTCTCTTCTTTTAAGTAAGGTGTGTGCTGGAAGAAATTCGCATCCACATCATCTTTATCGAGTAATTTATTAGGTACTTTGTAGTCATTGACTTCCTTAATTTCTAATGTGTACCCTTTATCTTTCATTTCATCTTGGACATGTTTCAGTATCTCACCATGTGGCGTTGGTGAAGCTGCGACCGTAATATTTTTGTCTTCAGAATCCGCTTTACCACAAGCAGTTAATACAATACTGAAAATCACGACACCTATGAATAATAGACTCTTTTTCATACACAATAACCTCATTTCTAAAGCTTGATGTATTCAAAAAAAGAACTTCCTCTATCGATGTAGAGAAAGTTCTGAGCCTTTCTCTCATCTTCAGGGTTAAATAATGATTGGACAAGTACATCAATCTAAAATAGATTGAACCTTATTTTCTCTCTTAACCACATGTGATTTAGCACCTTTTCATATAATGACGGTTGCTGGGCTTCATCGGGCACATCCCTCCACCTCTCTTGATAAGAGTTGTTACTTTTTATTGAATTGTTATAAGCCTAGCATTTAGCGATTGCAAACGTCAACCGTATTTTAAAAATTTTCTAAAATTTTATTTTTGGCAGTGAATACGTAGCACTATCGACCGATTAACATATAAAAATGGGGCATGAGTACTCCCAGCCACATTATTCAAATAGATCTTTAAAAAATGAGGTAAAGGCGTTTTCTTTGTCAGCCTTTACCTTGGGCGCATGTGTCCCTTTTATAAATTGTCTAGGATAGTCTACATAGATTTCATCATTATCATTTACTTTAAATTTCACTTGATCCATATCTTTAGGCACGACGTCATATAAATCTGCTTTCACATTATAACGGTGATCATTGATTTTATGTTCACCTTTGCTTAACACTTTTTTATACTCATAATCTTGAAACTGTTGTTCCATCAACGCATTTGCGATCAAGTGGCGTGCATTTTCAGCAGCTTGATCTGGATACGGTTGAACATTTAAGATCGTCTCATTTAATCTAAGTCCATCGCGTTTTGCCGTTAATGCTAAGTTATATCCATCGTCGCTCGTACCTGTTTTTAAACCATCTGCCCCTCTTAGTTCGTTTTCTTGGCCTTTCAATGAAGTATTTTTAGGTGTTAACACTTCACCATGTTGTTTCGCAGACGTTTTCTTACTATATTGAAGTACGTTGGGATGGGTTTTAATAATGTGATACATAAGTTTATTCATATCACGTGCAGTGGAGGTCGTTTTACCTTCATCTTTATAAGCTTTGGGTGCAAATTCCTCTAATAATTTCGTGTCTGCTCCTGTTGGATTTGTAAAATGTGTGTGCGTCATGCCTAATTTTTTCGCTTTTTCATTCATTTGGTCTGTAAACTTAGAACTATCACCAGAAATTTTATCTGCGAGGATCAATGTAGCAGCGTTACTTGATTTTAGTGTAATTTGGTCTAAAAATTGGTCTACAGTATAAGATTCGCCCACTTTTAACGGACTGGCCGATAGATTAGGTAATTCTGTCATCTTCTGATATTCCTGTGTAATTTTAATTTCATCTGACCCTTTGATATCACCACGTTTCATCGCGTCTAACGTAAGGTACATCGTCATGACCTTAGTTAATGAAGCAGGATCAGTCTCTTCATTTGGGTGATAATCATACAAAACCTGTCCCGTCTGACTTGCAATCATCACTGATTTTGGTTGAAATTGTTCTGATATCGGTTGTTCAGCGACCTTGTTAGCATCATCGACTGGATTTGATGCTGCATATGTATCTGTACTCACCATCGTAACCATAAGTATGCATATTGCGACCAAGCGCATCCATTTTTTTAGCAAATTGTCATCCCCCTTTCTCAATAACATCCCTGCTATTCTCATTTGCTAACTGTTAATTATCATTCTTTCACTTTTATTGTATCAAGTTTATTTTCCGATTCATAGATTTGCTATCACGGGTTCTGAGTTGTTAAACTAGAACATGCAGCGAAATTGTTTATCCCACTGCAAGTCGTCGAACAGTTATGGCGTATTTGAGAATAAACTTTAATCATTTCAAACATGGTTTTTATGAATATTTTGTGACATTTCTCATAAGAAAACGTTTCCCATGATTAGAATTATTATTTTGTGATAAACAATATAAGTAACGGCAAAGTTAAAGACATTTAATATAAATCTTTCAAGAAACAACGAGGAGGTTATCAATATTATGAAATATGTAGTAGTCGGAAGTTCACATGCTGGTTTCGAAGTAATTCAAACAGTTTTAAAAGATGACAAAGAAGCTGAAATTCATTTATTCGAAAAAGGTGACAAACCTTCATTCCTATCATGTGGTATTCAAAGCTATTTAGAAGATGTATCACCTTCATTAGATTCTCTTCATTATGCAAACGAAGCATCTTACGAAAAACAAGGTGTTAACGTACACACTGAATCAGAAGTTGTTGATTTAGATAGTGACAATAAAACTGTAACTGTTGACCACAATGGTGAACAATATACAGAGTCTTACGATAAACTCTTCTTAAGTCCTGGTGGCGTACCTAACGTACCACCTGTTGAAGGTCTTGATGAATACAACAATATCTTCTTCATGCGTGGCCGTGACTGGGCAGGTAAAATTAAAGACCGTTTATCTGAAGCGAAAAAAGTTGTCGTAGTTGGTGGTGGCTACATTGGTATCGAAGCTGCTGAAGCATTCACTAAAGCAGGTGCTGATACTAAAATCATCGACGTAACGGATCGTATTTTACCAACTTATTTAGATGAAGAATTCACTTCAATCTTAGAAGATAACGCCAAAGAACATGGCTTAGACTTCGTTGGTGGCGAAATGGTTAAAAAAGTAGAAGGCGAAAACGGTGACGTAACTAAAATTGTTACAGATAAAAACGAATACGAAGCAGACACAGTACTCTTCGCAATCGGTGTTAAACCTTCAACTGAATGGTTAGCTGATAAAGTTGAATTAAACGACCTCGGCATGATTAAAATCGACAGAAAACAACAAACTTCTGTTGAAGACATCTACGCTGGTGGTGACGCAACATTAATCCCTTACGCACCAGTTGAAGAAGAACGTTATATCGCACTTGCTACTAACTCTCGTCGTCAAGGTGTTGTAGCTGCGAAAAACATGACTGGTAGCGAAATGGAAATGCCACGCGTATCTGGTACTTCTGGTTTACGCCTATTTGACTACAACTTCGGTCAAACTGGTTTACACGAAACTGAAGCACCCGTATACGACGGTAATTTAGGTGCAACTTATGTTGAAGAACTTGTAAGACCTAAATTCATGCAAGACGAAACAAAAGTTCACATGAAAGTGGTTTACGATAAAGATAGTCACCGTATCTTAGGTGGTCAAATCATGTCTAAAGAAGACTTAGTTGAATCTATCAACACAATCTCAGTTGCAATCTCTGCAGGTTGGACATTAGAACAACTTGCTATGGCTGACTTCTTCTTCCAACCAGATTTCGACCGTCCTTGGAACTATCTTAACGTACTTGCTCAAGAAGCACTTGGCGAAACTCACGGTAGCGACCAAATGTTATTCTAATGCGTCCATCGCATGAGCAATTCAATTTAAATTAAATGTATTCAACTGTCGGCAAGGTCAAGCTTTGTCGGCAGTTTTTTTATTTTGTTTAAAATATCTCGCTATCCCTTCTCAATCATCATAAAAATAATATTGAAAAGCTACACCTTTTATGGTTATATAATATTAATACCTTAATTTTCAGAATATACAAAATTGTAGAATTCACTTGTCAGGAGCGATGCGATGATTCAGAAATTTAACTCGATGAATGTTACTTTAAAAGTCAGTCTGATTTCTTCTTTTTTCCAGAGCATTATCACAACAGCATTTCTTCCTTTTATCGCTTTGTATCTTTCAGACATGGTGAATGCGCGATTCTCGGGTATCTTTTTATCCGTTCTCGTAATTATTACATTGCCTATCTCATTGGTTAGTGGTCATATTGTGGATCACTTTTCAAAGCGGCATCTCGTACTCACTTATCAATTGGGCATGGCGGTAGCGTTATTTTGTATGGCGATGGCACTACTCCAACCGGCTGAGTATCTCGTTTATTTTTGTATCGCATATGTTTTCTTTACTATCCTGAATAGTCTAGAACATCCAGAGATGGATGCCATTGTCATGGATGCGGTTACACCAGACGTTGAAAAGTTCATTTTTAAATTTGGTTATTGGCTAAATAATACAGCAACGGCTATCGGAATGCTGCTTGGAACTGCCTTTTATCAGTCGAATAAAGCTTTAATGTTATTTATTGCTGCACTTACTTTCTTTCTCGTATTTATAGCCTTATTGAAATGGATTCCACAAACGACGCACATAAAAATGGCATCATCCTACAATATTAAAGATATCTTTTCAAACTATGGCAAAGTCATTAAAGATAAAACGTACATACTGTTAATGTTCGCTTTCAGTTTGTTATTATCTGCGGAATTATCCATGTCTTCTTACGTCGCACTAAGATTGGAACGTACATTTGAAAGCTTTTCTCTATTTACTTTTCACATTGATGGCGTCAAAATGTTTTCAATTCTCATGGTCACGAACACCATCAGCGTCGTATTGTTCTCTTATGTGATATTGCAAGGAAATAAATACTTTAAAGAAAAACATTTCCTTATCATAGGATTTGCACTCTATCTCATTGGTTATGTCAGTTTAACCTATTTAAATTCATTCTCATTGTTACTCATCGCTATGCTGCTTGCGACGAGTGGAGAAATCATTTATTCTCCGATCTATCAAGAAAAACAATATAAGCTCATTCCAGAAGATATGCGCGGATCATATTCTGCTTTTGGTTCGTTAGGCTTTCATTTCTCTGAACTGATTTCACGTTTCGGTATCTTGCTAGGTACGTTTTTAAGTGTATTCGACATGAGCATTTATATGACGTGTATCATCTTAATCGGTGCTATTTGTATGTATATCGCCGTATATCGGCCGTTAGATAGAAGAACGGTTTAAACTTTGGTACGCTCATTATAATCATGTGATCATTCAGTTTACCACCCTGATTCAACTACTTAAATATAGCATTTCAGCCCACATTGAAGGAGAAACCGCTTATGTCTAAATTTAATCTATTAAATCCTACATTAAAGGTCAGTCTGATTGCGGGTTTCTTTCAACAAATGATTACAACGGCGTTTCTTCCCTTTATCGCACTCTATTTAACTGAGATGATCAGCGCACAGTTTACGGGTCTCTTTTTATCGCTATTAGTCTTAACTACCATTCCTCTCGATCTCTATGGCGGTTATATCATCGATACCTTTGCGAAACGTAAAATCATCTTAACCTATCAGTTCTTTATGTCATTGATGTTACTCGCAATGGCGTTCACCCTAGTCGACGGACCGAAATATATCGTTTATTTTTGCATCGCTTATACGATATTTGTCATCTTCTTTGGCCTTCAATTTCCAGCGATGGATGCGATTGTCATGGATGCCGTCACGCCAGAGGTCGAAAACTATGTCTTCAAATTTGGTTATTGGTTGGACAACATTGCGATAGCAGTGGGCATGTTTTTATGTGGTTATCTTTATCATTCAAATAAATCCATCATCTTATTAGTCGCAGCCGCCATATTCTTTCTCGTCTTTCTATCACTTAAAATTTGGTTACCTAAAGATACAAAGAAAGCACAAAAATCGCGCCACAATAGTAAAACGCTTTTTACCAACTATGCCAAGGTATTCAAAGATAAGCAATACATGATCTTACTAGTCTCCACCAGTTTGATTATGTCAGCAGAATTATCCATGTCTTCTTATGTCGCTTTAAGGTTACAACAGAACTTCCAAGAAATATCGTTCTTATCCATACCTATTGATGGCGTTAAAATGTTTTCAGTCATCATGATTACGAATACATTAACCATCGTGTTACTCTCTTATATTATCCATAAAGGGTATCATGTTTTCAGTGAAAAATACTTTTTCTTATTCGGCTTAATCTTTTATATCTTAGGTTATGTCAATTTAACATATCTTAATTCATTTTGGTTTCTAATCCTCGCAATGATGATTGCTGCGAGTGGTGAAATTATCTTTTCTCCAGTCATCCAAGAGAAACGATACAAGATGATTCCCGAACGTTTGAGAGGTTCTTATTCTGCGCTCGGTAATTTAGGTTACAGTCTCGCAGAACTCCTCGCCCGCTTCGGCATTTTGTTAGGAACGTTCTTAAATGTTTTCGGTATGAGTATGTATACCCTAGTCATTTTAGTCATCGGTGCAATAGGAATTTATGTATCAGTAAATAAATACTTATCGAACGAACGCCAATCCATTTAGAAAAGCATACAAAAAACCTCTAAAGAACTATTTTCATATCACTTAGATCTTTAGAGGTCATTCAACTAAGATATTAGGCATCTTCACGTATCATATTTAAAAAGCGTTGGAGTTCTGGGCTCTCTGGATGATTGAACAATTTCTCTGGATCTCCTTGTTCTCCAATCACACCTTCATGAATAAACACGGTCTTGTTTGAGACTTCCCTTGCGAAACGCATTTCATGGGTCACGATGACCATGGTCATGCCTTCCTCAGCAAGTTCTTTAATCACTTTAAATACTTCGTTTACTAATTCAGGGTCTAATGCAGATGTAGGCTCATCAAACAACATGACTTTCGGATTCATCGCTAAAGCTCTTGCGATTGCGACACGTTGTTGTTGACCACCAGATAACGCGGCGGGGTGCTGATCTTTGACTGCAGTCAGTCCTACTTTTTCTAGCAGCTCGAGTCCTCGATTTTTCGCATCTTTTTTATTCATTTTCTTAACAGTGACCAAACCTTCAATCACGTTTTCAAGCGCAGTTTTATGTGGAAAGAGATTATAGCTTTGGAATACCATGCCTGACTCTTTACGCACACGAATTTGAGATTTTTTATCATCGTTCGTATATGTCTGGCCATTTACATAAACCGTACCTTCTGTCGGTAATTCAAGGGCATTCATCATGCGTAATAGCGTCGTTTTCCCCGAACCTGAACGACCGATTAACGTCACGACTTCACCTTGATCTACCGTTAAATCAATGCCTTTAATGACGGTTTTGTCGCCGAATTGTTTCTTGATATTGTGTAATTCAATCATGAACGATAACCTCTTTCAAGATAAGATTCATAAAAGCCTTGGATGATTGAAATGATAAAGCATACGACCCAGTATAGGATTGCGACAAGCACATAGATCGTTAAGTACTCATATGTGGTTGAGGCAACCTCTTGAGCCTTTCTAAACATTTCAGCAACAAGGATAAATCCTAATAGTGATGTATCTTTGATCAAACTTAAAAATGTGTTCCCAAGCGCTGGTACCGAAACACGGATAGCTTGAGGTAACACAATACGTTGAACCGTTTGTCGATAGTTCATACCTATAGAGTAAGCCGCTTCGGTTTGTCCATCAGGTATAGACAATATCCCTCCACGGATAATTTCTGACGCATAGGCGCCGACGTTGAATGACAGACCAATAATCGCTGCGACGACCGGTGCTAACGTCCATTGCACACTTGAATCATTCGTAATCAAACGGCCTAATTCTGGAATACCATAGAAGATAATGAACAGTTGAACGATGAGTGGCGTACCTCGAATAATCGAAGTATACACCCGGGCGATTCCGCTAAGTACACGACTGGTTGAAATGCGCATCAATGCTGTAAATAATGCAATAATCAACCCCAACACAAATGTGATGAGCGTGATGGGGATTGAGTATTTAACGAGACCTTCTAACATCGGTAAGAAGGCTTGCTTTGCGGCATCTAGCGCATGTTGTTGTTCACTATTTAGGCTCAGAAACATCATCATCAAACCATTTCTTACTTATTTTAGTTAATTCACCATTATCTTTTAATTTTTTCAATGCTTTATTGATATCTTCTATTTTCTTGTCATCTTCTTTTTTAGTGAAGATAAACGCAGATTGGCTTTGTTCTTCGTCACCTTCGATGGCTTTGATCTTAGCACTTGGTTTTTGTTTTTTATAATCCAAGTAAGACACGTTGTCATTAAACGTACCATCAACACGGTTAGATAAAATTAAGTCCATCGCTTGGTTAAAACCATCAACTTTCGTTACATCTGCACCTTTATCTTTCGCCATTTGACCGTAATTAGATGTAAACGTTTGGGCTAACTTTTTACCTTTCACGTCATCGAATGATTTAATGTCGTTATTATCTTCGCTGACTACAAGTACTGCGTTTGAATATGTGTAAGGATCAGAGAATTTATATTTTTCTTGGCGTTCTTTATTGATCCCTACTTGGTTAGCGATCATGTCAAAACGACCTGCATCTAACCCTGCAAACATAGAGTCCCATTGTGTTTCTTTATATTCAACTTTGTAACCAATCTCTTTGGCTACCGCGTTTGTCACGTCGATATCATACCCCGTTAACTCATCATCTTTGTTATGGAAAGTAAACGGTGCATATGTCCCTTCAGTTCCAACGACGAGTGTTTTGTCATCGCTTGAACTTTCAGATTTATTTGCTGCATCTTTGTCAGAATCATCGTTACCGCATGCAGTTAAAACCACCGCTAACAGTGTAACAAATAAACCATAAATTAATTTCTTCATAGCACTACCTCTATTCTTATTATTTTAATCGGATTTATACATAGTTTAGCCTCTCTGTATGAATTAGTCAATCCTATTTTCTTTAAAATAAACGTCTTTCATCGGCCTCGTGCGCGGCACTCACATTGTTTTAGTTACACTGTAAATAATTTTTATCATTTTGGTAGGATTTTTAAAATATATTTTAACAGTTAAGCATTCAAAACTGCCATTTGCGCATTGATTCACACAAAACTGTGCATTCGTGATAGCGTAAATGTAGAGAACATACCACCGAAGAAAGTGGCTGACAAGGTGAGATATTGTTCAATAAATCATCGCCTTAAAACGTAGAAATCGCTCGCAGATAGCACGAGCGATTTCAAAGTATACCCTTTCCTGATTCCCAATATTTATACCTGAAGAGCGGAGTAGAAATCTTCCACAATCATGGATTTCCACCCCGCTCTCTTTTTATGATATTACATGCTTTCATCATTAAGATATTTAGCATCTATTGTATCTCTGGTGATCTGTTCGAATCGATCTCGACTCATATCGTATCCTGGGAAGCCTTGTAAACCATGTCTTTGTATCATATCATCCGTATAATCATCGAGCGGTATCACTTTAAAGTCTGTGCGTTTCATCGGATAACGCACGTCTTTGCGTTCAAAATGATTTACAAGTGATTTCCATTCGACGTTTTTCACAGTAACTTGATTTCCTTTTTCTTTAAGTGTGAATGATAAGTTACCGCCGAGTTCATTACTTTCGGTACCTGTCATTTGCGCGTTAAGAAAATTACCTAATGAATACGCAACCAATGTACGATGACCGTCTTCTCCTTTCACCCATTTAACAGGTTGAATGACGTGAGGATGTGTCCCAATGACGACATCTACATTTTGTTTCGCCAAGAACTTCGCATAATCTTTTTGAACGCGCGTCGGTTTATGACTGCCTTCTTTGCCCCAATGTACAGATACAATTACCGCATCACTTTTCTTCTTCGCACGTTGAATATCGTGTTTCATGAGCTTTTTATCCAAGTAATTGATGCTGTAGTCATGTTTCGACTTCAAACCGTTTGTCCCATACGTATAGCTCAACATCGATACTTTCATGCCATTCACTTTTTTCACAGGAATGCGGTCACGTTGAGATTGAGATTGATATTTCCCAGTAAATAATACGCGGTTTTTAAATGTTTTCCATACATCAACTTCATGTTCTAACCCTTTTGAACCTTGGTCTAATGCGTGGTTATTTGAACCGTTCACTAGGTTGAAGCCTGTATCAACAAGATCTCCCGCCACATCACTCGGGGTGTTAAAACGTTTAAAGCCAGAGTATGGTCTGTCGTCTCCTCCAAGTGGTGACTCCTGATTGACATAAGCGAGGTCCGCTTGTTTAATATCATCTTTGATTGGTTTGTACATCGGTTTAAAGTTGAAGGAACCATCCGCTTCCTCAGCATCTCTGTAAACGGCTGGATGAATTAAATTATCCCCTACTGCAGTGACATCTACCGTTTCTTCTTTTTGACTTTCATTAATGGTAGATAATCCTGTTACGATAAATAATAGAAAGCTTGTCATTACCATAATATAGTTTTTCTTCATTTCTATCTCTCATTTCGTTCATATTTTCTATTTAATAGACAGTCAACTCTATAATATCATAGACAGTCAACTCTATAATATCATAATCAACTATCAATAAATGCATTTTAATTGATTTATGTAAAAAAATATCATTATATATTATGATACAAAGTTAAATTTTGAACATAAGCACTATCATACCGCTTCAATACGACCTGTTATAACGGCACAACCATTTCGCTCTAAACGTTCAAATGTGCCCCTGTAAGTTAAAAACTATCTTTTTTGAATGTTATACTTTATTATCTTAGAAAAAAGGGAGGAAACGACAATGAGTCATATTATCGGACACCATCACATTTCAATGTACACAAAAGATGCTAAAGCCAATAAAGATTTTTACACAAATGTCCTCGGTTTACGTTTAGTAGAAAAATCTGTAAACCAAGACGATCCATCCATGTACCATCTCTTTTTCGGTGATGAAATCGGTACGCCAGGTACGTTACTCAGCTTTTTCGAACTGCCAAATATCGGACGAAATCACCCTGGTACAAATTCCATTTATCGTCTATCTCTACTCGTTCCTTCCGAAGAGGCTCTTACATTTTTCGAGCAACGCCTTCAAGATGCCGAAGTGAAAACTGAACGCATGCGTTATCTCGGTCAAGCAGCCTTATTATTCAAGGACATCGATGACTTAGAAATTGTGCTCGTCGTCAACGGTGATCATACGTTACCGACTGCATGGCGTCACAATCGTTATACGGATATCCCAGAATCATATCAGATCTTAGGATTAGGACCGGTCGAATTACGGGTAAGAGATAAAGAGGCAACGGTTTCTTTCTTACGTGATGTCTTAGAGTATCATCAACGTGATTTCGATGAAGTTACTGTCTATACCTTAGATGACGATGGACTTTACACAGACTTTGTCGTTGTTGAACAACAAGGTGAACACGTGAGACCTGGTCGTGGTTATGTACATCATATTGCGGTGAACACACCTTCAGATGATGACTTAAATACGATTTATAAACGCATTCAAAATGAACCACGTAAGAATTCTGGCATTATCGATCGATTCTTTTTCAAATCATTATATTATCGCCAAAACAAAATCATGTTTGAATTCGCGACAGCAGAACCTGGTTTCACAGTAGATACACCGATTGAAGATTTAGGTAAAACATTAAACCTACCTGACTTCATGCAAGATCGTAGAGAAGAAATCGAACAAAACTTACATGAATTATAAAAAGGTGGATAGAAAATGGCAAAATTAACGATGAATCAAGATACGCCGCTTGAATTTGGTCTTTACTCTCTCGGAGATCATTTACTCAACCCACATAATGGTGAAAAAGTCAGCTACGAACAGCGCATACAAGAATTGATTGAAGCGAGTAAATTAGCTGATCAAGCTGGCATCAATGTCTTTGCGGTAGGTGAAAGTCACCAAGAACATTTCACGACCCAAGCGCATACAGTTGTGTTAGGTGCGATTGCGCAAGCCACTGAAAACATCAAGGTTTCTAGTGCATCTTCTATCATCAGCGCAGCAGATCCTGTCAGAGTCTTCGAAGACTTTGCGACAATTGATTTAATTTCAAACGGGCGTGCAGAGCTCGTGGCTGGTCGTGCCTCTAGAACGGGCATATTTGAATTGTTCGGTTATGACCTTAACGATTACGATGATTTATATGAAGAGAAATTAGACCTACTATTAAAACTAAATGAAAATGATCGCATTACATGGTCTGGTCGCTTCCGTCCAGATTTAAACAACATGAAAATCTTCCCTCGCCCAGTCGATGACAATCTACCTATCTGGCGCGCAGTGGGTGGTCCTCCAGCTAGTGCAATTAAAGCAGGACGTCTCGGCGTGCCTATGATGATTACGACATTAGGTGGACCAGCGATGAACTTCAAACGTTCTATCGATCTTTACCGTTCTACGGCACAAGATAACGGCTTCGATACATCACCTGAAATGTTGCCAGTATCTACGGCGAGTCTTTTCTATACTGCAGATACGACACAAGAAGCAATGCGTGAGTTCTATCCACACATTAATACAGGTATGGCTTTTATTCGTGGCGTAGGTTATCCTAAACAACAATTTGCGAATGCCCCAGATGAACGTGAAGCTTTAATGGTGGGCAGCCCGCAACAAATCGTTGAAAAAATCTTGTACCAACATGAACTATACGGACACCAACGTTTCATGGCACAAATCGATTTCGGTGGCGTGCCGTTTGATAAAATCACGAAAAATATTGACTTAATTGGTGAAAAAATCATTCCAGAAGTGAAAAAACATTTATCTAAATAGGAGGTATAACCTTGAATATTGTGTTACTTTCCGGTTCTCCAGTAGGAAGTAAAACCCGCATTGCAATGGATGCTTTACAAGAAGCAATCCACAAAGAAGATGATTCACATGAAGTGACATTATTAGATTTACGTGAGTTGGATCTCGTATTCAGTGATGGACGCAGTTATATGGATCAAGAAGGTGACACACTGAAACTCACACAAGCGTTGATGAATGCTGACGTCATCTTTATCGGATTCCCAGTGTTCCAAGCATCTATTCCTGGTGCATTAAAAAATGTCTTTGACTTACTCCCAGTCAATGCGCTCAGAGATAAAATTGTAGGTATCGTCGCAACTGCAGGATCACCTAAACACTATTTAATTCCTGAATTTCAATTAAAACCGATCCTAGGTTATATGAAAGCACAAATCATGCAAACGTATGTATTTATTGAAGAACAAGACTTCGCAGGAAAAGAAATTGCGAACGATGATATCTATTTCCGTCTTGATACACTTGCGAAAGATACATTGCGCATGGCTAAAATCCATCAAAACATTTTAGAAGAAGAAGATAACCAATACGATTTCTAAAGTTGATATGAAAGCGAAGCACTGATATAGGGTTTGATTCCATCCCTTTATCAGTGCCTTTTTCATGTGTATACAAAAAAGAGACTATTGAAAGTCGTTATTAAACGAGCCTTTCAATAGCCTCTCTTAATTTATTTTAAACGATGATGGTTTATCAATTAATCGATAGCGCCATCTTTTTCATCGTTGACACCGTGTTTGTAGTATTCAACGTATTCTGGTTCTAATTGTTTTTTACCTAAGATCATGTCTGCTGCTCTTTCAGCCATCATGATCACAGGGGCATGTATATTACCATTTGTAGTACGTGGCATTGCAGAAGCGTCTACAACACGTAAGTTTTCTGTGCCATAAACTTTAAATGAGTTAGGATCTACAACTGCCATTGGATCTGATGATGGTCCCATTTTAGCACTGCATGAAGGGTGTAATGCAGTTTCACCATCATTTTTAACCCATTCAAGGATTTCTTCGTCAGTTTGAACAGAAGGTCCTGGAGAAATTTCACCAGCGTCATAAGGTTCTAACGCTTTTTGAGATAAGATGTTACGAGCAACTCTGATTGCTTCTGTCCATTCTTTTTCGTCTTCTTTTGTAGAAAGATAGTTGAACACGATTTCTGGTTTTTCAAATGGGTCTTTAGATTTAATTTTCAAGCTACCGCGAGAGTTAGAGTACATTGGTCCAACGTGAACTTGGTAACCGTGTGCTGTATTAGCTTTTTGACCATCGTAACGAACTGCAATTGGTAAGAAGTGGAACATGAGGTTAGGATAATCCACTTCATCGTTTGAACGTACGAATCCGCCACCTTCGAAGTGGTTAGAAGCTGCAGCACCTTTACGAGCAAAGATCCATTCTAAGCCGATGAATGGCATTTTTTTGATGTCTAAGCTTGGTTGTTCAGAAACAGGTTGTTTACAAGCGTGTTGAACGTAAACTTCAAGGTGGTCTTCGAAGTTTTCACCTACACCTGGTAAGTGGATACGTGGTTCGATACCTACTGAACGTAAGTGTTCTGAATCACCGATACCTGATAATTGTAATAGTTGAGGTGTATTGAATGCACCACCTGATAAGATCACTTCTTTAGCGTTCACTGTGTGATATTTACCGTTACGTTTGAATGTCACACCAGTCACTTTATTACCATCGAAGTGTAATTCAGTTACGAATGCACGTGTTTTAACTGTTAAGTTTTTACGGCTCATCACTGGGTGTAAATAAGCTCTTGAAGCAGAAACACGACGACCGTTGCTGACGTTACTGTCGAATGGTCCAAAACCTTCTTGACGGAAACCGTTAACGTCAGGTGTTTTGTGGTAACCTGCTTGAACAGCTGCGTCGAAGAATGCTTGGAATAATGGGTTTGTAGCTGGACCACGTCTTAATTTAAGGGGACCATGTAAACCACGGAATTTGTCGTCTTTGTCGGCTGCGAATGTTGTTTCTAAACGTTTGAAGTATGGTAAGCAGTGAGCGAAGTCCCAGTTTTCCATACCTTCTGGTTCTGCCCAACCTTCATAGTCCATTGGGTTACCACGTTGATAAATCATACCGTTGATAGAACTTGAACCACCAAGCACTTTACCACGTGCGTGGGCAACTTTTCTGCCGTTCATATGTGGTTCATTTTTTGTTTCATAAATCCAGTCATAGAAACGATTACCTGATGGGAACATTAATGCGGCTGGCATTTGGATAAGTAAATCCCATGGATAGTCACTACGGCCTGCTTCTAAGATAAGCACGTCGTTATTTTTATCTGAAGTAAGGCGATTACCTAATACTGAACCTGCAGTACCTCCTCCGATGATGACATAATCGTATGTTTTGTTATTTGTTTCTTCATTACTCATACACTATATCCTCCTGTTTCAATAAATTAAATCTTTGCTTTACTGCTCTACGTCTTATTTACTAAACCAGTCTACCGGTTCTGGATATTGGTTCATGAGAATGTGTTTAGTATTAAGATATTCTTCTAATCCTTCTTTACCTAATTCTCTACCAATACCTGATTGTTTGTAACCGCCCCATGGTGCTTGAGCGAAGTATGGGTGGAAGTCGTTAATCCATACTGTACCCATTTTCATTTTAGAAGCGACGCGTTGCGCTTTACCGATATCAGATGTGAATACCGCACCTGCAAGACCATAAATTGAATCGTTCGCAAGTTGGATTGCTTCTTCTTCTGTATCGAATCCTTCTACAGTTACAACTGGACCGAATACTTCTTCTTGAACGATGCGCATTGAAGTATCGCAATCAGTGATGACAGTTGGTTCAAAGAAGAAACCGTCTTGTAAGTCTTCACGATCAGGACGTTTACCACCTGTAGCGATTGTTGCGCCTTCTTCTTTAGCAATGTCAATATAGTTTTCTACTTTTTCACGGTGTTCTGCTGAAATAAGTGGACCCATTTCAGTGTCGTCATCAAAACCATTACCGACTTTAATTTTTTTAGCACGGTCGATTAATGTTTGTTCAAATTTATCTTTAATACTGTTATGAACGATGATACGTGAACCTGCTGAGCAAACTTGACCAGCGTGGAAGTAAGCACCGTTTAATGCTTGGTCTACTGCGACATCAAAGTCTGCGTCATCGAAAATCACGTTAGGGTTTTTACCACCGAGTTCTAACGCAACGTTAGTGACATGATCTGCCGCTTGTTTCATGATGTGTTTACCAGTTTGAATACCACCAGTGAATGATACTAAGTCAACTTCTTTATGAGATGACATTACTTCACCGATTTCTGAACCTTTACCAAGTACAAGGTTAATAACACCTTTAGGGAAACCAATTTCTTCCATTAATTCAAATACGCGGATTGTAGTTAATGGTGTGATTTCACTTGGCTTCATAACTAATGAGCAACCTGAAGCTAATGCAGGTGCAATTTTCCATGATGCTTGAAGTAAAGGATAGTTCCAAGGTGTGATTTGAGTTACAACACCAAGTGGTTCTTTAACGACTTTACTTTCAGTATTTGGAATAGGTGACTCAATTATTTCTCCGCCATCTTTATCTGCGAGACCAGCGAAATACATGAACACATTATGGATATCATCCATATCACCTAATGATTCTTCATATGTTTTACCAGTATCTAATGTTTCAAGTTGTGCGAGTTCTTCTCTGTGTTCTTTAATTGCATCAGCCACAGCACGCACTTTTTTACCGCGTTCTTCACCAGTCATTTGTTGTGAATATTCGCCTTCTTCAAATGAACGACGTGCTGCTAAGATAGCACGTTCTGCATCTTCAGCTGTACCTTCAGCAACCTCGAAGATATTTTCTTGGTTGTATGGGTTTATAATGGTACGCGTTTCTTTATTTGAACTTTCTACCCATTCACCATCAATAAATTGACGATTAGATAACTTATCTACAAGTTCCATCAAATCACCCTCCGTTAAGTTTGTTAAATTTTTATTTAACGAATTTATCTATACCATAGTAGCATATGCCGAAAAATGATGTCAACTTGTGCTGACTATTCACGCGGGACTGAAGCGTCTTTAAGCTGCGCTACGACCGCTATGGCTATGTACTATGCGTCAAAGATTATGACGTTAAATGGTGTACGCTATTGAATACTCAAACAATGTAAACGTTACTTTATTTCTATACCACTTACATAAAATATCTAACACAATTTACATGAAACTCATCATTCTATCATTCGGATTTGATGACACGTTACCCACTTATGATGTTTGCTTTTCAAAGTGGATTACAATTGTTATCTGTAACAAGCATTCTATGATAAGTCAAACAATGACAAATCTATGTGATAAAAGGTAAACCTGAGCGTGAATGGATTTCATTTTCCAAAAAAAACGACGAAACCTCAAATATTATAAGGTTTCGCCGTCAAATCATATCGCGTTATAAATTATCATCGTGTTCTTCGTCGTCATGACTTTCACGAACTTGGACAATCCGTAACGACCGTCGTTCTATATCTTTATACTTATCGGCTCGCCGTTGTAGTTTAAGCCGGTCGCCCGACAAGGTTTGTAAGAACGATATCATCATGATGACGAATATGACTATCAGAGGCACACTCGCCAGTAATGATGCTGTTTTCAGTACGTCTAGGGCTTGGTCCCCACCTACTAACATAAGTGAGAATGGTAATAAACATAATGCGAAAGCCCAGAATAAACGGTTCGCTCTTAATGGTTCACCGAGCACTTTGTTTTGTGTAGCTGCGGCTAAGATATAAGAACCTGAGTCGAATGTTGTTGCCAAGAATAAGAATGCTGAAATTAAGAATAATATAATGATAAATGTTGGTGCAGGTAATTGGTGCATAACCTCGATGATAGTTGCTTCAGTACTATGACTGTTTAAGAAATTGATCACGTCGAATTGACCAGTCAATTGTAAGTAAACTGCATAGTTACCAAAGATACCGAAGAATAATACGCAACCTAATGTACCGTACACGATCGTACCAAGGATGACTTCTTTTAATGTACGACCTTTAGAAATACGAGCGATAAAGAGTCCGATAAATGGTGCGTAAACAATCCACCATGACCAGTAGAAGATTGTCCAGTCTTGTGGGAAGCCTGTTTTTTCACGACCACCGATACCGCCAAATGGTTCTAACCATGAAGCCATTTGGAAGAAGTTTTTCAACATGTTACCGAAGCCTGTTACCGTCGTTTCCATAATAAATACTGTAGGACCGACAACGAATACAAAAATAAGTAAGAAGAATGATAACCAAACGTTGACGTCACTTAATTTTTGAATCCCTTTTTTCAATCCTGTGTATGAACTAATTGCGAAAATAACTGTAATTGTTAAAAGAATCGCACTGCGCATGACCATGTTATCGGCATCTAAACCAGTTAAGCGTTCGATACCTGAAGAAATTAATGGTACACCAAGTGCTAATGATGTTGCGGCACCGCCGAGTAAACCGAAGATGAATAAAACGTCAACGATTTTACCGAGCAATTTGTCGGTTTGACCTTTGAGGATTGGTCGGCAAGCTTGACTGATTTTATAAACCGGTTGTTTTTTAACGAAAACTAAATATGCGATCGGTAAGGCAGGTAATACGTAGATTGCCCATGCGATAGGTCCCCAGTGGAACATACCATACATGGTTGCAAGGTCTAACGCTTCATCTGTCATACCATCTGCACCGAGTGGCGGCACTTGATAGTAGAATGCCCATTCGATGACACCCCAGTATAAAATATCTGAACCGATACCAGCACAGAAAAGCATTGAAGCCCAACTGAAGTCATTGAATTCAGGGCGATCAGTGGATTTACCAAGTGTAACTTTACCGTATTTACCAAAAGCTATGTATAATACGAAAGCAAGAATAACTAATCCTAAGAGTAAGTACACTGCACCGATCGAGTTAGATATCATATCATTAAGACCAGTAATGACATCTTCACTCGCTTTAGGGAAGACCATCATCGGTATTACAGCCATAAGTAATATAATGACGGATCCTATAAAGGTCGGCCAGTCCATGATTTTACTTTTCTTATTCACTTATCAGCACCCCTTATAGAAAATATGTAACTATAAAACTATTAATAGTTTTATATATGGTCTTTACAAACATAAAGGGTAACTAATAATTAGAATTCTTGCAAATTGGCTTCATAAAATATAGATATTTATAATGAATATTTATATATTAAATTGTTATATAAAAGTGGGTCAGAATGATCAAAAGTATTGTTAATTTTATATTTAATGAATTTTAGTAAATTAAACCTAAGTGATTTTTGCATCTATATACACAATATATGCATTTAAATTTATTTATGTTTTTTGATGAGGCGTCGTAATCATTTCTACTATTTTATGAAATTGCATGTTCTTTGATTGGTTATATAATTTTTAGATTTAGCGGCCTTTTATTTATGTTTTTTAAGCTGCAAAATGCGCATGCTTATGCGGTTCATACAAAAATTCAAAATATTAAGGGAAAGCAGTTGCGTTATGCTCTCATTTTTATCATACTGTAGGTAAATAGGAAACAGAGGAGTGAAAGTAAGAAATGAATAAAGAACAATTCGACAAAATTAAAAACGGCAAAGGATTCATTGCTGCATTAGACCAAAGCGGCGGTAGTACACCTAAAGCGTTAGCTGATTACGGCGTTGCTGAAGATCAATATAGCAACGATGATGAAATGTTTACCCTCGTACACGAAATGCGTACACGCATCGTAACATCACCATCATTTAATGGCGATAAAATCCTTGGTGCGATTCTTTTCGAACAAACAATGGATCGCGAAGTAGAAGGTAAACATACTGGTGACTACTTAGCTGATAAAGGCATCGTTCCTTTCTTAAAAGTAGATAAAGGTTTAGCTGAACAACAAGACGGTGTTCAATTAATGAAACCTATTTCTGACTTAGATACATTATTATCTCGCGCAAACGATCATAAAATCTTCGGTACAAAAATGCGTTCTAATATCTTAGAATTCAATAAAGAAGGTATCGATCAAGTTGTGCATCAACAATTTGTGATCGCTAAAGAAATCATCGCTAAAGATTTAGTTCCAATCATTGAACCTGAAGTTAACATTCACAGCGAACAAAAAGAAGAAATCGAAGCTTATTTAGCTGAAGCAATCAAAAAAGAATTAGATCAATTAGATGAGGATCAATATGTCATGTTGAAATTATCTATTCCAACTAAAGCAAATCAATACAACGAATTAATCAACCACCCTAACGTGGTACGTGTCGTTGCATTATCTGGTGGTTACAGCAGAGAAGATGCGAACAAATTACTTAAATCGAACGACGGCTTAATCGCAAGCTTCTCTCGTGCGTTAATCAATGATTTAAACGTCGATCAATCAGAAGAAGAATTCAATCAAGTCTTAGCAGATACAATTGATTCTATCTACGATGCTTCAGTCAATAAAAATTAATTTTACACATCGCATCCTATAACTTGATACAATATAGAGTGGAACAGACTCCTGGTTTACTCGCTAGTGGTTCTGTTCCACTTTTTTGTTTTAAGATAATTTGTGAAGTTGAAAAAACATCTTCGTACCCATTTTTAAGAAATAGGTACGAATGTCCCCCTATTTATTAATAAGGTTATATCTTTATCGCACTCCATTTTAATCACTTTCATAAGGAGATGCACAACGTTTTTTGAAAGTTGTTTTAAAATTGTGAAAAACTGTTTTGTAACTTTACACGGGTAGTGTTATACTTATATCAATTTATTTATTAAATCTAAACTTTGGGGTGGTTAATTAAAATGGTTAAATATTTAAATAGATGGTTCATAGAGGCACTGAGTTACATGACCTTTGGGCTATTCGGCTCACTGATCATCGGCCTTATTCTTGAAACCATTGGAAATCAAACACTGATACCACAACTGAACCTCAGCTTTTTAGCAGATATCGGTGAAGTTGCGGGTAGTTTAACAGGAGCAGCGATTGGGGTTGCCATAGCACATGGTCTGGGCGCTAAGCCGCTCGTCATTTATTCCTGTGCCATCGTAGGGACATTAGGTTTTGACACATTTGGTGGTGGCGCAGTCGGAGCATACATAGCAACCCTTGTCATCGTAGAATTAAGTCAGTTTTATGCAGGCAAAACAAAAATCGACATCATTGTCGCGCCTATGGCAACAATTATCGGTGGCGGTGCGATCGCATTGCTTTTCGGTCCAATCTTAAACAGTCTCATGACTGCACTTGGTGGCATCATTAATGCCGCGACAGACCAACAACCTTTCATCATGGGTATCATCGTCGCAGTTATCTTTGGTCTTGCACTAACAGCACCAATCTCTAGTGCAGCCCTCGCATTAATGTTAGATTTAAGTGGTTTAGCAGCCGGTGCCGCAGCAATTGGCTGTTGTTCACAAATGGTCGGCTTTGCGGTTAACAGTTATAAAGATAACGGTTGGAGTTCACTCATTTCTGTCGGTATTGGCACAAGCATGTTGCAAGTTCCGAATATCTTAAAACATCCGTTAATCTTAGTGCCGCCAACTTTGGCTAGTGCCATCATCGCACCGATTATGACGACACTCTTCC
This sequence comes from Staphylococcus auricularis, assembly GCF_001500315.1. Taxonomy (GTDB): domain Bacteria; phylum Bacillota; class Bacilli; order Staphylococcales; family Staphylococcaceae; genus Staphylococcus; species Staphylococcus auricularis. Next base: position 131,732 of record NZ_LLER01000001.1, on the reverse strand, counting down.
CTATGACGAATAACGCTGCAGGTGCAGGTATGGGTACGAGTGGTTTTGTTGGTCAAATTATGACAATCAAAGTGATGGGCGGTACGTTAGATACTTGAATCCTCATCGCAATTTTCCATGTGATCTTACCAGCAGTCGTTAGCTTCTTGTTATATAAAATCATGTTCCATCAAAACTGGATTAAAGCAGGCGACCATCAATTAGATATTGTCGATTAATAGATAAAACAAAACCAGCGGCGCTGATTGAGCGTACCGCTGGTTTTTTATGTTTAAAATATGTTTTTTCATTAAAGTAATGGTGAGATGAGTTTCGCAATTGCCTCTTTGAATTTAATCCAGTTAGAACGATTTTCGTAACGTTCTTCTGTAAGTTGTGTACTTTTCTTAATGTCGTTATCGAAGGCTTCACTCAATTGGCGCGCGAGTTTTTCATTATAAACGAAGGCATTGATTTCAAAGTTGAGTTCGAAGCTACGTAAATCCATACTAGCAGAACCAACACTCGCAACTTCATTATCAATGACCATGGTTTTAGAATGAAGAAATCCATTATCATATGTATATACTTTGATACCATCCTTGATGAGTTGTGCCACGCTATCCCATGTTGCCCAGTAAACTAACGGATGGTCCGGTTTACAAGGAATCATAATTGTCACATCAACACCCGCTTTAGCAACAATACGTAATGCATTAATGAAACCGCGGTCTGGAATAAAGTATGGACTATGAATACGGATAGATTCTTTCGCACTCATGATCAGTTTCATGTAACCAAATTCAATTTGATGCCATGTTTCATCAGGTGCACTTAACGCAATTTGCATTGCGACGTCACCATCATCATGTGGATTCGGTGGGAAGTATTTTTTATTGAATTCAAGTTGTTCTCGATCTGCTTGAGAGTTCCAATCTTGAATAAAGCTAAGTTGTAATGCATCCACACCATCACCGCGAACGCGTAAATGCGTATCTCTCCAATAACCCATTTTTTTCGTTGAGACCAAGATAGTCATCACCGATATTAAAGCCACCGACGTAACCAATCTTACCATCGACGACTAAAATCTTACGGTGGTTTCGGTTATTAATACGGAAGTTAATGAGTGGAATCTTAGAATCAAAGAATGCTTCAACTTGTCCGCCTAATTCTTTTAAGCGATCAAAGGTATGTTTCTTCACACTTTTCGTACCGACAGAATCGTAAAGTACTTTAACTTCTAATCCTTCTTGTGCTTTTTGTTCTAAAATTTCTCTTACCTCAGTACCTAAGCCATCCATTTCAAATTTGCAATACTCTAGATGGATGTAGTCTTTGGCGTTACGTAAGTCTTCTTTAAATTGATCATATAAATCATGACCATCTGTATAAAGGTCGACTTTATTTGTTTCAGTTAAGAATGACATTTGATCGTGCAGCAACATCTGAACGATATCGCTATGTTTACTCACGATGTCATTTTTAGTCGTAAATTCATCATTTTTATAATTTTCAAGTTGTTCATCCACCCTATCCAGGGCGTCTTCGATTGCCTCTCCGGAGACTTGTTTTTTACGTCTCATTCTGAGTGCACGGCCGACAAACATATATAAAATAAAACCAAAGATTGGCATGACAAAGAGTAATAGTAACCATGCCCATGTTGCTGTAGCGTCTCGGCGATCACGGTCTAAAAATACGATGACCGCTGCTAAAAAGATATTCAATACTAAGAAACAGATTAAAACAATTCTGTAAACCAGACTAATACCTGGGTCAAACACGATATGCATTGGCTCACCTCTTCATAAATATGGTCCTGACTTAAGCTGCTTGAGATGCGAAAAGTATGTATCTATGTGGTGCATCTTCAGTTGAACTTAAGGTGTGTATACACATTCAGTACCCATTTTGGGCATATGTACAATCATTATTATAGAGAACTCTTTCCCCTTGTACAATGTTATGAACATCATAATGAATAAATTTATCTTTTTATATTAAAAATGAGAATTTTATCCACTTTTTGATCTTAACAATTAATATGTTCATTATGATTCAAGGAGTATGAAGAAAGAAGTATCCAGTAAAATGTCAAAAGCGCGGCAAAATGCCGATTAAAAGAGAGAAAGCAGTCTCCGGCTAGACAACCCGAAGACTGCTTGAAAGTCTATTATTTATTTTGATTAGCGAATGATTTAGCGATTTTATTTAATTTAGCGGGTGCATCATCTTTCGTCATTTTCACTTCGACAAAGTGCATGTGTGATGCATCATCGTTTATTGTATCCATAGCTGTTTTAAGATCTTGGCTTGTTTGAACGTCATGTACTTTCACTGTATCTTTTCCACCGAAGACAGCAGGTAACATTTGATAGTCCCACATACTGATATCGTTGTACGGTTTTTTCTCACCGTGGATTTTACGTTCAACAGTATAACCATCATTGTTAATGACGAAGAGTACAGGTTTGATATCTTGGCGAATCATTGTCGCAATAGATTGTACTGTAAGTTGTAATGATCCTTCGCCGATGAGTAACACGCTACGACGTGATGGATCAGCGATTTGCGTACCGAGTGTTGCAGGTAATGTATAACCGATAGAGCCCCATAGTGCTTGGCCGATAAATTTATTATTCGCAGATAAGGTTAAATCATAACCGCCAAAGAATGAAGTACCTTGGTCAGCGATAATGACATCATTCGGTTGAATAAATTGTTGCATCAACTTGAAGTATGTTTGTTGCGTTAATGGTTCATCGTTGATTTCATAATCATCGTCGTAAGCCGCTTTGTGGTCTGGGAATGATACATCAGCCACATAATCGATATCGAGTAAACCTTGTAATAAATCAGGAAGCGCAATTTCGTCACTGACGCGATCTCCGAGTTTAAAGTTGCGGTGATTTAAATTCACAACGTTTGCATCATCAAACTGATATGAGAATCCTGCTGTTGCAGAGTCTGTTAATTTTGCACCGATGAGTAAAATCAAGTCTGAACCATCGACATATTGTCTTAAATCATCTTCTGCTACTTCACCATCATAGACGCCCATGTAGTACTCGCTTTCTTCGTTAAAAGCACTTTTACCTAATGATAATTGGGCTACAGGAAGATGTGTTTTCTCTACAAATTGTTCTAACTGTTCATGTAAACCAAAGCTATTAATTTCGTGACCTGTTAAAATGACAGGTTGTTTCGCTTGTTCTAATTGTTGTTGAACTGCTGAAACATAGTCGCTGACATCTTCAGTTTGTGCTTCAGGTAATTGATAAGGCGCATCGACTTCGATTTCTGTCGTAGCCGTATCAATCGGTAAATGCATGTGTACCGGACGTTTTTCTGCAAGTGCAGCATTGATTAAACGTGGAATTTCAGTCGTTGCATTTTCCGGCGTAATATAACCTTGTGCAGCTGTGATATATTTAAACATGTTTCTGTAATCGTCGAAAGTACCTTCACCAAGTGAATGGTGCACATATTTTCCAGCGCTTTCTAATGCTGTGGTTGGCGCACCTGTAATTGCTAATACTGGTACACGTTCTGCATAAGAACCTGCGATCCCATTCACAGCACTTAATTCACCTACGCCAAATGTAGTCACTAATGTTGAGAGACCTTTCATGCGTGCATAACCATCTGCAGCATAACTTGCGTTGAGTTCGTTCGTGTTACCTACCCATTCCACATCTGGATGTGCCACGATGTCATCTAAAAAAGCTAAGTTGAAATCACCAGGCACACCAAAAATCTTTTCTACACCTGCTGTACTGATACAGTCCATTAAATAAGTTCCAATACGCTTTTTCATGTGTTCATTCCGCCTTTTTAAATTGATTTATAGTAACATATATCTTTAAGTTTAATCGACGTGGGATAATTCTAATTGATGTACAAGATGTGTTAACAGTTTGTTGTTCGGTGTTTCAATACCGAGTTCGTCACCGTATTTTGCAATTTGCCCGTTTAAATAATCCACTTCCGTATAACGTCCACTATATAAGTCTTGATGCATCGAAGGATAATGTAAGCCTTGTGTCTCCTCAGGGTATGTGGCTTCGATCTTGTCGATTAAAGCATCTTCACTTAACTGAACGTCACGTGCAGCAGCGACCGCGACGATTTCTTTAATAATCGGTTTAATCATGTCAAGCGTTGCTTCATATTCTGCAAATGCACCAATGCGCTTATTAAGAATGGTACATAACGGATTTACCACACTATTCAATGTCGCTTTCGACCAAACAGATTGGAAGACATCTTCACTAATCGTCGAATTGAGTCCTGCATCATTGAAGATATCGTTAATAGCAGAAGTTCGTGCATCCGCTTCTCCATCTGCGCGTTGCAATTCAATACCACCAGTGCCTTCTAACAATAACTGTCCAGGCCCTCTTAAACCTGCAGTCCAAACTGTGACGGCTAGGAAGATTTGTGACATCGGTATCACTTGCGAGAACCGCTCGTGGTGTCCTAAACCGTTCATCATCGTTAGTACTGCTGTATCCGGTTTAATCGCATCATACCGTTTCAAGTCTTGTAACATCTCGACAGATTGCATGGCTTTCGTAAGGATAATGATTAAATCATACTGTGTGTCGATTTCATGAGGATGAATGGCTTTGATATCTAATTGATATGTGTCATCTTCTGTTTGTATTTCAACCCCATGTTGTTGAATTTGGGCTACGTGTTCATCCCAATAATCAATCAATGTAACATCGTAACCAGCTTGTTTAATCATCGTGCCAATGCGACCGCCCATCGCGCCTGCACCTGCAACTGCAATTTTCTCCATAGAATCACCCTTTGTCTGATAGAGAGGTTGAGCTAAATGTCGCGCTCGGCCTCTCTTAAAATGCGAGTTCATTTACACTACGAATATAATGAATATGTTCAAAATAAACTCAGTTCATTATATTTTGCTTACGAAGACAAAAGATACGCTATCGCATTTTGACTTCGCTTCTTTCTTTATCATAAGTGCCACTACTAAAAAGGTCAATGTGTTTGACCGATATGTGTGCAAGCATGTGAAACGCTTACAACTACGTCTATTTTACCACCCTGTGTCTATATAACAAAGTAATCACACTGGTTAGCGCACCAGTACTAAGAGGAGGCCACCCTTTATTCATTCAATCATTATTCTGGTGTGCTTGCATATGTTTTAAATGTTTAACTTCGCGAAATCCAGGGCGACGTTCCGCAAAGGCTTCCATGATCGCATACCAATCATGTCCCACGTCTTGTTGGATCTGTTGAAATAAATCATTCTGTGCTTTATTTAATGTTCTCACTAATTGTTGTCCTTGTTCAGTCACGTACAACTGCTTCACGCGTTTATCATCGACCGCTTGTTTTTCTACGACAAGCCCTTCTTCTTTTAGTTTACGCAAAGTCGCATGACTCCCTTGTTTTGAGATTTCTAAACTTTTGAGTAAGTTTTTAATCGTAATCCCCGGTACTTTATCAATAAAGAAGAGAAAGCGATGGTGTTGACGACTCAAACCATATTGTTCGATGATTTCATCAGCTGTGTTGATAAATGTTTTATAGGCAAAATAAAACAGTAAATGTTCGTAATCACTATTATTTGATGACATAGCTTCCCATCCTTCATCTCATGTATACTACTGATAAACATAGCACACTTCTTAGAGAAAGTGTAAACTCAGTTCACTACACGCTCAACCGTTGAAGGAATTATATACCGTTGTTTTAATTACGAAAAACGCGATAAGATGATTGATTTCTTACCGCGTTGAATGAATTTATGATGCACGTTCAGGACTAATATAACTTAATTGTTGTGCGTCTGCTTTAGAAATGACACGTTGCGAAATCACACCTAAGCCTTTCACATTAGATTCTGAAATGACGATAGACCCATCCGCTTTTACTTCTTCCACAAAAGCGACGTGACCATATTTACTATCCGAATGAAGTTGACCTGGTTCAAATGAAACGGCTGTATGCGCTTTTGGTGTATGAGACACCGTATAACCTTTCACTAAAGCGTTATGAGCCCAGTCCCCGCCATTACCCATCACAGTATCTACATGTAAATCAAATTGTTGTAAACGATTATAGACATACCATGTACATTGACCGTAAGGATAAAACGCTGTAGCACTTGGCGCAACTTCTTCGAACGGGAGATAATCTCCGTTTTCAACTGGAGCCGTATGTGACAATACTTTATTGATCTTAGGCATCTTCTTATGATCGAGCGCATCTAGATGGTAATGTTCAATAATGCTGTTTAACTTTTTATCGTAATCTGGATCCGTCGCATATTTGCCTGTTAATGCACGTGTCGCATGGTGATGGGTTACACCTGGAATCTTCCAAGTGTCTTGATAAATATTAGGATTGCCATCAATCCCTTTCTTCATGAGCTGTGCATAATCCTCAAGAGATGCCTTGTGGTTTGGATATTGTTTAAAGCCAGCATTGATACTATACAATGCGCCATTCTCATCCGCTTCAAGCGTATCAAAATGAGCCGTTTGCCCTTGATATGCCCCCTTAACCCCAAATAAATTATGGTATGGATTTTGGGCAAGTTCACTCTGTCCAGAATTGGACTCCAGAATCGCTTGTGCAATAATCACAGAAGCATAAAGTTCTTGTTGTTGACCGATATAATGCGCATCCTTTGCGACTTTCTTAATGAATTTGCGCGTCGCTTCGCTATCGACGACTTGATATGAATCAGATTCATCTGCTGCGTCGGTTAAATTCGGTTGTTGGAAGACCATCGTACTGCGTTGTGTCGTTTGAGACTCTGTATCGGTTGGATCAACGCTTTGAACAGGATGATGCTGTTCGTCTTCTGTCGATGGTAACTGTTCATTTGCCTGATGTTGATGGGATAATCGTGGTGCTTCAGTAACCTCTGGCATGTCGTCTTCACGTGAACTCTGTAACTTTCTGATCAACACTTCGTCGTTTGGACCTGCTTGATTGTATGTGCTCGAGTGCGCTGGCAAGTCACTTTCATATGCTGCAGCGGTTTTAATTTTATTGATCAACACCTCATCTGAAGGCGTACTTGATGCCTCAGAAACTGCTTCACCGCCCTGGGATGTTGACTCAGATTGAGAGACTTGTGCTGAAGAAGGTTGTGCCTTAGATGACGTTTGTGCCTTTATCATCTTATGTATCAGTTCTGCGTCACTCGGTGGTTGAGATGTTGACTCACTATGACCTGATACTAACGATGCAGTGTCAGATTGCGCGTCATTTTCACGTGTTGTCGGTTCAGAATTTGATGTCACTGATGTATCATTTATTGCTTCAGTGAACGTTCCATGATATGCCACTTCGGCTATCTCAGGAATAGGAACTTCATCCTCTGTAACGACTTCATCTTGTTGTTGAGTCTTTGAAGATTGTGTAGTTCCACCTGAGTGTACAGTTTCGTTTGATGCGTTTTTATCATTTTTAGTGGCAAATGGTTCTAATGCTTCCAAAGTTGAACCAACCGTGACATTAGCTTCATCGGTTGATGATGAATTCGTATCGGCTTGTTCCTCGTTGATTGTCTCACGAAGGAGATTCGCTGCATCATTGGTCACGGCATGTGCAGTAAATGGCGAACTCACAATTTGTGATACTAAGGTTGTGGATAATAAACAGACAGCTACTTTGTTGACTTTCACTTAGCATTCCTCCCCATATTTTAAAATCATTAGACGTGATGCAAATGTCAGTATCTTTGTTGTTGAATAACAATGTGTTTCACATATATGGGCTATTGTGGTCTAGCCATGCTGTGTCCCCTTCGCTATTCAATTTTTAGTGCGCTTCTACGAGTTTCGCTACGACGACGATACGTCCCGAAGTCGAGCGATATGCATCTTCACACGTAGAAAGTGTCACAATCTTATCGTTTTTATCTACAGTTGTATTCGTGTTGATTTGAGATTTTTTCATCGTTTGTTTTAAAAATTCGTCATAGGCTGCTTCGCTTTCAAAATCCGTTTGAATGTAATTATCTTCAGTCGTCGTTTGATAAGCGCTCAGCACTTCGAGTTGATATTTGCCATATTTTGTATCGTATTGAAGGGTAGGATGTTGATCATAAAACGATTGGTCTAAATATTTTTCTACCGTATCAAACATGCTGCCATCCCCTACATGATGTCCATAAATCACAGTATTAAGACTTGGATGCTGAACATCATTGCGATAATCCAAGAATACGCTTCCTTTTCTACTCTCCTCGTGTTCAAAATCTGCATGGAGATATTCTTTGTTATCTTCCCCTTGTAAAATCGGATAGTTCAACTGAGTGCCTGGTAAATTAATCCATCCAATGATGTCTTCGTTATGTTGTTCAAGTTGTTCAAATTGTGGCCGAACCTCTTTCGTACCTGTTTGTACGGTGGTGTATTTGCGTTGTAATTCGGTGTAACGTGCTTCTGCTTTCTTATCTTGTTGATACGTAGCAAACATTTTATAACCAGACCAAACAATGACCGCAATTAATAATATTTGGCATATTCTAATAAACGTTTTCAACATCTTCTATCACCCCTCTTTCTACATATCATCGTGCCACATGCCTCATCATGAAAAATTTTCGCATCAATATGATACATCTCTTTGATCAATACCGTAGTAATGACATCCTTGGGTGCACCTTGTGCTAATACACGTCCGGGTGCTAAACAGATCAGTTCATCACTATATTCGATGGCTTGGTTGATATCATGTAATACCATCACCACCGTCAGTTGATAGGTGTGTTGTAACTCTTTCACGATATCTAACACTTGATACTGATAATGCAAATCTAAATAAGTCGTTGGCTCATCTAACAGTAAGTATTCTGGCTCTTGTGCCAGTGCTACGCCGAGATGTACACGTTGACGTTCTCCACCTGATAATGCTTTGACGGGTTCATTTTCAAAAGCTTGTAAATTTAACTGTTCAATCACTTGAGACACCACTTCATCTTTATTGGTATCTTTAGCGAATAACCCTTGATAACTGTAACGTCCCGTTTCAATCATTTGTCTGACAGTAAAATCATCTGGTGTTTGGCTTTGTTGATGAACGGTCACTAAACGTTGCGCTAACTGTTTTTGACTAAAGTCATTCAATGATTGTTCATTTAAATAAACGACGCCATGTTGTGGTGTTAAGTTATAGGAAAGCAATTGTAGTAATGTTGATTTTCCACAACCGTTCGGACCGATAATTGTTGTAATCGCATTAGACTGCAATGAAAGATTCAAATTTTCAAATATAGGTCGAGTAGCACGGTACTGAAAATTAACTTGCTCTGTGCGCATGCGATAACGCTCCTTTACAAATCATATAGATTAATAATGGTCCTCCAATCATCATCGTAAAGACATTCGCAGGTATTTCGAGTGGCGGATGAATCGTACGTCCAAGGGTATCTGCTGCTAGTACAAGCAACGCTCCACTTAACACAGAATACGGTAAGACGCGTTTATAATTACCACCGACCCACCGTCGTATGACATGGGGGACAATCAATCCGACGAATGCCATTTGCCCGACGATAGCTGTCGCACTACTTGCGAGAAAGACTGCGATCAGCCCCACAATGAACCGATAAAGCGTGATGTTAAAGCCAATGTTATTCGCCTGTTTATCATCTAAGGCGAGTAAATTCACCTTTTGCATAAAAAAGAGTGCGATCCCTATGCCGATGACTGCAGTCGTTACGATAATGTAAACGTCATTCCATGTCTTCATCGTTAAACCTTGTGATATTTTGAGAAATGGGTCTTGCTCAAACAATGCCAATGCACCATTTAAAATAGAATAGAGCGCTACGCCGACGAGAATCATACGTGCAGATGATAAGTGATACTGTTTCATCAATAAATACAAAATCCCGAAAGGCACTAACCCACCAATAAAGCTGAAGATAGGAATATAGAAAAATAACCCGGGTAATAGCATCATGATGATACTGCGCATAAGGAGTGCACCTGCTGACACACCGATAATATTCGCTTCTGCAAGTGGATTTCTGAATACAGCTTGCAACAATGCGCCGGAAACAGCTAACATCGCACCTACACCTAAGGCAATAAATATACGTGGTAGTCTTAAATCGATGATTGCGTCGATACTTGGCTCATGCCCTGTGGTGATCTTAGTCATGACTTGGTGAAATTGCAGCGGAATCTTATCGACGATAAACGCGATGTAAATCGTTACCGTTAGTAAGATGATTAACACAATTAGACTAACTTTTGGATATTGCTTCATCGTGACCTCTTTACTGTTGATATTCTTTATAGAATAAAGTATAAAGTTGCTGCATCGCATCAGGTGCATCTACATTTGCAGTGATGCCAAATGGGATTTCTTCTAAGTCATAGACATGATCATTTTGCACCGCGTTAAAATGTTTCCAAATATCGTTCTCTTTGAATTCTTTTTGGAACATTTTCTTCACTTCTTCCGGCATACCATGTGGTAAGCGTAAGATGATATCCGGGTTTGTGTTAACTAAATTCTCAGTATTAGAAGAAATATACTGTTTCGACGTGTCTTTAATGACGTTTTCTCCACCGGCAATCTTCACTAAGTCCCCAATATAAGAATTGTCTGTTGCGACTAAATAACTTCCTGGGACACCCATCAAGATTAATACTTTAGGATGGTAAGACTGTTCAGATGCTTTCGTTTCAATGTCTTTTTTCACATCATTAATATGCTGATTTAACGCTTTCGCTTGATCTTCTCGATTAAATTGCTCTCCTAAACGGGTAATCGATTTTTCCATACCGTCAATGCTATCGTAATCATAATATTCACCTTTCATGCCTAATTGTTTATAGAAAGGTTTCATCTCTTCTTTAATCGTATCGACACTTAAGACATGCGTCGGGTTCACTTGTTTCACCGCTTCTACACTTGGTGCCATCGGTTGACCGACTTCAGGCACATCATCGTAACGTTTCGGCAATGTTTTATAAGATGTAGGCTTACCAACAATCGGTAGGTCTAACTTATCGAGTGTCATCGTCAACGCGACAGTAGTCGGAACGATACGGAATTTCTTTCCTTCCGCATCGACATTTTCTGTCTCTGCTTTATCCTTAGACGAGTCATTGCTACAAGCTGAGAGCACGAGTAACAGGATAGCTAAAAAGGTAATGAGTTTTAATTTCACTTGCTTTCTCCACGCTTTCTATTAATGAAGTAAGTGGCGATCAAGCCGATGATCGAAACCGCAAGTAATATGCCAAAGATGATATAATCCTTCAGATGTTCATTTTCTTTATCTGTTTTAGCTTGGTTGCTATCCGTGCTATAAGCATGATCTGCATCTCGGTTAAATGCTGGGTTCGCTTTCGATTGATCTGCGCCTTGTTGTTCTGTTGTTGCTTGTTGAGATGATGGTGAATGTGATGCTGTCGAGTCTGACGGTCGTGTTGCTGATGACGATGTCGTCCCCGCTCCTGTTGATATATCTGGGTTCGCTGATGTCGGTTGGCTCACGTTATCGTTACTTTGTGACGCTTTTGACGGAGCGAACTGTGTTGAATGATTGTTCGATGATGATGGTTGGGTTGTTTCATTACGTGTTGCAGATTCAGGTTGTACTGTTTGGGATTTTGAACGTTGCTCTGATGTTGCAGAATCATTGGTGTTTGCTTCAGGTGTCTTAGGTTGTTCTGCTGGCTGATTGGATGTTGTCGAAACTGTTTCGTCCTCACTTCCTGACGTTCCAATGTGCTGTTCTGAGTCGTTCACTGTTGACTGTTCTGTCGATGAACCTGCTGAAGATGGGGCTTCAGTCTTTGAACCAGAAGCCTCTTGTTCAGAACTATCTGTAGCGGTTCCACCGTCAGATGCTAGTGCTGGAATCGGCGTACTAAATTCAATGTGCGTCGTTACTTGTTTTTTAAAATCAAGATCTGGTATCTGTAAATGTCCTTTTAATAGGAGTTCCTTCATTCCTGCTTTCACAGGCACGCCAATCGTCACGGTATCTTTTTGATCGTCACGCTCGATTTCACGCGTATTCAGTTTACGTTTTCCATCATAAAGGTCATATGACTTCCACTGTGATGCGTGTTTCAGCGTCAACTGTAGTTCATATTGTTTGTTGTTTAAGACGATGCGAGCAGGATGGGTCATATAATCATTAAGCGGAGAATGTTGTTTACGATCTTCTGTCTTCACAACGTATTTAATCTGTTTTGACACTGTTTTCGATTTTACAGGTACATTCGAAGTTTGATGTGGCGATAACGCATGTCCCGGTGCAGCAGGCTTGACCGCATCTTCTCCTTTATTCGGCTTAGTCCCAGCTGTCCTGGAATTTCCACTTCATCTTGCTCTTGCTGTTGATCTTGCTCATTCTTTCCGCCCTGTTCATCCTTTTTACTATCTTCGGCTTCAGAAGATTCGGAATGATGATCGTGATTATGTGTCTCATCCGTTGTATCTTCTGTCACGCCTGGGTCTGCTGGTTGGTCTAATTGAACATGAGGTGTGAGTTCAATCACAGTTTGATACGTCTCATTGTACGCGAGTTCTGGTATTTCAATACGTACCTCGGAGTTTATTGATGTTGTCTTTTCAGAAATAGGAATTCTGAGTGTCGTTTCATCCTTATCTTGATCACGACTCACCTCTTGGACATCTAATTTTTGCGCTCCGTTGAAAAATGCGTAAGACTTCCACTTTGATGCATGGGTTAATACCATTTCAAAATAAAGCTGATCATTCACAGTCACGCGCTTGCCTGGGTGTTTCACGTATTGGTCCATGATTGAAGCCTGGTGACTCTCAGCTCGTCTCACATAAAAACGCACACGTTCTGACTTAGCTTCGGTCGAGGACATAGACGGTACTTGTGCTTGACCCGGTATTTCTATTTGGTTGTGTTGAAACTTCTCGTTTTCCTTGTCTAATTGTTGTGATGTTTGTTCATCACTATTATCTTCTTTCGCATCCGCTTCAGTTGTCGTTTCTTGGACCTGTCCTACTTCGTTCTGTTCAACTTCCGTGAATGATTGAGCGTCTGTTGCTGGCTCATTTTCAGATGAAGCAGAAGAAAGCGTATCAGAGGCCTGAGTGCTATTCACCGCTGTCTGTGCTTCATTAAAAGCCGATGAAACACCTTCTTTTTCATCGGCTCTTACAACATTCATAAAGCCATGATTGAATGGTGAATAGCTTGAAACTGTCGACAGGACTAAAGACGTTGCCAATACAGTTTTCAAGCTCTGATTCATCTAGTTGTTCCCTCTTTTCACGCGTCTCGTAATAGAAATGCTTAACACTAATAACACTAAAGCGACAACAGGAATTAAATACATGTAAATCGGTGTCCCTGCATTCGTTTGTGGGTTTTCAACTGAAGTTGTTGAAGTAGATGTTTTATCTGAATTATCTGACATCAAACCATCTTTAGTTGAGTCCGTTGTATCTGAACCTGTACCGCCATTTTCAGATTTCGTAATGCCTGCTGTTTCATCTTTACTATCACTACCATTTGCTGCACCTTTTAAAAGGTATGTAATATTGTAGTGATGATCGTATTTAAACGGTTTACCATTGACTTCTTCATCGATATAAACAGAGATTTTACCGTCTACTTTTCCAGAAGTTTTGCTAATAGGAAATTCGATTGTACGCTCATCTTTCCCTTTGTCTTCATTGATGATTTGTCCTTGATTGCCTTCAATACTCATATCTGTAATCCAGTGACTATGGTTAACTGTGATTTGAATGTGTTGCTTGCCGTCTTTATCAATCAACTTCGCTGGCTTGTTAAAATAATCATTCGCTATTGACACATCTTCTGTATTATATTTCAAAATCTCATAATCAAGATCCTTTGAATCTGCAGCAGATGCTGATTGTGTGTAACCACCTAAAACAATGCCTACTACAATTAATAAAGCGCTTACAATTTTAGTGAAATTCGCCATCTCTACATCGTCCTCCTCGTGTTATGTCTTTGCTGAAAAATGTTACTTTGCAATCTTTATTTTAATTGATAACGATTATCGGTGTCAACACTATATATTATTATTGTTTTAAAGTTATATATTTTTCATTTAAAGTACAATTCCTTAAATAGAATAATGAATAAACCTTTAATTTTACAAACATGCATCCCTCCATTTTCACATAAAAAATGCCTCAAAGTGATAGACAGCACTTAGCTCATGCCTATACTTTGAAGCAAGTTTAAATTAAAGTTGTTTAAGTTTATAACAAATCGCTTCATACACACGTTCACAATTATGATGATCGACTTGATCGAAAATGAGGTCCAATGGTTGATCTTCGCGTGCTTTCTGTTGTTTAAGCACGGACTCAATTTGATTGATCAATCCTTTTTGATTATAAGCAATTTTACCAATGAACGTCTCTTCCACAGGACGTAAAATACCCTTTCTAAAGAAGCGTTCCACATCAAAATGATAGAATAGTACCGGTTTATGCATATATGAAAAATCAAAGCTAACACTGCTGTAATCTGTAATTAAAATATCATGATCGATTAATAACGATTGCACCGTTTGTTCCCCTAACTCGACATAATTCACAAGGCTTTCACTCTCTGCTAAGTATTCTTTGAAAAAGGCTTGCGCTCTGTAATGTGGGTAGAAGTTTATTTCAACATGATATTTTTCGCTTAAAGCTGCTAAGTCAGGATCATTTAGTAAACTTAAGTAGTTGTTCAAATAGTCACTATGACTGAACGCATAATCACTGTTCAACCAATCCCGCCATGTTGGCATGATTAAAATTTTAGTGATATCGTCAGCGGGTTCAAGTGGCAAACGATCGAAGCGTGGTAAACCTGTCACTGCCACATCTTCTGATGCATAGCCTAAACGGTCAATCACGACATCATCCTTTTCAGCCTGACTTGAAACATGAACTAAATGGAAAGGTAGGTCATAATTCGCTTTGTCATATTCAACATATTTACGACCCATCACACCATGTTGAAGGAAAATACGCACACAGTCTTCGTAACCAAAGAAACCACGAGCTGTTTTGTACGGTAAGATATTTTCCAAATCGTGCGTAGATACGAGCACTTTTGCTCGAGCTGCCACTTCAAAGTGTGACGCTGAGCCAAATGGAACGACGCCCTCCAGATGTTTGATATGTGCGTAATCTTTAGCCTCGGCATCGATAACGTAATATGCTTCAATATCGGTATGTTGTTTTAACCAATAAAATAATTGAATCCCATTATCTTGGGCTGTATCGGTACGCTCACCAATCAACCAGACGTTCGGATCTTTCACTCCTGTTGTCAGTGTATGATATTGAGCATCTGTAAGTTCAAACGACTCAAATTTAATGTTCTTAAATGGTGTTAACGTCAACATGTAATAAGCACGTTTACCTTCTCGTTCAAGCGCTTTATAAGTTAAGTAATTATCTTTTTTGTAGTCCCCAAGTTTAAACTTGATCTTATCTTTTCGAATTATGGTCTCTCCATCATAGATTGTAATGAAGATATCAATGATATTTTTAGGTGATGATTTTAACGTTTCGAGTTCATTGTAAGGTATCGTTATATCCTGTTCCCCACGTGTAATGGGTATTTCATAACGTTGTTGTGACGCACGCTCTTCAAACGTAAAATAAGATTGATAGCGGTCATATATCGAATGCGGTTGATAAAAAATGTTGAGCTGCTCAGGACTCACCGCATTTACACCCATTTTCACTTTCGGTTTTTTCGCTACGAAGGTCACACTCGGACTTTTCTTCACCGTTAATTCGTAGATTTCATCTTGTACACGCATGCATGCTTTAAAATTGATACGTTGTCTACTTTTCAACATGACGTAAATATTGGTTTCAGTTGATGGGTTTTCAAATACTGCAACTAATTTTTTATTCGTAAGGTCTTCTAATGTTTCGACATCTAACTGACTATGAATGAATGCGCCCGTTACCGTTGTCGGCAGGGTTTGTATCACGCTCATATCACTATTCACTAATGCTAGATGTACTAATCTTTGGTCCGCTTCTGTCTCCGATACTTCAACTTCTGTATTCAAATGAAGTGACGTTTCGTTCACCATCGTTGTGACATTCACGTAAGACACTTCAATATGTTGAGGTTGCACAGTTAAACGTTGACCCATCCAATAATAGTTCAACATTAAATACTGAGTTGTGCTCGGTGATTGCATAATCAGTGGGTAAAGCATTTGATCGCTCACGCCATAAATCACATAGCTTTGTTTGGTGAGGAATGGCTGAATATCTTCCATTGCAACACGTTGATGCACAATCGGAACCTCTACTTGCCGTGATCGATTCATCACCACTAAAGCATCAAAGATTTGACCACTATTTGATTGAAGGAGCGCTGAATCTCCTCGTTGCTCGACTGTAACTAGTTGTACAGTTTTAGCCAGTGGATAGTCCGTTTTGTACTGATTCACATAAATACTTTGATCGACATGCATGATATAGATCGCATCACTCCACTCATGAATGTCTTTCACCTCGTGATCCATTGTCACCCATAATTTTTTACCATTGTAATAGACATCAATACGATTTGAATTCGTATTCAATGCATCAATTGGAATACGTACATCGTACAATGCGTTTGCGCGTTTTTTCTTGGTAAAAGGCACATTTTTGCCACCAATGATGAACTTTAATTTATATGCTTTAAAATCGATAAAGCGTTGTAATTTAAACTGCATGACGACCTGTTGTTGCTCAGTATAAAAGTCAAATAGTTCAAACTTTCTTCTTAATGATTGTCTTACTCTCGTTAACAACGTGACACCGCCTTTTTAAAATTAAACCTTATTATAATATGTAAATGGCCCATTTTCAATTTGTATTAAAAATATAAGTCAAAAGTTGTACTTCTAAATAAAGCAAGATATAAATTGTTTTGAGCTAGCGTAAAACGGGACACACTAAAAAAACCCAGATTCTCTACATTATAATAAGAGAACCTGAGCAAGCATCATTTATTTTAATAGGCAATTATTCGAATGTCGCGTCGTCTGTCTCCTGCTGTGTCGGAATAGAAACTTGTGCTCCCGCTTTTTGTACGGTTAAGGCAGAAGCACGATTCGCATACGTAATCGCCTCAACCAAATTCATTGATACCTCATCGAAACGACTCACAAAGGCACCGATGAACGTATCACCAGCTGCCGTAGTATCGACAGCTGTCACTTTATTTCCCGGGACATGTTGTTGTAGCGATGCAGTCGCAACATATGCACCCGCTTCACCTAACGTAACAATGACGGTTTTGATTCCTAAATCTTGAAAATAAGCAGCCGTTTTATCACAAAATTGCTTCTCCTCAAGAGACGCACCTGAAAGTAACGCCGCTTCCGTTTCATTAGGGACAATGATATCCGTTAACTTCAACAATGACTCTGGCAGCTCTTTCGCAGGGGCAGGATTCAACAATGTTGTCACGCCATAACGACGCGCGATTTCAAACGCATGTGTCACCGTTTCAATCGGAATTTCTAATTGCGCAACAATCATATCAGCATCTTTGATCGCCTCTGTCGCTTGTTCAACATCTTCAGGTGTCAGTTCCATATTCGCACCGCCATAAACATAAATCATGTTGTGACCTGCTTCATCGACCGTAATAAATGCTTGGCCTGTAGCCACATCTTCAGCTTGTGAAATATATTGAATATCCATACCGGCTTCTTTAAAATCAGTTAATTCAAAGTCGGCCAAGCCATCGTTTCCTATTTTAGAGACGAATGTGGTATTAGCACCAGCACGCGCAGTGGCAAGCGCTTGATTGGCACCTTTTCCGCCGCCATAAATCCCTTGCACGTTATCCACATGAAGCGTTTCACCTTCTTCTGCAAAACGTGTCACATTTAAAACATGGTCGACACCTGTGGATCCGACGACTACAATTTTTTCTTCATAAAAGTCACCTCATTATTACAGTAAAACTATGACAGCTTTACTGAACGTATTATCTAATAAATACCGTTACAGCTGCAGCTCCGATGATCAATACTAAACCGACGATGGTCACAAGGAGTTCTTTTGGTGTCTTCCGTTGATTTAAGAAGAAGATACCTGTCAGCGTTGCGAGCACAACAGATGTTTGTGACAAGATAAAGCCTGTCGCAAGTCCATTCATATTTGGTTGTGCTGAAATTAAGTAAGTTAACGCCGCAAATGCGAAGAAGAATCCTGAAATAATTTGTAACCAAGACACTTTTTCGGCAAATGGATTGATGCCTTGTTTCATCGTCATCAGACCGAAGATGACCGCAACGATGACCATCCCAATCGCTTGAGGGAAGAACGCCGTTGTACCTGATAAATCCGTCGCTTGTGGCGCTGCAGAATATGCCCAATACCCAATTTCACCGATGAGTAATAAGAGTACAGCTTTTCTTAAATTTTTACTGTTTTTCGCTTCACCATGTTCACTCCAAACGGTCATATAGGCACCGATAATAATCACGATAAGCGCAGAAAATCCAATGATTTTATTAGTGAGCGTTGGCCAATCTCCTAACGCAAACACACCCCATAATGACGCACCTAACAGTTGAAAAGCGGTCGTTATCGGCATGGTCCGTGATGAACCAATTAAACTAAATGCTTTAAATGTATAAATTTGACCAAAGCTCCATCCAGCACCTGAAATCAGTGAGAAAAATAAATTCCATCCTGTAGGGAAGGAAGTCAGGGATAATAATAAAAAGACAGCACTAAAAATAAGTGTTCCCACTGTGGCACCGATGATTTGGTTGACTGGTCTACCGCCGATGAGTGAAGCTACGGTTGGAAAGAGCCCCCACCCAAACAACGGACCTAGTCCTATGAGTAATGCCGTGACATCCATACTTACACCTCTCTGTTTTTTCGTAAGAACTGTGTTAAAACATCTTCACAAACGTTTTACCAACATAGAATAACACGTTTATTTTTTAAATGCATACGCTTTCCTATTTCATTTTGAAAAAATTTTTTGAGCGTGCAAATAGATTTGAAAACCATCGAAGCCTGGGCTGGTACAAACAAAAAACAGCGATTCTTAACTTAATAAAAATCGCTGTCTTCAGCTTAGCACTTTGAGACAAACAGAAATTAGGAAAATGTCATACATTGATAGCTATTTTTCTATCCTGTCTGCATCAACTCAATTATTTATCTAATTGTAATGTTTTATTCGTTTGTTTACGGATTTTATGCATTAACTTCGTATCTGTAATGAGTGATTCGCCATATGATGGAATGATTTCTTTAATTTTATCTGACCAACCATATTGAGCGAAGTTACGTTCTAATACTTCTAATGCCACAGATACAGATGTTGAAGCCCCTGGAGATTCACCGAGTAATGCGATGACAGAGTGGTCTTGAGAGTTCACAACTTCTGTACCGAATTGAATGAAGCCGCGACCATGGTCTTTCGTATCTTTAATGACTTGGACACGTTTACCAGCAATGTGTAATTCCCAATCTTCATCTCTCGCATCAGGCACAAAGCGACGTAATTCTTTCATACGATCTTCTTTTTTCATTAATACTTGTTGAATCGAATATTTCACAAGTGGGAAGTTTTTCAAACCTGCTGAAGCCATCGTTAATAAGTTGCTTGAGTTCAACGATTTGAATAAGTCTAGGTTAGAACCATTTTTTAAGAATTTCGGTCCAATCGCCGCAAATGGTCCAAATAATAGACTGATACCGCCGTTAATGTAACGTTTGTCTAAGTGAGGCACAGTCATTGGTGGTGTGCCAGGTGGTTCTTTACCGTAAACCTTCGCATCATGTTGTTCCACGACTTCTGGTTTACGACATACGAGGAACGCCCCACTGATTGGGAAACCACCCAAGTGTTTACTTTCTGGGATACCTGTTTTTTGTAATAACGGAATCGCATGACCGCCCGCACCGATAAATATGTAGTCTGTAATATGTGTTTCGACAGTATTATCTCTTAAATCTTTAACGCGGACTTCCCATTTTCTGTCTTTACGTTGATTGAAGCCAACGACTTCATGACGATAATGAACGGTTGCGTGATCAGATTCGCTTAAGTTTTTCGCCATTTGACGTGTAAGTTCACCGAAGTTCACATCTGTACCGTAGTCGATTTTGCTTGCTGCTACAGGCACATTAGAATCACGGCCTTGCATCATGAGTGGCATCCATTGCGCTAATTTCTCTTTATCTTCTGTGTATTCCATACCCTCGAACATAGGGTGTTGAGATAATGTCTCGAAACGACGTTTTAAGAAGCTCACATCTCTTCGACCCATAACGAAACTAATATGTGGTAATGGACGAATAAACGCTTGTGGGTCTTCGATTTCTTTATTTTGAACTAAATAAGACCAGAATTGTTTAGAAATTTCAAACTCTTGGTTGATTTCTTTGGCTTTTTCGATATCGATAGAGCCGTCTTTTTGTTCGACCGTGTAGTTTAATTCGCAAAGTGCTGCATGACCTGTCCCGGCATTGTTACTTTCGTTTGAACTTTCAATTGCTGGACGATCGAGTCGTTCATACAAAGTGATGTTCCAATCAGGTGCAAGATGTTTTAGCAACGTACCAAATGTCGTACTTAACACGCCTGCACCAATCAAGATCACATCTTTAGATTGTGTGTTACTCATAATGTTCCACCTTCCTAGTTGATAATAAGGAAATCATCGTACTTTACCGTATTCAATTTTTCCTATGTTAACAATCCAATTTATTATAAACGCAGTTCAACCTCACTATAACCACACATGAGACCAAACCGCCTTTACTACATTCTACTTATTTTTTATATCTTTTTTTGGCTATAAAATGAATTTTTGAAGCTTCTAGTGCTTATTTTAAGCTAACGCCCCATGAATGTAAAGGTCCAATGAGTGAAATTTTAAAAAGGGCGCATTGAAAGCGATGAAGAGACTATCAAAAGCATATAACGTGCTTCCAATCTCTATCTATTTAGTATTAAGCGCCACATTTTCTAACTCATCACTACAATTCGTTACATAGTATTAATTTTCCTCAGAATAATAAATATAATAAACCTCATCTATAAAATCTTGGATCATATCTTCCTCATAGTCATTCGCAATTTTTTCACAATCTTCATTTTGATAACTTTTATATTGACTTATATATTCAAAATAATGGCCTACTTCATGGGCAAATATACGTAATATATTTAGTTCTGCATCGAAATCCCCCATCTTTTTGAGAAGCCTTTGATAAGAACTAGTAGAAATATTTACTTTTGGGTAACGAATACAATGTAATATCATATAACGAGTAATAAATCGTTCTTGTTCGCAAATCAACTTGGCAATCATTCCAATCTCCATAACTGATGATAGGTTGATCATGTATCACCAGCGTGAATTCGTTTTTAAAATCTCTATAACGCATGAGCCAAGCTACAAATTCTTGCAAAATATTTTTGTATTTTACTTTCTGAGACTTGAACTCTAAATTAACATTTACCATTTGAATCACTTTCTCTTCTTATTAGATCCTCTCGTTTTTTACCGCCTTTTAGCTGACCCTTCTTCCACTTATTTTTCAACTTAAATATACCACGAATCACTTTTAAAATGTTGCCAATTTTTAAAATAAAATGGTCAGTATGACGCATGGTCATCGTCTTTCGTAGCAACGCGCATCTTACTGGATAACCGTTTTCGGTAAATTTTTTATTTTCAATATGATATACTCAACACATTGTAGAATGTATATCATAAATGAATTAGGAGACTTTAAAATGGAGAAAGCAGATTTAATTGCACCAGAACAATATAATATCGTGACTGCATTTGAACAATATGCATCCGACGAGTCAAGAAAAGCAGTGATTCTGCAAGACGAAAAGAATGAAATAAAGGAAATTACATATGCGAACCTAATCAAACGTGCGAATCAAATCGGTAATATGTTTTTAGCACATGGTTTACAAAAAGGGGACAAAGTGTTGATCATGATGCCTAGAGCCATTGAAACATATGCCCTCTATATTGCAGCATTAAAAATAGGTCTCATCATTATTCCTTGTTCAGAAATGTTAAGAACGAAAGATTTACAGTACCGTATTACACACAGTGAAGCAAAAGCGGTCGTGTCTATCGCTAAAGGGACTGAAGAATTCGCAGGTGTAGATGAATTCGACCAACTAACTAAATTTATCGTAGATGGTTCAGAAACAAATTGGGTTTCACTTGAAGACGCTGCTGAAAAAGAAAGCACTGAACTCGAAACAGCTGCTACATCAAGAGATGATATCGCCTTCCTTCCGTATACTTCAGGTACAACAGGCAATCCAAAGGCTGTCATTCATACACATGGCTGGGGTTACGCACACTTACGCATGGCACCAGAACACTGGTTATGCATCCACAAAGATGACATCGTGTGGGCAACAGCAGCACCCGGCTGGCAAAAATGGGTATGGAGTCCATTCCTTTCTGTCTTAGGTTCCGGTGCTACCGCTTTCGTCTTTCAAGGTCGCTTTGAAGGTAGTAAATACCTCGAACTATTAGAAAAACATCAAATCAATGTCTTATGTTGTACGCCAACGGAATACCGCATCATGGTTAAATCAGGACATTTGAGTGACTACGATTTAAGCCACTTACACAGTGCAGTGTCCGCAGGTGAACCATTGAATAAAGAAGTTGTAAACCAATTCCAAGACAACTTTGATATCACTGTTCGTGATGGTTACGGTCAAACTGAAAGCACATTACTCATCGGTTTCTTAAAAGATACACCGTACCGACCAGGTTCTATGGGTAAAGCCATCCCAGGAAGTTACGTCACAATCGTGGATGATGACGGTCAACCACTCGGCCCTAATGAAGTCGGTAATATCGCTGTACCGTTAGATTTACCTTCATTATTCAAAGGTTATTACAAAGATAAAAAACGTACAGAAAATCCACAACGCGGTGATTATTTCATCACTGGTGACCAAGCGTTACAAGACGAAGATGGTTATTTCTGGTTTGATGGCCGTAAAGATGACATCATCATCAGTTCAGGTTATACCATAGGACCGTTCGAAATCGAAGACTCACTAACCAAACATCCTTCCGTGAAAGAATGTGCCGTAGTCGCAAGTCCGCATGAAATCAGAGGTAATATCGTTAAAGCATTCGTTATCCTAAACGATGATTCAGAAGCAACAGACGATACTGTCAAAGCCTTACAACAATACGTCAAACAAGACGTTGCACCTTACAAATATCCACGTGCCATCGAGTTCGTTGATGATCTACCAAAAACAAACTCTGGTAAAATCCGTCGTGTTGAATTAAGAGAGCTCGAACAACAACGTTTCGAAAATAACAAAAATCACTAATCATTTATTATAAAAAAATCCCGGCGTCAAAGTGAACGCCGGGATTTTTGTGTCTTGTTTTATTGTATGG
Source organism: Staphylococcus auricularis (assembly GCF_001500315.1). Lineage (GTDB taxonomy): Bacteria > Bacillota > Bacilli > Staphylococcales > Staphylococcaceae > Staphylococcus > Staphylococcus auricularis. The sequence continues at coordinate 108,327 of NZ_LLER01000001.1, read as the reverse complement.
CTTAATAGAAGCCCATACGTTCGTTGCTTGTATCAATATAGATATTTTTAACTTGTTGATAGTTTGCAAGGGCATCTTTATATGTTTCTCTTCCGATACCAGATTTTTTGTAACCGCCAAATGGAGCGCCTTCATTCACTTGGTTGTAAGTGTTAATCCAAACGCGACCTGTACGAACTGATTTTGCAATGTTAAGTGCACGTGTAATATCTTGAGAGAATACGCCACCAGCGAGGCCATATTCAGAGTCATTTGCGATGCGAACCGCTTCTTCATCATCTTTGATCTTGATAACTGAAAGCACTGGACCAAAGATTTCTTCTTGTGCTAATTTATTTTGGTTATCTGGTAGTTCAATGAGTGTTGGTTCAAAGAAATAACCTTTTTTAAGTTCACCATCAGTTAAACGATGACCGCCGACAAGAATGTTGGCATCAGATTTTTTCGCATGGTCAACATAGCTTTGAATTTTATCAATTTGTTCTTCACCAGTTTGACTACCCATTTGTGTATTTTCATCTAATGGGTCGCCTACTTTGATATTGCTGAATGCTTCTTTCAAGCGAGAAATGACTTCGTCGTAAATATTTTCATGAACGAGTAATCGTGAACCAGCACTACATACCTCACCTTGGTTGAATAAAATACCGAGTTGAATACCTTCGATAGTAATATCAAGGTTTGCATCATCTAAGATAATGTTGGCACTTTTACCACCAAGTTCAAGTGTAGCAGGAACTAAACGTTGTGCTGCGGCATCTGCAACTTTGTAACCCACTGATGTTGACCCAGTGAATGAAAGTTTCGCAATATCTTCGTGATTAAAGATTGCGTTACCAGATTCAGAACCTTTACCAGTTAAGATATTTACGACACCTGCAGGTAACACTTCTTGGAAAATTTTAGCAAGTTCAATCAATGTGAGTGGTGTTGAAGATGAAGGTTGAATCACTACAGTATTACCTGCTGCAATCGCTGGTGCAAGTTTCCATGATGCAAGAAGAAGTGGGAAGTTCCATGCTACGACTGCACCTACCACGCCGATCGGTTCATGGCGGACGATACTCATTGTATTTTCGTCGAGATCGTTTACTGTACCTTCATCTGTTTCAATAACACTACCGAAATATTTAAAGTGACGTGCTGCATTTGGAACATCGATCGCACTTGTTTCACGAATCGGTTTACCATTATTCAATGTTTCGATAGTCGCAAAACGATCTTTATTTTCTAAAATTTTGTCGCCAATTTGTTTTAAATATTCAGCACGTTCTGTATTAGAAGTACGGCTCCAGCTTTCAAATGCGTTTTTCGCAGCGTCTACAGCTTTATCGACATCAGATTCGTCGGCTTTAGCGACTTTAGATAACAATGCACCCGTAGCTGGGTTGTATACTTCGATTTGTTCACCTGTTGAACTAGGGACAAATTCGTTGTTAATGAATAAATTGTAACTATCATCTATATAATCTTTAATGTTAATTGCCATAAATATCTACTCCCTTGTAGTTATTACGTAGCGTATTTGCTTCGTTTAAAGCTAATTCAAAAACGTATATGGACTTGATACAAAGACATTCATTACTTTGATTGAAAAAGAACGATGCCTTTACTGTATGCATTTTCCTTTCACAATCAACTTTAAACTTAAAAACCGATTACAATTTTAGTTTGTTAACGTATTATTGTAGCAAAGTTGTTTTGTAAACGTTTACATAATTATTTTCTCATGTTTTCGCATAAAATAACACTATCTTGCTTGAACACTCAATGTACATATAAAAAGAGTGACACAGCCGCCATTGAAGTTCGCTGTCTCACTCTAAATAATATAGTGATTTATATGATAAAGCTGAAGTAAAAATTGATATGATTTCGTGTATATTAGTGAGCGGTTAATTTAACTTACGCGTCACAAAAGCCGTTTCAGGTTCAAAGAACGTCATTTCATCTCTCGTAATCAATGATTCAGTAAGTTCTAATTCCGTAATTTCCGTACTGTCATACCATTTCACATAGAGCGCCGGTTTCGTTAAATTCAATACAGTCACATAAAGCGTATAGTGATACGGATCCACATTCGGTGATAAGACCCCTTTTGGAATGCTGACCGAATTTAATATTTTAAAAGCATCTAAAATATCATGTGATGGATATCCATCATGTGCAATATATTGTTTAAGAAAAGCAGCACGTACAAAACGTTCAGGTGACGTATAACCTCCTGGTAAACCATATGTGCCATTTTCGTTACCTTTATATGACACGTTATCTTCAAGGTCAATAGAATCATGTTGAGCAGGTGTAATATGTTTATAGCGTTCTAAATTACGATAATGCCAGTCTAATCCAGGATCATTCGTCAATACCCCTACAGGATTCTCTGTTAAATTAAAGCTCCCATCTTCAAAGGTTAATTCTACTGAACGCCCTGTCGCATCTGAAACATGATAATGTACAGGTGGTGCCTCAGAAATATCATCTAACACATCCGCGACGAGATTAACCTCACTTTTATTTCGTTCCAAATCGTCGATATCTTGATTATATCCAAGAATCCAAAAGATGGTTTCTGTATGGGCAATGTTCATTTTCCCAGGTTTAATTTTTGTACCGTAACTTGCATAACCACGTGCATACTGTACAGAGACGGCTAAGCCATGTTCATTGACACCATCACCGTAGAGATAACCACCCATGTCACAACCTGTGCCAATGAAGCCATATTTGGTGCGTCCTTTATAATCTATACGTGATTCCCAGTAGTAGTTACGCGGCGTCACAGAAGGCATCCCAGCTAATGGAAACGTATAATCCATCGTACGCCCCATAATCACTTGATCATTTGATTTAAATGTAAAACCAGTACACATCCATCTTCACTCCTCTGCGAAAACTATCTTCAGTTATTACCTCTCATTATAACGACACTCTATATACGATACCAGTCAATACAATTATAAATAATGATTTTATAGAAAAGAGGCTCCTCATTTGAAAAATCCCCGATTACTCTTTAACGTCATATCTACTACGCTTCTACTTTCAACTTTCACTACTGCGACGACGATTGCGACGACCGATCAAAGTAAGGTTAACCAGACAGACCCTCCTAAAAATGACGCTGAGTCAACGGATGTGCAGAAAAAGAAAGAGGTAAAGATGGAATCCGAGCCTGAATCAGCTCAGGCAAAGCCAACAACTGAAACAATTGATAAAAACAATGTTCCAACCTCAGAGGTGAATTCAAAACCAGCTAAACAAGAGACACCATCCACTGAAAAGCCTAAAACGCCTGAATCCCAAACTCCTGCGCGCAACTCTAATGTAGAACCACATAAACCTTCACCTACACAGAATCAAGCATCTCCTCCAAACCAAACGAACCATGTCCAAAAGCAACCTCACGTTGAGAGAGCTCCAAAAACAAATAAAGAAAATCCTCAAACTCAAAAGACAAGCAAAGAAAAACCCCACAATTCTAAAGAACAAAGTAAGAAGGAAAAGGCCAAAGAAACAAAAACTGATTCAGTTAAAAAACACACAAGCAAAAAACAGGAGCCTAAAAAGAAAGAAGCCTCTGACAAACCGCACAAGAACACGGAAAAATCTGCACGTGTAGAATCGATAACTAACACTAACATATCTCATACTGAAGCCGCACCCGATGAGCCTTTCGTCATTGTAGATAGCAAAGAAACACGACAATTTATTAAATCGATTGCTAAAAAGGCACATTGTATCGGACAGAAGCAAAATCTCTATGCTTCTGTACTCATCGCGCAAGCTGTTCTGGAATCTGGTTCTGGCCTAAGTCAACTGGCCCAACAGCCTAACTATAATTTGTTTGGAATTAAAGGAAATTACAAAGGAAAATCAGTGCAGTTTAAAACGCTAGAAGTAGATAAAGACCAACGAACTTATAAAACGTATGCGACATTTCGTAAATATCCTAATTATAAGGCGTCACTCCTCGACTATGCTCAGTTATTAAAACACGGCATAGACGGAGATGCTTTATTTTATCAATCGACTTGGAAGAATAAAACGCGTTCTTATCGTGATGCGACCCATTATTTAGCTGGCACATACGCTTCAGACCCCAATTACGCACAAAAGCTCAATGCGCTCATAGAACATTATGATTTAACTCGTTTTGATAACAAGAAACGTCCGAATCTCGATGCCTTTGTATCAGAAACATCTGCGCCGTCATCTCATCATTTTGTTCCTTTTAAAGAAATAGCTACAAATGGGGTTTATCCATATGGTCAATGTACATGGTACGTCTACCAACGTATGGCACAGTTTAACAAATCTATTGGAGCAGACTGGGGCAATGCCCACGAATGGAATAATCAAGCTCAAATACAAAACTATCGTATTCTTTCATCACCTGAGCCTCATACCATCGCAGTTTTTGAAGCAGATCAACTAGGCGCCCATCCACAATATGGACACGTCGCATTTGTAGAAAAAGTACATAAAGATGGTTCAATTACGATATCAGAGTCCAACGTGAAAGGCCTAGGTAAAATCTCTCATAGAAAACTAACTGCAAAAGATGTTGGAAAGCTCAAATATATAGAAGGGAGAACAGTAACTCAATCATAGGAGTGAGTAAATTGATACCGTTTCACGTGGAACGACAAGCAGATTGGAGTAGCGTCAAACGCGAATTAAACTTCCTAAATAAAAAGAAAAGAGGCCGAGCATTTAAGATCGACCTCTAATCATGGGATCAATTATTTTTCTTCTTTATCTTTACGTCGTCTACCGAATAAGAATATAGAACCAAGAGCGGCGAATAATCCACCTAAAAGCGTCGCGTTTTGGTTAGAAGTTTCACCTGTATCAGGTAATTTTTGATCTTTCATTGCTGCAGCATCATCATGATGTTTCGCATTGTCATTGCTCATAGATTGAGATTGATTTGCTTCAACATTTGATTGTTCATTAGCCATGTTAGATCCTGATTGATCACCCATGTTTGGAGAAGATGTTGAATGATCTCCACCATTCATGTCAGAACTTTCACCGTTTTGCGTATCAGTATTTGAACCTGATTCATCTTCTGTGTTTGATCCTGTGTCAGAATCTGATTCTGAGTCATTGCCTTGATTCATATTAGAATCTCCACCTGTTTCTGTGTCAGTATTATTACCTGATCCATCACCTGTGTTTGATCCTGTATCAGTACCTGATCCTGAATTATCTCCGTGATTCATGTTAGAATCTCCACCTGTTTCTGTATCAGTGTTATTGCCTGATCCATCACCTGTGTTTGATCCTGTATCAGTACCTGGTCCTGAATTACCTCCATTATTCATGTCTGATCCTTCTTTCACAGTTACTGGTACTTTGATGTGGTCTTTAGAACCATCTGGATATTCAATTGTCACATCGATTTCAGTTGTACCCGGAATACTACCATCTGGTAATTGTCCTGGATTATCAATCGTTACTTTTGGATGATCTCCATCGATTGGATAATTCGGAATTGAGATTGCTCCGATAACATCGTCCGCTGTAATTGGTGTGCCATGTTCTTTTGTCACTTTATCTACATGCGGTTCATATTTAGAAGCATCTGTTTCTTTACCGATTGTAATTGGTACTTTCACTTTATCTTTCGTGCCATCTGGGTACTCAACCGTTACCTCCACTTCCGTTGTGCCTGGTGTGTTACCATCAGGTACTTGATTTGGATCGAATGTAATCTTAGGCGGTTGACCATCACTTGGATAATTAGGAATCGTAATCGCATTCGTGATATCTTCCGGCGTTACCGGTGTTCCATGATCTTTCGTCACTGTGCCTGGTACCGGTTCGTATTTAGAAGCATCTGACTGTTTACCGATCGTTACCGGAACTTTCACTTTGTCTGTTGATCCATCTGGATACTCAACTGTTACGTTGACTTCCGTTGTACCTGAAGTGTTTCCGTTTGGAATTTGGCTATCTTCAAATGTGATCTTAGGCGGTTGACCATCCGTTGGATAATTAGGAATCGTAATGGCGTTTGTGATGTCTTCCGGTGTTACTGGCGTACCGTAATCTTTAGTTACTTCTTTTGCAGTTGGTTCGTATGTTTTAGCATTTGTAACTTTAACAACGAATGAGTCTGCTGCAACTTCTTTATCAGCAACAATTAAGATAGCTGTGTAAACATCGCCATCTTTAACGTTACTTGGAACTGTAAATGTACCTTTAGTTTCCCCATCTTTGATTGATGTAATATCTCCAGTATTTTTAACTACCCTACCTGTTTTATCTCTCCACTCGATACGAGTTGGTAATGGAGATAGCTGCGTACCTGTAATATCAATGTTGACTTTATCACCTGCTACAGCTGGTTTATCTGTATTGTTGTAATTAACAATATTAAGGTCTACGTCTGTAGAAGATTCAACGACAGCAAAGTTAACATTATACCACATTGGGCGCATAGCTGGGTTTTGTGCCGGTGCTGCTTGCGGTGTGAATGATAAGTTACTGTTAGGTGCTCTAAATTCTGGAGTTGTAAATGATGAATAAGCTTTGATGATGTTACCTTTTTTATCTAAAACATAGCCATATACATGTTGATCATCTAATGTACCATTAGGGAATCTTAACGTATACTTACCTTCCCCATCTGTTTCACCATATACAGTAGCTGAAATATACTCAGGATGTTGTGTAAGTAAGCGTTTTGTTGCTGCTGCTTTTTCTGCATCTGGTAATCTTTCAATCTGCGCTTTATACGCTTGTCCGCCTTCTTTTGTTAATGAAGACATAACCACTGTATAGCCGACTGCTACTGGATCTCTAAGGTTTTTATTTGGTCCTGTAGCAGAGTTAAATTCATCACCTGCACCCGTTTCTAACCAAACGTGACCAGAAATTGTATTTTTCGCTTGTACTACTACAGCCGGTGCTGCTAAAGGACCTTGTGTATCATGAATCCATTGTTTATTATTTTTAGTCATATAACCATTCGTTGGTTGAATAGACATAAAGATACCTGTACGTTGCATGTTCGTACCAACTAATTGGAACTGACCGATATTCTTATCTGTTGTAGAATTAATGAATGTGCCAGGGAAGAAGCCACCTGCGACACGAAGCATAGACGCAGTGTTTCCGTTTCCTGTCTTGAAGTCGTTAATCCAGATACGATAACGTTGACCAGGACTCGCGCTAAATTTGTGTAACTTACCGTTGGCATCAACCCAACCTTGACGTAAATCAAACGCATAAGCACCTGGGCCTACTTCAGATCCATCTACTTTACTTAATTTATTTGTTGTACTTGCTGAATACGTTGGTGAAACCGCACCGTCTGTATCCATAAATTGTAAATAGACTTTTGTACCTTCAGGCACTGGTGTTAAACTGTTTGTCATTGTAGCTGGTGTACCTTTATCGACGAGCCAAGCACGTCCAGACAAAGTATTTGCCGCATTCGTTGCGTCAGTTGCTGTTTTGATATAGCCATTCTTAATCGCGTCTGCTTCAATCACTTTCTTACTTGCAGCAGTAATTTTTGGTTCATTCGCAGCTCTTGTGACTGCAGTACTTCTCGCTTCTCTTGTAGTACCTGGTAAAGTAGCAACGACTTCATCACGAGCTTGCTCATCTGCAAAGCGTTGCGCTAAAGCATAAGCAAATGATTCCGGTGTAATTTCAGAATCTTCTAACTCTAATGAATCTACGACTTTTTGGGCTTCTTCAGTAGAAACGTTTGTTACAGAAGCATAGTAAGCTGCAGCTGAAGCTTTATCATTCACATCTTCAATATCAAATGGTTGAGTTGATGATGTTGACGCTTCTTCTTTAGCAGGTTGCGCTGTTTCAGCTTTATGGTTCGTCGATTGCGCTTCTTCACCTTTATTGTCAGATTTAGCTTGTGGAGCTTCATCCGTCACTTCAAGCTTAACCACTTCATGTGAAGTTGGGGATTCAACGTCACTTTGTGGTTCTTCTTCAACAGTTGTCTCTTCTGTTTCTGTGCCAGGTGCTTCCTCCCCAGGGGCTTCAGTAGACTCTGATGCTTCTGAATCTTGTTCAGTCGCTTTGTCTGCCTCTGGCTCAGGTGTTTCTTGTGATGCAGGTGTTTCAACGTCAGATGTTGGTGCTTCAACGTCAGATTCAGGTTCCTCTTCTGTTGATTCGGCTTCAGTTTGACTTTCAGTTGATTCAGTTGCTGCTGAATCTTCAGTCACTGATGCATCATCTTCAGATGAAACTTCTGGTGATGCCTCTTCAGCTTCTGCTTCAGGAGCTTCAACCGCTTCAGTCACGTCTTGAGATGACGCTTTTGTTGCAGGTGCAGTTTCCACTGAACCTTGTGCTTCAGCATCTACCGTGTCTTCGTCAGTGTCAGCATCTTTGTTGCTATCACTCACATTAGACTCTTGATGTTCTACTTCACTCGCTTGTGCATGGTTGCCAATGCCGAAGATTAAGGTAGCTCCAATTAATAATGAAGCTGTTCCAACCGAAAATTTACGAATAGAATACCTGTTTCTTCGTTCTTTTTCTGTGAATTTAGAATTTTCCATCTATTTCATGTATCCTCCTTTAATTAAATAATTACAACCTTATTATACACAAATACAACTCGTTTGAAACCAAATTGTGTACATTTCTAGAATTATTTTAATTAGATTCGTTACATATAATTATTATTTTTAGGAACAAGCAAATAACAGTAAATACATTCAATTATATTAACCATTCTTTTAGTGGTAAGTTTTTTATTATTTATTTATTGTATTCGCTTTAGTATTACGCGTTTCCTGAGGGAATTCACGTTTCTTACAACACTGTAAGTTTTGCCTACGCATTTGTAATCTAAGATAAAGGCACCAGCTTTACTCCGGGCATACACTATATGTAACAACAAACTTAGGAGTGATTCGATGGATATTTTAAATGTAGATCATTTATCTAAAATATATGGTACTAAACGTCCTTTTAACGCATTGGACGATATTAATTTTTCAGTAGAAGAGGGAGAATTCGTCGCAATTATGGGGCACTCTGGTTCAGGGAAAACGACGTTACTGAACGTACTTAGCTCAATAGACACAGTCTCTAAAGGTAGAGTTGAAGTGAACGGAAAAGATATCAGTAAGTTAAATAACAAAAAGTTAGCAGATTTCCGTAAAACGCAACTTGGGTTTATCTTCCAAGATTACAGCTTATTACCCACTTTAACGGTGAAAGAAAATATTATGTTACCGCTCTCCGTTCAAAAGATGTCCAATAAAGATATGGAAGAAAATTATCAAATGGTTACAGAAGCTTTAGACATCAACCAATTAGGAGATAAATACCCTACTGAAATTTCAGGAGGACAACAACAGCGTGCAGCAGCAGCGAGAGCGTTCGTTCATCAACCTTCTATTATCTTTGCTGATGAGCCTACTGGGGCACTCGATTCTAAAAGTGCGCAAGATCTTTTAAATCGTCTCACTGATATGAACACGCAATTTAATTCTACAATCATCATGGTAACCCATGATCCGTATGCAGCTAGTTTCGCTCAACGTGTCATCATGTTGAAAGATGGACGCATTCATTCACAACTCCATCAAAAACAAAATTCGAAATCAGACTTCTATCAAAAAATCATTCATCTGCAAACCGAATTAGGTGGTGTGACTCATGAGTTTTAATCACATAGTACTGAAAAACTTAAGACAGAATTTGAAACATTATGCAATGTTTCTCATTTCATTATTATTAAGCATTATTATTTACTTTAGCTTCGCTACATTGAAATACACAGATGAAATTGCAGCAGAAAATGCACGTGTCATCAAGAATGGAGCTATGGTTGGGCTCTACGCTTTATTTGTCATCATCGTCGTCTTCTTAATGTATGCAAACCATTTATTTATTAAAAGACGGACAAAATCATTCGCTTTATTCCAACTGATTGGTCTAACAAGAGGTAATATTTTAAGAATGCTCTGTATCGAGCAACTCGCTTTCTTTGTCGCAACAGGTATACTCGGTATCTTATTAGGATTAGGCAGTTCTCAACTGTTACTGATTATCTTAGGTAAACTTATGGAATTAAAAGTTAATATCAACATTAGCTTTGAACCTAAGGCCTTACTCGTAACGTTATTGTTACTCGTCATCGCTTATATCCTTATTTTCATACAGAATGCACAATTTCTTAAAAAACGTAGTATCCTCACTATGATGAAAGATAGTTCTCAAACAGAAGCTAAAACGGCTCGTATTACACCTAAAGAAGTTCTAAGTGGTGTGCTCGGCATCATCATGATTGTCTTAGGATATTATTTATCAACTGAAATGATGGATAAATTCGCAAATATACTCACACCATTTATCATTTTAGCTTTAACGATTGTTGGTGCTTATTTATTCTTTAGAAGTACAGTTTCAGTCATTTTCAAATCACTGAAACGCTTGAAAAAAGGTCACGTAGGCATTACCGATGTGGTCTTCACTTCTTCTATTATGCATCGAATGAAGAAAAATGCGATGTCACTTACTGTTATTGCGATTATCTCAGCGATTACGGTCACTGTGCTTTGCTCTGCGACGATTGTCAAAGTCTCAACCGCAAAACAAATCGAAGCAGCTGCGCCGGAAGATTTTGATATTGTGGAAAATAAATTAGCTTCACAATTCGAAAACAAATTGCAACAAGCAAATATTCCATACAATAAAACGTCTTATCAAGTGCTTCAATCGCCAGTCAAACACAATAAAGTGTTCACCGTAGAAAGCGACAATGTGCCGTCGATTAATAGAACAACGCTTAGCTCAAATAATCATCTCAAAGGTAATGAAGCGAAAATCACAAACATATCAAGCCTCCCACAAAATATCAAAGTGAACTTGAATCAAACGGTGACAGTACAGGGTAAAACTAACGCTAAATTAAAAGTAACGTCTAAAGATGAAAATAAAGTTTATCCTGTAGAACTTACTGCTATGGCGCCCGTGCTTGAAGTGAGTCCTCAAGTCTATCAATCGCTCAGAACAGAGGAATTAGAAGTAACTGAACATGGCTACAATCTCAAAAATCAAGACGATATGGCAAAAGCTGAAAAAGTAGCTCAACAAGTCAACTCAGACATAGAATCTAAAAGACAAGTCACTAAATCAAACAATCAAACAGCGGGTATCATGATCTTTGTCTCAGCATTCTTAGGCTTTGCATTCTTAATCGCGGCGGGTTGTATCATTTACATCAAACAGATGGATGAAACTGAAGATGAACTACCAAGCTTTAAACTGTTACATCGTATCGGATTTACTAACAGTGATATGATGCCTGGATTAACACTCAAAGTTCTATTCAACTTTGGTCTACCTCTCATCATCGCATTGCTGCACAGCTTTTTCGCAGCCAGTGCCTTTATGAACATCATGAGTAGCTCATCACACACCCCGGTCTTCATCGTCATGATTGTCTATACTATCGTTTACGCAATCTTTGCGCTGATCGCATTAATTCATTCAAGACGAATGATCAACCAAGCTCAATAATATTGAACAATTAAATGAGGAAGACAAAAAGAATCCCTCTAAACCTAACTTATGTCCTAATAAGTCTGATTTAGAGGGATTGTTCTATCTTAATATCGTGATAACTGAAGCTGGATGACACTATATCTATTTAATGATATCAATGAGTTCTTTTTTCGCAGCTGAGCGTGCGGGTACCCAACCAAAGACGATACCAATGAGTGTAGATACACCTACTGCTGTGAGTATAGAGCCTATCGTGACCGCACTCTTAATGTATTCTGGTGTCACGGCATCAATACCTTTAGATATCAAAATGCCTAGGATTAAGCCGATTAATCCTCCGAGAATACAAAGCACAACACTCTCAACTAAGAACTGAATTTCTATGTCTCGTGCTTTAGCACCAAATGCGCGTCGGATCGCAATTTCTTCTGTACGTTCGGCAACAGAGATGTACATGACATTCATCACACCGATACCTGCGATGAATAAGGAAATACCTGCTACGGCCGCAACAAAGTAAGTGATACCGTCAAAGACTTTGTTAATCCCTTTCATCATTTCTTCAATATCTGTGTAACTGTATTCTCCGTCTCCAACACCTGAACCACTCTTATTGAGTTTGTCTGCAGCTTTGTTCGCAGTTTCTTTCTTATCTGCATCTTCCGTAAGCGTCAATTGCAGTGATGGGAATTCTTGGTTTAAGTCTGCCATATAATGGTCAAACGTCTTCGCCGGCATATGTACGGCTGAGTCATTCATCGCATCGTTTTCTATGCCGACGACTTCAAAGCCTTGGCCTTCGATATAAAGCGTTTTACCCATCGGATCATTATTGAAGACGTCATCAGCGAGTTTATCATCGATCGTGACGACTTTATTTTGTAATTCATTATCATCCGCATCGAAACCTTTACCTTCCTCAGGCGTTTCTAGTGATTTGCGTTTGAGGATGTTGACCTCACCTTTTTTCTGGCTATTTGTCAGCTTCGCGGAATAACCCATGTCATCATCCACTTTCACTTTGGCGTCTTTAACACCCTCGATTTGTTTTACCGTATCGATATCTTGTGGACTAAATGGATTATCTTTCGGAGCTTCCCCGTTACTGGTCATAAAATCAATCACTGCGGAGTCTTTACCTGCACCGGATTCAGTCAATTCGTCATTCGCAGTCTTTTTAAAACCATTCCCTAAAGACATGATCGTAATAACTGCGGCAATTCCTATGATAATCCCGATCATCGTAAAGATGTTACGACGTTTATTTTTCAAAATTGATTTGAACGAGATGGCAATAATGTTAGGTAAATTCTTCATTCTACCACCTCTTCCCGTTGTACACGACCGTCTAGAATGTGAATGATGCGGTCCGCTTGATCTGCGACTTTGCGATCGTGTGTAACCATGATCATTGTTGTGTTATACGTTTGATTTAATTGAATGAAGAGTTCCATAATGTCTTTCGATGTCTTTGAATCGAGTGCACCTGTAGGCTCATCGGCGATAATAAATTTTGGCTGATTGATAATGGCACGAGCAATCGCTACACGCTGTTGTTGACCCCCGGACAGCTGATTAGGTACGAGGTTTTCTTTATCGAACAAACCAACGTCGTGTAACGTTTGTTTCACGCGATCTCTGCGTGCTTGTGAACCTAAGCCACTGTAGACGAGTGGGATGCTGACATTTTCTAAAATCGTGTTGTTTTGAATCAGTTTAAAGTTTTGAAACACAAAGCCTACCGTTTTATTTCGGATATTCGCAAGTTCATTATCAGAGGTTTCTTTATAGCTTTCATCTTTAAAAAGATAATCTCCTTCATAGCCTCGGTCGATAAAGCCTAAGATATTAATTAATGTACTTTTCCCCGAACCTGAAGGGCCCATGATGGCAACGAACTCACCTTCTTCAATCCGGATGTTGATGTCTTTTAAAATGTGATTTTCTTCGTCACCATTTTTAAAATGTCGATTGATATCTTTCAATTCTATCATGACGACACCTCAACTTTTTCTCCATCATTCATATACTTTTTCGGATTTTTAATGAGTTTGTCACCCTGTTTCAAACCATTTTCTACAAAGATTTCACCGTTTACTTTATTAATCTTGATGTTGCGTTTAGAAACTTTGTTTTCATCGTTTACGACAAAGACTTTATTGTCTTTTGTAAGTACTGATTTCGGAATTTTAATAGAGTTAAGTGGAATTTTCACATCAGTAGAATATCCGGCACGAATTGGGATATTGATATCACTGATGACAACGCTGTATTTAGATGATTCAGAATCACTGCCACCACTTGGGTCTGATTCAACGGGGTTAGACGCTTGAACGCTTCCGCCGCCGTCTTCACCTTCATCACCACCAGCAGCTGCTTCTCCGCCACCTGCTGCACTTTCACTCATTTTATCTTCATAACTTGTTGGTAGTTGTGAAATTTTCGTGATTTCACCTTTACCTGTCTTACCGTTGTTTGAAATTTTCACATCGACTTCATCACCGACTTTGATTTTATCTAAGTCATATTCTGAGACAGACGTTTTGATTTGAGGCTCATCTGCGACAAGTTGTAAAATCGGTTGGCCTTCTGATACTTCTTTACTATTTTGGATGTCGACTTTACCATCAAATGATGCGTAAACACTGTCGTTCACTTGTTGATCATATTGATCTAATTGTTTTTGTGCATCTGCAAGTGCACTTTCATCTTGCGCTAATTTCTTTTGAAGTTGATTGTCATATGGTTTTTGATTTATGTTGTTATAATCGTCATTCACGCTACTTTGAGCATCATCTATAGCGAGATCTTGGCGTTTGCCGCCGTTCACATCATAGCTGATTAACGGATCACCTTGATTTACGGAATCTCCGTCACTCACTTGTGTGCTAATATATGTACCAATTTGGCTATTATAGTTGTATGTTTTGACTGAACTTGGAGAAGCTTTACCTTCTAGTTTTAAAGGACTTTCTTTTTCGACTTCATACGTTTCGTATCCGTCTTTATCTTCTGCACTTTCGCTATTATTCACTTGTTTTAACACTGTTGCTACGACAATTAATGCAATGATTGCAACTACTGCTGCAATAATCCATACGAGTTTATTTTTCATATCGCTACCTTCCTTAACATTATTATAAATTGATAGTAACATATTTTTGTGCATTTATACTAGAAGGTAATTAATTGTCATCTTCTATTTTTGGAAAGTTGCTATATTTTTAAAAAATTAAATCTCCATTTTCGATTTAAAATGCCTTGAAAATAAGCTTGAGAGGTATTTTAAAATCACTTATTTTTCTATCAGCTTTATTTTTAAAAATTCGTCTTAACAAAATCTTTAAACTCAAATGTTGATGATTATACATCAAACCGTCATCACTTTATAATAAGAAAGAACAGTATTAACCACATCAAAATAAAGGGGATGAAACGATGGATTTCAACGAGATTCAACCACCTGAAACTATGCAATATCGTCAAGGACACGTCGTACTTAAGCAACAATATAACTTTACTGCTGACAATCGCATTTATTTTACGCAAACACAACACAAAGACCTACATAATCACGAATATTATCTCTATGTTGACGTGCTTTCTCCTATCAATACGTCAGGGATGGGTATGGATTTCAACGAGATTGACGCGATCTACAGCCAACATATTCAACCTCTATTGCACCACCAATTACTTAACGAAACGTTACCCAACTTTAATACTACTGCTGAAAATTTGGCATTGTGGTTATGGGATACCTTCGAGCATCATCTTCCTGAGGGTAACCATGTTTATCGACTTTAACTGTATGAAACACCTGAGCACGGCGTTGAATTAAACACGTCACTCAAACATGAATCTAGCAATCATCACTAATCACTCGTTGTTTCACTTCAAGATGTCGAACGAGTTCCCATATAGGATCAGACGGTTGAATCCCTCGATACGATTGCGGCACAGAAAAAGAGGGATCCTGCCGTTTCAACTCCGCCAACGTGACAAGTTCAAACAAATAGACAGCCTCAACCGGAATCGCATACCCTTGCTTAGCCTCTCCTAGATATGACTTGATCGCATCATAATGACCAGGTTGATCTCGTTCAGCTATAGCCGCAATTTCATCGACACGATCGATTACAGGCTGACCAAATTGAATCATGCCTACCACTTGTTTCTGGGTCTTAGAAATATAAATCAGCGCCTTAGTCGAATGCTTTTTAAACCGCTTCCGATACTCATAATGTTTCTCCCCACTTAGAATTTTATTAAAATAAGGTTCTTGAAGACTAAGTAAGATCACACTATCTGTTGGACCTATCAATTGTTGTAACTCCACTGCATCACCTTCTGTCAAAATCACATGTTATTACTTCAAATGCTACCGTAATCTCGTCATCCTGCCAACCACATACAAAAAGCGACCCCTATCTCATATGGATAGAGGCCACTTTGATATTTATATTTTCATGTGTTTCACATTAGTCATTTTTTACTTTGTAACGTAAATAAATTGTACTATCTGCAATCGTATCGTTAGAAATTAATTCTAACGGCACCGGTTCTGTGCTGTCATTTTCTCGGTTTGGTAATGCGAATGGAATTGCCTCAGGATCTCCTTCTAAGATTGGAGAAACAACAAGACTTAATTCGTCGCATAAACCAGCTTTAATGAATGACCAGTTAAGTTTTGCACCGCCACCGACCATGAATGATTCCATTGGGAAGTTTTGTTGTAAACGGTCTAGTGCGTCATTTAATCCAATTTCTGATTGACCTGCAATCACGTATGGAATGTTTTTATTGCGTAAGAATGCTTTATAATCGTCACTTGTTTCTTCAGTTACAACAACTACGACTTTCGCTTTAAATTCATTGTATTCGATTGTATCTTTCGGCCAGTCTACTCTACCATGTCCGTCTAATACAACGTAATAATGATCGAAATCTGTATCTACAATAAAGTCGCCATCTGGGACCGCTTCGTGATCTGTTGTTAATTCAGGTTCATTACCATCTGTAAAGTGTTTCTGAGCTGTAGAGCGTCCAGAAATCCATGAGTCAACGGGATGCGGTGCTTCATTTGTAAATCCATATTCGTAATAAAGCTCGCCGCCTTTTTTCGTTTCACTAAATTGACTATGGTTACCAGTAATTTTACCATCGAGTGTCATCATCATATGACAAAATAAAGTTCTATTCATAACAACATCTCCTTACAATTGCTATACCCGCCTAGTAAAATTTTAAAAGTCATCTTACACTTTAGCGACTCATTTTACACCACTTAACAGCGCTCAACAGGCATCAGCATGCACTCTTCACATTTTTAAAAATTAGCCCAAACTATCTCACATTACTTCGCTAAATCATCTTCAATGACGTTGTTTTTCGCAGAAGGATACCCGAAAATGAATACACCAACTGACATGACTAAGAGCGTAATAATACCGACTGTCCAACTTTGTGTCGCATCATGTAAATAACCCATGAACAATGGGCCAACCGCAGCAATTAAATAACCGATAGATTGTCCAAATCCTGAGAGTGCAATACTGCCTTCACTTGTTCGTGCACGAATTGAAAAGAATGTCATGCACAAGCTGAAGCATGCACCTAAAGCGAGTCCTTCAATCATCATTCCAATGACGAGTAACACAATAGAATGTGTAAAGAATAAACCAAAGCCGAGTAGGTTTAATACAGTAATAATGATAATTAAAATGCGTTGATCTTTTAATTTACCCGCAATGAC
Organism: Staphylococcus auricularis; assembly: GCF_001500315.1. GTDB lineage: Bacteria > Bacillota > Bacilli > Staphylococcales > Staphylococcaceae > Staphylococcus > Staphylococcus auricularis. Next base: position 91,067 of record NZ_LLER01000001.1, on the reverse strand, counting down.
AGGGAAGAAGAACGTCATCGGTACTTGGCAAAATTGATTGATCATCAATAAATAACCCGCAGTTGAGGCAGAGACACCTCGGTCCATGAGAATGGAAGGGACCCACGCTGTGACCGTATAAAAAATCATAGACTGGAAGCCCATGGTCAATGCGATTAACCAAGCCAGTTTAGATTTCGTAACGGGTACATGCGCATTCTGTGAAGTGCCCTCTGTATGATCTGAAGTCGTTACTCGTTCTTGCTTTGCACCTTTACTTGCCAAAGGAATCCACAATATAAGCGCAGCAATTGCGAAAATACCCCAACAAGCTAACGATAATCTAAAACCTAATCCAGTCTCAGATAACGGGTAACTTAAACCGCCACCTAAACCTGCTGTAAAGTTCATTGTTGCAGTATAAAGACCGGTAGCGAGCCCGACTTGCATTGGAAAGCGCCATTTCACATTACTAGGTAAGACGACATTACCAATCGCTATCGCTATACCCAGTATGACAGTTCCTGAAATAAAGAGCGCAAAGCCACCTGCTACACGCACATATAATGCGACGATGAGTAGTAGAATCGCAATGAGTACGGTACGTGACATCGTCAAACGTCCAGCAATCCGTGAGACAAACGGAGACACTGCCGCAAATATTAACAACGGAATCGTCGTGAGCGTACCTGCTACACTATTATTAATATCCATCACTTCTTTGATTTCATCGATCACAGGTCCGACAGAAGTTAGCGGGGCTCTTAACGTCGACGCGACGAGTACAATCGCGAGGATGATACCCCAATTTCGTGTGAGTTTCTGTGATTGATCATACGCCTTCATCTCGATACCACCTTTAAATTGATGTTTTACTTTTATCTTATAATAATTTTACCCAGAAACCTAGCACCCTAGCGCTATCGTGCTGTTATTCTTAAAAAAAAGAGTGAGGCAGAAACGTTAACTCACTTAACCTTTTCTCTGACTCACTCTTATGAAAATAACTTTTTAGCACTTAGGTTCCGTTAACCCTAAAGCATGTGCACTCTTTTCAAAGCTTTATATTTTTATTATGAAATACCATCAATCACATAAATAATACCAATAATCGCAAATGTCACAGCAATCATGAGGGATACAAAAATCATTCCCATAAATGGATTGAATAGAAGAAGTACCCCAAGAATGATACCTAAAATATTCGTCACAATGGTTAACGCACGTAACGCCCCACCATTGGTCATCGTCATCAATCCTAATATCGAACTCAAGATAAACCAAAAGGCGAAGAGATAGATGAATAACGTTGAGCTTACACCCACATTAAATAATACGATCAAGCCGAAGATAATATCGATGATTCCTGTCACTAAAATCATATTAGAATTAGCACCAGCTGCAGCTTTCGCTCGTTTTCGGAATGTAATACCAATCACACCATTGATTAAGATAAGCAAACCGATGAGCCACGTTAACACATAAAAGTTTCTTACGGGATAACTAAAGATCACGACTGCAATAATTAACAACAGTGTACCCATGATCAAACTCGACCATTTTAATTTATCGTTGTTTTCGTTTGCCATAAAATGCCTCTTTTCTCTATTTTGAACTTTCTCTCCATTATATAAGATTGACATCTATTTTTGTTGAATGAACTTCTAAAGTGAAACATTACCCCACCAAAAAAGAATACCAACACCTATGAGCGTATCATAAGTATTGGTATTCACGTTCATTTCAATTTTTTATTTCCTGGAAAATATTTCATATGTTTATCTTGATGAATCGGCAACGCCACGTTCAATCATGTCTCGTTTGGTAACGACTGGATATTTCTTGAACACGATTGAGCCAATCAATCCAGCGATACCCCCAACGACTGCCATAGCAACGCCATAAAGCACGACGGTTAACGGGCTGTTGAAACCGAACATGACAAGGAATCCTGCAATCGGTGTTGCAGTACCTGTTGCATCATTCACCATACCTGATAGCGCAATGACGAGTCCTGCTGCAGCACCACCAAAGAAGTTCGTAATGTAAACCGGTATCGGGTTCGCAGAGACTATATCTGCTTGAGATAACGGTTCTATACTTACAGCAATCGTATCTTTACGATCACCGAGTTTCAATCTGTGGAATAATGTACTGTTGATAAATGCTGAACTAAATGCCGCCATTGCCCCAATTGCCATTGGAATACCTGTCAGGCCGAGTAAAGCGGTCAAGGCCATTGAGCTGAGTGGTGCTGTACCTACAACCGTGATAATACCGCCTAAAATGATACCCATGATAATCGGGTTTGTATCTGTACTACTCTGTATGATATCACCAATTTTCAATAATGTGTTGTTTACCACTGGTGTTAACAGTGTCGCAATCAAACGTGCGATCGGTGCCAAGATTAAGATTGAACCAATTAAGTCCAATCCATCTGGCACATATTTTTCAGTGTATTTCATCACATAACCAATTAAGTAACCTGCGAAGAATCCTGGAAGTAAATCCATACCTCCACAAGCTGCCGCGATGACTAACGCATAGACAGGTGATACACCAATCGCAAGTGCAGTGAGTCCAGCTGCTGCGACGCCATCAAGGCCACCTGCTGCATCCCCCAATTCTTCTAAGAACTTGATGCCAAAGACCTGGCCACCAACGTACTTATTAAATGCTTCGACTAAAAATGTTGCTATCGCCGCATTTGCTAAAGCCCCCATTGCTCTCATTCCATTTGGTGCCTTATAAGTAAATAGTGTGAACATAACGAGCACTAAAAATAAAAATAAAGTACCAATTAATAAATCTACCATTTCTTTTCCCCCTTGATTTATGTAATACATAAGAGTAGTTACCGTAATTCTACTAAACAATATATTATATTGCACGGAATATTTAGGGATTTCTTTGGTTTTTTGAGATTTTTTATAAAAATGCATATAAATTCGGTGTATTATAAATATATTCGTTATTTATGTGAAAGCTTTCTCAATCTTTTAGGTGTTATTTAGTCTTCACAAATATTGTTTTTACTCATATAAATCCGAAAGTCCCAATTTGTTGGCACGTGATAGATTGAAAATGCCCACACACATAAAAAAAGCGCAACGAAATTCACTTTCTCAGTCAATTTCATTACGCTTCCTAAACTTCTTATGAATAACTTATTTCTTATTGTTGCGTGTCTTCTGATCCTGGTTCTGGTTGTTCATATTTAACAAGTGTCGGTTTTGGAATTTCAATGCCTTCTTCGTCAAAGTAATGGACAACTTCTTTACGTAATAAACGTTCACCAGGGAAATGCATACCTGGTTTCACGTGTGCTAACAGTTTTATCACCATTTGATTACCATCAATGTCATCTAAACCGAGTAATTCTGGTGCATCCACGAAGATGTCATGTTTATCTTTGAGTGTTGGCAAGAATTCAAGGAGTTTTTTCTCAATCACTTCGTAATTTTCTTTCGGTGACACAGGTACCATCACGAGTGGTGAGACATCGGTTGCTGAGAAGTTCACAATCTCACTGATCGTACCATTTGGCAGCGTAAAGATTTCACCTGTATCTGCTTGAATACGTGTTGATCTTAAACCGATTGTTCTTACGGTACCTTCCGCAATCGTCGCACCTGCAGTATTGATCTTAACGTAGTCACTGACATCAAACTGCCCTTCAAAGATAATAAAGAAACCAGTGATGATATCTTTCACAAGTGTTTGCGCACCGAAACCTACTGCGATACCGATGACCCCAGCTCCGGCTAAGATCGCAGATACGCTAATACCGAAACGTGATAAGATTGATGTTAATACGATGAACCAGACAATATAACTAATCAAATTCTGTACTAACGTAGAAAGGGTTTCACTACGTTTGATTTTATAATGTGTTTTCTTTTTCGCATTCGTTTTGAAAATTTTTCTAACCACTTTTTTCGCAACAGCGATAACAATCATACCAATAATGATATAAGCCGCAATCACTAAGACATGAACTAATAATTTTTGGTAAAATTCAACTTGTGTAAGTGGTTCAATTAGTTGCATTAACAGCTTTTTAACATGTTCCATCTGTTTCTTGGCCTCCTATTCTTCGTTTGTGACATGTTGTTTCGTCGCAATACATTCTTATTCCTTGGGTCATAAGCGAAATCTATATTGCGTATTAAAATATGCTTTACCTTTCATAATTATCACATTTAGTAAATGAATTAAACCAGAAACATTTGAAAAAGGTGAAAGTTACTGAATTTGTTAGAAATTACAACCGCCACATTATAAAACAACGCAATAAAAAAGCCGGCCTCACCTTACAGATGAAACCGGCCAAAAATGATTTTATAAATAATTGTTGTGAAATCTTTCAGCTATTCAAGCAACTTGAATTAGTTACCTGCTGTAAGACCACCGTCAAGGATTTGTTCTGTACCTGTAACGTACATTGATTCATCTGAAGCAAGATAAACAATGTTGTCTGCTACGTTTTCAGGAGCACCTAAATAACCGATTGGAATTAAGTCTTTAAGTTTTTCGATTTCTTCGTCACTGTAAACATCTTCTAACATTGGTGTACGGATGTAAGAAGGATATACACCGTTTACTCTGACGTTATAGTTTTGGTTAGCGTAGTATACGGCAGTTGCAGCTGTTAATAAACGTAATGCACCTTTAGTTGTGCTGTATGGTGCAGCGTTTTGTAAACCTCTTAAACCAGCGATAGAAACGATGTTGATGATTGAACCACCATTTTCGTTTTCTTTCATGTATTTAACTGATTCGTTACTACCTAAGAATGGTCCTTCAACATTGATTGCGAATGATTTACGGAAATCATCGATTGTTGAATCTTCAACAGTTTTAGCAATGCTGATACCTGCACTGTTAACTAATACGTCAAGGCGACCAAATTCGTCAATTGTTTTTTGAACTGCGTCTTTCCAGCCTTCTTCGCTAGTTACGTCTAATTTAACGAATAATGCTTTACCTTCACCGTCTTTGTTAATATCGTCAGCAACTTTGTTACCTAACTCTTCGTTTAAGTCAGCAATAACAACTTTTGCATCGTTTTCTACCATTCTTCTAGCAGTAACTTCACCTAAACCTGAAGCGCCACCAGTAATAATAGCGACTTTATTAGATAATCTACCCATAATACTACCTCTTTAATATTCTTTACGTATAGTATATACGACTTAGGTATGAAATTAAAGGAACTACATCTTTATACCTTAAGCACCCGATCAGCGCCCATTTTTAGGCGTTCACCATGTACTTAACGTATAAATAAATATCTTTACAATATTGTTCCCTTGCAAAGTTCCTCCGGGTGGGTAGCGACTTAGTATAGCCTTTCCTGAGTGTACGTTCATATGATAACCAATATCCCTACTATTCCTATCGGATTATCTTTGCAGTTATTAATTATATAACCTTTTATGAACTTTTAAAACACTAAATGGCACTTTTTGTATAAATTTCTGTAATAAATATGTCAAATTTTATTCTTAAATCGTTCATAACTCGATAATATTCGCTTGATTTCATCCTCAAACCATTGACATCACAACATTTTTATTTCAAGAACTTACAAACTACAAATTTATCAAAATAAAAATAAAATCTATATATGCGCTACACAAACAATACACACTTTTAGTTTAATTTTACAACTATACACAACCTAAAAGTGTTATACTTTAAGGAGTGAGATTGGAACTGTCGCCCAACTCAGATATTCAACTACACGCAGCAAACGCACCACATTGTTCAAAAATGGAGGGCACATATTTTAAATTCGCAGTAAAAAGACACCGGTTCCTAGCTTACTGATTTTAGATAAAGGGGATGTGTGCATGAGTCTATTTAGTGAAGCACAAAAACTACAGTTTTTAGAAGATTTAATCTTGATTGATACCGTTAATCACAACGAGCTTGAAGTCTGTCGTTATTTATAACAACTGCTCTCTGACCACAATATCGAGGCGAAGATTATCGAATTAGGTGAACACCGTGCGAACCTAGTCGCTGAAATTGGAGAAGAAGGTCCTGTGCTCGGAATTTCTGGTCATATGGATGTCGTTTCACCTGGTGACCACGATAAATGGACATATGATCCATTCAAGCTCACTGAGATGGATGGAAAATTATATGGTCGCGGTACAGCAGATATGAAAGCGGGATTACTCGCACTCGTACTCAGCCTCATTGAGATTCACGATCAAAACCTACTCCATACTGGACGCATTCGTCTACTTGCCACAACAGGGGAAGAAATCGTAGGTGAAGGCGCGAAAGCATTCCAACAACAAGGTTATATGAATGATGTTGAAGCATTGATTATCGCAGAACCTTCGCAAGATAAAATTATTTACGCCCATCGTGGCTCTATGGATATTCGGATTACTTCTCGCGGTCATGCGTCTCACAGTTCTATGCCAGAGCTTGGATTTAATGCGATTACGCCACTCATTCAATTCATTCATGACGTGAACGACCAATTCAGTCAGTTCGATCAACAGAATGATCTCCTCGGACATGCGATTATGAATAACACACTCATCAAAGGTGGCGAACAAGTGAATTCTATCCCGGCTTATGCCGAAGCTGAATTCAATATTCGTACAATTCCTGAACATGACAACGAACAATTTATCACTTTTTTCAAAGACGTTTTATCACAAATTGAAACGGAGGACACAGATTTAGAAATGGATGCTTACATGTCCAGACTTCCTGTGTACACCACTGGTCATAATCAACTCGTCGAACTCGCCATTCAGATGGGTGAAAAATACTTAAATACGACGCTCCCTTCAGAAGCTTCTCCCGGAGTTACAGATGCTTCAGATTTACTATTAGATAAAGGAGAAGGCTTCCCGTTCATCATGTTCGGACCAGGTACGATGGATCAAGCCCACCAAGTCGATGAACATATTGAAAAATCAGCTTACTTTACCTTTATCGATTTATTCACAGAAATGCTGCCAACCTATCTAGAACAACTCAATCCATCGACAAACTAAGTTGCTAAACAAAAAAGCAAGTTAAGGTGGCTAACTTAACTTGCTTATCTTCCAATAAATGCTATTTTAAAACTCAATCATTCGCCGGTTCGAGCGTTTTAACCGTTTCATCAATATCAAAGTAATCTTTTAGGATTTCGCGATAATTATCCGACGTCACAGGTAATTTCTGCTGTCCAGACGTATCTGTAATCGTTAAATGATGTTGTGACATCGTGTAACGGCCTTCTTCAGTTAAACGACTCACAACTAAATTTTGTACAAAGCCGGATGCGGGATCATGTTGGTTCTTATCGATAACCTCATCGAAATAGTCTATCGGACGGTCTATAAAATCAAAACTATACTGTGTCTTCCAAGGGCTTGCTTCATCTACTTTTTGTTGCATCTCATAATCATCCGTTGTCCCTTTGATGACGCGATAAAGACCTGAATGATGATCATCAACAACCTCACCTGTCAAAGGTACTGGAACGGTAGATGCATTACCGAAACCAACGTCGACAAGATACGTACTCCCATCGAGTTTGACGTATGTCGTTAGATGTGAATCTTTAAATACAAAGTCACCTTCTGGCGTATAAACGGTTGCGGCCAGTCTCCCTACCGTGTAACCTTTTGCCTTTAAATAGTACTGGCTCAGGGTATTCAACTCATAACAGAAGCCGCCTCGATGCTGATGGACGATCTTGTCAAAGTTAGTTTCAACATCCGTAGAAATCGGCACACCGTTCTGAACATGAATATCTTCAAAAGGGATATGTTTCATAAATTGTGTCATATAGTGCGCCAAGCCATCGACGGTATGACTTTCGACACGAGCTGGATCGACCTCGATATAGTGTTCAAACGCAGATATATCCATTTTGTAACCTCCTTTTTGTTACTTTGTAATCACGTTAGCTAATCTTTCTATTTCATTTTAACGCATGCTTGTACCATTTGATGATTGAACAACTCAGCACCACGCACACGACATTTTCAAACGCGCATTCACGCCCATCGTTACACATTTTAAATTGTGTAAAAATTAAATACAGTTCTAATCCATTTTCGTCAACAAAATTTCAGATTTAATATTATATATCTTGTATTATTGGTGTTAAAATATTCTGTAGAAATAGATTAAATAAGTTAGGGGACATGTACTATGAAAGCAGCAGTATACTATGGTAAAAAAGATATCCGTGTAGAAGAATGGGAAGACCGTCCACTTCAAGCAGACGAAGTTAAAGTGAAAGTCGCTTGGACTGGTATTTGTGGTAGTGATTTACACGAATACGTTGACGGCCCACTCAACACACCCGCAGAACCAAATAAATATACACATAGACAACTTCCATTCCCACTCGGTCACGAATTCTCAGGTATTGTGGAAGATATCGGTGCAGACGTAACACACGTCGCTAAAGGGGACCGTGTCGTTATCAACCCTTCATTAACACCTGACAACCAACCAGAAGGCTTTGACAATACTGAAGGTATCGGCTTCTTAGGTCTTATCCGTCCGGGTGCCTTTGCGCAATATGTCAATGCACCAGAAACAGTCGTACACAAAGTACCAGACAATCTACCCCTTAAATATGCAGCACTTGTAGAACCACAAGCCGTTGCGAACCAAGCGATTAAAGAAGCACGACTTGCCTTTGGTCAAACCGTTGCTGTAATTGGTGTTGGACCAATTGGTATTGCAACTATTTTAGGCGCTAAAAGTGCTGGTGCAAAACGTATCGTTGCCATCGACTTATCTGATGAACGTTTAAGCTTAGCAAAAGATATGGGTGCTGATGCGGTTTACAATTCCAACAATTTCGATACACAACAAATTTTAGATAGTGAAGGTTTCGACAAAGGCTTCGACGTGACATTCGAAGTTGCTGGAGTCGCACCTACATTTGTTCAAGCTATCGAATTAACAAAAGCCCGTGGTCAAGTGAGCATCCTAAGCATTTTCGCTCATGAAATCGAATGGAACCCTGCGCAACTTACTAAATCATTCGTCAACGTACAAGCGTCACTCGGTTATACGTACGATACATTCTTAGATACATTAGAACTTATCGCAAATGGTCGTATTGATGCTTCTAAAATGATTACGTCAGAAATTTCACTCGATGAAGTTCCAGACGGCTTTGAATTATTAGCTAATGATAAAAAACAAGCTAAAATTTTAGTTAACGTAGACGGCGAAGATAACTAATTCACACGACTGCATAGATATATTTTAAGACCAGGCGTCACTGCCTGGTCTATTTTATGGAAAAAAGAACCGTCAGAACCGCTTTTTCCAACCCCTTCCACCCCAGCATCCTCAGAATTTGTGAAAATTTTAACAAAATATTTTCTATATATTAATTTAAGTTTCATTATTGTAACTTCCGGTTAAGTAGTGTTAAACTTATCTTTGTGGAATCTTTAAAAGTTAGGGGACATGTATGATGAAAGCAGCAGTTTACTATGGTAAAAAAGACATCCGTGTGGAAGATTGGGAAGACCGTCCACTTCAAGCTGACGAAGTAAAAGTCAAAGTGGCTTGGATTGGTATTTGCGGTAGTGACTTACACGAATATGTTCATGGTCCGTTAAATACACCAGAAGAAGAAGAAGAATTTACAGGAAGAACTCTTCCATTCCCATTAGGACATGAATTTACAGGTATTATAGAAGAAGTGGGTTCAGATGTAACTAAAGTCGCTAAAGGTGACCGCGTTGTAATCAACCCTGCTTTAACGTTAGACAATCAACCTGAAGGCTTCGATAACACTGAAGGCGTGGCTACTTTAGGCTTAAACCGTCCAGGTGGTTTCGCACAATACGTAAACGTGCCAGAAACAGTCGCACATAAAGTACCAGAAGATTTATCACTTAAATATGCAGCACTTACTGAACCACAAGCCGTTGCAATTCAAGCCATTAAAGAATCTGGTTTGAAATTCGGTGAAACCGTTGCTGTCATCGGTGTAGGTCCAATTGGTATCGCTACAATCTTAGGTGCAAAAGGTGCCGGTGCGAAACGTATCGTTGCCATCGACTTATCTGATGAACGCTTAAACTTAGCGAAAGAAATGGGCGCAGATGCCGTATACAATTCTAAAGATTACACTTCAGATCAAATCTTAGAAAATGAAGGTTTCGAAAATGGCTTCGACGTAACATTTGAAGTCGCAGGTGTTGCCCCTACATTCGTTCAATCTATTGATTTAACAAGAGCACGTGGTCAAGTTGTTATCTTGAGTATCTTCTCTAAAGAAATCAACTGGAACCCTGCGCAACTTACTAAATCATTCGTAAACGTTAAAGCCTCTCTTGGTTATACGTACGATACATTCTTAGATACAATGGAATTAATTGAAAATGAACGTATCAATTCACCCAAAATGGTTACTTCAGAAATCAAACTTGATGAAGTTCCAGACGGCTTTGAATTATTAGCTAACGACAAAAAACAAGCTAAAATCTTAGTTAACGTTGATGGTGAAGATAACTAATTCCAGTCATCTAAGATATATACTGTCAGAAACAAATTTGAAATCTTTTTCCAATCAAAATGAGCCATTAAATGCTTTCTTTGTTGAAGTCATTTAATGGCTTTTTTATATTACTATTACTTACCTTTCAACAAACAATCCACTTCGTAAAGGCGCCACCACAACAGCGACACCCGCTTCAATTAACCATCTAATTGGTTACCTTCATTTGGGATAGGTGTTGCATCTAAAATACGTGCCATATGAATGGTATTGTAAGCGAGCCATTGTACATGTTGTTTGGTAAATTCATTTTCATGATCGATATCTCTATAAGAAGGGCCTGGTCCTGCTTCTCCGACCCAATAGGCATCCACATTTGGCGGAATAGTAAATCCGATATGTGACAATCCATAAAGCACTGACGCTGATGCATGTTTCGCTCCGTCTTCATTACCTGTCACAATCACACCACCGACTTTGTTGTAAAATGCGGCTTGTCCTTTTTCATTTTTAATACTATTACTACCGTACATACGTTCAATGACTAAGTTAGCAACACTGCTTTTCTCACCTAACCAAAGGGGTGTACCGATGAGTACGATGTTCGCGTCGAGAATTTTATCTAAGATTTGTGGCCATTCATCGCCATCCCCCATATCACTATCGATTCCGTATTTTACATCGTAATCTGTCACTCTCACCATTTCAGTTTCAATATTTTCTTGTTGATAAATATCTATAACTTCATTCGCTAAAGCTTCCGTATGTGAAGGTTCGTCACCTGTTTTTAACGTCGTATTTAAAATTAACGCTTTCATATTAAGCCTCCAGACCTTTCATTTTTCTCTATCTTAAATTCGCAGTTGGCTAAATGATTCTAATTAATCTAAGTGGTTTTCACTCATTTTCAGTGGTAAGTGGAAATGGTCGCAATCTTCCCAGTTCAAGTAAGATTGTAAAAGATTATATGATTCATATAAGAATTTCTCGACTGATTTCACCGTATCTTGGCCGTAATCTGAAACTTCTAACAAGAACTCGCCCATATCGCCATCGAAATAGCTGCCATCTGGGAAGTCTTCATGGCATTCAAAATCATCTTCCGCAAATGGATATGACATCACGAAGAACGTAGGCCCTTTAAACTGATCATCACCAAACCAGAAGCCGAATTCGATCATCTCTTCATCAAATGCGGCACGTTCAATCACTTTGTCATCATCTTCAAATGGACGGTGCACATTGTTGATGATCGCACTAGAAATATCAAACGTACCCCAGAATAAACCGGATTGGAATTTTCTTGTGCGAAGAGATGCGATAAATGTAGATTCAGCATGATACGCAAATTTCATAATGTCGAGTGCTTTGTTGCTGATTTCGCTGTCATAATGATGATGTGTCGTATCTTGTTCAAATGGTGTTGTATCTTCGACTTCTTGTGGCGTCGTATTAATCTCTACAGTCACGCCATTTTGTTTTAAGAAATCACGAATCTCTTCGTAATAATCTTTGATTGTTGTGCCATTTTCTAACGGAATAAAGGATTTATTGCGTCCTGCACGAATTTCAATTTCATCATCAAGTAAGTTAACCGTAATTGAAAAATCTTTATCTTCACAATGCAACATGCCTGTCGTAAAGCCTTGTACAGTGATATCCAACGGGACATGAGCCCATTGAGGTTGTTGATACGCTGCTTCAAGTTTATATTTTCCTAAAATTTGGGATAACAGATGCATGGTTTCTTTCTCTTGTTTCCATTCTTCAAGTAACATAAAATCCTTTCACCTCATCTTAGTTTAAGATTTATTAATCACCTACCCCCTCTTATCGCAAATAATCATTTTATGAAGATATAAAGATTGACCTATATTTGACTTAAAAATTGTGAAAAAGGGGTATAACCCATCATATAGTGGATAATATGAAACCATTGATGTCATCTATGCATTCAGTGAATGATAAACCGATACAGTGACACACGTTTCTGCCATACGCAATTCATATTTACTCCCTAGCAAAATAAAAAATTATTTAATTTAGTTTGTGAAATATATAACAAGTTTTTTGGTAGACTATCTTAATTAAGAGCTGTATACTATAGTTATACCGTAAAGGTTTATTCTTTTTGTCTTATTTAATATTTAAATATTTGGGAAAGAGGGTTAGTTATTATGGATATTAAAAACGTTACAGTTGCCGGTGGTGGCGTACTTGGTAGCCAAATCGCATTCCAAGCCGCTTTTCACGATTTCGATGTCACTCTTTACGACATCAGTGATGATGCTATCGACAAAGCAAGTAAAAATCTTGAATCTTTAAAAGACAGATATAAAGAAGATTTAGATGCTTCTCAAGATAAAGTCGACAAAACATATGATTCTATTCAATTGACTTCTGAACTTGAAGATGCTGTATCTCAAGCAGACATCGTCATTGAAGCAATCCCTGAAACACTTGATATCAAAACAGACTTCTACACAAGTCTTGCAGATGTAGCACCTGAAAATACAATCTTCGCTACAAACACTTCTACATTAACTCCAAGTGATTTCAAAGAAGCAACTAAACGTGAAGATCGCTTCTTAGCACTTCACTTCGCAAACGAAGTATGGAACTTCAACACTGCAGAAGTGATGGGTACAGAAGATACTTCAGAAGAAACTTACAACACTGTCGTTGATTTCGCTGAAGCAATGGGTATGGTTTCTATCCCTATTAAAAAAGAACAACCTGGATACATCCAAAACTCATTACTCGTACCTTACTTACATGCCGGTGAATACTTATTCGTTGACGATATCGCAGATCCACATACAATTGATAAAACATGGATGAAAGCGACAAATTCAGAATTCGGACCATTCAGTGCCCTCGATACTATCGGTCTTAACACAAGCCTTAACATCGTGAAAAACGATTACGAAAAAGACCAAAAAGATTGGCAAAAAAAATACATGGATAAACTCCAAGAACGTATTGACGATGGTAAAACAGGGAAAGCTGCTGGTGAAGGATTCTACAAATATCCTAACCCACTCTTCGAACAAGAAGATTTCTTCAACAATCCTGAAGAAATTTGCAATTTAACTCACGGCTTCAACAATGTCACTGTTGCAGGTGGCGGTGTACTTGGTAGCCAAATCGCATTCCAAGTTGCTACAGGTGGCTTCAATGTATCACTTTACGATATCAGCGATGAAGCAGTTGAAGCAGCAAAAAACCGCGTAAGCAACATCAAACCTCAATACAAAGATGATATGAACGCATCTGACAGCGACGTAGATGAAATCGAAGGACGCATTTCATTCTTCTCTGACTTACAAGAAGCAGTGAAAGATGCAGACTTAGTCATCGAAGTTGTACCAGAAAACATTAAAATCAAACGTTCATTCTACAGCGATCTTCGCGACGTTGTACCAGAAAAAACAATCATCGCTTCAAATACTTCAACATTAAAACCAAGTGATTTCGAAGAAGATACAGGTCGCCCAGAACAATTCGGTGCCCTTCACTTCGCTAATCACGTTTGGAAAAACAACACTGGTGAAGTAATGCCTGGTTCTAAAACAACTGACGACACTTACAACAAATTACTCGCATTTGCCCGCGACATCCACTTAGTTGTCCTTCCTGTAAGAAGAGAACAACCTGGTTATATCTTAAACACATTACTTGTTCCATTCTTAAACGCAGGATTAGACTTAAATGCACGCGGCGTTGCTGAACCAGAATTGATCGACAAAACATGGATGATCGCAACTGGCGCACCAATGGGACCATTCGGTATCATCGATAATGTTGGATTAAACACAACTAAAAATATTAAAGAAGCTGAATACGAACAAACAAACGATGAAACAGATAAAAAAATCGTTGATCTTCTTCAAGAAAAAATTGATAAAGGCGAAACTGGTATCAACGAAGGAAAAGGCTTCTACGACTATTCAGACGGTATCCCATACAACAACCCAGACTTCTTAAAATAAGAATAAGGGACAGGCTACACGTCATTAACGATATATCTAGTTGATGCAACGCATTAAGCCATTAAGTGATTCGTTCACTTAATGGCTTTTTTATATGCGCTATTTTATTCTGCGAAACATTATTTCTCTTTATCTTCTTCATCCAAACCGACATATTCTTCTAAGGCTTTGCCAGATTCTTTAATTTTTTCTGCATCTGATTTACCGACATATCTGAGATGCCATGGTTCGTATTGGTATCCTGTGATGTCTTCTTTACCTTCAGGATATCTCACTATAAATCCGTACTCATGCGCATGATTTTTGATCCATTTACCCGCGTTCGTTTCTCCAAAGGATTGATCAAAGTTATTCGGTGCATCTTGTGAACCAATATCGAACGCTAAGCCGGATTGATGTTCTGAGGTACCGGGTTCTGCGCTATATTTTTTGGCAGCTGCTTTGCCATCTCGTTGGACATATTCATTAAAGACTTGTTCTTGATATTGATAGCTTCTAAATCCGCTTGTAATGAATAAGTTTAAACCCTCTTGATTACCATCCTCTAACAGTTGATTTAACGCTTTTTTCGCTTTCGTGTCTTCACCTGGATTGTAATCTTCAGGCAACGGATGGTCGGCGTTCACAATTAAGATATCATCAACATATGTCACACCGTCTTTCACTTCTTTGTGATGTTCAGGTTCCTGTTTCACTTGTTCCGTATTTGATTTTTGATTTTTATCCTCAGATTGCTCTGTATCATTTTGTGTACCACACGCTGCTAAACCCAGACACAACCCCACAACAAGTAACTTCATTTTATGCATTTCAGGAGCCTCCTATGTGTAATAACGCAATTTAAGTTTACTATAGACTACCTTCATCCTCTACAACATATTTCACCCATATCGTAACATGTTTATGCCGTTTAATTAAAAATGAGCTTAGTTGCAGAGAGATTTCCTACGTTTATTTAAAAAAGCACTTCACATTTTCTGAATATTACAATATATTTAAATTATCTTATTTTCTTTATCATATTGGATTTCAGTACATAAATAAATAAACGATCTCACATTCACTACATATTTTACAAAAATCTTACCAAAGAAAGTAAGTGTATCTATCATCACCGGCTAATTTGTCCTTCACAAGCAAGACGAAACTGCCACGATAAGGAGGATTTTATGAGACAAACACTCGCTTTTTTCAACTATTACGTGAAGATGCTTTCAAAAGATAAGATCTCGTTATTTTGGACCATTCTTTTTCCATTGGTTCTGTCGTTAATCACTTATTTGCCGCTTCAAAATCAATTTGAAACCAACACGCAAAAGCTCGAATTTCTTTATGTTTATTGGGCGTTTTCCATCGTAATGATCTTCGTAAATGGTGTAGGTTCTTATTTTGCAACCATTAGACAACACGGTTTATTAAAAACGTTCTTTTCCATTTCAGGAAAGAAACACCCATTTGTATTATCGATTATTATCGCACAGCTCATTGTCGGATTAATTTCGTTGACTCTGTTGACGGTCGTTATGGGCTTCATATTAGATGTATTTTCACTTCGAATATTTATCAATATGTTGCTTTACTTTATCGCCATCGTCCCATTAGCACCTGCGTTTTTAATCATCGCATTTATTCCTGTGAAAGCTGAATCCGTGTCGACGATTCTCAATATTATCACAATCGTGCTCTTCATCCTTACCGCTAATTCCAGCAATCAATTCGGCGGTTTCGAGTGGCTCAATCCGTTGTATTACTTCAGAGAATTATCCCTCGTCATCGGTCAGATTCACACACATCCCTTATTACCACTCTTGAGTGTCTACGCCGTTTATTTAATCATTGGTCTATTTTCACTCTTAAAATTAGATATTAATTCGAAAGTCCAAAGAACATGAGGTGCTCGCTATGTATGAAATCAATGACATGACTTTTAAATATAAGAAAACGACCTATCCAGCATTAAAAAATATTAGTTTTAAACTTTCGCCAGGCGTGCTTAACGTATTGGTCGGTGAAAATGGGGCTGGAAAAACAACGCTCATGGACTGTATGGCTGGCATGCACAAGGTGGATGCATTACATCAACTCCCACCACAGCGTGACATGATCTATATGACACAAAACATGTTTTTTACGTCTTACACTACGGGCCAAGATATTATTCAACTCATTAAACATATGGGGTCTGCTAAAGAGTGCGCTCAATTCGATGATAAAATCAAGCAAGATTTAGAGCCGAAAGAACTGGACAAACTCGACCATCTCAGTCATCTTTCAATCGGTAAAATGTCTGAAGGTGAAAAGAAGTGGCTATACATCACGTTACTCTCTGCGCTCAATCGTAAATTGTATTTATTCGACGAACCGACAAGTGGGGTAGACCCTCGTTCTCGAAAGTTAATCATTAAACGACTCAAAGCATTAGCGAAAGACAAGACCGTACTTATCTCAACACATCAACTTCAAGATCTGTATCATTCGACGAGCCAAATCATTTTCATTCATGATGGAAAGAAAATCTATGACGACACCTTTGATCAGTGGTTAATCGATATGAAGACAGAGGATCCAGACAAAGCGTTTGAAGACACTATTTCCCAGGAAATAGATGTGTAAGTCATCTTCATCTCTTCATACGCGCATCCCACCTTTTATTCCTAAAATGAGCCAAGGCAACCATTCGCTGGCTCATTTTTTATCGTCTTAAAAATAAAATTGTAAAAATATATGATTTTAGTAGTTTGAAATGGTAATCTAACTATGACTCTGTACGCTCACATATGAAGGTAGTATCATTTATGATATAGCTGATCATATTAATCAAGTATAAAATGTAATGAACTCAAATTATGAACACAAGGAGTATAGTTATGAAAACATTAAATGGCATACCTGAATCTATGTTGATCCCTTTAGCCGCTAGAGCAGTAGAAACGGACCACTCAGAACCTATCATCAATGATCCGTATTCTAAAACGATTTTTGAACAATTAGATTATCCCTTTGCGACAATTACTCAAGCCCCATCGTCTCAAATTGGCATTAGTATACGTACATTTATTCTAGACAGAGTCGTAAAGTATTTTATTGAACATACAAAACACCCACTCATTATTAATATAGGGAGTGGTTTAGATACGCGTTATAAACGATTGAAGCTCGACGACGTCCCTTGGTTTGATATAGATGTACCAGAAGCGATTGAAGTGCGCGCGCCATTTTTCCCTGAGACGCGTTACCATAAGATGATTGCCAAATCGATGCTAGACTTTGACTGGATTGGCCAAGTTAAGCAAGATCCTATATATCATGAATCACAAGACATCCTCTTTATCTTTGAAGGGATTCTTATGTATTTCGACAAAGCAACGAATGCGATGTTGTTAGAACAAATCAGTGAAGCGTTCAAAGATCACAATCTCCTCTTCGCGATAGAACATTGTTCTAAAACAATCGCCAAACATACGAAAGAACATAAATCCGTGTCTCAATTGAAGTCTCATCCACCTTTTAAATATGGATACAATACGCTCAGACAACTCAATGCGATTAAGCCATCACAACTGGAAGTCGCATGTGAGTTTAATTACTTTGATTACTTTAGTCATCGCTGGGGTGCGTTCGGTTTATTTCGCTTTATCCCTTTCTTAAAGCACCGCTTCAACAATAAAATCGTCTTGATGATGAATTAAGTACGTTAACTATTCGAGCATTTCCCCACGCATCCATCGTAATGTACCACAGAATAGTCCTTGCTGTTCTGTGGTATTTTTATTGTCGACTTTCGAAGACAATTCCCTTCATTGTGCGGCTTCAATAGATGCTATTTACATTTAATTAATATATATTTACAAACACTTAATATTGATAAAGGTATATTTTATTGATTTTCTTAAATACAAAATCTACCATGATTAAGGGAGTGAAGTTGAAGCAAAGGAGGTAAGTCATTGAAGAAAAAGATAGAAATTACATATGCGCGGGCATTTTTCTGTATCACCATCGTAGCCATCCACTCCTTTCCGGGACTACTCAATGATGCAGACACCCCTGATGCGAGCCTCCCATTTTATGAGTTCTTGAGGGTACTCTTATTATTCGCAACTCCGTCTTTTATTATCTTATCTGAGATTCTACTCTCTATGCGGTACTCGAATGGGCTGCCCGATGACTTCTTTCTTAAAAGAATCAAATTTATATTAATGCCATACATACTGATCGGTACATTTTTCTCACTGATGAATTATTTAGATTCGGATGGATCACAAGGGTTCTTTGAAATCTTTACCAACAATGTCCTCTATGGGAATTGGCACGGCTGGTTTATCATTGTGATCTTTCAGTTTTATATCTTACATGCATTATTCTATAAATGTTTAAACAAAGCGAATCCCCTCATCATGTTGGTGATTTCATTCCTCATTAGTTTAACGCATTCCTTACTCGCGTATGCGTACGAACCGTATTTCCAATGGTGGGACACATACTACCCATTCCATAATCGTACTGCCCTTCCATTTTGGATCTTTTACTTTATCTTTGGCTATTATTTAGGTAAAAATTACGAACGTATCATGAGTTCAGTGAAACGACATCTTTGGCCTTTGTGTGGACTGTGGGCCTTATCTGTTCTATGGATCTTCATTATGTATCACTTCTTTGATGTGACATACGTGAAATCTTATCGATTTGATTTACTGTTATATAAAGTCTTTACATTCTTGCTCGTATTATATCTCATGCAAGTGATCGGCAAACACAAGTTTACGCTATTACTATTGATTAGTGATGTGTCCTTTTTCATTTATCTTTCACATCCACTCGTCAACAGTTACCTTTCTAAAGCACTTGCCTCATTCGTTGGCGTGCCATCGATTTTCTTAATCTTATTAACCTTATTTACGCTCGGCTTTAGTTTAGGTATGGCCTTTGTATTATCACACTTCCCATTATCACGCTTTGTGATTGGGAAAAATTCACTCCACAAGATGTTGGATAAGCACTTTTCACATGATGCTGGATAAATATAAGAAACGTTATCAGAGTAGGATGAACGCATGCATCCTACTCTTTTTTATGTTCAAAATGAAGGTGAAAAGCGTGAGTTTGTTTTATAAAATGAGGGATGGGCAATATAAAAATAAGTGAGATTTACATATAGGTGATAATTAAACTATGGGAGGGAAAGATGTGCCACAAGATGTCGAAACATTAAAATCAATCATTGATCAATCTGAGCAAATTGTGTTCTTCACTGGTGCTGGAATTTCTGTCGCAAGCGGCATCCCTGACTTCCGTTCAATCGGAGGACTTTATGATACTGTCGCAAAACACGGCTACGAACCCGAATATTTACTCAGTTCGGATTATTTACAACAAGATCCAGAAGGTTTTATCGATTTCTGTTATCAGTATTTATTACATGCAGATAAAGCACCCAATATCGTACATCGTTGGATTGCGGAATTAGAGGAAAATCAGCAATCTTTAGGTGTCATTACGCAAAATATAGACGGACTGCATTCCGATGCCGGTAATAAACATGTCGATGAACTTCATGGGACGCTCAACCGATTTTACTGTATGAATTGTAACGAGCAATATACGAAAGCATATGTACTCGAACATCAACTTCGTCACTGTGAAACATGTGGGGGTTACATTCGACCAGATATTGTGCTGTATGGAGAAATGTTAGATCAAGCGACGATACTCAGCGCACTTCAAAAAATCCAACAAGCCGATACGATGATTGTGCTCGGAAGCTCTCTCGTCGTGCAACCCGCAGCCGGATTAATTTCAAACTTCGAAGGCCAAAACCTAGTCATTATCAATAAAGATGTAACACCCTATGACAGAAACGCAGATTTAGTAATCCATGATGACATGGTTTCTGTGGTAGAAACCCTTCAACAACTCGATTAATATGATAAAAGCGATGATTACCGTCATTGAGGTATAACCATCGCTTCTTTATTATTTTTGAAAATTAATTGTTTCAATGCCTTTTCTATCCAAGAATTTTTCAATTTTCTCTTGTTCACGACCATTTGCTTTACTTGTATAGTCTTTTGCTTCTTTAACTTCTTTTTTAGTAGGAAAATCACCGTCTACAACATCTTCTATCATATCAGTCACATCATCGTCTTTTTCAGAATTAACTGCTTGCATGTATTCACTGATTTTAGGCGCATATTTTTGATAACCTTCTGGAATTTGATTATTTTCGACATAGTTTTCAAAGTTTTCATCGTTTTCATCTATTAAGTTTCTAGCTTTTTTAAAGGTTTTTTCCTCTTTTTTACTAAGCTCTTCATCACCATCCAACTTATCGAAATATGGCTCTATAACTCTATTAATTTTTTCATCTGTATCTAGATACGATTTGATGCTTTTTTTCATATCTGCTTCAGTTAGATTTTCATTTTCTTTATCACTATGAAAGACCTTATTTGGTAATTTAGCGGTTTGATTATTTTCATTCTGTTGTGATTGTTCTGCTTGCGTATCTTCGTCGCCTTCGACTTCATCTTCACCATTGCATCCAGCAGCTAATACCCCTAGTGCTAATACCGGTACTGCTATCATACGAAACTTCATTAACTCCACTCCTCTTGTTTAATCACGATAAAAATTAAAGATATTTTTAGTCTGAGTATAACAATCGTTCTTCCTTATTTTTGGAAATTAATTGTTTCAATCCCTTTTTCATCCAAGAATTTTTCAATTTTCTCTTGTTCACGACCATTTACGATATCATCTTTTTCATGTAATTTATCCAAATCTGCTTTAGAAGGAGTTTCACCATCTGAATATTTCTCATACATATCTAACACATCTTCCTCGTATTCATGTGCTGAACTGATATATTCACTAATTTTATTTGAATACTTTTGATAACCTTCAGGTACTTGATTATTTTCGATGTAGTTTTCAAAGTTTTCATCGTTTTCATCTAATAAATCTTCAGCTTTTTTAAATGCTTTTTCCTCTTTTTTATCATGATCTTCTTCCTCATCTAACTTATCTAGATATGGATTAATTACTCTATTTATTTTTTCATCTGTATCTAGATACGTTTTGATGCTTTTTTTCATATCTGATTCAGTTAAATTTTGATTTTCTTTATCACTATGAAAGACTTTATTAGGAAGTTTAGCGGTTTGACTACTTGCACTCTGTTGAGATTGTTCCGCTTGCGTATCTTCGTCGCCTTCTACCTCTTCATTATCATTACAACCAGCAGCTAATACCCCTAGCGCTAATACCGGTACTGCTATCATTCGAAACTTCATTAACTCCACTCCTCTTGTTTAATCACGATAAAAATTAAAAGTTGTTAGTAGATATCACAATATTAGAGTAGCTAATTTATTAGTTTGTTTCAACAAAGTTTAAAAAGTTTTATACTTATATTTGGTAACCAATAAAACTACAAAAACACTAGTAGACAAACTTTCCTACTATCACATTATAGAAAATATAGGTATTAAATATTAAATCTGTCCTTATACCCAAAATAGATAAGTCAAAATAACGATGAGTGTCATTAAAACTAGAATTAAATAGAGAGCCAAGGTAATATAATTATTTCTAAAGGAATCTTTTATGTGATGTACTCCAAAAACTGGTCTGAAATTTAACTTTATGGAGTACAAGTGTTTTTTCTATACTGCTAACTAATACCATAAATTGTAGGGGTATAAAAAAGTTAGTGACCCTAGTCTCAGGTTATTGTTAATCATAATAACACCTTTTACAATAAAATTTTGTATCTAAAAGTGATACAACCATCAGGATTTGTAAAATTTGATAATTTTTGATGATTGAATTCATTTATAACTTTTTGTGAAGAAATATTTGTTGAGTCACAAGTTAACAATGCATAATTACATCCACGCAATTTTAAAATTTCTAATCCTTTTGATAATAATTTTGTTGCTACTCCCATACCTCTTTTAGTCTTTTTAACACCGTATCCAATATGCCCTCCAACATTTAGTAAGTCTTTGTTTAGATGATATCTAATATTAATAGCTCCTAATATTTCATTGTTTTCAAAACAAAAAAGAGTAACATTTTCAACCCATTCTGAGTTAAACTTTTCATTATATAAAAAATCAACATAGTCATAGAAATTTTTGTGTTCTATATTAGAAGATTGAGGAATTATTTTTTCATCATATTTTCTCCACTCTTTGATATATATGAAGTATTGTTCTACGTCTGAATATGTTAACTCTCTTATTTCCATTTATCCCCCTCCTTATGCAATGTATGAAAAAGACAGAATAACCCCTGTATTTGCAATACATTCTATTAATTATTAATTAAAAATTCTTTATAGTATTATCAAGGAGATGTTTTAATAAAACTTCTATTTTACCTTCACAAACGTAAAGATTATTTCTTTTATAAATTTCTTGACTGTTATTTGAATTAGTTAACCAAATGGCGAACATATTAACATCTAATGCTCCCAAAATATCATTTTTTAAAGAATTCCTATAAATAAGCACTCTTCAGGAGGGGTATGCATTTTAGAAGTGACATTTAAAAATGCTTGAGAATCTGGCTTTTCATAACCTATATTTTGAGATATAAAAATATTTTCTTCAAATAGTGATCTAACATTGAGATTATCAATTTTAATATTCTGCTCTTCATCTTTGCCGTTAGTAAGAATTGCAAGGTTTACGTTTTCTTTCAAGGCTAAAAGTAAATCATTCATTTTTCTATTAACAGTTATACTAGATAACAATTTGAAAAAATGTTTGGAAATATATATTTGCTTCTTTATGAGAGATGTTTAAATCGAAATGTTTTAAAGTATTAATTAACCTTAATTCTCGTAACTCATCTAAAGTAATAATGCCTGCATCATGCTGTTTCCAAAAATATAAATCATATTTTCTATATAACGACATAAAATCAGTGTAATTTATACCTTTAAATAAACTATATTCTTTAAAGGTATTTCTATTAGATTTTAGCCATTAGTCATCAAAAGGAAATAGCGTATTATCTAAGTCAAAAATAATTAATTTCACTTTTCTATTCATTAATCATTCTCCTCTTCTAAAACTAATGAAGATTGTTTTATTTGTTTAATTCATAGGACAACACTAACTATGCTTATCCGCTTCAGTGATAAAAGGGAGTGTTACCCTTCCAGTACCTGCTCCCTTTAATACTATGTGCTAAACACTATATTTATCTGTCATTTCTTCTACAAAGGAAGAAACGGCTTTTTTGATTCGGCGTCTTTCCTTTAATTTCTTACCTCTGACGAGTTCTTTTAATTGTTCATTGTCTACAATACCACTGTAGCCATACTAATCTGCGATAGATTTTAATTTGGGTTCATCTACATAAACCGCTTCGGCAAATTGATCAAAATCTTTTTCTTGTTTTATTTGTTCAAATGATTCATATGCATCATCAATACTATCATTTTCATTCAGCTTCGGTACAACTTCATCGATAAATTCTTGAATCAAGTCACGTTTCAAGCGCAATGTCGGATCATCTGCATTATCTAAGATACGTCTAATTTGTTCTCGGTTACGTTTTTGTTCCGCTTTATCTTTTAAATCAATTTTACGCACAAGTTCCATAATATATGACACGTTAATCATATCATTATGCATGATTTCAATTTCGAAGTCGATATCTTCTAAGATGGATACTTTACGGTTACCACCGTCAACATCAATGGGTTTCTTTTTCACTTCGTCATAAATTGCAAAGTATTTACTTCTATAATCGGCAAATTCTTGTTCATCCATGCCAATATGTTCTTCTGTAAAATCAAATTCTTCAAAGGCTTTCAATCTTAACACGAGTTTAGACAGTAATCTGAACGCTTCGACAAAGGCTTTCTTACCATTTTCATCTTGGATATCATCCACGTCTTGCGGTTTCAAAGCGATGGCTTTTAATTCAGCTAATGCATCGTTAAATTCTTCTTTATATTCTTCGTAACCTCTCATTAATACAGTATCTGTGTCATCCGTTTGAGAGAATAACTTGAGGGCTTCATCCGTATTTTTCTTCAAATCACGGTAATTGACGATTTTCCCAAATGGTTTCGTTTCTTTTTCTACACGGTTCGTACGAGAATAAGCTTGAATCAAATCGTGATGTTTTAAATTTTTATCAACATAGAGCGTATTCAACACTTTACTATCAAATCCAGTTAAGAACATATTAACGACGATTAACACATCAATTTTATTATCTTTAACGCCTTTTTTCACTGTTTTTGAAATATGGTTAAAGTATTCTGAAAAACGATCTGTATTAAAGTTCGTATCAAACTGTTGATTATAATCCGCGATGATTTCTTCTAATTTATCTCTCGAATGTGTCGCATTAGTAGAAGTGTCTTTATTTTTTTCATTCGCACCATAAGTGTATACCCCAGCAACCACCAAAGGATGTTCATAATCGCCACTAATTTTCTTAAACATATCATAGTATTTAATTAAGGCAGGGATACTTTGAACAGTTAAGATAGCGGAATATTGGCGATTTCTCGTATATTTGTCATGGTTTTCAGTAATATGACGCGCGATCAATTCAATGCGTTTATCCGCCAACATGACACCCTCTGTATCGATGCCAGCCACCATTTCATCTTCGTCACTCAATCTATATTTAGGATCAATCGTCCGAGCGTAATCAACGGAAAAGCCTAGTACATTACCGTCATGAATCGCATCTTTAATCAAGTACGTGTGGAGACAGCGTCCAAAGATATCTGCAGTACTGCGCCCGTCCTGACTTTTATTTTCTTCAAAGCGAGGTGTACCAGTAAAGCCAAAGAACTGTGCGTTGTTGAAGTGTTGGCGAACGATGCGATGCATATCACCAAATTGACTGCGGTGACATTCGTCGATGATGAAGACAACTTTGTCCGTTTTATATTGTTCTAACGCTTCTGCATTATTTGAGACTGCTTTCGCCATCTTTTGAATCGTTGTGACGATGAGTGGCAAACTTTTATCCTTGAGTTGTTTCACAAGTTGTGCCGTATGATTCGTCTTATCGACAGCGCCCTTCGCAAACTTGTTGAACTCTTCTTCCGTTTGACTATCCAAGTCTTTACGGTCAACGAGGAAGATTACCTTTTTAACATCTGGTTGTTCAGCTAAAATTTGGCTTGCTTTAAATGAAGTGAGCGTTTTACCACTGCCGGTCGTATGCCAGATGTATCCATTGTTATTGGTTTCTGTCGCCTGATTGATCAATGCTTCAACCGCATGCACTTGGTACGGACGCATCGCCATGAGCAGTCGATCCGTTTCGTTTAAAATCATATAACGAGAGACCATTTTCGCAAGTTGGCACGGTCTTAAAAACGTATCCGTAAAATCATTTAATGTGTTAATACGTTTATTTTCTTTATCACTCCAGTAAAACATATGACTCTTGAAGATTTCTCCGTCGTTGTTTGAAATATAGCGCGTTTCCATCCCATTACTGATCACAAACATTTGTATATAGCGGAATAACCCAGTATAGTTTTGTTTTCGATAACGCATCACTTGGTTAAACGCTTCATTTATATCCACACCACGGCGTTTTAATTCTACTTGAACGAGCGGCAACCCATTAATCAAGATCGTCACATCATATCTCGCTTTATATTTATCTTCGACCGCAACTTGATTTGTGACTTGGAAAGTGTTCTTGCACCAATGTTTCGTATCTAAAAACGATAAATAAACTTCTGATTCATCGTCACGTTTCAATGGTAATTTATCACGTAGAATACGCGCACTTTCGAAGATACTTTTCCCATTTATCATCGTTAATAGACGTTGAAATTCTTTATCTGTTAATGGCTGTCCCTCTAATTTATCTGCGTGACGTTCGTTTAAAATCGCGCGAAAGTTATCCATCAATTGTTGTTCGGTTTTAATCTTCACATTTTCATAGCCATTGGATTCGAGCTGTTCCATCATTTTCGTCTCTAATGTAGACTCACTTTGATTAGCCATCGCATTCCCCTACCTTTATACCGATTACTCTTTATTATAATATATATACCGCTTCACGTGGTGGAAATATAAATAATTTCAATTAAATTTAACACTATATTTTAGATCATAATTAAACAGGTGAGCATTATTTTATTGATGTGGAAAAATGGAGTTGAAGCTTTCTTGTTATATAGAGATTTTATAAAAAGATAAAGGAAACGAGATATCAAAAAGGCTAGCTCAGGAAGTTTGATGCTAACCCTAGAATTTTTAAGTATTTGTGTTTGATGTTACGAATAGTAATATCTGTTTAATTTTTGCGATTGCTTTGAACTTTTATTTTCTTTTAGCTTTGTCTTTTAAAATATCTGCCACGAAGATGATGGCAATGACTAATAAAATGATTGAGAATATAGCTGTGATGTAAATATTAGGGCTTGTTGTCCGACTATACATGATTAATCCAATTAATAATAACACAAAAGTCGTTAACATCCCTATTTGACGCGGTTCTATTAATTCATCCTCCTCTATTACTCTCTTTATTAGTGAAGTTTTTGGCACTAAATTTCATATTAATTTATATGTAATACATACTTAATGTTACAATTATCGTAACATGGTTAAGGAAATATAAGAATACAGAAATGCATTAATAGTCTTAGATATAAGTAAAACAAGTTTATCGAGCTACTTAAATGTAGCGAAAAAACAGTGGTTATTGTTATAATCTAACAATTAACCACTGTTTTCCATTTTTACAAAGCATCATTCTAAGAGGCGTTATAAATAAGTATTTTTTCTCTATGTGAAAAGAATATATTTAATCTAATTCCTACAATTATTTTGTATGTCCGTTGGCAGCTCCTTCTATACAATTAAAACCAATTTGAGTACAGCCATGTGCTTCAGGATGATCAGGAGCACCTGTAACACATTGTTTAAATCTTCCAGCAAAACGCCCAATGGCTTCTCCAATTCCTCCACCACCATTAATTACTTTAACATCTTCGGTAGTTAATTTTTCCATAAGAATTTCCTCCTTTCTAATGTATTATTTTAATAAAATGGTTTATCTTTAGTTTCATTGTAACCTTTTACGACATCAGGAATCTGCTTAACTACTTCCCAAGCCACATCAACTACAATATTTCCTCCACCGTTAACCAATTTTGATTCTGTATTTCCCAATTTTCTCATTATATGACCTCCTTTTTTTATAATATTGTAGTATTATCTAACTACATTTTCATCTTAACACTCTAATGTAAAATTTTTATTAATTTACTATAAAAATTTTATTATTATATCAGTTTTTAATCCGCTAATTTTATACTGCTTCTGTTTGTAGTTCCCATAGCTGATAATATTCGCCATCGTGTTGAATCAATTCGTTGTGCGTACCTTGTTCGAGGACTTCACCATCTTTCAACGTGTAAATACGATCGGCATTTTTTACAGTGCTGAGTTTATGGGAAATAATAATGACTGTCTTGCCTTGTTCGACCAATCTATCAATGTTGTTCATAATACGATATTCCGTCATACTATCTAAAGCACTCGTTGCTTCGTCAAAGATATAGATGTCAGGATCTTTCAAGAATGCGCGGGCTAAAGCGACACGTTGCGCCTGACCTCCAGATAAATTTGAGCCGCCTTGTTCTAACATCGTGTCAAATTGTCGGGGAAGGATTTCGATAAAGTCAT
The DNA here is from genome assembly GCF_001500315.1 of Staphylococcus auricularis. GTDB lineage: Bacteria > Bacillota > Bacilli > Staphylococcales > Staphylococcaceae > Staphylococcus > Staphylococcus auricularis. The sequence goes on along the minus strand of NZ_LLER01000001.1, from coordinate 62,907 downwards.
ATGCTTCAGCAAGTTGGCATGCTTCAGCCACTTCATCCATACTTTTCTTCGCATTACAGCCATGAAGCAGATTATTTAAAATAGTATCCGCAAAGAGGAAGGTATCTTGAGAAACGTATCCGATATTTTGACGTAATGAAGCAAGATCAATTTCATTAATCGGTTGGTTGTCGATCTTAACCGTGCCTTCATTCGCTTGGTAATAATTGTTCAACAGCTTACCAATCGTCGTTTTACCGCTACCACTTTCACCAACAATCGCCGTTTTTGTCCCTTTGGGTACAGTCAAGCTCACATGATTTAACACAGTATTTCTGAAATTGTACTGAAAATCAACTTGGTTTAACGTAATTTGTTGGTTAAATTCATAATCAGCGGTCGCGTCATTCGTATCTGCTTCGTTATCTAAATTGATGATTTCTACGACACGGCGAGCTGCGACGATAGAAGATTGCAAGGTCGGTTGAATGTTAATCAAACGCTCAATCGGATCTAAGTAATAGATCGTTAGGGCATTGAATGAAAGTAAACTCCCTAGTGTAAGCTGGTCTGTCATGACTAAATAACTCCCAAACCATAAAATGACGAGTGAAATTGTGATTTTTAAGAAATTGTTGAACGTCAATTGTATGTTGGAAAATTTCCCGAGCTTAGCGACATTGGTAATGAGATTGTGGAATTTCTTTTCGCCTTTTTGATAGACATCATCTTCAGATTGATAACTTTTGATTGTTTGATTACCTTCAAAAGATTCAATTAAGTGTGAACTGAGTTCCGCATCATTTTCCGCAACTTTCAAAATGTACGTTGTGAATTGTTTTTTTCAACGCATAACTACAAAGAATGAAAGCCGGTATGAAGATGAGCGTCACTAAGAATAACAAAGGACTTTGTATGAACAACAGTACCGCACCGACAATAATCATCAATGTATCTACAAATAATGTGTGACGGTTGATGAAGATAACGCTTCACGAATTTTAGAAATGTCCATAAATCTTTGAAGGATCTCCCCACTTTTCCGTGTATCAAAAAACTTTATCGGTAAATGTAGCACATGTCGGAAATAGCGTTTCATGAGATCGAGGTCGATAGATAAACTCATATTGAGAATCAAATGATACCTCACATACGTCACAACAATATTGATAATATAAAGTAGAAGGATGGCTATCCCTAAAATATGTAAACGACTTAAAACGTTCGATGGAATAATGTCATCGGTTAAATATTTAATGAAAAATGCGCTGACAATCCCTACAATATTAATAAAAATAGAGGTGATAACTACTGCGAAGACACGTTTATAATTCTTCTTAAACATGTCCCCGAAGATACTCATATACGATGGATCACTACTCTCAGTAGTAAAACTGTCCATTTTTTCAACGAGTACAGCAACATGTGTCCACATTTCTAAAAATTCTGCTTCTGTCAGTTTATATTTTCCTTTAGCAGGATCGACAACATGCAGTTCACCATTTTTAATTTGTTCAATAATGATGAAATGGTCATAGCCTTGTTGGTTAATAATGTGTGCGATAACTGGCAGTTCTACGTTATCAAATTCAGCGACCGAATCGACTTCTACACCAGTTAATTCCAGACCAATCTCCTTTGCCGCATGAACTAAACCGTACAAGTTCGTACCCAGTTTGTCCGTTTTAGCCAAATCTCGCAATCGTGGCACGGAAACCCGCTTTCCAAAATGTTGGGCTAACATCGCCACGCAAGTAGGACCACAGTCTTTTTCATCATATTGATGGATAAATTTCATTATGTATACCCCCCTTTTTAAAGTAAGCGGAGAACTCTCCGCCTAAATATAATTTATTTTGATTATGGTCAGTTTACGTTTCAAACTCTATCACTTATATTTTTTAATGCTTCTAAATTTTTTAAGAGGATTGATTTCTATCGACATCTATAACAAAAGTTAAGTTTCAATTACTTCATTAAGTAGTAAGTTTACCATTATTTTTTAATTAATATGGTTTTCTTTTCAGAGCTAAAATTTGTTATAATCCTAATGTAGCAATCATTCATTAATTTAACGTTAAACATTCGATAATTTTTTATAAATATATTAAGTATTTATATCAAATTAAGTTTTTTGTATTATATATTATGTTGCTTAACGCTCTCAATTGTGCCATTCTATAGCAACTTTCTTTTTTACAGAAAACGTAATTTATTAAAAGATTTCGCTCTTATTCCTTAAATAGTAAATCGTAGAATAAAATATAGTATTTCATAGTCGGATTTTTATAATTCACTGAAGACTTTCCATCTTACTCAAAGTAAAAAGCGGAGTCTCCTCCGCTCAAATCATTCTAACTCTATTGATTTATTTATAATCTTTATTATCTATGAAGAAATCTGCCTGGATCTTTCATAAATTTTAAGCCCTTGTTAATTAGATGACTAGCTCTATAAAAAGATCCACCACTTACTTGGTTTAATTCTTTTGTGTTAAGTTGTTTCATGGGTTTCACCCTTCTTTCACACATTTTTGAATCGTTAATTAAAATCATATATCAATTAATTATTCACTAAATGCTTGTCTTACTCCTCGCACTGCGCTTCTAACTGCACCTGCAGCTTTTCCAAGTCCGCGGCCAACCCATTCATTGGCATTAGCTCCACCATTTACTGCTTTAAGTGCTTTATTGCTAAGTTGTTTCATAGATTTTCACCTCCGGTTTAGATTTTAAAAAAGAAATTATTTACCTCTTACTAAGTTCCAGCCTTTTTTAATTAAACCGCCACCTGTTTTAACGGCTTTTCCAACAACATAACCTGCATCTTCCCAAACATCTCCGCCGTTGATTTCTTTTAATGTTTTTGTTGATAATTTTTTCATGTTTAACCCTCCTTTACATTTGTATGCTTTATTAATGATGGTTTACCAACCATCTAATCCTTCTGAAAATCCATGGCCGATATCTTTAATTCCATTACCTACTTTTTTAGCGCCATTTTTAATTGTTTGCCAAACGCCACCGCCATTAACTTGTTTTAATTCTTTTGTACTAAGTTGTTTCATGATTTTCACCTCCTCATTCTATAAATAAGATATGAAGCAAATTACTAACTTTCACTCAGAGTGATTTTTCGTTGAAAAGTTTATTTCATAACAATGTAAGGGAATTTGCTAACGTCAAAATGGAACGGAGCTGAAATATATCCGCCACTGATTGCTCTCATTGCTTTAGCGTTAAGTTGTTTCATGAATGTGAACCTCCCTTATAGAAATTTTTGTAGTAATTTCTACTACGGTTATAACGTAACACCTTCTCATTAATTTACAGTTAATCCAGTTATAATATTTTATAAATGTTTTAATAATTCATAAACAATTCTTTTTCTATAAATATTTATTAAGTTATTTAAAAAAATTTTATTTTACTCCGCTTGATTGTTCGAGTTTCTTTGGAATAACAAATATGTTCCTTCAAATTAGATTGCACAATAAAAAGTGCTCCCCTCCAAAGTTTTATTCTACTGAATATAACTTTGAAGAAGAGCGTCGCTACTCAACTATATTCAATTAATCATATGGGATGTTTTCGGGAATGACTAACTCAACAGTACACGTTTAAAGCCTAGCACTTTCGCGTTCAATCAATTCCATGTTGACGCAGATATGATAAGCTTGGTTATCGTTGTCTTTAATATGTTTATAAGCTAAGCGCATGGCTTCTTTGGCTAAGGTTTCTTTTGGTATCGATAAACTCGTTATGGAGGGGGAGACGGTTTCTGCCATCTCATCATTATTAATGCCGATAATCTAGAGTTGTTCTGGCACTTTGATGTCACTATGTTTAATGTACTGTGCGGCACCAATCGCTAACATATCATTGGCGGTTAGGACAACATCTGGGATATCTTTTTCTTCTAATAAATACTTCATTGCTAACATACCAGATTCAATTGTCCATCCTTCGAGTTGAATGTGTGGAGCTAAATCGTGTTGTTTGCACCATGCAATATAGGACTGTTCACGGGGGTCGTCATTTGGCACACTTTTCACATTGATGATGTCGCGTTCTGTGATATGGCCACCAAAGAAGCTAATTTTTTTAAAGCCTTTAGACCAGCAATGTTCTAATAGTTGTTGAGTCATCCCATACAAATCATAAGAAACACTATTAATATAATTGGGCACATCTTTCATATCGATGGTCGTCATCTTCGGATTAACTTTGTACATCGCCTCAAGAGATGCCCTCGTAAACCGTCCAACCACGATCAGCACACAGTTCGGATCTATCTTGTTTAACACATCAAAAGAGAAATCAGGTTCGACATACACGACATCATGAAGGGTTAAATTTAACTTTTTGATTTCATCAATCAACGCTTGGTTTAATTCACGATAATATGGATCGTAATATTCTTTTACTTTGTTAGCGTGCGTGATGATTTGGATGGATTTATTTTTCCGTGCTTTCTTCGTATAACCAAGATCTTTTGCGATTTGTATCACATTATCTCGTGTTGCTTCAGAGACAGATAAGGTGTTGTCTCTATTTAATATCCTCGATACAGTTCCGACACTGACATGTGCCTGATCTGTGATATCTTGTAAAGTTGCCATAACGTTCCCCCAGAAATTGATGTTTTATCCGCGTTTTGCTTCTCTTTTCAATAAATAATTATTTAATTGTGCGACCCAATCGGTTTGAATGGCATCGCAACCGATATCGAGCAATTTGCCCCAACCTTTGTCAGGATCTTCAAAGATGGACACTTCATCATCGGCATGTGCGCTGAGTACTTCTTCATTATCTAATTTAATACTGTTGATGAGCACAAACATGTCATGATCATGAATCATTTGAATCGCATCTGGTTGCACATGACTTTCGTCTGTGGATTCAAATAATATTTCAATGCCGACTACATTCATTTCTGATGTGAGCTCAAGCACGCGCTCTAATTCTTCTTTATTACGGATGATGACGATGGTCATGAATTTAATACCATGATTTCTCACTGCTTCAACCGCTTCTTCATTATTCGCATCAATCTTAACGATAAATTGTGACGCTTGATCTTCATATTGATCTAATTCATCTAAAATTTCGCCTTTCCATTTAGAAACGTGATCCACATGCATGATGATTTCCGGATGTTTTTTCATATTTTCCATCATTTCCGCAAGTGTTTCGACAGGACCAATCGGCTTGTTATTCATGTTGTAGTGTTGAAGTTGTTGAATCGTATCATCGTGTGATGCTTTCAACAGTTCTGGATATTTCAAGCGTATCAATTCTTCATTTTCATGAAAAATGTAGAAGGTCCCATCCAATGATTTCGTAATATCAAATTCTACAAATTGGGCCCCTGCGTAGATCGCATTTTCGAGGGCTTTGAAGGTATTATATCCGATATTACCCCCTGCACTGCCTTGATGTGCAGTGATGATACAGTTTGAATTTTGATTTAATAATTTGTCTAAGCGTTCTCTGTATTGCGCCATGGTGTACACTCCTCTTTAGAATTGATCCAATTTATTTGCTCTGCCGTATACTAAGTAGAATACCACTGTATTAATCAGCATCAATGCGACAGAGTATACCATACTGATTGCTGGTGCATTCGCTGTTTGCGGTGAGTTAGACGTGTTGTAAATCGTTACACCAAGTGGTTCAAAGAATGGATGGTATAAGAATAACGACACTTCAAAGTCTTGGAGTAAATCGTTGAAGTTCAGTGCGAACACAGCAGCTGCGACAGGGATGATGACGGGTAGTATGACTTTTTTGAACGTATACCAGCTGCTTGCACCTAAGTTTTTAGCGGCATTTTCCAAGTTGTTGTCGACTCCTGAGAATGATGATTTAACAATGCGTAATGTGAACGGTATTTTAATAATGATATACGCGATCAACATTAAGGATGTCGTTCCGATTAACACTTGATTAGCGACCCAGAATTTTTGAGTGCTGTAAGTTAAGATTAAACCAAGTGCGAATAAGATACTTGGTAACATCCATGGAATGTAAAGCACCATTTCAAGGGTATTTGACCAAATGTTGTTATGTTTTCTAATGATTTGTACGATAAAGATCATGAACACAACAACGATCAGTGATGCTAATCCTGAGTAAACAATGGATGTTAAGAATGGTTTCAATGCACTGATTTCACTGAAGACCTCTATGTAGTTATCGAATGTCAGTGCTTTCAAGTCGATTTCCCCACTCGTAATGTTGTCTGTTGGAAGGAATGTGAATAATACAACCAACAAGAGTGGTAGTAAGTAAATGACGAAAAGAACCCAAGCTAATACGTTTAGTAGTACTTTGTTGATTGGATTCGCAATGTCTTGTTTTTGGAAACGTTGTTTAACTTTTGAACCTGTGAGTATCGGTGATTTACGTTCCATGTACAATGCGAAACAAAGTAATAGCAGTTGTGCGATACCTAAGATAATAGATAGAATCGCTGCTAAATCACGTGAGTTTGGATTGTTGGTGAAGTTTAAGATCATTGGTGCGATCGTTTGGAAGTCTTTTCCACCTAAGATCAGTGGTGCTGACATTGCACCTAACCCTTGTTGGAATAACAAGATCGTTAGCGTAATGAGATAAGGATTCAGTGCTGGAAGAATAATTTTTGTGATGATTCTAAAGTGTCCCGCACCCATGTTTTGAGCGGCTTGAATCGTATTGTAGTCGATGTTTTTAAAAGCGCTGCGTAGTAACAACATATGGAGTGAGGTTGTCGCAAAGGTCATGGTGAATAGGACACCGAAGAACCCTTCGAACCAAGCGACGTCCATATTTGGGAAGAAATGTAATACTAAGTTCGTGATGATACCAGATTTACCATAAACATATTGATAACCGTTGGCTAGAATCACGCCGCCGAAGATCAATGTTGAACAGTAACCGATAAATAATACTTTTGAACCAAAAATTTTAAAATAGTCTACCAATAATACGAGAGTAATCCCTACGATATTTGCGGTAATGGATAGACAAATTGCTAAGATAAAGCTGTTTTTAATACTTTCTAATGCGCGTCCGGAATTAATAATTTTATTTAATGCTTCCGTTGAAAAATGACCGTCTTTAAACAATGTCGTAGCCAAGATTTGAACATTTGGTATGATCAAGAATGAAATGATGAACCAAATAATGACGGCGATGACGAGATACATCAAAATACGCGGTAAGTTAAAACGTTTCGTTTGATCCATGTTGAGCCCTCCCCTCAATCAAATTGTTTAATGTTTGCAGGATTCATATAAAGTGTATGTTGACTGCCTTTGGATAGGTCTACATCTTGTTGAATGGAATCAGATTTTTCAAAGGTTTTTAACTTGTTACCTTTATAGTCGAACGTAAAGCGAATCGTGCTACCTAAGAATTCATAATCTTCAAGTGTCGCTTCGACTTGTGCGTGTTTGTCGTCGTTACGTACTACGTTTGTGACTCTTTCTTCACGAATGTATCCCACTTTATCAGGATTTAATTGGCTACCTGTTTGTGAATTAATTTCTTCAATGAGGGGTTTTTCTATGACATTGGATTCTCCTAAGAAGTTATTCACATACTCTGTTGCAGGGTTGTTATACAATTCCATCGGTGTCCCAACTTGTTCAATCTTACCGTTGTTAAATACGGCCAAGCGATCTGATAAGCTCAACGCTTCGTCTTGGTCATGGGTGACGTAAATCATTGTGATATGATATTGATTTTGAATTGATTTTAAATCACGTCTCAATTGTTTACGCAATTTCGCATCTAAGTTAGAAAGTGGTTCATCTAGGAGCAAGATTTTAGGTTCTTGCGCTAACCCTCTGGCAATCGCCACACGTTGTTGTTGACCGCCTGATAACTCAGAAATGTTTTTGTCTAATTTGTCGACGTCCAACGCGACCATTTTCGCTAAGCTTTTCACTCTGTCATCGATCGTTTGTTTATCTTTTTTCTGGATTCTTAAACCAAATGCGATATTTTCGTAAATATTTAATGAAGGGAAGAGTGCATAGTTTTGAAAGACCATGCCGACTTCTCTCTTTTGTACGGGTTGTTTTGTAATGTCTTTGCCATCTAGGAAAATTTGTCCATGTGACGGTTCGATAAAGCCGGATAATGTATTTAATGTCGTAGATTTCCCAGAACCTGAAGCCCCTAATAACGTGAAAAATTCATTTTCGTTCACTTCTAAATCTAAGTGTTCAATTGCTACAAAATCCCCAAATTTAACTTGTATATCTCTAAATTCAATCATGATTTTGCTCCTTTAATAGTATTCCAATTCTATTTTTTCGACCCATTGCTCAATGTATTTATTCACTGTGTCGTAATCGATATCTTGTGGATGTGTTTGATCGATAATGTTTTGCATAGAAGGACTAATATCGTCGCGTGCGTTGACGTTGGTTGGATATGTACCGAATTCTTTCGCCCACGCTTCTTGCACTTCTGCAGATCCAAACCAGTCAATAAATGCTTTCGTGTTGCTATAATCATGATCTTTACCTTTATTCATGATACCGATAGATTCAATGGTTGTCGGTACACCTTCTTTCGGTTTGACCAATCCCGCTTCAAAATCAAACTCGTCTTCAACACCAGGTAAACCAGATGAGAATTGATATGAGATGGGTACTTTTTTGCTGACTAAGTTTTGTGTTGAATCTTCGCCTTCAGGTGTAATGTAGCCATTTTCTATGTATTGTTTGACTGCTTCCCATCCTTCTGGTTTCACACCTAATTCAGCATTGGGATCATCTTCATCAATATAAGGGGCGAGTACGCTCATGATTAATGTTCTATCTGTTAAGCCACCGAGTGATGCAGGTACTGCGTATTTACCTTTGTATTTGGATTTCTCCCATAAATCACTGAATGTATGTGGTGCGGATTGTTCATCAAATACATCTTGATTGTAGATTTGGACGATACGTTGTTCGACAAGTGGGTTGTAATAATGATCTTCATCGACGAAAGGTGTGTCATCATCTGTTTCTTTTATCCATTTTGGTGTATATGGAACGAGACCATCTTGAGATTTAACCTTTTGCCAGTCCATTTGTGACATACCGTATGTCACATCGGCGACGGGGTTATTTTTCTCAGCTATCAACCGGTTTGCTAACGTATTTCCTCCCATTTGCACTACTTGAATATCAAAGCCAGCGTCTTCTGCTTTGTCCGTTAACCATTCTGCACGACCTTCACTCCCAGAGTTGGTATACACGATAATTTTGTCCTCGGGTACACCGATATTACAGGCAGTGAGCATGATTACGCTTATAACCAATAAGCATAAAAATTTAATACTTTTCATATAAACCCCCTCCGATAACACGCCTTACAATCCAATGGTATCTGAACTATGTAAATTCACTGTTAAATGCAACATAGAAATCAGTTAAAAGAATCCTATTTTTTTACTTCTTTTTACCAACTAAACTTTTACTGTTTAATTAATATATGAATTGTATTTTTGATATAGGGATACGTGAACATCGGCATGTTGGAAGGTCGTGGAAAATGTGAGTGGAGCGTCATGCGATTACAATATATTGAAGGAAAATTAGGGTAAAAAGGGAAAATTTTTGGGGCTTTCAACAGTAAAATAAACATTCATCTCACAAAGTATCGAACGAGCAAAAGCCCTCTCTGCTTTATTAGCAATTTAATTATAAAAATAAAAATGTTATTATTTATACGTCTCTTCATTTCAAAAAGACAACTCATTTAATAAATATTTTAATCAATTAAATTTAAATCAATATATAGAAACGCGCGTTAACTGAACCAGGGTAGTCGTCATATTTAATCAAAATTAGCAGGACCCCAACCCTAGGTTTCACTCACAAATCTCATGAAGGGAGTCATCCATATGGAAGCATTCTGGCCTCTTCTCAGTGTGCTGATTGGCGTTATCATTCTGCTCATTTTAATCATGGGCGTGAAGTTAAATACCTTTATTGCGCTAATCATCACTTCTATGATCACGGGGCTCATTTTAGGCATGCCGCTAGACAAAATTGTCGATACCGTTGAAAAAGGGATGGGCGATACACTCGGGCATATCGCGTTAATCTTAGGTCTCGGTTCTATGTTAGGCAAGCTGTTATCAGATGGCGGTGGCGCGACAGTCATCGCTGAAAAGCTCATCGCGAAGTTCGGTGAGAAATACGTAACATGGGCGATGCTCATCGCTTCATTTATCATCGGGATCTCACTCTTTCTCGAAGTCGCATTCGTATTGCTGATCCCGCTCGTCTTTACACTGGCGAAAAAATTAAATATCTCTAATCTCAAGGTTGGTTTACCGATGGCGACATCCATTGCTGTGACCCACGGCTTTCTCCCACCCCATCCAGGACCTGTCGCAATCTCACAAGCGGTCAATGCAAATATCGGACACGTGTTGTTGTACGGGATTATTATCGGTTTTCCAATCGCGATTATCGTCGGTAGTTTGTTCCCTAAAGTTGCTTATCGCGTAGCACCGAGTGCCTTTACGAAAACAGGCAAACAAGAGAGTCTGAAGGCTGAGGGACCTCTAAACGAAGGCACTGCACCTAGCTTTGGCATGAGTTTACTCACGGCCCTTTGCCCTGTCATACTCATGTTGCTATCAACAGTTGTACAACTCGTTACTGGTAACAATGAAGGTGAGGCAAAAGGTTTTGAAGGCTTTATTTACTTTATCGGTTCTTCTACAACGGCGATGCTCATTGCCGTACTCTTTGCCATTTATACGATGGGCATTCGACGCAAACAGAAAATGACTGACATCATGGATACGATCACCCATGCGATTACACCGATTGCGATGTTGTTACTTATCAATGGCGGTGGTGGTACATTTAAACAAGTGCTGATCGATGGGGGTGTCGGTGATGCGATTGCCGACATTTTCCAAGGTACCGAAATGTCGCCACTCATTCTCGCTTGGCTAGCTGCTGCGATGTTACGTCTTGCGATTGGCGCTACAACCGTCGCTGCGATATCTTCAGTCGGTATTGTATTGCCGCTCCTACAAACGATGGATGTGAATTTGTCACTCGTCGTACTCGCGATTGGTGCGGGCAGCGTCTTTTGTTCTCATGTGAATGATCCAGGCTTTTGGATGTTTAAAGAGTATTTCGGTCTCACAATTAAAGAGACCTTCTTAACTTGGTCTTTACTCGAATCTGTTATTTCTGTTCTCGGTTTAGGCTTAGTACTGATCTTAAATATGGTCATTTGATTGCGTGTAGAAAATGAAATCATCTACATAAAAAAGAGTAGGATCGCGTCAACTCACTTCGCTTATGTGAGTGCGTCATCCTACTCTTTTTAATTTTTGGCTATGACAAACGCCACAATTATCGTTTTGACGAGGGCAAATAGTATAAACTGAACTCCAAGTCTTTCGTTAGATGGTCTTCTAACAATTGAATTGCGCGCTCATGTTGTCGTTCAAATAACGCATCGACAATCGCACGATGTTCTTCAATGAGACCCGGGCGTCGTTTGTTAATGACTGTTTTACTAAACAAATAAATATAGCTGCTTAATTTTTGATACGTATCAATAATAAACGGATTATGTGTCGCTTTCATGATTTTTTGGTGAAACAAATCATTCGTCTTAATAATCGTTGCCTCATCTTCTTGTTCTATATCGACTTCCGTGTAACGTTTTAATTCCTCTAAATCCGCTTCTGTGTACACGATACACGCCTTTCTCAACGCATGTGTTTCCAACAAAATACGCATTTCAAAGATATCTCGATATTCTTCACTCGTAGGAATAAAAACGTGGGCATCTTTAATAAAATACTCCATCTCTAACTGTTTGATCGCTTCTCTCACTGGTGTACGACTCACTTGATACTTTTCAGCTAACTTTGCCTCAGTGAGTTTTTCGTCTTGAGTAATTTCCCCGGAAATAATATCGTTTCTAATTTTTTGATAGATGGTCAACCCTTCGCTCATCGCCCTTTTCAACTCCTTGCCATTATACTACTATAAATTTTTCAGTATTAAAATGTATACATTTATCGAATTTTAGTATACAATATACTGTAAACGCTTACAGATGGAGGTATAAATATGAAGATTGGATTTATTGGTTTAGGTATCATGGGAAAACCCATGGCTACCCATTTTCTTAACGCAAATCATACCGTTTTAGTTAACGATGTTAATAAAGAAGCAGAACAGGAACTCGCAAATAAAGGCGCTGAAGCTGTCAGTATTGAAGATATCGCAAAAAATGCAGAACATTTAATTCTATCACTTCCGAATGGCGCAATTGTAAAATCTGTGCTCTATAGTGGCGAAGATGCCATCATGAACAAGGATTTCATCAACATCAAATCCGTCATTGATACAAGTTCACTCACACCGAATGAATCACTCGAAATCAGCAAAGTGCTCGAACAAAAGCAAATCAAATATGTCGATGCACCTGTTAGTGGTGGTGAACCGTTGGCCATCTCTGGTGAATTATCCGTCATGGTCGGTTGCGATCAAGCGGATTTAGATGAAGTGAAAGCAGTCCTTGATCCGATAGCTGGATCTGTCATTCGTGTCGGTGACGTGGGATCAGGTAGCGTCGTGAAACTCGCTAACCAAATCATCGTCAATACGAACATCGCAGCGTTATCTGAAGCTGTCATTTTAGCGAAAAAATTTGATATCGACCTCAACGAAATGTTTGAAGCGATCAGACACGGTTTAGCAGGTTCTGCCGCAATGGAAGCCAAATTACCTAAAATGATCGAACAAGATTACAAAGCAGGCGGTACATTGAACATCAACTTGAAAGACCTTAAAAATGTCATCTCTACTGCTGATACAGTTGGACTCTCTCTCCCACTCGCCAACCAAGTGAAAGAAATCTTCAAATCTGAAGTTAATCAAGGTCACGGCATTAACGACCAAGCAGGCATTATCAAATACTTTGAAAATATCAATAATATGTAGGTGATTATTCATGTTAGATCAAGCTTTAATAGATAAACAAATCAATGATCAATTTGATAAAAATTTAAACAGTCTGGACTACAAAATCGTCGTGCTCGATGACGATCCAACAGGTACACAAACCGTGAAAGACTTACCTGTCTACACTGAATGGACAGAAGAAAGTTTAGAAGATGCATTCAAACAATCCAACAACATATTTTACATCTTAACGAATTCACGTGCATTGAATGACACAGAAACGACAGAACTACATAAAACCATCAGTGAAAATGTCCAAACCGTATCAAACAAACTCGACAAACCGTACCTCATTATCAGTCGCGGTGACTCTACATTACGTGGGCACTTCTACTTAGAACCTAAAGTGTTAAGCGATGCAGCAGACCAACCGTTCGATGCAGTCTTTTACTTACCTGCCTTTTTCGAAGGTGATCGCTACACTTATGAAGGCACACACTATTTAAAAGAAGGCGATGACTACATTCCAGTGGCGGATAGCGAATTTGCGAATGATACGACGTTCGGTTTCAAATCCACTACGATGGCCGATTTTATCGAAGAAAAAAGTAACGGTGACATCAAATCAGAAGATGTTTATCATGTCACGCTTGAACAGCTACACAATCGCGACCAACAAGCGATTTTCGACATCTTTGATGCACTACAAAATCTCGATGCGGTCGTTGTCGATGCATTAAACGATGAAGATATGGATTACTTTACGGCATGCTTAACGGCTTATTTAAAAGGACATGATAAAAAATTCATTTTCCGCAGTGCCGCTTCATTCGTCAAATCTATTTGTACGACACCTGGTGAAATCATCAACTTGAAAGATTATAAGAAAAATGACAATGGTGGCGTCATCATCGTCGGCTCACACGTAAAAAAATCATCATCACAACTGTCTCACCTCATCGAACATGCGGACATTCAACCGATTGAGTTTGACGTGAAACAAGTGACGAAAACGACGTTAGATACGTATATTCAACAAGTCAAACAACAAGTCGAACAACACATCTCAAACGGGGAAGATGTCGTCGTTTATACCTCACGTGATGTCATCAAAACAGACGATTTAAAACATAACTTAAACATTTCAACTCAAATTTCAAACAGCTTAGTGCGGATTATTAAATTACTTACCATCCGTCCTAACTTCATCATCGCAAAAGGCGGTATCACTTCAAGTGATGTCGCAACTAAAGGACTCAACATTAAAAAAGCCGAAGTCATCGGTCAAATCACTAAAGGGGTGCCTGTATGGTTAACAGGAGACGAGGTTAAATACGACCATATGCCATACGTGATTTTCCCAGGTAACGTCGGTGAAGTTGAAACGTTAACAGAAGTTTATCAACTCAACAGTTAATCATATAAGCGAAGGGAGTCATTCATATGGAAACGATTTGGCCACTGGTTGGCGTCGTCATTGGCGTGCTGTTATTGCTCGTCTTAATCATGGTATTTAAACTCAACACATTTATCGCATTAATCATTACATCTATGGTCACGGGTATCATTCTAGGCATGCCACTCGACAAAATTGTCGATACGATTGAAAAAGGGATGGGCGATACATTAGGGCATATCGCGATCATCTTTGGCCTTGGTTCAATCCTAGGTAAATTACTATCAGACGGTGGCGGTGCGACGAAAATCGCTGAAAAGCTCATCGATAAATTTGGTGAAAAATACGTCACATGGGCGATGCTCATTGCGTCCTTCATCATCGGAATTTCACTCTTCTTAGAGGTCGCATTCGTGTTACTCTTACCCCTTGTCTTTACATTAGCGAAAAAACTGAACGTGTCTAATCTGAAAGTCGGTCTACCAATGGCTACATCTATCGCCATCACACATGGGTTCTTACCACCCCATCCTGGACCGGTTGCGATTTCACAAGCAGTAAAAGCCAATATTGGTCACGTGTTACTCTACGGCATTATTATCGGTATTCCAATCGCGATCATCGTCGGTTGGTTGTTCCCTAAAATAGCATACCGTCTTGCGCCTTCAGCCTTCACCAAAGAAGGTAAACAGGAAGATTTAGAAGAAGCAAGTGCCCTCAGCAACGGTAGCACGCCAGGTTTCGGTATCAGTTTACTCACTGCCTTAAGTCCAGTCATTCTGATGTTATTTTCTACTGTTGTTCAACTCATCACTGGGAATGAAGACGGTAAAGCATCAGGACTCGAAGGATTCATCTACTTTATCGGATCTTCTACAACAGCCATGCTCATCGCGGTGTTATTTGCGATTTATACGATGGGCATTCGTCGTAAACAAAAAGTATCTGACATCATGGATACGGTAGCCAACGCGATTACACCGATTGCGATGTTATTACTCATCATCGGTGGTGGCGGTACCTTTAAACAAGTACTGATCGATGGCGGTGTAGGCGATACGATTTCTGAACTGTTCCACGGTACAGAAATGTCACCGATTATCCTAGCATGGTTAGCGGCAGCCATCTTACGTGTTGCACTCGGTTCTACAACTGTTTCAGCTATTTCTTCAGTTGGTATTGTTTTACCACTACTACAATCTGTCGACGTCAATATTTCACTTGTCGTGTTAGCGATTGGTGCTGGTAGTGTGTTCTGTTCTCACGTGAACGATGCCGGGTTCTGGATGTTTAAAGAGTACTTCGGCTTATCTATGAAAGAAACGTTCTTAACATGGACATTATTAGAATCAGCCATTTCAGTCATCCGACTTGGATTGATCTTAGCTGTTAATATGGTGATATAGAGAAATAAATGAGGAGGTCATGGGATGACTTATAACGAAATGTTACAAGAAGCGAAAGCCAATCACTACGCTGTGCCACAAATCAACATTAACGACGCAATGTGGATTGAACCGATTTTAAAAGCTGCAATGTCAATGCGTTCTCCCATCATTATCGCAACGTCTGATAAACTAATTGATGCATTTGGCGGATATCACTTCATCGCGCAAACAATTAAACAAACGATTCAAACGATGGATATCGATATTCCTGCGATGATTCATTTAGATCACAGCTTATCCGTTGATCACTGTAAACAGGCGGTTGAAGCAGGCTATGACTCTGTGATGTTTGATGGTTCAAAATTAAGCATCGACGATAATGTGAAGTATACAAGCGAAGTCGTTGAAGCTGCACACCCACAAGGGATTGCGGTTGAAGGAGAAATCGGTGGTGTCGGTGGTCAGGAAGACGGCATCGAAGGCGAAGTGAAATACGCACGTCTAGAAGATTGTCTACGTTTAGTAAACGAAGCTCAAGCCGATGTCATCGCACCTGCGTTAGGTTCTGCCCACGGAGAGTACAAAGGCGAACCGAAATTAGGTTTCGACTTAATGTCTGAAATCAATGACGCAGTACAAGTGCCCCTTGCTTTACACGGTGCCACTTGGTGATGACGATTTGACCCATGCGATTCAGTTAGGACACGCGAAAATCAATTTTAATACCGAAGTCAAAAAAGCTTGGGCTCAAAAATTGCGTGAAGTATTAGATAATGACCCATCACTTTATGAACCACAAAGCATTATTCAACCCGCAAAAGATGCGATTGAAGCAGCGGTCACTAGATTAATTCAAACTTGTCATTCTGATGGAAAGCTTAATTTAAGAAATGTAATTATATTAGACATGAACGTGCCGATTTTTTGAAACCGTCATGCACTAATCAGTCATTTAAACCCCTTATGTATGAATGTTGTCATCACATAAGGGGTTTTTATAGGTGTGCGCATCGCTTATCATTTCACCTCTCACTTGTATTTTTACATTTATAAGTATATCGTAATAAACGATAATATTAATAAAAAATCAAATTTTATTTTTAAGGAGGTTGAGATGAAAAAAGTATTAAAAATTTTATTTTCTGTGGTCATCATTGTGATTATATTTATTATATTAGTTGCTATCGACATGCACATGTACCAAGAACATGAAGAGGCAAAAGTTCGAGATAGAGTTCATCATGTCCTCAAACAAAAAGGGTGGGATGATAAAGTCGAAAGTGAAGAAAATATTTTCACTTTCAATACGGGTCATAACTTTTTATACGTGACTTTTAAAGATGAACCTTATAATACGTATACCTATTTTATTGATGAAGATAATAAAGTGAAGGGACATCCTGTTTTAAAAGACGAATATAATAAAAAGCCAAAGCATTATAAAAAATCCTATGTGTTGGAATAATGAAGTATACTAAATAATCCTCCCTTTACTATGTGCTGAACCTTAAACGTTGTATTATAGTATTATTTAATTTCAGAGGTTTGTTCCCTATAACTTTTAGGAGACAAGCCTTTTAATTCTTTCACTATTATAGTAATCAATATTTCTTTAAAATTAGCCTCTGATATAAGTTCCTACTCTTTTTGATTTTATAATGAAATTTCTTTTTCCCGATCGACTTTCTTCATCGGATTGCTCTTATTTTTGTTGTTCCTGCCATTCTTGTTCAGCTGTACGTCCAAATTCTTCTTTTTCTGTACGATCTCTCTTGGATTTGTCTCCACTACTCTTCTGTAATTGATTTGGATACAGTGCCTTCATCTTGGAGCTTTTTCAAAGAATGAGTACTTGTTGAACTATCAGTTTCAGCGTTAACACTTCCAGTAGTTAAAATTACGCCACATAATAACCTAACGAATCATTTTTTATGTCATTTCACCTCTCACTTGTATTTTTACATTTATAGGTATATCGTAATAACCGATAATATTAATAAAAAATCAAATTTTATTTTTAAGGAGGTTGAGATGAAAAAAGTATTAAAAATTTTATTTTCTGTAGTTATCATCGTGATCATATTGATTACGTTAGTTGCTATCAACATGCACATGTACCAAGAACATGAAGAGGCAAAAGTTCGATATAGAGTTCATCATGTCTTCAAACAAAAAGGTTGGGATGCTAAAGTCGAAAGTGAAGAAAATATTTTCACTTTTAATACAGGTTATAATGATCTAGAAGTAACTTTTAAAGATGAGCCATATAACATATATACTTATTCAATTGATGACGATAATAGAGTGACCGGAGAACCTGTTTTAAAAGACGAATATAATAAAAAGCCAAAGCATTATAAAAAAAACTATGTGTTGGAATAAAACAATATACCAAATAAAACGGACTGATAAGATTTGAAAATGACTCAGCTTATACGGCAGAGTTCAGTTTGTCTTACCAGTCCGTTTTTTATTTATAACTTTTTATAAAATACGTATGATTTCATTTTATTTTGAACGTTTACGTGGTTTGCGTTTCGTTTTGGTTTTCTTAAACACTTGATTTAACACGGTATTGAATTTTCTTCGTGTCACTGCATTCGCATGATCTTTTTGTAGTGAAAGGTAATCTTTAAACTGCGCTTGATCATGACCAATTTCATATAACACTTTAATCAAACGATCCGGTTGATCTTCAAGTGGGAACAACAGCTCAGGTGCCGTCTTCACTCGATTATGTGCTGTCGCTTCATAACCTATGATTAACATGTCATGTAAATAGGCTTCTTCCACTGCATTTAAGATTTCGCCACCATGATTGATGTCTAAATAAATATCGCATCGTTTAAATAGCTGTGCTGCAGTATCTAAATCGATCGCTGGGAACAGTTTCACATTGTTGTATTGTCCTAAGCGCAACAGTTTCGGAGACATTTCAGTCACTGCACCGATGTGGAACGTGTAGTCCGGACATGCTTTCACTGTCTCTTCAAGATAAGCGATTTGGTCTGAGTTCGTCATCGTCAAAATTTCTTTATTGTAGTTGTCTTGCTTGTGATAGTGATAAACATAACCACCACGATGGAGTTTCTTGTGTGCAGATGAATCAGTATGTTGCTTAATGACCTCGTATTCCGCTTGTTCTGGGACGATGACATCAAACTCACGTGGTACGCCACCTTCAAAGATTAATTCCATATTGCCAGGGGTGTTACCCTCGCATGATTCTTGCCAGTACAACACGTCATGACCTGGGTCATCCATGTTATACAATACCGCAAAGGACGTTGCGAGTGAGTTGATCGTAAACTGCTCGTTATCGATACCCATCGCTTCTATATAAAACGTAATAAACGCAACCTTCGAGTCAAAGAAGTATGACTTTCCTTGCCAATCGAGCACAATGTCTTGCGTCACATAGTTTTCATAGAGCACTTCTTTTCCTTGTTGATCCATATATTTTTTCAAGATAGCCTTGCCACTTAAATCATATACGGTTTGCGCATAAAGAATCCCTTGTTTCGTATAGTGGTCGACGAAGCGTAGACGCCCCGCCTTATCTAACCACTCAACTTCACTCACCACTCTCGATTTAAAATGAGGGCGGTAAAGGATATTCGCTCTTTTTTCACTCATATCTAAAATCTGGGCGTGATCATTACTACCTGTGATCTCCCAAAAACGAGGTATTTCAACCTCATTAAAGTAAATCGGACGTTGACGATTCGGGATGCGATAATCCGCAAAAACGCGATACGGTGAAGAGACCTCATCAGGTAAAAAGCCGTCGTCTTCAAGAACGATTGTCTTATCTTCATGACCCGCTTCTTTCAGTGTGCTATACAGGATTTGGGTCTGTGCATCAAACTGTTCAAATAAATTAATCATGTCGCACCTCTTCTATTAAATTTTGCCATTGTTTCACGATGTTTTCCGTCTTAAACGGTTTCGCAATGTCATAAGACGCTTGATGTGGTTTACTAGGACCATCGTTAAAGTAACGCACCATATGTTCAGACAGACGTTGCACGAGATCCTCTAACTCATCTTGTTGCTGATCGATTGGAACGATATAGCCATTTTTCCCGTCACGAATAAACGTCGGGTTACCGTAGTTCACATCGAAGCCCAGCATACCTAAGCCTGAACCCACTGCTTCCATCAACGTCAGTCCAAATCCTTCACTCGTTGAGGCAGAGACGAATAAATCATAATTCACGTAAACCTCATCTAAATTCACGTGTCCGAGTAAGCGGATATAATCCTCTGCTTCATGCTCTTTAATAATCTCTGCAATCATACTTCTCTCACCACCTTCTCCATAAATATCAAAGGTAAGCTCAGGCACTTCCTTTTTCGCTAAAATGGCTGCACGAACGAGCCAGTCAATATGTTTCTCACTCGCAAGACGAGACGCACTCACCATTGAATACGGTTTGCGCTCAGCTTTTGGTTTCGTTAATTGATGGAGATTGCCTACTGGAATCGTATAAATCGGTGGGACGTAGCCGTAATATTGTTCAAACTGTTCACGCATGATTTGGTTTTGACGCTCTGTCGCTGTAATGAAGAAATCAAATTCGTCCGCGTTGTTAAACTGATATTCATAATAGTTATTCCACAGCACATGTTCTTCGTTGGTCGCATTTTCACTATAGTGTTCGGCATGAACCACGACACCCAGCTGACTGTCGCCTTTATGTTGGAGCACGGCTTGTGCTACATCTGTCGAACGGTCCAATATTAGAATGTCGTCTGACGTCAGACCGAGTTGATCGATAAAGTATGCCACAAATTCTGGTTTACTGTAGAGTTTTGCATCCGGAAACGCGTAAAAGCTATCCTCGCCATCGATATACTCATTGTAGACAATCGAGCCATCCTCATTATAAAACTGTCTCATGTAGAGTTTCGCAACATCGTTATGTGGTGCGTAGTATTCTGAGAATACACGCACATAGCTATAGAAATCCTTACGTACAAGCATACCGTTAATGACAAATTCTGCACGGTCAACGATATCTTTCTCTGGATGTTGTAAATAACACGTTACGAAAGAATTCTCATTGCGATAATATAACCGCTTCACCTTACCATCATGTTCTTCTTCAAACACAGTTTCACCAAGCTCACGTTTAATATCATCAATCGTATACGTCGTTGGTGCGATTTTAATATCGCTAAAGTATTGGTATAACCAAATGATTTCATCGTCTTTAAATCCCATATTGCTCGTGAGCGTTTGGATATTTTCCGACTGAATAAAATCTAAAAAGATAAACTTCGCATCTTCTGTCGTCTGACGTAACAGTTTCGCTCGATAGGCTTGTGCATACTCTACCCCACTACTTGCCCAGCCGATGCCGAAGTTAATATTATAAATTGTCACTCTGAACACCTCATCGTTTTATGGGAAATGAATTACGAGATCGCCGTCTTTATCGAACGTCGCCATACTTTGACTCAAGTTTCGTATGATATTTCCCTTAATTTTATTACACATGACTTCATAGGATTCTAACGCGACTTTATGATATTCAAAGATCGCATTGCGTTGCCCATTCTGTCTATTTCTCACACTTGCTTTTAGTTGTTGTAAATGATCGACCTGGTCTATCCATGTGGTATCGATCGATTTGAGTATCGTTTTTTGCAGGAAGCGCTGGTAAAAATACGGATCATTAATCGTTTGTCGCTGCGTTTCTAATTGTGATTTAAACAAGTCCAGTAAAAATTGAATCACCGCATGATGGTCTGAAATATCGAGTGTCGATAAATCTTGATCAAATTGGAAACTGATATTGCGATAAATATATTCGGTTAAAGTCCGTGGCGTCAACGGTTCTGCTTGAATGTAATCCCGGCGGAAGACTTCCTTCGCTAACGTATCGAACTCGATTTCATCGATATGTTCCAAATTCAATACGCGATCACGTTCATCATAAATCAGTTCACGCTGTAAACTGATACTCTTCTCATAATCATTGGCCATTTCACGCGCATTCATACCTTGTTCTTCGGATAAACGTTGCGCTTTCTTAACAATGTGCTTGACGCGACGTTTAAAGACCCCACTCGATTCTAAACGATCCGCATCCATCGCCGTTAAGCGTTCATTTTCCGTGAGCTTATCGTCGCCCCACCGTTTAACGAGATAATCTTCGAGTGAAATGTAAATTTGAGACATCCCTGGGTCACCTTGTCGTCCTGAACGGCCACGTAATTGGCGATCGACATGACTATTTTCCATATGTTCATTGATAATCACCGCAAGGCCGCCTAAATCTTGAACTTCGGGATGTAGTTTAATGTCTGTACCACGTCCCGCCATACTTGTCGCAACCGTCACAGCTGCCAGTTGACCTGCTTCTGCAATCATTTGTGCTTCCTTCGCCACATTTTGTGCGATTAACAAGTTATTTGGAATATCCATTTTAAACAATGTACTCGAGAACTTTTCTGCTGCTTCAGCTGTCCGCGTAATAAGTAGAATCGGACGTTTTTGCGCATGAAGCTCCTGTACTTTATCAATAATGGCTTGGTTTTTATCCGCTTCGGTCTTAAACACACGGTCATCATAGTCGATCCGTTGCACCGGTCGATCGGTTGGAATCTGGATGACAATCTTTGAGTACAGATTAAAGAATTCAGGTTCGTCCATTTTACCCGTACCGGTCATTCCCGCAAAATCTTCAAATTGTTTGAATAGATTCTGGAACGTAATCGTCGCCATGACGCTCATATCTAACGAAATGTCGATCTGTTCTTTCGCTTCAATCGCTTGATGCAAGCCTGATTGTAGCTTCGTCCCCGGCAACATACGTCCCGTGATACGGTCGATGAGCACGACCTCACCATTATAGACAAAGTAGTCTAAATTAGACTCGAATAAATGATGTGCGCGCAAAGCGAGATTAATATTACGCGCGAGATCGAAATAAGGTTCGTCATAAATATCTGAGACATTAAAGTATTGATTCGCCGCTTCAATCCCTGCTTCTGTTAACCAAATTTCTTTTTTAGCCTTTTTCACTTTAAAATGAATGTCCTTTTCCAATGTTTCAACAAACGTTTTAACGATGTGGAAAAGATTGGACTGAACCCTTGGTGCACCTGAAATCACGAGCGGTGTTTGTGCCGCATCTAAAATAATTGAATCGACTTCATCGATGATGCCGTAATTGAGTTTCGGTAAAAACTTCCCTTCGATACTGTCTGCTAAATTGTCGATGAGATAATCAAAGCCAAGTCGTCCGTTTGTCGTATAGACGATATCGTGCTTGTAGAGCATCGCTTTTTCGTTTTTCTGGTACTCATAATCTGGAATATCGACAAAACCGAGGGACGTCGTTAAGCCTAACCATTCATAGAGTGGCTTCATCTCTTCGTAGTCACGACCGGCTAAGTAATCATTCGTCGTGATGAGATACGCCCCTTTTCCCGTCAATGCGTTCAAATAAAGTGGCATTGTTGCCGTTAACGTCTTCCCTTCACCCGTCTGCATTTCCGCAATATTGCCTTCATGTAAGACGATGGCACCGAGCACTTGGACATCTTTCGGATACATCCCTAAGACACGGCGACTCGCTTCACGTACCACGGCATACGCTTCAGGTAGGATGGTATCGAGGGACTCACGCGGCTTATTCAACCGTTTCTTAAATTCCTTCGTCATCGCTTTCAACGCCTGATTGGAATATGTCACAAACGTTTCGCCTAGCCTGTTAATCTGATCGAGTTTCTTCTGCAATCGACGCAATCTCATGTTATTAATCGTTGTATTAATCTGTTGTTTCATGATAACCTCCACGATTCAGCATCGTTACATCCAAATATTGTAAGTGACGCGTAGGATTAAGTAACGGCGCCACATGTTGTTTAGCGAGTGCGTCCGCATGATGATATACATAACACGGACTTGGTGTCGGTAACACTTGAGGCTCGATGAATGACTGAAGCTGTTGTAGGAATGCCGCATCTTGGTCATCTGTGATCAACCCTCTGCAAGGCACGACTTGCGCGATACTTTCAACTAAAGCATTCGAAGCTGCCCCAAATCCAATTAAGTTCAGTTCATTTTCCTCAGCGAGTGGTTGAAGTTTGTGAATCAATAGTTCTACAGAGGTTGGATTAGTACTGAGTTCCTCATGCCAGTCCTCCACCAAGATCACGTTGTGCACATTCCGAATCGCATCTTGTAATAAGCCAAGCACTTGCGTGACAGGTTCTACAAAAATGATATTCCGCACGTTTAACTCAGGACGCTCATTCATCACCTCTGAAAAGCGACAAACGACTGTTTCCTCAATCGTAGGAACCTCTGTCACCTCAGTGATTGTGAATTGACGAGACGTTAAGTGCTGCGCAGCCGAGTTAATCATTTGGATTTCATACGTATACGCTGCTTTAGGATACGTAAAGTCATAGGCATGTGTCTGGATGATCTTCGCATCTAACTCCGTCCCATTTTTTCGGTAAAAGACCAGTTTAAAGTAGATGCCTGTATCGGGTGTGACATCGTAATCAAACTCGATATGATATGTGCTTTCTCGTTTTAAAATAGGCAACGTCGGCACAGACTTGTCACTCGTATAATCGTTCGTCATCGCCCAATCATGAATGACAATCCCAGACGGCATCAATGGATTTTCAAAAATTGTCTCCGCATCGGTAAAGTCCAATTGGGTACCGTACATAAACGTCGACTTGTTCACTTGTTGCCATGTAATGGTAAAATCATGCTTTGTTGTCATACTTAACTCTCCCAAACTGACTTTCAAGAATCAGGTGATAGAAATTGACAAACCAACTGGTAATCGTTGGTGTATCATCATTATGTCGCCCTGGCACACCACGGCTCATCACCTTCGCATGTTGTGCACTGAGTATCGGTAATAACTCTGGGAATGCCCGCGGATCGTAGTCATCGTGCTGCATGTACGCAATCGCAAACGTCGTCTGTTGCACATCGGCCGTTTCAATCATATCCCAGAACTTTCTATCTAAATGATGAATATGTTCCTCCGTCATGCCGCCTTCATTGGCCACTAATAAATCATTGGCAGTTCCAAAGTCCTCTGGTCGCAACAGTTTCATATTATCTGCCACCGTACCAAGGCTTAATAATGGTTTCCCGACAATAATCGCTGATGGATTCAGCTGGGCACCATAATACAAGGCACCGAACGATCCCATCGACAATCCTGATAAAATTAATTCATGATCCGCAAAACTTAGACGCTCTAGTGACTGTTGAATAATATCCTTCACGCCTTGTTCGTACATGTCGGATCCGATATAGAACGCGCCACCTTCTAAACGTGGATCGCTAATCAGTAAAAACGGTGCATCAAGTTTACTCATGAGGAAGAAAGCTTCGAATCCTTCTGCAGGACGATAACCACTAAAGTAAACGTTCAACGGCGGTTTCAAATCCCCAGGGTTAAAGTAATACATTAATTCTTCTTTTCGGTCATCCACAAAGCGGCTACCACCTAAGATATGTTGACCATATTCGAGTCTTGACCAACGTTTGTGGAGTGCACCAAAGTGTATCGTGCCTTGCCCTCGCGCTTTCACGGAAACACTGATGATCGCATCATCAGGCTTTCTACTGATCTCAAGTGGTGTTTCTAGTTCCTTATCTGTCAACACAATCTCTTCCATCGGTGCATCGATTGAACCACCCATCATTAGTCTGAAAGTAAAGGTTAGTGAAACTTCCCCTTCAATGTTAAACTCCGGCCATACTTGAATGACTTTGTCTTTATCGTATACGAGATTCATTTTCCAAGTGACAATGGGTTGCAATGTTTCTCCAAAATCACCACTGACGACAAGTCGATAATTCCCGTTATAGTGCGCGGTTCCGTTGAAGTTCGGATTGACCTGGGCATATCTAGGAGAAATTCGGTCTCCATATTGCCCGGGAAATGTCACCGCATGTAACTTTTCGATGCGATCGGCTTCATCTTCATAACGAAACGGTCGAATCAATTGTGTACGCACGAACTCATCCGCTTCAAACTGCGCATCCCAATAGTGTTGATCAACGTGCGTCGTATAAGGTGTAGTTACACGACGTAACACACGCATCAAATCTTCAGAATACGGCGCTTCCACATAGACAAAATCAAATGCTTTAACCGACTCAATGACCTTGTCCAAAATGTCCATATATCCACTATCAAATGTGAATAAATCCGTGTCAAAATAATCCCATTCTAAACTCTTTTTGTGCGCAAACTCGGCTTCTAAATCTCTGCCACCTATTTGGAGTGCTTTAAATTTACGCGCCATGCATTTCACCTTCAATCAAACGATCTAACTGATCAATAATCTGTTCTGAAGCATATTCGTCGACTAATTTGATCGAATAAGCAAATGAGTAATTCCAATGTTTTAAGTGGTCTAAGAAATAATCTAAAGCCGCAATCATTTCTACTTCAGAGGAAATAATCTTGCCATTCTTATCGTGCGTTACATACTCCGTTTCACGCTGATTAATCTGTGGCAATCCAGCACTGATACTACAAATTTGTAGGAATAAATCTGGTTCTTGATTTAAGTCGATGACAATTCTCAATTTAGAAACAACTTCGAATAAATCCATCTCGAAAGGCACGTGTTGGAGCTCCAGCAATTTCACATAATCTTCATCCTCAGCTACGAGTTGATTTACACCCTCATCATCCGGTTCCACTTCGTTATATTTGTCATTGATAATCTTGATGTGCTCTTTTAACCATGGAGAGACTTCGTTTTGATCATGTTTGGTCAGTAACAATAACCGATACCCTTCGTGTGCTTGAATATAGGCTGTTAATGATGTAACGATGCGCTGCATATCTTGTTCTACCAATCCATCGAGCCAAAGCCCAATATACGTTTCGTACAATTGACTACTTATATTCGGTAACACTTGCGCATCAAATGGCGTAATACGCATCAACTGATTATCTAAATGATGTTTCGATTGATAAAGCATCAATGCCGCTTCATGATCCTGACGGTCCACCAACCAGTACTGACCTTTATGTACAGAGGCGAGTGTTTGATCATTTAGTTCTTTATTACGCTGACTATAAATGGAAAAGCACAAATGCTCCGGTGCGATATTTTCAGTAATCAGCGCATTATGACGGTCATCCGCAGCTGCGATTGTGACATCATCCACCTGATAGTGTTTCGCAGTATAATGTTTGAACTGTGCTTGGATGAATTCCGTCATCGTCGCATATTCTGCTTGATCAAAGCGATGACGATACTTATCACTCACGACGATCTGTTTCGTGACTAAATCTTCCGTTAAAATGCAGTCTCCATCAGCCGTCATATATTGCTGATTCACATCCTGACCGTTTTCATCATAGTTACGAATCGCAGACAACCATCCGCGATCGTCGAAGATATACCGGCGCTGCTTTTTCAATCCTTCAAAATCCTCCAGCCACACGATATATCCCTCTTGATTAAAATAAATATTCGTATACGTCGAAGGGCTTGTCACACCTCTCATCAGAAACGGTGTGAACACAAATTCGGTCTCTGCCGGCCACTGTAATTGACGATAATCAATCGCTTGAGGTGTCCGATGTGAAAATCCTTGAATCTCATCAAACAATGACCAATAGTTTGCTTCAAATAATTGATGTCGATGTAAAAAAGTTCTTAAATCCGGAAAATAATTCAGTACCAAGATATCAAAATCAATCTGATGCTTTTGATGCATATTCATCAAGCTGATCAAATCATCAAACTCGGTCACCAACCGCTTGTTGTAAAACGGTTCTGCTTTATCCGCCCACCAGCGTTTCTGGCTATACCAAGCTGGGATAAAATGTTTCATATAATTCTCCTTACCAGTATTTATTCAAAAATGGCTTATATTTATCAAAGTATAGGTATGTTCTTAATGTTTCGACGATGTTGATACCAATGTAGACGAGTACAATTAACTGAATCGCAAAGTAAATTTGTGGCGCGAGTTCTGGAATCAACAACGTACTATAGAGTGGAATCGCAATAATGAGTGTCACTAGGCCAGAACCAAACCAGCAGACACGACGCGCCATCCGATCTAAATAACGTTTCGTCTCTAATCCAGGTTTAACTCCGACAAAATAATTACCATTTTTCAGAAATTCTTTAGATTTTTGCTTTGTATTTAATAAGAATCGTGAAAGTAAATAACCTAATACCAATTGGATAAAGATGTATATCGTAATACCAATGGGATTAGTGAAACTAACCAATTGAAAGTTCACTCTCCCATCTGATGAAAAATAACTCAAGATTAAATGGATTAAGTTATTCAGTAAAATAAATACTGAGACACTAATCATGATTGAAATACTCCCAGATGGATTAATTTTCCATGCGAGATATGTCTTGCTGTGGGTTTGACTCACATTCATCGTATCGCGATAAGGTGTGCGATATTCGACGAGCTCTGTAAACAGTAAGATAAATAATGCAATGATGATAAGTACAGAAAAAATGACGAGAATCGTCGTACTCGCACTGACATGCACAAGTTGTTGTTGGAACATAGATTTAATAATACTCATCAACACAATTGGCATAGGTCCTGCAATCCCGTATCGCGTATTCTGATCCGCCATCCACACAAACAGCATCGTACCAGTTACTAAATACAACACTAAAATGTAGATATGGTCTGTCTGAATTAAATTATTTTCGACAAATGACAGAATAACGAAATAACCTTGGAGCACAGCGAGGACTAACGTTAACAATTTCTCTTTATAATGCTTTTCCTTCTTCGTTTGCTTTGCCGCCTTATCCATGTTTCGATAGGCAATTAACGTAAAAAATATCATAGACGTGAGCCAGGGCCCTAACCCAAGGGTAAAAATGTTCAACGACGTGATATCTCCGCCCATATTCGAAATTGCAATACTGTAGAATGAGCGGGTTTCTTCCCTCTCACTCGATTGCGCAACGATCGGAATGTTACTGCCTAGTATGTATATACCAAGTATGAAACAAGTAAATAAGATTCGTTTATATAACACTTTATATTCATATTGATTAAAGATACGTTTCATTCAATTAATCTCCACAATAAACTTCTATTGTTCAATATTATATCAAAGAGGCTAAGGACACGGGTCATTTTTTAGAAAAATTATAAATTTATTTTCCTTAATGAACGGTGTCCTTGCCTCTTCAATATTTATTAAACTGATTTAACGAATTTCTATCTCTTAGGCTTCGTCTTTGTTGCCTTTTTTGTCTTTTTTAGATCTCTTGATTAAACCTAATCCTGCAAGCATCGCTAATACTGCACCGAATAATCCAGTATGGTTAGATGATTGACCTGTATCAGGTAAAGCAGTGTTGCCATCAGTGTTATGGTTTCCTGAAGTTGAACCGCTTTGTTCTTGAGAACCTTGGTCATGACTACCGTGTTGATCTGTAGCATTCATTGAATGACTTGTTGAGTCACTCATTGAAGTATTTTCAGATGTGCTCATTGATGACACTTCTGATGAACTCATTGAGCTATTGTCAGAAGTTGATGTTGTCATAGAGTTACTTGTTGAAGCAGACATACTTGTTGAAGTACTTAGTGATTCACTTACTGATGTGCTTACTGAAGTAGAAGCACTATCTGATGCACTTATTGAAGCAGATGTGCTTTCAGAAGCTGAAACGCTTGTAGAAGCAGAGTCGCTCATTGATGTGCTATCTGATAATGATGCACTTGTTGACATGCTTTCAGATATGCTTGTTGATGTGCTCATTGAAGCAGAGTCGCTTAATGACGTGCTCGTTGATAATGAAGTACTTGTCGAATCACTCATTGATGTACTTGTTGATGTACTTAACGATTCACTTACTGATGTGCTTTCAGAAATAGAAGTGCTTGTAGAAGCAGATTCACTTGTCGATGTACTTGCTGAAGCACTAGTTGATTCGCTTAATGACGTGCTCGTCGATAATGAGACGCTTGTTGAGTCACTCATTGATGTACTTGTCGAAGCTGATAGGCTTGTTGACGTACTTAATGATTCACTCACTGATGTGCTCGCTGAAGTACTTTCTGAGTCACTTAATGACGTGCTTGTTGATAATGATGCGCTCGTAGAATCACTCATTGAGCCGCTTACTGAAGTTGATAAGCTTGATGAAGTACTTGCTGAAGTACTTGTCGATAATGACGCACTTGCAGAGTCACTTAACGATGTTGAAGTACTCATTGATTCACTTTCAGAAATTGAAGTTGATTCACTCATTGATGCACTTTCTGAATCAGACATACTTGTTGACGTGCTCAACGACTCACTTACAGATGTGCTTGCAGATAACGATGTGCTCGCTGACGCAGACTCACTTTCTGAAACGCTCGTTGATGTTGAGTCACTCAATGAAGTACTTACACTTGTTGATGTACTTTCAGAAACTGACGTACTTGCAGACAAGCTTTCTGAGATACTTACTGACGTTGAAGTACTTTCTGACTCACTTACTGACGTGCTTGTCGATAATGAACTGCTTGTTGAGTCGCTTATTGATCCACTAACTGAAGCAGATGTGCTAGATGAATCGCTCAATGAAGTACTTGTTGATAATGACGCGCTTGTTGAGTCACTCATTGAACTACTTGTTGAAGCCGATAAGCTTGTTGAAGTGCTCATTGATTCACTCTCAGATAATGAAGTACTTGTCGATACAGATTCACTTGCCGATGTACTAACTGATGTACTCTCAGATACTGATGCACTTGTAGAAGCACTTTCTGATGTACTCATAGAAGCAGATGTGCTGTCAGACAGTGACGTACTCGTTGATTCACTTAATGAAGTGCTATTTGATAGCGATTCACTTGTTGATGTGCTACTTGATGCGCTTGCTGATTCACTTACTGAAGTGCTTGCTGATAATGATGCGCTTGTAGAATCACTCATTGAACTACTTGTCGAAGACGATAAGCTTGTTGATGTACTTAATGATTCGCTCGTTGACGTACTTTCAGAAATACTGTTCGATTCGCTTATTGATGTGCTATCTGACAATGATGTGCTTGTTGAAGTTGAAGCACTTTCTGACTCGCTTACTGAAGTACTTGTTGACTCACTCGCTGATGTACTTTCTGATGTGCTCATTGAAGCTGATGTGCTTTCTGATAATGAAGTACTTGTTGATAATGAGCTACTTGTCGAGTCACTCACTGATGTGCTTGTTGAAGCTGATAAGCTTGTTGACGTACTCAATGATTCGCTAGTTGATGTGCTCTCAGAAACACTATTCGATTCGCTCACTGATGTGCTTGCTGACAATGATGTGCTTGTTGAAGCTGAAGCACTTGTTGAGTCTGAAGCGCTTGTACTTTCTGATGCTGAAGTTGATTCACTTTCAGATGTTGAAGTGCTAAGTGATGCACTTTCTAATTCGCTAGAGCTTACTGAAGTCGACTCACTTGCTGATGCTGATGCACTATCTGATGTTGATGTGCTTGCTGAAATAGATGTACTTGTTGAGTCACTCGCGCTTGTTGAAGCATTTACCGATTCACTCTGTGAAGTTGAAGCACTAAGTGATGCACTTTCTGATTCAGATGCACTTGTACTTTCTGATGCTGAACTTGATTCGCTTTCACTTGTTGACGTGCTCACTGAAGTACTATCTGATGTTGATGTACTTGCACTTGTCGATTCAGATGTGCTTGTTGATGCTGATACACTATTTGATTCAGATGTGCTTGTACTTGTTGAACTACTTTCTGAAGCAGAAGTTGATTCACTTTCAGATGTTGAAGTGCTAAGTGATGCACTTGTTGAGTCACTCATAGATGTGCTAGTTGACTCTGATTCACTTGTCGATGTGCTTGCTGATAATGAAGCACTTGTTGAATCTGATTCGCTTGTACTTGCTGAAGCAGAACTTGATTCACTTTCACTTGTTGACGTACTCGCTGAAGCACTGTCAGACGTTGATGTGCTTGCGCTTGTCGATTCTGAAGTACTTGTTGATGCTGATGCACTAGTTGATTCAGATGTGCTCGTACTTGTTGATTCAGACGCACTTGTGCTCGCTGAAGTACTATTAGATGTAGACGTGCTTGCGCTTATCGATTCAGAAGTACTTGTACTTTCTGAACTACTCTCTGAAGTCGAATTACTTAATGAAGTACTTTCACTATTTTTATCTCTTGCTGATTCGCTTTCTGATAATGATGCACTGTTTACTGAATTACTCGTTGAAGTACTTGCTGATTGTAAACGAGATAGTGAATCACTGATTGATGCACTTTCTGATTCGATTTTTTCTGTTGATTCACTTTCTGAATTACTCGATGAAGCACTTAATGATTCACTTTCGAATACTGAATCTTCTAATGAATTAGAAATACTAATCGAATCTTGATTACTTTTACGTTGTGATTCACTCTTCGATAACGACTCATTATTTGAATCTCTTACTGATTCACTCTTCGATAAAGATGCACTATTTTCTGAGGCACGTTTTGAATCAGATTCACTTAGACTTTTGGTTCTTGAAGCATCTTCTGAAGCTATCTCTGAATTTGCTTTGCTTATAGACGTTGATCTTGATGCATCTTCTGAAGCTCTTTCTGAATTTACTTTGCTTATAGACGCTGATCTTGATGCATCTTCAGAAGCTATTTCTGAATTTACTTTGCTTATAGATGCTGACCTTGAAGCTTCTTGTGAGTTTCTCACTGAATCTGAGTTAGCTGTACTTTCTGATCTTGATTTCTCTTCAGAAAGTCGTGAGTCTTCTGATCTACTATTACTTTCAGATGCACGTACAACACTTTCAGATGCTTTTTTAGAATTGCTCTCTTGTTCTGAAAGTCGCTTAGAATTACTTTGTTGCTCTGAAAGTCGCTTAGAATTACTTTGTTGCTCTGAAAGTCGCTTAGAATTACTTTGTTGCTCTGAAAGTCGCTTAGAATTACTTTGTTGCTCTGAAAGTCGCTTAGAAGTGCTTGCTTGCTCTGAAAGACGTTTAGAATTACTTTGTTGTTCTGAAGCTTTCTTAGAAGTGCTTTGTTGTTCAGAGGCTCTCGATTGACTTTGAGAATCCGCAATACTTTGGCTTGCAGATTTCGATGCAACAGATGGGTCTTCACCATGAATTACTGGTGCAGCGCCACCACGGCCTATAAAGAAGTTTCTATTTGAATCTGTGGAACTCGCAAATGGAACAAAGTCCCAAGTTGCATTATCAGCTATAATATTTGCGCTCCATTTTGTCGTTATACCGTAACCTTGATTAAGCAAACCATGACCAAATGGAAAGTTTCCCGACCAATAATAACCATCTCGAAGTGGATAGATATATTCTGGGTTTGGTCCTACTCCACCAGCAAAATTACCGTTCGAATCACTTGAACCAGTCTGAGCATTATAAGGTTTACTAAATCCTGGTCCTAGATAGAACATAGGTTGATTATTTTTTGCAGAATTATTTACACCCGCTGTAGTTTTAGGACTATGTGGTGATCTCTCAATTGTTGAAGTATTCGGGTTATCATAAGTAACTGTATAAGTAAAATCAACACGATTTCCATTTTGTTTCGTCGTCAATTTATAATAAATTGGTACGTTTTTTGATCATACCCCGCACCTGTATATGTTTGTGTTTGGGATGCATCGGCTGCTGCTCTCGCGCCATTTTCTGCTAATCTTGCAAAGTTGTCGAGAGCGATTCTACCTGCACTTCTTGCACGGAAGCCTGAATAACCACGTGATTCACTTGTTGAAGTCTTAAAGCTTATCACATCAGAGACCACGTCTTTGCCCGTTGTACTTTCAGTAGTACTTGTGCTTTGACGTTCTGCTTTTTGACTTGCTGAAGTGTCTTTCGCATTTTGTGAAGTTGAAGCTTTTTCAGAGGCTTTATCTTCTGAAGTTGCTGTAGATTGACTTGCTTGAGATTCAGATGTTTCATCTGCTTTCGTACTCTTTTGTTCTGCTTTATCTTCTTTTACAGATTCAGAAGATTGTTGCTTTTCAGAAGTTTGTTCTGCTGAAGTAGATTCAGAGTTACTTGACTCTGAAGCAGGCTGTTCCGCTTCTTCACTTGTTGTCTCTTTTTTAGCGCTTTCGCTTTCTTCTTGACGTTCAGAAGTAGAAGAGGCTTCAGTTGATTCTGATTGTTCTTCATCTGCACGGCTTGAAGTTGACGCTTTGTTTGCTTCTTCCTCGCTTGTTGATTCAGAAGTAGCTTGCTCTGCTAATGATGCAGATTCGCTTTCAGAAATACTTGTTGAGAGTTCTTCTGAAGCTGAAGTATTGGTTTCTGATTTACCAATTGCAGTGGAGTTTTGGTTACCTACTGTTTCACTATGCGCAGAAAGTTCTGATGTCACTGGCGCATCGGATGCAGCAAACGCCTGTTGATCATGCAACATATTGACAGTAAATATTACCCCTGCCACGGCGGTCGTCTTAAGCGCTTGACGTTTAACAAATCCATCTGTCTTTTGAGACAAGTCTGGTTGTTTTTCAATGCTGCTGCTTAAGAAAGGCACGCCCATTATACCTAATAATTTAATCTCTTTAATCCCGGCTTTGACCCAATTTTTACCAGATTTATAAAGCCTTACCCGAGCTTTTTCATCTGCAAAACTTTGCCGGAATTTATTTCTTTGCTGCTTTGACATAAATTCGCCTCCATTAAGATCGTAAAAATTACACACAACTAATTAACTGAATTATATTGTTTTTGCCATTATACCCCAATTAATAAATTTTACAACTCATTTTCTCATTTTTTTGTGTGGCAAAATTAAGTTTTTAAATACCTTTCTATTTTTAATATGTATTTTATACAAATGTGTTTTCTTTTTAATAAACAGCACGATCTATACCCTGTATAAAGACTATGAAATCAGCTTTTTTAGGCTTTTTAAAGAAGCTGGAGACAAATTTGTTTTCCTTTATATAATAGAAATCTTCTATCCTATTTAACCTATAAAACATAAAAAAGACACTTCCATCTTCACTCTAATTTTCAGAATGAGATGAAAGTGTCTTACAAATAATTCAATTCAAAATGTGAATTTATTGAGCGACTGTACGTCCTTTTTTATCAAAAAGTGTCACAACTAGTAATGTCACAATAGAGAGTGGTAATCCAATGAGGATTGGATGCATGCCATAAGGATGTCCTAAGATTTGCCATATGATCGCTGAAATCAAACCGACCCACATAGAGAGATTACCTGCAAGTTTTGTCGGACGAGACCAGAAGAGGCCGAATACGACAGGTGCGAGTAATCCTGAAACTGTCATTGCAGTACCTGTCACCATTAACTCGACTAATCCTGGAATCATCAACGCGAGTATCAGTGCAATCATAGATACGAAAATCACGGATAATTTACTATAAAGTAACATGCGATCTTGATTTTCTACTTTCACGTGAGGTTTGATGATATCATTCGCAATCGATGACGCCCCAGCAATGAAGAATGAGTCCGCGCTTGAGATAACCGCAGCTAACAGCACGAGAATCATTGCGACCACAAGTGGGAATGGGAAGACATCTTGAATGACGTTATAAAAGATCATTGGTGTATCTTTGATGTTGATGTCTAAACCAAAATGACTGTACACCCCAATAAGCACAACCATCGCACCAAGTAATACAGCGATAATCATTGAAATAGTATAACCTGTACGCGCTGTTCTTAAATCTTTTGCGGCCCAAATACGTTGCCACACATCTTGTCTAATAAATTGATAGAACGCTAAAGTTAAGAGATAGATCAGAATTTCGTTAGGCGTAATATGTAATACATCTAACATTTCAGGTTGGTGTTGTTGAATGGCTTTTGCACTGACTTCACTCCAACCTCCTGCATCATACATTACGACAAAGAATAGTACGATGATACCAATCGTTAAGATAATCCCTTGCACTAAATCTTGCCAAATGACTGCTTTGAGTCCTCCAAAGTAAGTCTTAATTGTAAGTAAAATCCATCCGAT
This sequence comes from Staphylococcus auricularis, assembly GCF_001500315.1. GTDB lineage: Bacteria > Bacillota > Bacilli > Staphylococcales > Staphylococcaceae > Staphylococcus > Staphylococcus auricularis. Next base: position 27,225 of record NZ_LLER01000001.1, on the reverse strand, counting down.
GAGCACACCGGAAAACATCGGTACTCCAATAGTTAAATTTAAGACGGAAGCGATAGCCACAAATTGCATTCCTGTCATCGCACAATATGCGAAAAGATAACTAATCACCGTTGGAATTCGGGCACCTTCTCCGTAACGTAATGCGATGTAGTCACCAATCGTAACCATTTGATGTTTTTCACCGAGTAAGCGAATGCGTTTTAAGAAAAAGATGGCAAGCACGATGACCGCACTCAACATCGTAATATGGATCCATTGTTGGCCCATACCTGCAACGTATCCATTTTCCATATAACCGAGTAAAGTTGCGCCACCGACCCCTGTACTAATAAATGTCAGCATCAGTGGAAAGATTGAAACTGTTCGACTTGCGACATTGTAATCATCATATGTTTTTATATTTCTTTTTATGTATAAAGACATAAGTAATAAGAAGATAAAGTAAACGATAATAATCAAACCGAGCGTAAATTGTTCCCTATGATCAAACACCGGTATCCCTCCTTTAGTAAGTCACTATATATTTTGATCAATACTTATTCATTTTTCCTATTCCAACAAATAGACGGAGGTCAGACTCCCGTAACCCCTTGTGCTTCCAGAGTGACCTCCCGCATACTGCCATCCTAATACAAATAGAAAAAAAGCGATGTCACAGCCTGTTATATCGACCGTACCATCGCTTTACATCGTATCCTGTTTATCGATTCATTCGTTGATAAAGTTGATATAATACTGGTTTGATTGGCTTGATAAAGTCACCGATATATTCTTCGACGTGAGCGTTAAAGCCTTCTTTAAATCGTTGCACACCATAGTCTTCTGCATCTTCGCTGAAGTCACCGGTAATACCATAAAAGTTATAGTGGTCTATGTTGTGTGCTTTGGCGAACTTAATCATTTCCCATTGTAAACGGTAGGCGCCCATATAGGCATTATATTTAGGATTTGAACCACTCGATAGATAGTAAACTTCATGTTCATTGTAGAGATACAATGCGGCAGCTAAATCAAGTGTCGTACCATCCGTTTCAATGAGTGCTTTTGTTTCATTAATTTTTTTAGTTTGGCTATTTAATTGTTGTTCAATTTGTTTGGCTTTATTTTTACTTTTTTTAGAGTTAGGATTTTCTTCCAATGATGCATGAACTTCATCTAGTTGACTTTGAAGTTCATTTTCCTTTTGTTGTTGCACATCAAGCAGTTCATCTAAATTGATGTATGCGAGTTTCAAGAAGGCACGATCACCATACATACGTTGCATTCTAATAAAATAGTCGAGTTCTCTAAATTTGAAACCGTGTTTTTCTTCGGCCATTTTAAATAGTTTGAAGAAGCGATCCGTTTCTTCAATTGGTAACGTTTTGACTTTGACGTGCATTTCGTATGTTTTTTTAATGTTTCTACGTGTTTGGTAATCCATTTCTTTTAATAATTGGTCTTCTGATTTATCTTTTAAATCGAGTACAGAGAGCCAACGTATTTGGCTAGTTTGTGAATAACCTACTGTATAACCTTGATGTTTGTATCCAAGTTGTTCTAGCGTTTTTACAACTGCACGGTTATCAAAGGATTTAATAATCTCACCGGTTGCAATTCTGATATTTTCTAATATGTACGGGTCTACTAACACATATAAACAATTATGTTTTTTAAGATATTGCGTCAAATGGCTGAAAAAGAATTCGACTAATTTGACGTTGTTAAAATCAAGTACCGGCCCTCGATGTGTATAGAAATAACGAAAGAACTTTAAACATCTTGCTTCAGTTAATAAACACGCTGCGATCACTTCGTCATTTTCCTTTACTCCTACGAGATGCGCATCATCTTGATCCTGATGTCTGTAATTATAATGTCTCGCGCTTTGTGTATAATGCGAAGGCGCTTTCATTGTAAAACCATTAAACTCTTCAGGCGTCAATTGGACAAATTGCATTTTAATTATCCCCTCTTATGTAAATTAAAAATTTCCCAAAACAATAAAAATGAATAACCATTAATTACATCTTATATCATAGCATAATTTTTATAATAATTGGCTATTTTTATAGAATATTAGTCAGCCAACTTTAATACATTTTAATTATTTTTATTTCCGTAGCAAAAATTTGTTTGATGCATGCTTTAACGATGAAATTCATTAAGAAATGCGTTGTTTATTTTTGAGATGTATGATCGATTTGTGATTTTAACCAATCTGTCTATCTCTCACTACTTAAAATTAGCTTAAGTATTAGAAGTAGCGTTAAGTGATTTGTTCTTTTTTGAAGAAGAACATTAAGCAAAATCAATGAAAGTTATTTTCCACACTTTATTCAATATCCTTCTAACTTTCACTCTCTTTTTAGTTTATTATATAAGATAACTTAAGTAATAAAAATTTAATTGGAATAGGAGAGGCATGAATGGATATTTTAATTTTAAATGAAAAAGATGCTGAAGCTTATAGACAACTACGTCTTAAAGGGCTTCAAACTGATCCTTTAGCTTTTGGAGCTTCTTATGAAGATGAAATCACTTTAAATTTAGAAGATTTTAAGAAACAATTAATTCCAAAAAAATCTAGTTTTGTTGTCGGAGCTTTTGTAGAAAACAAACTCATTTGCACTATTAAATTCAAGAGATTTACCGGTTTAAAGATGAGACACAAAGCAATTTTGACTGCGATGTATTGTGATTCCGAATACAGAAAAAGAGGTATTGCTAAAAAAGTACTCCAATTTACATTAGAAAAAGCAAAACAAATGGAAGGATTAATAATGTTGCAACTTATGGTAGGTTCAAAAAACACTAAAGCTAAAAAATTATATGAAACATTTGGTTTTCAAAGTTACGGCGTTGAACCTAGTGCTATTTACTACAACGATCAATTTTATGATGAAGATTTAATGTACTTATACTTATAAAAAACCACCTACTTCTATCCTGATGGATAAAAGTAGGTGCAAGCGATTTATTTATAACTGCTCAGCTCACAGTGCATTTTTGCTTTTAACATATTCGTAGTTGCCTTCAAATTTTTCTAGTTTTTGATCTTTCAACAAATATGTTGTATTAAACAGCTTATTTAAGAAGTATCTGTCATGAGAGACGGTGATGATTGTTCCATCGTAATCAAGCAATGCATCTTCTATCGTTTCTTTAGAATCGATGTCTAAGTGGTTCGTCGGTTCATCCAACACTAGCAAATTGTAGTCGCTATTGACGATTTGCGCCCATCTTAATCTCACTTTTTCTCCGCCACTTAAATCTTTCACTTTTTTAAATACATCTTTTCCATAAAACATAAAATTCGCAAGTAAATGACGTGCTTTACCTTCAGTCACATTGACTCTTTCTCTAAAAATGTTCAAGACCGTATCATCATTTTCATCTTCGAATTCATGTTGCGAAAGATAACCAATTTTTAAATTGGCCGCAGTATAAACGGTTCCCTCATCCGGATGAACGTTACCTAATATCATTTTCAGTAATGTAGATTTACCAGCACCATTGTCTCCGATAATCGCCACATGCTCGCCTCTACGCACTAACATGTTCACGTCGTCATATAAGAAGTCATCATAGCACTTCGCAACGTGCGTCATTTCTACAACTTTGTTAGAAACGCGTTTCCCTTCTTTAAGCTCAATATTCATATTTTTCGGTTCAAACACTGGCTTTTCTAGTCGTTGAATCCGATTTAAAGCTTTCTCCATGCTTTTCGCACGCTTATACATCGCCGCATTGGGTGGCTTCGCTTGGCCCGCCCAAATTCTCAATTGCTTAATCGATTCTTTCATCTTTTTAATTTTCTTTTGTTGGTTTTGGTAAGCTTCAAATTCAGCTAATACTCTTTTTTCTCTTTCTTCTACAAAGTGTGAGTAATTGCCTTCGTAGACATGTAAATTTTGTTGATCAATTTCCATAATTTGATTGACCGTTTCGTCTAAAAAGTATCGATCATGTGAGACAATCACGACTGCGCCCTCATAATTGGCGATATACTGAGTGAGCCACTCGATTGCTTTGATATCAAGATGATTCGTCGGTTCATCAAGAATCAATAAATCTGTAGATTGAATGAGTATTTGTGCAATACCTACCTTCGTACGCTCGCCGCCAGAAAGCGTTCCCCATTCTGAATCAAGTAAGTGCGATATATTTAATCCACTTGCGACCTTGCGTATTTGAGCTTCTATTTCATATCCACCATTTTTCTCAAAATAAAGCTGCAATTCGCCATATCGTGTCATTAACCGTTCAATGTCATCCGGTGATGCGCTCATCTCTTTTTCAATCGTTTCAAGCTGATCAGCGACTTCATTTAACGAATGGAAAACGGATTTTAAACATTGATAAACTTTGGCGTGCGCTTCATATTGCGGTGTTTGATCTAAAAAGCCGATTGCTATATTTTTCTTCCAACTTAAATCACCTGAAGTGGGTTGTTCTATGCCGGCTAAAAGTCTCAATAATGTCGTTTTACCTTCACCGTTTCTACCGGCTAAACCGATTTTGTCTCCTGCATTTAAGGTGATTTTAATATGATCAAACAAAATATCTTCTAAATATCGTTTAGAAATGTTCGAGCCATTTAATATATTCATTTTACTTCCTCCATAGCGCCTATAAGGAAGCAAACGAAAGGTGTCAGTTCCTTATAGACCGTTGATTAATCTCAAAAAAGACAGACTCCACCAATTTTGAAATTAATGCGGCAAATTTGTTGCGAATGATTTGTAAAAATCTGCAACAAAAAGCTATAAGAAACATGTCGACACCTCCTCTATAATCGTTTATTAACATTCTACAATAAATGACCATTATAAAAAAGAATTCTTCTGCTTAATTTAATTTCAGGCAAATTGAATCAAAATATTTCCCGGGTCATACTCTGTTCATTTTAGACAAACAAAAAAACCATCAAGGTAAACACCTTGATGGCGAGGTAAGGAAATGAAGCCGAAAGGAAATTTTATTATTTTAAGCTGAAATTATAAATATTCTTCAGCTTTTTCATCTTTAACAAGTAGGAATACTTTACCTTCGTCCATGTCTGCTTCGTATTCGCTAGCTTGATCTTCTGTTAATCCAACTTCTTGAAATTTTTCTCTTAATTCGTCACCTTTTTTGTCGAATGATTCACCTAAATCATATTTATTGTAGTTAATATGATTGATGCCAGTATTATTTACGATACGAGTTGTTCTGTCATCATCGTGAGATAATACAAAAATATCTTCGTTACTGATACCATTGTCTACTAATTTTTCAATAATTTCTTGTAATTTTTCGTCATTTGTATATTCTCTTACTACTGTACTCATGATAATACCTCCTTAAATTGGGTTACATTTTGTTATACCCTGCACATTAACTTTTAATTACAGATTTTAAAAGATCTAATTTTTGGAAAAATCAGTCATTTTAATTGATAATAATCTGTCTTACATGTGAGAAGAGCCATTAATGTGAAACCGCAACACTTCCCGAATAAAAATCTACTTTTTGTTTGGTCTAAAAATGATTTGTGAGCACTCATTTTACTAAATTTAAAATAGAAGTGTCATGTATATTTGACATTAGTGAAAAGATACCTTATGATAAATGTAAAATATATAAGACACTTTCGAGGTGGGATCACATGAACCGTTTATCAGAATACCGAAAAAGTAAACAAATCTCACAGTTGGAATTAGCAAAAAAAGTAAATGTTTCAAGACAAACCATCAACATGATTGAAAACAACAAATATAATCCCTCTTTGAATTTGTGTATCAATATTTGTTTGGCTTTAGATGTAACTTTGAATGATATCTTTTGGAAGGAGTAATTCATATGGATAAATTTAAACAATCATGGAAAAAAATTACTTTAGGGATAGTTGCAGACAGAGATGAAAGAGAAGAACAAATCATGAATTCCAAATTGGCTACACTTTTTTTAGCTTCCTATTGGCTCATATTATTACTTACGTTGATTAGTTTTGTTTTTGATGCTTATAAGCATACATTCTCTACGGGCACGTTCTTATTCCTTGTACTCGTGTTGATTGAATCTTTAGCCATAATGTTTTCACTCAAAAATGCAGGTGTCGATAAAGAAGTGGTTTATTCTAAAACAGAATATAAAGTCATGCTTAAAAAATTAAAACTACAATCTGTAATTGCTTCAATTCTTTTCGTAGGACTTGCCTTTTTATTAAACATATTTTTACAATTTATAGGCCAAACGCATGTTATCTTAGCTAATTTGGACATCTTCGGATGGCTTATTGGCGGCATCTTTTTTGGCGTATTAATTTACTTCCTCGGTAAAAGCAAAATTAAAATAGAACAATAATGTTAGACCCACCGTGTCCTCTAAATTCACGGTGGGTTTGATAGATTTTGATTACTATTACAGTTACAATCTCCAGCCTTCTGATTGATGACGTATATGAATGAAATCTCTGTATTTCCCAGGTTGTTGAATCAATGTATCGTGATCCCCTTTTTGAATGATCTCACCTTCATCCAACACAATAATTTGATTGGCATTCTTAATGGTACCAATCTTATGGGCAATTGTTATGACCGTTTTCCCTTTACTTAATTCATCAATCGCATTTTGAATCAGGTGCTCATTTTCAGGGTCAATGCTCGCAGTCGCTTCATCTAAAATAATGATCGGTGCATCTTTCAAAATCGCACGCGCAATCGAAATCCGTTGCTTTTCGCCACCTGATAAATTTGTGCCCTTTTCATTCACCATCGTTTGATAACCATGCGGTAATGCCATGATAAAATCATGACAACACGCTTGTTTCGCAGCTTCAATCACTTCTTCTTTCGTCGCATCGGGTTTACCATAAAGGATATTATGCTCAATCGTATCATTGAATAGATAGACTTTTTGAAACACTGCACTGATTTGAGACATCAATGTGCTGAGTTTCATTTCACGAATATCCACGCCACCGATACGTATATTACCTTGATCGACATCATAGAATCGCATCAGCAAATGACACAATGTAGATTTTCCGCTTCCTGAAGGACCAATAATGGCAGTCGACGTCCGTTCTGGAATATCAAATGTCACGTTATGAATGACTTGCTGGTCACCGTACGAAAAGCTCACATTTTCGAATGCAATCGAATCATTTTCAAGCACCATTTCTTTACCGCTTTCATCTAAAAGTGGCGCAGCCTTGATTTCCTCAATATCATCGAGTGTGGTATCGATCATTTCTAGCACATGCGCAGCACTATTCACGTGCTCTACGCTATCAAAGATAACAAATGAAAAGATTGCGACCATAATGAGCGTCGGTAGATCCATACTTTGATTCATAAATAAGATACAAGCCACGAGTACAATCAACACAGAAACCAATTTCAAACTCAATAAATGTAACAGATTAAACGGCGTGTACTGTAACTCAATCTTTGTGTTTTGGCGTTTACTCTCATCTACTGCATGGTTAAAACTCTTCAAACTCGTATTTTCTTTCGCAAACGTTTTAATCACCTGGATACCTCTCACCACTTCTAACACTTTCTCTACAAGTTGACCTTGAACTTGGTGATATTGTGGTGCGTTGCGATGGCTTTGCTTTTCTAATAAATGAAGACTCAAGAGAGACAGTATCACTCCGATAAGTGCCAACAGTGCGATTTCCCATGATACAACGAATAGCGATAGTATCAGTACCGTGATGAGAATGTAACCATTAATAACAATATCAATCATCTTCATCGCGAAATTTTCTAGAAATGTTAAATCTGTCGTGACCATCGTCGTTAATTCATTGGTATGATGATCATCAAAATAGCCTAACCGCACACTCTTTAGCTTTTCTCCAATATTTAACCGTTCTGTGGCACTCATTTCATATGCGATGCTTTCCTGGAGTTTATTTTTCATATAAGCCGTGACAAATCGCGCTAATACTAATAAAACCATGATGCCAAAAACGCTGAATACTTCATACAACTGAATCGGTTGATCCGATAATATACGATTAAATACTTGCGCTGCTAGGAAAATCGGTAACGCAATAAATAACGAATTAATAAACGACATGAGAAAGCCTAAGATAAGTCTCGTTTTATAGGGGGATGCCCATTTCAATATTTTAAATGTGATGTGAAACATAAGTCACTTCCTCCCTTCTTACATCTTTCATATTATGAAGACACGCCCCAATCTTTAGCACCTACATGCATTTGCCACATATGGTGATACGTTCCTTTCTTATCTAAAAGCGTTTGGTGATCGCCTTTCTCAACAATATGTTGCTCGCCCAACACAATAATTTGGTCTGCTTCTTTAATTGTAGAGAGTCGATGTGCGATGACGATGAGTGTTTTATTTTGCGTGAGTGCATTCAAAGCGCCTTGAATCTTTTGTTCATTATCTGGATCCACATATGCAGTCGCTTCATCCAATACAATAATCGGTGCGTCTTTCAAAATCATCCTCGCTATCGTCACACGTTGCTTTTCCCCGCCGGAAAGTTTATCGCCAACAGTACCGACCAATGTGTCATAACCTTCAGGCAATTTTTCAATAAAGGTATGGCATTGCGCGAGTTTCGCCGCTTCTACCACTTCTTCGTCTGTCGCTTCTGGATTCCCAAGTTTAATATTTTCTTTAAATGTAAGATTAAGCAAGAAATTATCTTGTCCCACAAAGCCAACGAAATCATTTAACTGTTTCGGATCAAGTTCTTTGATATTGACGCCACCAATGGTAATTGCTCCTGATGCCACATCCCAGAACCGTGCCAGTAACTTCGCAATCGTTGACTTCCCACTTCCTGACGCACCTACGATAGCGGTAAATGTCTGTTGGGGAATAGAAAAGGACAAATGATCAAAAACGAGATCATCCTTATCTCCACTATAAGAGAATCCGACATCATTAAACCGAATATCATGATTTTGTGGCGTTTTAAACTGGTCCGTCACTGCTAATTCATCTAAATCTAATACATCTCGTACTTCCGTAATCGCATATTGAATCGACTTCAACTGGTTCACATAGTTTGTAAAGTTCTTGATTGGGGCGACCACGCCTAAAGACAATACCAAGCACAGAAAGAACTGCGCATAGCTAAGTTGTTGGATTGAAACGAGATACATCCCCACCGGTAGCACGCCTAAAAAAGTAGATGGTAAAACACTAGCACCTAAGTTCATGTAGCCCCATGTCTTTTCGAACCAACTGAGCGTATGCGCTTTGTAGTTATTAACGGCATCTTTATACTTTTGATACGAATTTTGTGATTGGTTAAAGGTTTTAATGACTTCGATCCCTTCAATATATTCGACGATGGCACTATTCATATAATTGTTAGATGCCATTTGCGTTTCATACGTCTCATTAAAGCCTGACATCAACCTTTTAAAAGCGAAAAACGCAATCGGTACAGTGATGAGCATCGCACAAGCCATCCGCCAATCAATCACGACGATGTAACAGAAGATTGCAATCGACAGCAGCAAATTCCCAATCAATTCGGGAATCATATGGGCTAAAGGCAATTCGATCGTTTCAACTTTATCGACAAAGATGCTTTTCAGTTCACCAATTTTCTTAGATTCTACAACGCCGAGTGGCAATCGCATCAATTTCTGTGCGAGTTGCTTTCGAATCGTCGATAAAATATCGTAAGCGGTTACATGAGAAAGCATCGTTGAGCCTCCAAAGCTAAGTAGTTGTAAGATGTAGGCTCCCGCTGCAATACCTATATATGGAAGGACTTGATCTAGTGTGTTAGGACCTTCTATCATTAAAATAATGATTTTATAAACTGCCCAGTAAGGCACGAGCCCAGCAAAAACGCTGATAATCGATAATAGTACAGATAAGATAATTTTAAATTGGCTGTCTTTCCCAAATCCAATTAAAGATTTGATCCAATGTTCACTGGTGTTCATCCTTTGTTCGCTCCCCTCTTCCCCTCAATTACACATCAAAGTAGGCATCTAGCTTTTGTTGCCCTTGTTCATCTAATGGATATTGGTCTATAATTTTCCCTTCCGCAAAATGCAGCACATAACTACATATTTCAGAAATGAGTGCTTTATCATGGGTAATAATCAAAACCATTTTATTGTGGTTCTTAATACTATGAATCAACGCTGCGACCTTTTTCATATGAAATAAATCAAGTCCTGACGTTGGTTCGTCGAAGATAATGATGCGTTTATGACTCATGATTGCTGTCGCTATCGCTAATCTTTGCTTTTCTCCACCAGATAGTGAAAATGGATGGGCTGCCTTTTTGTCGAGTAAATGAATTTGCGCTAACATCTCATCCACTTGGGCATCATCGACCTGTTGATCTAATAATTTCAGTTCTTGTTCTAGATTTTCAGTAAAAAGTTGATTATTCACATCTTGAAATACCATATAACTCTGTTTGAGTAATTGTCGTGATTTAAAGGTATGATTGTCATATGTGACGCGACCTTTAAACCTTTTATTCAAGCCACTCAAGCTTTTCGCAAAGGTAGATTTGCCACTCCCGTTATTACCGATAATAGCCACGACCTCGTTAGTAGGTATCTGAGCAGTTGCGATATCTAACTGTTTTCGTTTGCTGAATCGATCATACGCATAGGTGAAATCTTTAATTTCGATATGCTTGGTCTCTTCAGCAGGTTGTACCAACTTCGCTTTAGTTGGCACAAATCGTAGTCCCATCTCTTCATATTGTGCCGTACTCAATGACTTAAATTGCGCTAAGTCGTAAACAGAAGCTATTTTTCCGTCTTCGATATAAACAATCCGATCTGCATCATTCATAATGTAATCCAAACGATGATCTACAAGGACAATTGTTTTGCCCTCATCTTTTAAATATTGAATCATTTCTTTCAATTTTTTAATACTGTACATATCGAGGTTGGAAGAGGGTTCGTCCAATACAATGATATCTGGATTAGCCAGTAAGACCGTCGCACAAGCGATGATTTGTTTTTCACCGCCTGATAACTCAAAAATGTTGCGATCTAATAAATGCGTAATGTCGAACTGCTGCATCACTTTATCTATACTTGCGGTAATGACAGCGGGATCGATACCTCTATTTTCCAAATTAAAGGCAAGTTCGCTCGTCGTGTCTACATTGTAAAATTGTGTCTTCGGGTTCTGAAACACGCTTCCGACCATTTCCGAAAGTGCATACATCGGTAACTTTGAGATGGGTGTATCGTTCACAGTCACTTCCCCCGTCAGTTCGCCTTCGTGTCCTCTTGGAATGAGCCCATTAATCAATTTCGTAATAGTAGATTTCCCACTTCCTGATTTTCCGCAGAAAAGCACGAGCTCTCCTTGTTTAATGTGTAGCGTAATGTCTTTAATTGCAGGTGTTTCAGCAGCGTCGTATTGAAATGTGACATGATCGAATTTAATCATTGAAAAAATTTCTCCTTAAAGTAAATGACCCATAGAATAAGCATGATAAGCATCAATAATTTATCTAACCAACCCAATTTAACGACACACACATTTGTCCGTTGATTGGGTGCATCAATCCCTCGTGTCATCGCCGTAAATGAGAGATCATTACCGATTTGAACGACGGAAATAATCAGTGGAATAACGCGGTATTCAATTAATTTGGTAAAATGGCGTGTAAATGTGATGCCTCTTAATTTCATTGCATGACTAATATGTTGATATTCTTCTGCAATCGTCGGGAAAAATCTAAAAATAACGGAGATGGGAATAATCACAGTTCGTGGTAATTTTAGTTTCTCCATCGCTGCAATAAATTCACTCACTTTTGTTGAAAATAAAGTAAAGAAACCGACGATGAACCCCGGTAAAATATTCATAAATATGCCAACAATCCCTAATAAAATGAACTGAAGTAGTCCATCGGTAATAGGAACCAACCATTGTTGAATTGCAATAAGTGCAATAAAAACGAGTGTAAAATTGATAAACAAACTGTATCTATGAATACTTAGCAGCAACATTAATGAAAAAAGAGTTAAAATCACACGTAAAATACTTTGCGAACTCCCACTCGAAATTAATATCGTGCTCACGGTCATCGTTAATAAAAGTTTTGTTCTAGGGTCTAGTTGAGCGATGCGATTACGTTGATCCCTTAATGCACTAACCGCAACACTCACACGAGTCCCGCCTTTTTAAAGTGTTTACTGAACATTTTTTTACCTAACCAAGCACCGATTAATGCACCCAGAACCGTTAACACTGCCATTACTGGTAGCGTCCAGAGTGGTGTAACCGCCTCTAATGTAGCCGCATAATCCTGTCCGTAAGATTGTGCAGTTTCTTTCATATATGCATCGCGTGCGATATACATGCGTGAGAAAAAGCCCATAATCCATAACGAGAAGACGACATATCCCCAAGTGATGTATTTGCCATTTGTATAATTACCTTTTTTCATTAATAAATCAGCGAGGAAACCAAAAAGGATGCCTGCAGGAATAAGGATTAAACCACTACCCATGGCCATGAACACAATCCCTAAAATTGCCCCAGTTAATGTAATCATGCCAAATTTATTAATTTTCATGACATACAAAATGAACGGAATACCACAGACAATCGGGCATAAAAATCCTAAAAACGGAATTAAAAATGGAATATACCCCACCATTGACGTTGCAAAAAAGAGTACGATATAAATCGCTGTAAAAATCCCTACGGTAATTAAATCTTTGACTGTTAACTTATTCATTATTTCACTCCCTTAATAGATGTCTTTTTAGCGTGTACAGATATGGTGAAAGACGTTGAGATATAGATTAGGCGAGGCGAAAGGTGAATATTATTGTTAGATTAATCTGAATTTTTAAATATGATGTTGCAAGCTATACACATCACATTCACTCTCCGCCTAAAACCTTTATACAATCTACTAGAATTTTACAATATATCTATACATCTGCTTTTCATATGTAATTTGATATTATATGATAACTTTATGATACAACAGTTGAAAATCATTATCAATTGTAATCTGCATAGTTTTACATTTTAGTGGTGGTGTATACAGCTCGAAATTTTGGAATATCTATATAAGATGGGAATAAAGTGATAGAAATTTATTTTAATTTTGTTATGCTTATAGTGAAGATAGTAATGTGTAAATTAACCATTCAACTGAAGGAGATGGACATGCTACTTAAAAACAAATACTATATGACAATTGTCCTTTTACTTTTAGCTATCGCTATAATCATCTCATTTAATAAACCGTTGATTGCAAACCCAGTGTTTGAAAGGATATTCTATATTTTGCTATCTATAGATTTCATCTTAGTATTTTTTGGAACATTTACTATACATAAGGATAAATAATATGAAGACATCATAGGGGGAGTGGCGTTTCATGGATTTCATCATAAAGTTAATTCATTTCTGCTTTTCACTTTTTTCTATTTGGAGTGGTGCATCTGATCAAATTAGAGATGTAAAAAGAGGATTCAAACGAAAAAAGAAACAAGATACGCCAAAAGCAGAATAACTCACACAAAAAAGAGATTGGACAACACATGATTGCCCAATCTCTTTTTTAATATTCTTTTAATTAACCGACGTTTTCTTACTTGATATTGTAAAGTTTAAGATTGCCCATCCAACCTGAATGACGAATGGAACTAAATAAGCGCAAGCGAGTACCGCAATGTTCAACCATTTCAATTCGGTAGTCTGAACTGCACCTGACGCATCAACATCTCTCATCCATAAGAATACTGAGAAGATCACAAATGACGCAAGTTCAAGTAAGCTGACAATCCACCAAAAAATCCATCTTAATTTCATAATCATCTTCTCCTTAAATTTTAATTTAACTCGAAAATGAGCTGATTATTACTTTTACGTACAATAAATATTTCTTTATGGATTAATTATATCATATTTGATTTTTTAACATCTTAAAAATTAAAATCTAAATATAAATTGTGGAGTCAAAACATGTTAAACTGTGATTTGATTATCTTCATCTGCATCTTTAAGTATCGCTATGATGCCCTCAATCATGCCAATCACGCCAGGTATACCTGTCCAACAAAACAGAATACAGAGGATTCCTAATCCAATTTTCTTACTGTAAAATTTATGGACACCGAACCCTCCTAAAAAGAATGATAACACTGCATAAATATACTTATTTACTTTCATAGTGGCACTCCTTTTTAATAATTCATTTATATATTAGCCTATTCTAATAAAAATAAACAGTTTAAATAGCGTCGTTTCCCTTTTGGCCACTAATGATATGCAACATAATTCCCTTCATTATTTTGAGTTTGTTTTTATTATATTTCCAATAACCTTACTTGCACGATAGCCTTCATAGATATCTTTAACGGTTTTCATCGGTATCTCTGGTAAATCCCTAATTTCGCACATTTTTGCTTTTAATTGTCTATAGGTTATTTTTTCTTTATTCAAAGTTAAGTTCAATAAATACTTATCTAATTGTTCTGTTTCGTCATTAGAGAAACCATATCGTAATAACATTAAATCTCTACTTTTTAAATCAGGCGCTAATTCCTCACGAAGTACATCAATAGCATTTTTAATCAATGAAAGATTGTGTACTAACTCTTCATTATTCATAGGTACCTCCGTAATATATTAATAAGGTGATCGTATTTATTATATTACCCACTTAAAAAGTTTTTAGATGTCACATGCCATCCGCTTCACACTTCATTAACTTGCCAATCGCCGCTTTTACGTTGGAGTGTGACAAGACGATTATATAATGAATCATTGGCCATCAGTTGTTCGTGTTTACCTTTTTCAACCACTCGACCTTCTTTGAGTATGACGATTTGGTCGCAGTGTTCTATCGTTTTGAGTCGATGCGCAATGACGATTACAGTCTTATCTTTAATGAGTTCACTAATCGCATTCTGTATCAGGATTTCATTTTCAGGATCGAGGGATGCGGTAGCTTCATCTAATAATACAATCGGTGCTTGTTTTAAAAAGGCTCTCGCTATAGATAAACGCTGACGTTCACCACCAGAAAGGGTTTGTCCGTTCTCACCGATGACCGTGTCTAATCCATTGGGTAGTCTTTCGATAAACGCGGTACAGTTTGCTAGTGCAGCAGCTTGATAAACTTCCTCATCCGTCGCTGCACGATTACCAATCTTGATGTTATTAAATACAGTATCGTTAAACAGAATGACATCTTGGAACACTATCGAATAGTAAGATAATAATTTCTCTGGATGGATGTCATTAATATCGTGGCCATCAATCATAATCGAACCATGATGTGTATCCCAAAAACGTGCAGCTAGCTTAGCTAACGTACTTTTACCACAACCAGAAGGACCGACTAATGCGGTGATTTCACCTTGGTGTGCTGTAAAAAAGACACCATGAATCACTTCTTTATCGTTATAACCAAAAGCGACATTACGGAATTCGATGTCAAATTGTGTTAGTTCAACATCTGAGGAGCCACCTTGTTCTTCAATTTCGAAAATTGTTTTAATACGTCTCGCGCTAACAAGCGAATAAATAAATTCTCCAATTTTATAAAGTGAATTCGTTAACGGATCATATATCCGCACGGCTACGAAAATAAACAGTATAAATCCGAGCACGGTTAACTGCTGCTGTACCAATAAGTAGGTTCCAAGCAACACCACAATACCTAAACCAATTCGTAAAATATTATACGAAATAGAGATGAAGATCCCTACAAGCATTTCATATAACACAGCCCATGGGACTACCGATTTAATCGTACGTGTTAACCGTTGAATGTAATGCTCTTTTTGACTTGAAGACTTAATGACTTTGATATTCTCAAAGAACTCTTGAAGGCCTTCTGAAATATTTAATTTCAACTGTCTATTTTTCCGATTCGTTGGTGTCGTCGCAAATTTCGAAATGACTATAAAAAGTAACGCAATCGGCATGCATAGGAAAAGTGCTAAAGTCATTTGCCAATTGTAAAAGGCCAATACAAACGTAATAAAGAAACTAGATAAAATGCCAGCCGCTAAATTCGCAAAGTCACTCGTCAATTGTTTTTCTATCACGGACACATCATCCATCAAGGTACTGGTAAAATCACTCAGATCCTTTTCACCTAAATACGATAATGGTAATTTACGAAACTTTTCCGCTAAACGCAGCCGCATTTTCGCGGATTCTGTACCAGAATTGATATACATTTGTTGATAGGTTACCAAATAGATAACGAAAATCACGATTAAGAGTGCGATACATGCAACGAGATAACCCCATAGTGGAATTGGACCTGATTGAGTCCCTTGAATATGCTGAATCATGTCATCAATCAGCATGATAAACAGAATGACAGGTAACACGACAGAAATTTGATGTAATGTAGTCAAAAACGTCGTTTTATATAAATCTTTCTTCCCTGGATCGGTCAATGAAAATAATTGTTGTATGTTCATCCTGTCACCCCTATCTTCCAGCTCACACTTTGTTGATAATCTCGATACATCTTCGCATAAACACCATCTAATTCCATCAGCTCAGCATGTTGTCCTCTTTCGACAAGCGCACCTTCATCCATAACTAAAATTTGATCCGCATGTGTAATCGTTGATAAGCGGTGTGCGATCATGAGTACCGTCTTATCCTTCATCACTGAATTTAATGCTTTCTGTATTTTGTATTCATTTTCAGCATCACTAAAGGCAGTTGCTTCATCCAACAATACGATAGGGGCATCTTTTAATATCGCCCGCGCAATCGCAATACGTTGAATCTCGCCTCCTGAAAGATAAACACCTTCCGTGCCAAATACGGTATCCAACCCTTGAGGCATCTTGTCTATAATTTCTCGACACTGTGCTTGATCTACTGCACGTTCCACTGCTTCTATGCTCGCATCCGGACGGTAGAAGCGTATATTTTCCAACAAACTCATCTTAAATAACTTGGTTTCTTGAAAAACATAACTGATATGGGCCATTAAATCATCGTAGTTTAACTCTCGCACATCAACGTCACCAATCTTCACGTCTCCTTCATCAATGTCATAAAAGCGTGTAATCAAATTAAAAATAGTAGATTTTCCGCTTCCTGAAGGCCCAACAATAGCAGTCACTGAGTTAGAAGGACTTTCAAAGGTCAAATCACAGATTGCAGGATGACGCATACCTTCATAAGTAAAAGATACTTCCTCAAATTTGACGTCATAATCTTCTGACATTTTTAACTGATGACCAGTGGGTAATGGTTCAGCTTGATAAACCGTTTCTTCCAAACTGTCCATCGCATGAAAAATAATCATCGCTTTATAAGAACTTTCCATGATACGCATTAACATAAATGCGACTAATGGGGTGAAAATGACAAAGAACGTATAGCTTAATAACATGTCTACCTGGCTATCTGTGTGATTGAAGAAGATAATCGCTGCTGGAATTAAGAAAGCGAATATCCCGTAAACACAAACGATGTAGCCACTCATCGCATTTTTCATCGACAGGGCATATTTAATCGTAAAGTCTCTATAATTTTCAATAGCTTGGTTGAACACTTTAAATGAAAAGACGGTTTGCCCAAATACTTTCACTACTGCGATGCCTCGCACGTATTCGACTACATCATTTCCCATACTTGTCGATGCATCCTGATACTGTTCAAGGAATTTTTCACTCTCTCCACCCATCATAAATCGCAGCAACATAAAGCCGAGAATGACCGGTACGAGACACACGAGTGATAATCTCCAATCAAAGATGAAGATCAATACTAAGAACGCGACTGGTGTCGTCAGTGCTTGCGCC
Organism: Staphylococcus auricularis; assembly: GCF_001500315.1. Lineage (GTDB taxonomy): Bacteria > Bacillota > Bacilli > Staphylococcales > Staphylococcaceae > Staphylococcus > Staphylococcus auricularis. The sequence continues at coordinate 9,469 of NZ_LLER01000001.1, read as the reverse complement.
ATGTCAGGCACTTGGTGTGCGATGTAATGTTCCACCTCTTCTGTGTTCTTTTCAACGAGCTTTCTCAGTTTCCCTGTTTGATGCTTTTGAAAATATCCGAGTGGCAGTTTCTTCATATAGTCGATCAATTGGATGCGATACCTAGCGACCGTATTAAATGCGACGATATGTGAAAGTAATAACGCCAAACCATACAATGCAAAAGCACCCGATACGTATAAGACTGCTTGCCATCCATGTGCTGTCATATGGTCGATGACGGCTTGCGTTAAACCGTTTTTTGCCGTTAACATCTCTTCTACGACATAATAAACGTGTAAGTATGCACCGAGACTCACCACACTTGAAATAATCGAGATCGCGATGGCACCATAAAACAAGTAAACGTAATTTCCCATCAGTTTCGTTAATTTTGACAGATTTTTATTTTTCATAGGCGTTGTCGTGTAACTTACTCCCTCAATTACACATGCTCCTTCCCTATTTCATACGCATCATACACTCCCATGTCTATATTGCGAGTTGGTGAAAATATATGATGCGATTGTGTTTTGATTACATACTTCTTCCTATTCTCGGTTATTTTTTAAAATATTTATTGAGAATCGTTTTCAATTATCATCTTATGAGACCGCTCACATTTTGTCAAATAGGGATGAGATTTTATAGACTTGGCTCAACTCAAAAACACCAATTCCTACTTAAAAATAGAAATTGGTGTTTCATATTCATTTTCAATATTAAGCTTTCATTTTCCCAAACTATCATGCGTGCCTATAACTCAAGCTTATTTCGCAGTGGCGTATTCTTTCTTGTACAGATGTAACATCGTTAAGAAAGCGATGACCCCGAACACTGCGAGTAAGATAAATGCGAGATGACTTGTTCCGGTTAATCCTGTGACGTATGTAATCACAAGTGGTGGGAAGAAACCACCTAAACCACCCATCATCGATACGACACCATTGGCTGAACCTGCTGCGCCTGTAAAGTATGAAGGCACGAGTTTGAAGATTAACCCATTACCTAACCCTGCACAGATACTGATTAATAAGCAGCCGATTGTAAAGAGAACGATGTGACTGGATAAGCCTAAGATGACTGCACCCGCAATCAAGAATACAAAGTCTACCATCAAGGCTTTTACGGCATTGAATTTGTCCCCGATAATCCCTCCGAGTGGTCGAAGGAATGTCGCTAAGGCAATGAACACGCCTGAACGAATACCGGCATCGACCTTATCAATGCCAAATTGTTCTACGAGATAGTTCGGTAAGAATAAACCGAATGCGACAAATGCGCCGAAAGTGATAAAGTACCATAAGCTGAGATAGTACGTTTTATAGTTCGCAAATAAGTCTTTCATTTGTGATACGAGCGGTACTTTCACTTTTTTCTCGTTACCGTCTCCAAGGAAGAACATCAATATCGCAAAGAGTGCGATAAAGATTAAGTAAGAACGAACCGTTGTTTGCCATCCGATGATTCCTGCAATCGGTGGTGCTAAGAATGAAGATACGGCAGTCCCAATATTACCCATGCCGTAAATCCCGTTAGCTAAACCGACTTTTTCTTTTGCGAAGTATTTCGGTACTGATGTTACACCGACTGAGAAAATCGCGCCCCCAACACCTAGGAAGAAACCAGATGCCATTAACATGCCGGGAGATTGTGCTTGGCTTAAGAAGTAAATTGGAAATAATAAGATTATAAAACTACAGAAGAAGACCCATTTGGCACCGATGACATTGGTTAAATAACCAAACGGTACACGCAAAATAGACCCGAGTATGACAGGAATCGCTACGATAATCGATAACTGCCCCGCTGACATGTTGATGTCTTGTGAGATGTATGGCATCAAGGGCGAGATGATGCTCCAGGCCATAAATCCAACGACCAAACTCAACGTTTGTAATGTAAGCTGAAAACCACCTTTTGTCTTAAACATTTTTTCACCTTCATTGAATAAAATTCAGGTTAGTACATCGGTTGTAAGCGATTATCATACTGTAAGGCATGTGTCTGTCGTTCTGTTCTAGCAATGTACTAACGATAATTTTAGTCTAGAATAATTGTGAAAATATGAACATAAGGAGATCCCCTATCTTTAATCGGTGGTTTCCCTATACCTGAAACGGGGAGGTTATGAGGCCAGGATGTGCCTAAGTTTCGGGGGACTTCTACAACTGAAACGGCGAGATGATGAGACAAGGATGCACCCAACTTTCGGAGCTTCCACACCTGATTTAGCCATCTCACATGGCCAATTCGTGTCTAAATTTAGGAATCCCTCCACCTGAAATAGCAAACTTATAAAAGCCTTCCTCAGCTTGTCCATCCCCGCTACACCACCACGCCAAAGCATGATTGGGGTTTTTTAATACTCAGTGGACAATCGCACCACGACAAAAAAGCAGGGACGTGAGAGACATCCCTGCTAATACTAACAATTTAAAATTCGAGTAGTTTCTTTTTCAATGCATATTCGACAAGCTCTGGCTTAGACTTCAAGTCGAGTTTCGTCATGATATGCGTTTTATGTGCCTCAACGGTTTTCACTGAGACGAATAATTTTTCTGCAATTTCTTTGTTGCCGTAACCTTTTGCGACGAGTGGTAGAATTTCAAGTTCGCGTTTGGATAAAATTTTAAATGGATCGTTCGTCGCTTCTTCTTCCGATTTCGAATTGTTCACAAACTCGTTGACGAGTGAGGTGGTCATTTTCATATCGACGTAAGTATCCCCTTGATACACGGTACGCACAGCTAACACGAGTTGTTCGTCGGGTGCGTTTTTCAATATATAGCCCTTTGCGCCGTTTTTCAGCACATGAAATAAATATTCTTCATCGTCATACATCGTTAAGATGAGGATTTTCGTATCTGAGAAGCTCTCGGCAATCTTACTCGTCGCAATCAAGCCGGATTCCCCTGGTGGCATACTCAAATCCATGATTAAAACATCGGGTTTGTGCTACATGACTTTCTGATACGCTTCTCTTCCATCAGCGGCAGTATCGACGACTTCCATATCTTCTTGAAAGTTCAAAATCATTGAAAATCCCGTTCTTACTACTGCATGGTCGTCTGCGATAACTATTTTCAAATCTATTCCCCCAACATGTGCGAAATAGGTACATCGAGTGTAATAATGGTGCCCTTACCAAGTTGTGTATCGATGTTTACATTCCCTCGCACTAATTCTGCACGTTCATTCATGCCGTACAGTCCGAGCCCTGTGCCTTTAGGGCGGCTATGTGGATTAAAACCTTTACCCCGATCGATCACTTCCGCAATCAAGTGGGTATCCATATCTTGAATACTGACCTCAATTTGATCAACCCCTGCGTATTTTAATGCATTGAGTACCCCTTCTTGGACAATACGATATACGACGGTTTCAATCTCACTATCGTAGCGGTTTTTTCCTGTATTGGATTGATAATTAATCAACAATCCATAATTTTCTTCAATTTGTTTAAAATAAGACTTAAATGCGGCGTTGAGACCGAGATCATCTAACGAAGAAGGTCTCAGTTCAACGGATAAGTTACGAATACTATCGATTAAATTAGACATCAATCCTTCGATATAATCCGTTTTATCGGTCATTTTTTCAAAATCTTGTTGATATTTTAATAAGCGGAGTTCAATATCAATATTTAACATTTCTTGGACGATACTATCGTGTAATTCACGCGAAATACGCTTGCGTTCATTTTCCTGAGCTGCGATCGTTTTACTGATCATTTGACGCTGATAAATCTTCTCTTGGCGTTCAATTTGTGGTGAAATATTGAGGAGCGTCAACGCATAAATACGTCGTGTCTCATCGATGCACTTGTATGTCGCAATAAAGGGTTGAACGGTGCCATCCACGGTCTTCATAAACACTTGAAAGCTTGAGTCATTCGGTGTCGTCGTATCGAGGAAACAGTTCACACAACTCTGGAGTGCATACTCATTCGTATAACCTTCACAGTGATTACAAATCGCATTTGGCATCATGCCGTAATTATTATCTTCTGAGATGATTTCTTTTGCGACATCATTCATCGCGATGACTTTACCTTCGTGATCGACAAACACAATCTTCTCATTTGTCGTTTCGTAGTATCGCTGTAATAATTGATCTAATTGTCTTTCTTTCATACGTTGCAATTGATCACCTACATTTCTTCACTAAATACACTTAATCTACCCGTAATATCGATCGTTTGATAATGTGCAGGCAATGCCTTCCCGTTGCGTTGACCTAACAGTAAGACACCCCAGAGCTCTCCTTCAAACCATAAAGGGATGACGATGACACTCGTTAAATTTTCACTTAACAAGATGGGGAATCTCACGCGATCTTTGTCTGGGACTTCTTGGCTGACATCTTCAATGATCATGCGCTTCCCAGTCTTCATGACATTGCCAGCGAGCCCTCTACCCTTTTTTAAAATAATCAGTTTATACCTTTCATTCGTATTCCCAGATACGAACTGCCATTTGATCGGTGCACTTGGTCGAAATAACTCAGGTGTTGCAATGGCTGCAAAATCAAAGCCTTCCGCTATTCTTAATTGTTCTAAATCATTTTGTAACGTACGCGTCTCCACATATGGTACAGGCAACAATCATTCTTCCTCTCTAACTGATTTTGTTCTTACGGTAAATGATGTATCTTCTATTCGCGTAAGTGAGTGGCACACTCCATACGTGGACCAATCGCGTGAACGGCCAACATGCTAAAATTGTAAATCCAAGGAAAATGTGGATTTTAAATGATAGCGGCACATCTACCATAAGGTTTGCATTCGGTGAAAATGTAAAGAGATGTCTAAACCAGATTGAAATCGTCTGACGATAATCAAAATCTGGTGCCACTGCGTTCGTTACTAATGTGGAGTAACATCCCATAAACAAAATCACAATTAATAGGAAATTAACAAACATATCTGATGCAGAACTGAGCTTTCTGACGTTCTTTATCGTCACTCTTCTTGCAGTTAATAACAACATACCTATTAACGTCATTATACCAAAGATGCTCCCAATATACACGGCACCGAAGTGGTATAAATGATTGCTCACACCTAAACCTGAGATCCATTCTGCTGGTATGGCAAGCCCTACCACGTGTCCTAAGAATACCGGGATGACACCGAGGTGAAAGAGCAAGCTTCCCCATTTCAGACGTTTCTTCTCTATGAATTCACTGGATTTCGCAGTCCATGAAAATTGATCGTATTTATAGCGTGCAATGTGTCCGACGACAAAAATCGCGACGCATAGATATGGATAAATAATCCATAAGAATTGGTTAAGCATGCGAGCTCACCCCTTTAGGATCAGCAAGGCAAGCTTTGAGCGTTTCTCTCAATGCACGCACGACATGCGCATACGGGTTGTGTTCTTGTGCTAAATGATTGGCCATTTCATATGTACCATCTTCAATGATCATGATGACGAGTTGAATATTACCCTCAGCGCGAGGATCATTCTCCCAGTTCGCGACTTGTAAAAATTGCAGCATGAGTGGGAGATAATCCGATAGTTCGTTGTCTACCATTTTTAAGCCGAACATTTCATAAAGTACTTTGAGTTTCGCTAACATTTGCCCACGCTCTTTTTGGGTATCAAATTTGTTGTAAGTCATGTAGAGCGGGGCTTTTTTACTAAAATCGAATGTATCTGTATAAATCGCTTTGATTTCAGATAATGAATATTGCTGCATTTTCTCGTGGTATAATTTCAATTCTTCATAACCTGGATGGGACGGTTCGATCGTTTGTTGAAAGGTCTTCGGATGAAACGTTAATTTTTCGGGAAAATTTAATTGTTGCGCAATGTAACCGAGACTGTCTTGGTAATAGCGATAATTCGTTAAATTAATCACGGAAGATCCCTCCATAGAAATTATCATTATAAATTTCTTGTCCTGTCTTACCTGCGCCCACCGGTACACCACAGCCTTCACAATTTGCGCCAAAGTATTCGCCACCATAACCTTGACTACCTTGGGCACGATACGTATCTAGGTACGTTTCTTTATGAGATGTCGGAATGACGAAACGATCTTCGTACTTCGCGATTGCGAGCAAGCGATACATGTCTTTCATTTGTTGTTCGGTTAACTCAAGGCGTTCGAGTTTATGTGTTTCAAACGGTTTGCCTGTCACTTGTGCTCTCATATAGCTACGCATCATAGCCATGCGTTGTAATGCGAGTTTCACTGGTTTCGTGTCTCCTGCCGTAAATAAACTTGCGAGGTATTCGATTGGTAAACGCATTTCTTCAATTGCAGGGAAGATCATATCTGGATTTTGGCCTGCGTTTTGCCCTTCAAAATAACTCATGATTGGGCTGAGTGGTGGGCAATACCAAACCATCGGCATCGTTCTGAACTCTGGGTGTAATGGGAATGCCATTTTATATTCGATCGCTAATTTATAGATTGGAGAGTTCTGTGCTGCTGCGATCCATTCATACGTAATACCATCTTTTTCAGCTTGTTCAATGACATCTTCATCATAAGGATTTAAGAAGATGTCGAGTTGTTTTTCGTATAAATCTTTTTCATCTGTCGCAGAAGCCGCTTCTTGAACACGGTCTGCATCGTAAAGTAACACGCCTAAATATCTCATACGGCCGGTACATGTTTCGGAACAAACAGTCGGTAACCCTTCTTCAATTCTAGGGAAGCAGAATGTACATTTTTCAGCTTTATTCGTCTTCCAGTTGAAGTAAACTTTTTTATACGGGCAACCTGTCATACAGTAACGCCAGCCACGACATGCATCTTGGTCGACGAGGACGATACCGTCTTCATCACGTTTGTACATCGCACCTGATGGACAAGACGCCACACAACTCGGGTTAAGACAGTGTTCACATAGACGTGGTAAATACATCATGAATGTTTCATCGAATTGGAATTTGATATCTTCTTCGATGCGTTGAATGTTCGGATCTTCCAGGCCTGTCACATGTGCACCTGCTAAGTCATCCTCCCAGTTTGGTCCCCATTCTAAATCCAGCTTTTCACCTGAGATGAGTGAGTGTGCTTTTGCCACTGGAGAATGATTCCCTTGTTTCGCTTGTGTCAAATGTTCATAGTTATATGTCCAAGGTTCGTAGTAATCTTTAATCAATGGCATATCTGGGTTGTAAAAGATTTTACCGAGTGCAATCTTCGAGATACGGCTCCCTGATTTGAGTTGGAGTTTTCCTTTTTTATTGAGCACCCAACCCCCTTTATATGTTTCTTGATCTTCCCAGCGTTTTGGATATCCCATGCCTGGTTTCGTTTCTACGTTGTTAAACCACATGTACTCAGCACCTGGTCGATTCGTCCACGTGTTTTTACATGTGACGCTACATGTATGACATCCGATACATTTGTCTAAGTTCAATACCATTGCGATTTGTGCTTTAATCTTCAAGCCAATTGACCTCCTTCATTTTTCTTACTGCGACATAAACATCTCTTTGGTTTCCAATCGGACCATAATAGTTGAAGTGGTAACTGATCTGCGCGTAACCACCAACGAGTTGTGTCGGTTTCAAATGAATTCTTGTAGGTGCATTGTGTGAACCGCCTCGTGTATCTGTAATTTCTGATCCAGGTGTTTCAATATGTTTATCTTGTGCGTGGTACATGTACATCGTGCCACGTGGCATACGGTGAGACGTCACGGCTCTCGCTGTAACGACACCGTTTCTGTTGTAGACTTCTAGCCAGTCGTTATCGTTAATACCGTGCGCTTTCGCATCTTCATTGGATAACCACACGACCGGGCCACCACGGAAGAGCGTTAACATGTGTTGGTTATCTTGGTAAGTAGAGTGAATGTTCCATTTACCATGGGGTGTTAAATATCTAAGAACGAGCGCATCTTGTCCGCCTTTCACTTGTTTATCTCTCGTACCAAAGACCATCGGCGGTAATGTCGGTTTATATACAGGTAGACTTTCGCCGAATTGTTGGAAGACTTCGTGATCGATGTAGTAACTTTGTCTGCCAGTTAACGTTCTAAATGGTACAAGGCGTTCCACGTTCGTCGTAAAAGGTGAGTAACGTCTGCCGTTTTTGTTAGACCCTGGGAAGACTGCGGTCGGGATCACTTCCCTCGGTTGTGCTGTAATATTAAGGAACGATAATTTTTCCGCTTCACGCGCACTAGAGATATCTTTCAATTCCATACCAGTTTGCGATTCCAAATCCCCATATGCTTTTTGAGATAATTTCCCGTTCGTTGCTGAAGATACATTTAGGATCGCATCCGCAACTTTTCGTGCAGTATCGAGTCTAGGACGGTCATTTCTAATCGATTCCGTATCTTCGTCATTCCATGTACCAATCATGCTTTTCAGTTCTTGATATTGATCGTAAGCACTATAGCTCACACCGTGTGCACCGATCTTGCCATTTTCTAATAATGGGCCGAGTGTGACGTGTTTATCGTAAATTTTTGTATAATCACGTTCGACGATTTTAAAGTTTGGCATTGTTTTACCAGGTACTGCTTCGATTTCACCTTTCGTCCAGTCTTTCACTTTGCCGTATGGTGTTGCGATCTCTTGTTTAGAGTCATGACCAAGTGGCGTCGTTACCACATCTTTATACGTGCCTGGAAGATAATCCTTCGCCATTTCTGACACGGCTTTGGCTAATGTTTTATAAATATCCCAGTCTGAGCGTGACTCCCATAATGGATCGATTGCTGGATTAAATGGATGGACGAACGGATGCATGTCCGTTGATGAAATATCGTGTTTTTCGTACCACGTCGCTGCAGGGAGTACGATGTCGGAATAAAGTGGTGTCGCTGTCATTCTGAAATCGAGCGATACGAGTAGATCGAGTTTACCGATCGTATCTTCACGCCATTTAATTTCTTCTGGTTTATCATCTTCGTTCGGTTCTGCCATGAGTCCTGATTTCGTACCTAATAAGTGTTTCATGAAGTACTCTTGACCTTTAGCGGAACTTGAGATTAAGTTCGAACGCCATACAAATAATGTCTTAGGATGATTTTTCTTCAAGTCTGGGTCTTCAATCGCAAATTGCGTTTCTTTAGATTTCACCGATTCAACGGCATTTTTAATGATCGCTTTATCTGAATCATCCCCATTTTCTTTTGCTTCCTCACCGAAGAGTAAACTGTTTTTATTAAACTGCGGGTAAGAAGGAAGCCAACCTAACCGTGCTGCTAAGACGTTGTAATCAGCCGGATGCTGATGTTTGATGTTGTTCGCGAGTGGAGATTTCAATTTATCGACGCTTGATTCTTCGTATTTCCATTGATCTGTCGCAAAGTAGAACCAGCTTGTTCCATTTTGGAGACGTGGTGCTGGAATCCAGTCTTTCGCGAATGCGACCGTGTTCCAACCTTCGATCGGACGACATTTTTCCTGACCTACGTAATGCGCCCAACCGCCACCGTTAACGCCTTGGCAACCGCACAACATCACGAGAT